>CAYSPT010000034.1:0-4556 GCA_964432985.1 uncultured bacterium
TTTCGTAAGTACGAGTTTTCGTATGTACGAGTTTTCGTAAGTACGAGTTTTCGTATGTACGAGTTTTCGTAAGTACGAGTTTTCGTATGTACGAGTTTTCGTAAGTACGAGTTTTCGTAGCGAAGAGCGGGTCGAGCACCAGTTTTGGTGAACCTGGAGGTCCATAAACCCGTGAAAAAACGCGTTTTCGTCACTATATTTGCCCTGATCCTGCTGACGGCGGCCGTCTTCCAGCTCATGTCGCTGAAACGGCTGCGGTTCAACGTTCGGGAGCTTCATCGGGAAGTGGGGCCGATATTGTCGGAGAAGACCGGCGGCGGCCAGATCATGATGCCTTTGACCCTCCCCCAGACACTGATCGGCTTGATAATCCTCGCGGAGAGCAAAGATGGCGATCTTAAGCTGACCAAAAAAGAAGCCAAAACCATACTCAAATATCTGCCCGATATCGACAAAGGCAAGGTGACGACCGATTTCGAGGATGTGGCGGAAAACGAGGAGTATTACCTGGAAAAGATCAACAACCTGCTCAGTGACCAGCAGATCCAGTTCATGTACGATCAACTTCCCCTGGACATAACCAGAATTCCGACACACATCGCCCAGCAGATAAATCTGGGTAACACGCCGGTGCCGCAGATTCTGCAAAAGAGTATAGAGGATTTGCTTAACGATGATCGCTAGATCTCATATTTCACGAGTCTCCGCCGCGAAGCTGCTGAGGCTGATGCTCCTGGTTACAGCCGTGCTGGCGATGACGGTACTGGCCGGCGGGTGCGCCAACTACCAGTCACCTCTCAGGGGAATTCTGCTGATCACTGTGTCGTCACTGCGATGCGATGCCCTGGGATGCTACGGAAACACCCTGGCTGAAACACCCCGCCTGGACCGGCTGGCGCGGCAGGGGATGCTTTTCAGAAACGCCTGGAGCCCCGCAGCCACCAGCAAGCCGGCTTTTCACTCGATCCTGAGCGGGAACGGGTTCAACCCATCGGCGGAAATACCGCTTAGCGCCATGCTACCGGCGCAGCTCTCTACCGAATCCCGCCTGCTTCCGTTCAAGAAACAGGCCTGGGAAATCATGATGTCTATTTCAGAACCGGTTCTCACATATGACCAGGCACGGGCGGCCGGTGTTGACGAGTTTTTCACCTGCTTAAGCCAGAACGTGCGCTTTTACCGGGCCAGGATGAACAACGACCTGGTGCGGCCGTGGCTTAAGCAGCGAAAAGGCGACCGGCCCTTGTTCTGCTGGGTTCACTACGGTGACCCTGCCGTTCCGTACGACCCGCCGTCTCCTTACTTCGAGTTTTTCTGCAAAGACCTGGCCAACAGCTTTCCGGACGACCTCGAATCCTCCTCCCTGGAGGCAGTGTTTCAAAAATATCTCTGGATGCTTTACCTGGCAGAAACCAGCTACATGGACCGGCAGGTGGGACGGCTGCTCGACACCTGGGAGAAGCTGTTCTCTCCCCGTCAGTCCATAGTGGTGGTGGCTTCTCTCCACGGTGAGAGTTTTGGTGAAAACGAAATATTCTTCCAGAGCGGAAGCCCGCACAAGGAAACGGCCATCGTTCCGCTCATCATCAGCGGAGCGCACATTGCCCAGGGGGTGATGGAAGACGTGGTTTCGCTGCAAGAGCTGCTGCCCGCTCTGCAGAATCTGGCCAAGCTGCCCCCCGGGGGACGAACCGAGGGTCCCACTGGATCGCTGGCCCTGAGTCTGGGCACCAACGGTTCGGTCCGGTTCAACCAGGGATCCGGTGAAGCGCTATGCGCCGCTGATGGAGCCTGGAGCTTCCGCCACGACAACTGGCATTACGTGCGCTACCACTCCCCCGTTACCTACAATGGAACGGACAACTATTACACCAGCCTTGACTACCTTAAACAGGTGAAAGAGGGGACGACGAGCATGGTCTGGCTCGGAAAACAATACAGCGGCACCAGCCCCTCACCTTCCGTGCAGGCTCTGATCGACTCCAGGCTGAAACAGCTCCTCTCTGAAACGGAAGATACAGCCAAAGCGGTGAGTACAGGAAAGAAGGAATAACGGTGAGCCAGCACAATACCGGGGGAGCAAACGGAAACGTACAGGGTGCGCAGGGTCAACTGCCGTTGGGGCCTCTTTCCTCTCAACAGCTGCCGTTGGGGCCTCTTTCCTCTCAACAGCTGCTGCCGGAAGCCAAGCCCAATCAGCTGCTGACGGAGGCCAAGCCCAATCAACTACCGCCAGGTCCTCACCCTCCCGGGCAAATGCCGCCTGGGCCCATTCCTCCCGGTAAGCTGTCGCCCGGGACAACGCCCAATCAAATGCCGCCTGGGCCCATTCCTCCGGGCGCAAAACCAGGCCAGCACGTGGATTTTACCGCCGCCGGGTCCCGTGCTCCGAGTCAGCCCTCCCACGGGGAAGGCGCACAGTTCAGTTACGTGGAGGAAAACGGCAAGGCGCCGCCCAATCTGCCAAACAATCCGACGGTGGGAGAATCATTCATCACTGGATCGGAGGTTCCGGCTCCCAGCCAGGCGTTCTCGGTCACCGACTACCCGTACCTGACCCCGGGATCGGTTGACATGGCTGCCTTGATCTACCTGCTGGTGGCTGTACTGGCCGGTGTGGCGGTAGCCGTTTGGCGCAGGAAGCAGCAGCAAACCCGGCTGACCCGGTGTGCCCGGTGGCTCCACACCCACCGGCTGGCCACGGTACTGCTGTTCTTCATCGGGCTGGAGATCACGCTGCACACCACGTCCGCTCTCAGCTCCCAGCGAATGTACCGGCCAAGCCCGATAGGGTTCTGGAAGCTGACTCCCAACTTCGGAGCCGGCAACGAAATGACCAACTCCCTGGGACTGGCGGACGAAGAGTTTTCCCTCAAAAAACCTGCCGGTACCCGCCGGATAATCTGCCTGGGCGACAGCACCACCATGGGAGGCGCCGGGGCTTCCCCATACGAGACATACTCCAAAGCGCTTCAGCACCTGTTGCGTAACACGTACGGGGAAACAAGCTGGGAGGTTATCAATGCGGGTGTTTCCGGTTATACCACCTACCAGGGACTCTATCTTCTCAGGAAGGTGGGACTGAAGTACAATCCGGACCTCCTGGTCATCGCCTACGGATACCACGACGGTATGCTGGACTGGGCGGAAGACAAATTTCACATGACCGACAACCGGATCCTGGTGGTGATCAGGGGGCTGCTGTACAAGAGCCAGACCTATCTCATAGTGCGGAAGCAAATACTCAACATAGAAACGGTGCACCACAAGGTGAGCCAGAACGCGCCGTCGTTCCACCGGGTAGCTCCCGACGACTACCGGAACAACCTGGAATTCTACATCAAGATAGCCAAAATGAACGGTATGAAGATACTGTTTCTGAACATGCCCTACAGCCCTTATTACGATCAGCGGATGGCTCCGAGCAAAAAGCACCGGCAGATCTATCGTCAGACCCTGAAAAAGTACAGCACAGATCCCGACGTGGGATTTATCGATGTCTACAAGATGTGGATCAACCAGCCGCGGGACCAGTTGAAAAAACTCATTTTCGATCACAGCCACCCCACGGTTTACGGTCACCGGAAGATAGCCGAAATGATGCTTAATTACATCACCCCCCGATGGCTTGGGACCGGCAGCGGCAGAGAGGACGAAGACAACTGACCGCCATGAAATTGTTTTTGAAAAAATGCGTTGAAAGTCCGGCCTTCTGGATTGTCGTCGTGCTGGTGCTGATAGCGGTACTGGTTTTTCTGCTTGAGCGGCCGAGCCCGTACATGCCGCTTCACATATACGACATTTAGCCCGAATACTATACGAATGTAAGGAGAATTGTCTGGTGGATAGCGTGGAAAAAACACCCGGAGAGGTCGAAACCCCGGATAGAGAACAGCAGCCAGGAACGGAGAAAAGGACGGTCGGGGACGGTGTCTCCACTGCCGTGTGGACTGTTCTCATTCTGACACTCCTGGTCCTGGCCGCCGTGGAGATCATGCAGATTGCAGAGATGAACGCCGTCTCCCATGAAGTGTCACAGCTCCTGGAAACCATCCGCTCCAACCGGGGAGGGGGCCAGAAGGAGGAGCTGTTTCATCAGCCTGACCTTCCTCTCGACCAGACCCTTTCGGCCATCGTCAGGCTCGAGCAGAAGCAGGAACCACAGAGCAGTCTTACCAAGGAGCAGTGCCGCAAGTTCATGACGCTGACGCTCAGGATGCGGTACTTCATCCGTTACCGGCGTAACCAGGGAGTGGCCCACGAAGAAGAAGACAAGCTGGCCGGCCAGATGTGGAGCGTGCTCAATCCCCATCAGATCGAACGGCTCAAGACCATGGGCGAGCCCGTCCCTCTGGAAGAGCTCACCCCCACCATCCAGACGTTCTACTCCACCATCCTGAACAAATTAAAGGAGTACTGATGGGCTTAAGACAAGCCGGACGTAATCCTCGATAATAAGTTGAAGGAGTACTGATGGGCTTTGCACAAACCGGACGCGGTTCTCGAAAAATAAAATCAAAGGAGTACTAATGGGCTTAATACAAGCCGGACGTAAT
>CAYSPT010000034.1:4656-23652 GCA_964432985.1 uncultured bacterium
TCAAAGGAGTACTAATGGGCTTAATACAAGCCGGACGTAATCCTCGAAAAATAAAGTCAAAGGAGTACTAATGGGCTTAATACAAGCCGGACGTAATCCTCGAAAAATAAAATCAAAGGAGTACTAATGGGCTTAATACAAGCCGGACGTAATCCTCGAAAAATAAAGTCAAAGGAGTACTGATGTTGAAAAAAGCCGGGGCCCTGGTCCTGCTGTGCTTGATCTCGGCCGGCATTACCCTGCTGGTGTTGAAAGCGGTTCATTTTTCACCCAACGTGATATTCATCACGGTGGGATCGTTGAGGACCGACTGGCTGGGTTGCTACGGGGGACGCAAAGCCGACACGGCGCAGATAGACCGTTTTGCCGCACAATCCCTCGTTTTCACCTCGGTGTGGACACCGTCGCCGGACACCGTCGCCTCCCTGTGCTCGCTTCTCACCGGCGTCGATCCTGTCAAACGGGGAGAAGACGGGAAACCGGAACCCGACCGGTCCCGGGCGCTCCCGCTGCTCCTCAAAACCCGGGATTATTACACTGCCGGGGCCATGGGCGCACTCTTCTACGACCCGGCCTTCGAGCCATTCAGAGATCTGTTCGACGAAGTAATCAAGAGCCCCGACATTTCGGTCCGTTTCTACCGGGCCCGGCTGCTCAACGAGGGCGTCATACCCTGGATCAAGAAAAACGCGCGCCGCAAGCAGCCGTTTTTCCTCTGGGTGCACTACGACGATCCGGAAATGTTCTACGATCCCCCGTCTCCCTACTTCGAGCATTATTCCGATCCCGTCTTCAAAGCGTTTCCCCAGGACATCTACTCTTCGCGGTTCAGAGAAACCTACAACCGATACGTCACCTCCCTGTACGCCGGAGAGATAACCTACCTGGACCGGCAAATCGGACACACGTTAAAAGCCCTGGAAAAAGCCGGGCTGGCCAAGCGTTCTATCATCGTCCTGGCTGGAGAACACGGTGAAACCCTGACCGAACGCCCTTTTACATTCTGCCACGACAACCTTTACGAAGAAGTACTCAAGGTTCCCCTCGTCATGAAATTACCAGGACGTATGGTTTCCGGCAGTAAAACATCCGCAAAAATCAAGACACCCGGAACCCTGGCGGACGTCTATCACACCCTCTGCTCGCTTACGGAGCTCGGTACCGCTGTTGAGGGAAAAACCCGCAACCTGCTTAAAGGATCCCACCCACCCTCAGCCTCCATGGGGAGGTCATTCGTGTTTAAGTGGGAAGACAGGCTGGCGGCGGTGAGAAAAGGTCCGTTCAAGCTCATCATTCCCCTGAAAAAATCAACCCATATCCCTTTACTGAGCTATCTTCCTCCCACGGAAAGCCTTCAGTGGGACCCGGAGATCCCGGAGTTATACGATCTGAGGGAAGATCCCTTCGAATTGCGCAACCTGGCTGGGCGCAGACCGGACCTGGTGAACGAGCTGAAACAGGTGCTGGACAATAAATAGGCAGTTGTGCTCGTGAGATAAGCGGCTCAGCCACAGCAGGCAAGCTCGTGAAATAAGCTTATAACTTAAAGGCCAGGAAACCAGGGGATTTTGCCACCGGTTCTCCCAGGTATTTAGTGAGGTAGTTGACGGAATTCGTCAGCGATACCTCGCGCTCGAAGTAATCGAGGTGGACCACTATGTGTCCGAACCCGTCATCTCTGAGTTTCTTCAATCCCGCCTGGACCAGTTCTTCCCGGTAGAAGGTGCGCTCCTCGGGCTGGTACTGCTGGTACTCCATGCTGTGCAGACTGAGGGTGAAGGCGTTGCTGCCCAGTGCCGAAACATAGGTGGCCTGGGGATCGTTCAGCGTGTAGGGAACGGGCCGGCGGTGAGTGATCTGGTGGTAGAAATACCGGTTGTTGAGAATAAACGGGTCAAAAGCCATGGGAAGATCGAGCAGGGCTTTGTTCTCGTTTTCACCCCGGGAGATCGCTTCGTAAAAAGGCGGAAGCGTCATCCGGGCGGTGGATACGGGAAACGGCGCCGGTGAAAGCAGGAGTGTTTCGGCCACCAGTACCGCCACCAGGCAAGCACCCGCCACCGTTCTCTTTTTACCTGATGAAAAGCACCCCATAAACCAGGTACCGCCAACGGCGGCGAAAACGGCCGCGGCGGTGATGACAAAAATACTGAATCGGTGAGGATGCGATATCAGCGCGATGGGGGGAAAGACGATAGACAGGTAGTAAAAGGGAAGCAGTATGTAGCCGCCGTCAAACCTGACGAAGTTGTTGTTGATATACAGGTAGGCCCCGGCGGATAAGACAAAGAAAACAGCGGACACCATCCACCAGAAACTTCTCTCCTTTTTTCTTTTGCAGGCACCGATAACCGCCAGAATCAAGGCCAGCGGCCCGATGGTGCACAGGTGGAGGTAGTCGCTGTGAAACTTCTGCTTTAGATTGGGAGAGGTGTAGTCAGTCCAGCGCAGGTAGTTGAGAACGTCCGACAGGTTGTGCTCGTTGAGAAACACCCGCTTGTCCGGAATCTTGCTTCGCTTCACGATGGAATCGGTCTGGTTAATGGACGAGTAGAAAGCAGCGGCCACGGGAGCGGTCAGGAGCCCCGCCAGCACCAGCGTTATTGCTAACCGGCGGCAAAAAGGGCTTTTCCAGGGCCGAAGCAGTCCACGGCGCTCCTTCCACACCAGGTACAGAGCGGTGAAAATCAACGACGACAGGCCAAAGTACCAGTTGCCTATGAACGCGACGAACAGCACCAGGCCCGCCGTCAGGCAGCGCCAGCGGCCCCGCTGAAGCGTCATCAGGAAATAAATGTACAGGATACACCAGCTTACATTGATTACCTCGCTGATACCGTTGTGGATTTCCCCCAGGACAAACGGGCTTAGCTGGAGCATGAGACCGGACAGTATCCCGCCGAACCGGCTCCCCGAGTACCAGGATCCCAGAAGGAAACCGGCCACTCCCAGCAGAAAAACTTCGAACCCGACGAGGAGGTTGTATGCCGTCTCCACCGCCACGAAGTTTTGAAGCGGCAGGGAGAGGACGGCGTTGAGCATATCGATGAAGTACAGGACCCCGCCCCGGGGATAATTCAAAAGACGCGTCTCCCAGGGGATACTCCACAGGCTGCCACCAGAGGAGAGCGTGTCATTTATCCACCAGAATCCCCAGACATGGGCCCAGACATCGGAGTTTACATGTCCCACTACTGTCCGGGGAGCGGAGAACAAGGCCGGACCGACCACCAGCAGCGCTCCCGCGGCGAAAACAAGAAGTATTCCAGCAGTGGACAGCGCCGTATTTCGATTGATCACAAGTATCTTACTTTCTTTCTTCTCGAGTTTTCTTCCGAACTGTCCTTCGAACTGTCATTTTGGGCTTTTTTCTAAAACTGTTTGGGCCCTTTCTAAAACTGTTTGGGCCCATTCAATAACTGTTTGAGCCCTTTCTAAAACTGTTTGAGCCCTTTCAATAACTGTTTGGGCCCTTTCAATAACTGTTTGGGCCCTTTCTAAAACTGCATCCTGTACTACCGGTACACCGCCGGGTGGTACCCCCGGGGAAGCTCTCCCGCTGCGTCACCTGAGAGGATGGCAGCGCCGCAGGCGCGCAGCGTCAGCGAAGAGGATTTGATCCATTCCCCGGCTATCGCCCGCTTGAATTTTACCGTTTTCGCCGGTTCACGCTGCGACACGGTGATCTCGTTGGCTTTCCACCACCCGCCCCACTTCTTGATGCACTCCATCACCCCCAGCGGTCCCGAGAAATTCTCGAAACCGAACTCCTGGGCGGTGTAGACCCTCAGCGTCTGAAGAGCTTCGTACCGAACGCGATGCTGCCTCAATAAATCAATGAGGAAACGCACCACCGAGGGGTGGCTCTCGCGCAGCGAAACGACCAGGGCGGGCATCAGAACGGAGTAGGAGAGCGCATCCAGGCCATCCTGAAACTCCCGGCCCCCTTCCACGTCCAGGTTCCGCCGGGAGAGGGCCAGCAGGCGCTTGGCCAGAGCCACGGGAGAACCCGGTGCCTTTCCCCCTGCAGGAGCTGAATTTGCCGGAGCTTGATCCGCTGAGGGCCGATCCGCCGGAGATTGGTCAACCGGTGACGCCCCGGCGCCGTAGGAATCGGCAAAGGGAAACGCCTCGCGGACGGCGGGGCCGAGCAGCATCGCGTCGTAATCGGATTGGTTGGCCGCCGCGGCGGCGGGTTCAGGCTTTCCCTGCAGGAACATCTTCCAGAAATACTGCTTCACGATCCACTGCTCGATGGCCGTCGCCACGGCGGCGCTGCCTTTCCCCGTGAAGTGGCAGTAGTCGATAAAAGCCCCCCGGGCGCCGGGAAACGGCCCGAAGGTTGTTTTCAAAACCGCGGGAATATCCAGCACCATACAGGTGTTTTGCTTTTCAATCTCCCGGGCCGCCGACACGATACCGGAAGCGGAGCGCACCAGGGCCCGAGCGGTCTCCAGGGACTGCCGGTAGCTGGCCAATGCCTCCCGAGTCTTTCCCTGCTTGCGCAGGCACTCGGCCAGCAGGTAGTGCCCCAGGGAGAATCCCGGGTCCTTTTTGACCACGGAGGAAAAGTGCTCCACCGCCTCGGGGTAATTGTCGTCCACCAGGGCCAGCTGGGCCAGCTTGATGGATTTCTCCAGCTTCTTCTTCAGCTTGCCGTCGACCCCGGGAGAATAATCGGTCAGGTACGGCCTGAAGACCAGGTTCGAAGCCGGCACGCAGAGAATGACTACGATGTTGCGCTCATTGGCCAGAGAAATAATTTTTTCCAGGTTCGCGCGGTACCGCTTGATGACCTCCGCGTGCTCCTCGTCGGTAAACGGGGTGGCGAAGAGCCGTGACAGCTGCTCCTGAAAGTCGTTGCGGGGCTGGGGGCTCTGCCGTTTCTTCTCCTGCTTGCGCACGTCGTGGCCGGCGATAAAGCGCAGGGCCCGCATGATGCTGAAGCGGTCGATTCTTCTTCTCAGTTTCGACAGCCAGGGCTTGCTCCCCCATACGCCCCGGTACACCCGGCGGTTGAGAAACTCGTTGTGGCCGCTGTACAGCACCAGCACGTTGGGCTGAAACTCACGGAGATACGGCATCATCCACGCGATCTGCGTGGAATCGTAGTTGAGCCCGCCGGCGTTGATGACTTCCACCGTCCGCCCGCCTGCGGCCCGGTTCAACAGCGACGACAGGACGAAGGGAAAACCGATCTTGTTCTCCCCCCCGTTCACTGTGGAGCCGCCGGTGCACAGCACCCTGAACGAGCCCGGCTTCTTGTGCGGATAGAATCCCTGGAGATGAATCGAGCGGGTGAGATTGGGAGAGGTCCTCAGTACAGTAGTTTCCCCGTCAATGTGTTCGGGCACGAAAGGGGGATAGTTTTCCGAGTAACCGAAAAACGGGTCGGTCAGAAACCCGCCCGGGGGCCATTTTAGATACGTTAATCCCGCTTCCAGGGAAACCAGCACAAGAACAGTGACCAGGACCGGCGCCAGAAAACGGAGCACTTTCATGAGCTTCAAACCCTTGTCACCAGCGCCAGGCACGCTCTGAGGTAGTATTTCCACACTCCCGGGTTACGCAGGTTGAGGACATGATACCGCCAGATGTACCGGGGTCTCAGATAAAACCGCCGGTACGTGATCCGCTGGGCCAGGTCCAGGTCATCGTGTGTAAGGCCCTCGGGGACGTAGGCCACCTTGACATTGAACTCCGGGTCGGTGAAGGCCCGCCACTCGTCATCCTGGTAGATGTCTTCGAAATGCTCGGTACCGGGATAGGGAGTGAACAGGTTGAAGTCCGCGCTGTCGATGTCGTTACGACAGGCGAACGCAACGGTTTCCATGATGGTGGAGCGGGTCTCGGAGGGATTGCCGATCATAAAACTGCCGATGATGGCGATACCGGCCTCCCTGGTCCATTTGATGGCCTTCTCCGCCTGTTGGACCGTCACACCTTTCTTGATGCTGTCCAGCACCTTCTGGCTGCCCGATTCCAGTCCGAACAGCACCAGGTCACAGCCGGCTTCACGCATCAGCGCGAGCAGGTCCGGATCCACCCGGTCCACCCTGGTCTGGCACAACCAGCGTATGTCCAGACCGGCGGCCAGGATCATACGGCACAGGTCAACCACGCGCTGGCGGTCGATGGTGAACGTATCATCCATGAAATCTATCCGCTTGATACCGAAGCGGTCCACCAGCAGCTTGATTTCGTCGAAAACATTTTCAGGAGAGCGGAGCCGGCACCGGCGGCCGAACACCGTGTAGGTGGAGCAGAACACGCACTGGTGGGGACAGCCGCGGCTGGTCATCATGGACATATAGGGGGTCGTGTGCGTCCCTCCGGCCGCTACCAGCTGCTGGGGACCCAGGGTGTAACGCTCGATGGGCAGCAGGTGATATGCCGGGAACGGCAGGCTGTCCAGGTCCTTGATCAATGGGCGCAGCGGTGTCTTCACCACCCTGCCCTCCCGCTTGAACACAATCCCTTTGACCTCTCCCGGTTCGCCGCCGCCGGCCAGGGTATCGACCAGCTCGGTAATGGTTTCGTCACCCTCCCCGATAACCACGTAGTCCACGCAGTCGTGGGCGATGGTGCGGTCGGGGCAGACAGTGGGATGAGCTCCCCCGATGATGGTTACCGCCTCCGGCATGACCTCCCGGGTAATCTCAAGCACATGGATGGCATCGTTGTAGGTGGGAGTCTTGGCGGTGACTCCGATTATATCGGCGCCGCTTTGGATAATGATCTCCTTGAGGTCGGAAAAGAGGAGAAACTGCACGTTGGCGTCCACGATGTCCACTTCATGCCCGGCCCTCTCCAGGCACGCCGCCAAAATCGCCAGGTTCACCGGGGGTACGAGAAGCTGACCCCGCTTGATCCAGCGGTACTCTTCGCAAAAAACCGGATTTACAAGAAGTATCTTCATAGACAACCCCGCATTATAAATTGATCGTTACCGAATATCAACCTGGCAGCCTCATAACGCCTACACCACTATCTGCCATCGTTCATTGTCACCTTTCCCACCCTACAACTCTATTCATAATCAACACTTCAGGAAACGGGTCCAGGTACCCCTGCCTCAAGCGCCACCCGGCCACGGGCGCGTAAAGCCCCAGGGCAGTCCTGGGTACGATCCCTCGTACAAATCCCCGATGGGAAAAACCGGCCAGAGCCAGGTACAAAGCCTGGCATTCACTGGGCGGAACCGACCGTTTCAGCTGACAGCGGCACGATTCCAGAAACGGCCCCCACCCCGCCAGGCTCTCGGGCGGAGCCACCGTCTCCACCACCTCGTTCCAGAGGTTTGAACCCGGTACCGGCTGATAGAAAAATGGGTAGAAGCACGCCCGGGAATTACGCTGAAGGAGTGTTTTTACCAGCGATACCGTGTCGGAAAAATCACTGTATGTTTCGCCCGGCAATCCCAGGATGAAATGATACTGCGGGCAGATCCGGCTTCCGGCCAGGCGCCTGTTGAGACGATGTACGCACTGCAAATCCAGGTCCTTGCCCATTTTTTCAAGCAGTCTTTCGGAACCGGTCTCCACCCCGATGCTCAACTTGATGCACCCGGCACGCTCCATGAGATCGAGCTCTGAGCCTTCGAGCCGGTCAACCACATCCGCTCGCACTCCCTGCAGGTCAAATGAAAGTTTAAGTCTGCTCTTTACCACCAACTCGAAGAAGCGTTCCGCCCGCTGGAAATCCAGGAAGAAATTGTCGTCGATGAACGAAAACGCCCGCACCCCGAGAAGCCGGTTGAGACGACGCACCTCTTCGAACAACGCGTCGGCTGCCACTCCCCGCCACCGCCCCCGGGAGCGGTTGTTGCAAAACGCACACCGCCCGGTGCACCCCCGGGACGTTTCCAGGGGAATGTGAGGCCCGAAAGCCGTGGTGCGAACATACCGCTGAATGGGCAGCAGGAAAACCGGCAGCGGAAAAAAGTCCAGGTCATCGCCGGCCGCAGGAGCCGATGCTTCTTCACTGTTCCGGTCCTCAGAAAATGGGTGCGTCTTTCTATTGTGCCCGCTGGAGGGTGGGTGGTCCACAAAACTGCCGGCGGTCCACACCCCGGGAATTCCCGACAGGTCTTTGCTGCCTGAGAGCCGCCGGCAGACCTCACCCAGCGGCTCCTCAGAATCCGTAACCGCCGCCACCTGCCCGTCGGCGAGGATAAGCCGGGCCAGAAAGGAGCTGGGAACACCGGTCCACACCACCGGGAGATTGCAGAAGGCTTTCACGGACCTGGTAATCCGGGAAGCCTCCATGAGTTCATCGCCGCCGGTGTCAATTCCCAGATCGGAAAACACCAGCACAAGGACCAGGGGAGAACCGCGGAGCAGACGGGCTATCCTGGGCCAGGTGCGCCGCTGCGCTGCCGGGTCGCACAATTCAACGGAAAAATCCTTCATGAGCGTTCGGGCGGCCAAAAGCGGCCGGAGAGGCAGTTCGGGACCCAGCAAGGCGCTGCGAAGCTTGTTTTCTTTACGGGCGTTGACCAGGATGACCGTTTGCATGGTTTACCTCTCGTTGACGATACGCATCAGCGTGCTCTTGTCTTCGACGATGTAGCGTCCCACCGGACCCTGCATGATGTAGTCCCAACCGGTGAACCCGCGGCGGGCAGCTTCCCGGAGCCATTGTATGGTGTCCTCTTTGTATCCCATAGCGGCGTACGCTTCAGCCAGATAAGCACATTCCCTGTCAACTTCGACCATGCCTTTGCTGCGTAGAAAGTCGAGAACCTCTTCTGTCCAGCCGAACTGGTCGTGAAGGTAGATGGCTTTCTTTAACGACTCCACGGCCCGGCCCGGAAGATCCATCTTCACCAGCAGGCGTCCCATGTTGGCATGCGAGAACCACAGACGGGGTGCTTCCCTGGCAACGCTCTCCTGAAGTTTGAGCGCTTTCTGGGGTTCACCCATCCCTTCCCATATATGCGCGGCGTCGAGACGTACGCTCCATCTCTTCACATCGCTGGGAAGGCTTTTTTCGGTCCGGGATTGCGCCATCGCCATGGGCCCCGGGAGGGTGCTTTTCAAACTCAGCCAGCGTGTTTTTTCAACCTCCCGCTTGGCGATGATATCGTACTGGTCCTGGATGGGAAAAGCATTGTAAAGCGTCATGATGAAATTAATCTCACTCATCTCTTCACTAGGACCGTACCCGAAATACTTCTCGTAATAAGCCTGCTTCATGGGTATCCGGCTAAGATCGATACCCCACTTCTCCCCCAGGGGGGAGCGGCTGATGGCATTCATGATTTCCCGCGCGACGAGAAATTTACCCTTGAACGTAAAATGAACGTGCTCCAGAAACAGATCCCGGCCGGGCACTGCGTTTTCAGCGTTTTCGGAAAAGAGCCTCTCCACATCGACGAAATGCATGAACTCTTCTTCCTGATATTTTTGGGCCACCGTCCTGATGACGGCGTTGATCTCGGCGCGGGCCCGGAAGGGAACCCGGTCCAGGTCACGGCTGCGCCGGAGGAATTTCACTCCTTCGCGCACCTGGCCGGTATCTATCAACGCTCTCCCCAGCAAGTAGGCTGTTTCGGCATGGTACGGCGCGAGTGTAACCGCCTTACGCAGCTTGATGACTGCATCATCGGGCATTTCTTCCAGCCAGTACTTCCGACCCCGGTCCAGTAATTTCTGCCATTTAAAACGGTTGGTTTCCGGGATTTCTTCCCTCGGCTGGCTTCTCAGGGGATAGAGATCGAACAGGTTGGAATCCACCGTCATCAACAACACGTGAACTCCCCGCCGCCGCGCCGTCTCCATCATTGACATCAGGTTGGTCCGAAATCTGGTCAGGGCGTTTCGGGAAAGCCGGCCACCCGGGGGGACATTACGCACTCCCGGGAGTGTGTCCATCAAGGGTGGAGGCGGTTCATCCGCAAGCGTCTTGCCCTTGGCCTTGAGACGCAGCTTCTCACCATAATCCCTGAACCATTGATGACCATCTTTAAGACAGCGGTAGATTTTAACCCGCTGCAGGGCCGTCAGGATATGTCCGGGCCATCCCCACATCCCCGGCAGCTTGGTGGATGCGGTCCCGCCTACTCCATAGAACTCGTTGTGGCCGAAGTAGATCACCATCAGGTCCGGGTCATACACGACAGCCTCTTCGAAGAGCTGACGTATGATGGTGCTGCTTAAAGCGTCATTAGTGGGATTCAGAACCTCGATGGTACTGTACGGGGACGATCGTTTCAACATTTTATCCAGGATGACCCCGAATGAGTAACCCTTTCCCAGGGGGAATCCCCTGACACTGGAGGAGCCGATGCAGAACACACGAATGCCTTTTTCGGGCTTCTCCTCCAGGAACTCCTCCTGGGTCTCGATTCCCCAGGATGATTCCCGGCTGAACGGATACAGCGATTCCGTCAGGCTGTAGCTGTAGTTGAAATACCTGTGATGGCTTCGGTGGTTCCAGGTGCGGACCTTTGCTCCATCCCAGCGCGTCCGGGGGATGAACAGCTCGGTAGTGTCACCATAATCGGCGATCTGCAAAACGAGCTCTACCACGGCGAACAGCCCCACGGCGAAGACCAGCAGCAGCACTTTCACCCACCAGGAAACAGGTGAAGGATCGGATGCACCACGAGCGGGCTTATTTTCTTCCAACGGCATGTACGCACCACTCTCCATAACCTGTTAATACAATCCGAAGAATTCACAACTTATTCTGCTGCGGCTGTTACCGCACATCTTACCATAACGACGGTGTTCAATGCTGTGTTCCGGCAGCGCCGGCAGTGCTTTCATCTACCCGGAAGACCACCGCCTCGGTGTCCTGGTAGACCGGCTCACCAAAGAGCTGCTCCATGGTCCGTTTTACCTCCAGAAACCGCTTTCTTTCCTGGAGTGAAAGAGGAGCGGGACCGCTGAGCTCGTTCTCCATTTCTCCCAGGCTGAACGGCACGTCCTTTTTAAAGGTCACCCGGTGGAGAACCACGTGTCGGAAACCGAGCCGGTAGAGCACGGGGACATCATCAACCGGAGGTTCGGCGGATAATGTCTTCTGCCCGTTTTCATCTTCCTGGCCCAGCTGGACCAGGTACTCGAGTATGGCGTGTTTTTCGAACAATTCCCGCAGCTCGGCCGGTACACCCACCGCCAGCTGCACGCCGGACCCTCCCATGATCGGCCGGCCGTGAAATGTTTGCAGGAATACCGCCCTCCCGCTCATGGTACCCGTCCCATACGGCAGATCTATAACCGCGCCTTGAAAGGCGTTCGCGCCTTGAAAGGCGTTCGCACCCCGTGAGGCGTTCGGGCCCTGTGAAGAGTCGGACAGGTAGGACAGGTAGGACGGCACGACAGGCACCCTGTTGCGCGCCAGGGTAGTGCGACCGGAAGACACGGCGAGAAGCAGCACCAGCGGTACCAGGATAACCGCCGCGCGAAGCCACCGTCTCTCAGTTTTCTCCATCAGGTAGTGCTGGCCGTATCCCGCCGCAATACTCCACGCTATCACGCAAAACGGCAGAAACCGCCCGGTCTGGGTAAGACGGCTCAGGGGAGGCAGCAGCCATTCCAGCAGCAAAAACGGAAGAGGAAGAGTAGGCCCATTGGGTCCCAGTGACAGGTACCGGCCCAGGGCCAGCAGGTAGAACAGGCCCCCCACCACCGTCCAGAAACCGGTCACCCGCCAACGGCGGAGAGCTATGAGGATAAACGCCAGCACCAGTACCAGGTACAACGGCGGCAGCAGTTCGATAAAACCCTGCGGCCCGACGGTTTGAATGAGCTGCCCGCTCCCGGCGGCTTTCTGAGCGGTGGAAGAAAGCCGCAGTCCGGATTCCAGGGAAAGGCCGAAGACCCGCTGCCCGCCGGCCAGTTGGCTAAAAAACGGGTACAGGAAGGGGATCGCCAGGGTACTGTAAAGAATGCAGAAACAGAACAGTCGAGTGCACACCGATTTCCGGCCGCTTGTAGTTTTATAGTCCAGAAGTTGGCGGACGGCCACTGTCAGCCCCAGGATGGCCATAAAGATACCGTGGAACCAGTCGTTGAGGCAGATCAGCCAGTACATGAGCACTGCCATGACACAGGCAATCCTGCCCCCCCGCAGTGCCCGGATGAACCACCCCAGGAACAGGGGAAGAAAGAACAATATCAGGTGCTCGAAACGATAATACACCACCTGCTCCACCACGAACGGATTAAGCGCGTACATCAGGGCACCGGTCAGGGACGGCCAGGGGCTGATACCCAGCGTTCGCAGCAGCCACCAGGCAGCGGCGGCGTTGGCAAACATGAAGAGCACCACCATTATATTGACGCCCCGGGGGAAACCCATTGCCAGTACGAAGGGAACACTGATCATCGGTCCCATGATGTTCGGTGTTTCCAGGTAAATATCAAATCCAGCCGGATAGAACAGCAGATCGGTCACCAATGCCTGGCGGGGGGACTTAACCAGCTCCTGCACGTGTTCCCTGAGATACCAGCAAAGCCAGAAGGAATAAGACACGTCGTCGTCCACCAGGGGGGACGGCCCCCAGAGGAGATCGAATTCCGAGGGAACGGGGAACAACAGCAAAGCCACCAATACCAGCAGGACCGCCAGACTGATCAACGACTGTTTCATACGCGTATGTTCCATGCGCTTATTTTTTTCGACATGCTTACAGGTCCAGTTCATCACGTATTTTCTCGATGGCCGCCTGACGCCGGCTTCCTGTCAAAACAGGGTCCGGTTTCCAGGCCAGTTTCCGGCCGAGAATATAACAGGCGGCAGCCCGTTCCACCAGAGCTCCCCGCTTGTATGTCCGCAGGGCCGCCTCGAGTCGGGATTTCGCCGTGGGACGGTTGGTCACCGCCCGAGCCCGGCCGTGCTTGTCCCACCACTTCTCCCACTTCCTGATACAGTCCCCCATGGTCATGGCGGACGAAGTATTCCCGAATCCGATATAGTCGCCGGTGACGCACATGAGCGCCTGGAGCGCCGGGTACCTCAGACGCGGAGAACGAAGCGCTTCGATGAGAACCGGAACCATGAACGGATCTGAATCGCGGGACTTCAAAAGCAGCGGAACCGCCAGCGACGAGTCCGCAATCTCCTTAATAATCCCGGACAGCTCCGCCTGGTCTTCCCGCTCTCCCCCCTCCATGAGTATCTGCGCTCTTTTCAGACGCAAGAAAACTACTGAGGCCGCCGGGCCGGACGGCCCTTCGAGCGCCAGCAGCCCTTCGCTCCAGCCGGGCAGCGAAATCACCTCCGCAAAGTCTCTCCCTCTCCCGATGCCCGGTTTAACAATTGCGGCGGCATCCGAATCCTCCGGGGGGGCCGGCGCACTTTGAGGGGTGGGTGGATTTTCAGCCGGTTCCTGTCCCGGAGCAGAGACAAGTTTATCCAACTGATGAGCCAGGACCAGAGAGAAGGCTTCCGAATAACCCCCCGAGCTTCTGAATACCTTTTCGCCATTCAGGGCGGCTTCTTCCGCCATTGCGGCGGCGTCCAGGAGATGCACCCTGTCATGCTCACGGGCGAGGCGGCGGATAGCTGTGATCATTTCGGCAGTAGCCTGGGAAGGCCACCGGGAACAATCGGCGGCTTTCCGGTGGGCATCGTAGGCCTCCCGGTGCTTTCCCAGGCGCTGAAGTGCCTGAGCCCTGAGTATCAGTCCCGCCCATTTTCCCTCGGGCGATTTCAATACGGCAGACGATTCGAGAAACTTCAGCGTCCCGGCCGGATCACCTTCCGCCAACCTGGCGGCCGCTTCGCTGACGGTAGTTCTTTCACTACTGGTGTCCCCTCCCTGCCCCCATCTGACACCGCCCGAGCCCCAACGGACACCTGCGGTAACCTGCTCGATGGCGCCCGGTTCCGCCCGAAAAGCCGGAGCCACGAGAATCACCGGCCCGGAGGTGTGTTCGAGCAATCTCTGGACAACTCGTGTAAGACCAGCTTCGAACTTTTTTTCCACGGTTGATTTCGGCACCCCTGGAGCCGCTTCCTCGGCGGCTGTCGCACTATCATCACCCGATTTTCCCATGGACTCAAGGAGACGCCAGAGTCGCAGCCGGCTTAGATTGGCCCTCATCATGATGGGTGCGCTGATCGAGCCGCCGCTGAAAAGCTTGGAAAAACTCGCTCGATTCGAGAACTCGCTGGTTCCCGTCTCGATTACCACGATGTCGGGACGGTAACGAAGAACTTCCGGAAGCACAGTCTCGACGATTGCCATATCAGCCTGGTGGACGGCCGCATTGACCACTTCGTACCGCTCATTGCCCGCAGCGGTATTCAGCCAGGCTAACAGATAAGGATACGAATCCCGCAATTCGGAACCGGCAGTCCGGGAATCGCCGAGAAAGAAGATCCGCCGCCGGTTTGTTTTGCCGGCCGCGAATATCTCCATCTGAAGGCGGTGCCCCCAGGCCGGATTGCTCCGATACATTTCTCCGGCGGGGGAGCAGTCTTCCTTTGTAAAAAGCGTCGGGGGATTGACATAGCCGTGAAAAAGTTCCAGCAGAAGAGGGTCTCCGGGGATATCGAGCACCTGCAAAACCACTTCGGTCAGCAGCACAACAGCCAAAACAACCAGTACCACCCGGGGCAATATCCGTTTCATGGTATTCCCTTTTTTATATATATAACGATTGTATAAATCTGAAGATGGAACAATTCTACACCATCTGAGAGGAGAGGGAAACACAAAGGTAAGGCATATGTCTGCAGATCTCATGTCGAAGGCTGCGTAAACAGTATGGCTATTGCAGTTCTAAAACTCAAAGATAAGCCGTATGTCTTGAAGGTCTCATGTCGGAGATTACGGATATCGCAGCCGTAGACTTCAGAGACCAAAAGACATACAACTTATCTTAATCTTATCGCAGTTGCAGTTCCCACTCGTTGTCGCCATCCACGTCCGTGGTGATCACGTTGCCATCCACGTTCCCCGAGGGGTCCTGGTTGGCTTCCACAGTGGCATCCTTGAGATCGTCGTTGCGCCAGATGAACTCGTCGTCATCCGTGGCCACTACGGTGCACATCAGGTCGTCGGTGGTGTAGGGCTGCGACGGTGTGAGCTCGATCTTGGTGATCACCGGCGGCTTATTGGATATGGTCAGGCTGTCCGTGACCTTAGATCCGAACTCCTTGCCGTCGAAGGGATATACCTCCACGGTGACCGTGTCGCCCTTCACGTAGTTCTCCGGCGCCAGCTCCGGGGCGTCGTCGCCGACCCGTTTCCCGCCGACCTTCCAGTATGACCTGAACTCCAGGTTGGGCAGGTCCGCCTCTGCGTGGCAGGTAGTCACCACGCTGTCGGTGTCAGCGCCCGTCATGGAAGTGTTGATGTACAGAGTGTCAGTGGTATAGGCCGGATCCGGCAGTATCTGGAACGTCGACGCCGAGATGGTGGGCGGTTCGTTGTTATCGCAGAAGAACGTGTAGGTTACGAAGTCCGTGTACAGCTGCGTTTGCCCGTCCAGCGAAAGCTCATCCTTGCAGCGTAACTGGAAGACCAGGTCCCCATAGAAACCGTCAGCCTGGGTGAGAGTCTGCCATTGCAGATCGGAGTAGGTCGTAGCCGGGTAGGCGGTGCGGTAGCTGGAATGGGCGCCCGATTTCTCGCCGTCGGCGATGTCCGTCCAGTCGAGGCTCAGAGCGTCGCACTTGTACTGCCAGTCCACCGTGCGGCAGGGATCGCCGTCGGGATCGTAGACCTTGTAGGTGACCTTCACCCAGCTGGTGGGATTGCTGGTGGCAAACCCGGAGGCCTGGGACGGGTCGTTGTAGTTGATCTGGCTCCGCTTGTCCTGGTTGCCCCACTCCGAAGGAATGTTCTCCGATATACTCAGGCTCTGCAACTCCGGCTTGCGGTTCACGCCGTAGAATACGGCCAACCAGTCGAGCTTGCTGCTGGTACCCGGCCCGGGGTAAGTGGTCCCCGATGCGGTAAATTCCGCCCTGACCTGCAGGTAGCGATTGGTGATGTCGTGCATTTGGGCGAACTGGGCGCGGTCGCCGCTCCAGCCACCATAGGAAGCACCGTCATCGCTGCCGCGGCATTTCATGGTCACGGCTCGGTCGCGCTCGTTCCAGGTGATCATGCTCCACTTGTAGGAGTCAGCCCCGGCATCGAAAGTCTTCTTGCCCGACTCCCACCAGCCGTTGTCGTAGTAGCGGTTGTAGGTGCCGTCGTAATACAGATCGATGTGAGATATTTCCATGGGGATCGCCCACTCGTTGTAGCACCATTTCATTATGGCGTGCTGCGCACTGGTGTGGTTGGGATGGTTACTGGCGCCGCTCACGTTGGCCTCGAACTCGCCGCACCATGAGCGAAGCTGCACCCGGCTCACCCGGTGGCTGTCGGACATGAGGCTGTACCAGTTCCAGCCGTGCCAGCTGATGCTGTTGTTCTCGGGACACGGGGGAGTGTGCCAGGTGTAATACCCGTGCCAGGAGTTGTTGTCACGGCGGTAGCCGTAGACCAGCCCCATGGAGCCCATTATGGCCGGATCCCGCTCGCCGGAGGAACCGAAACGCATACGCACCCTCGTAATCCCCGGGTTGGTGAACGAGCCTTCGGCATTGTACATATCGTTGTGCCACGAGCCCCGGGTGGTGCGGATATGCAGGTCGGGGATATCGTAACTGCTGTTATTGAGCCTCACCGTGGCGTTGTAGCGTGAGATCTCCAGGCAGTCAATGTTGCCGTAACCGGGGGAATTGAAGGTGGTGTAGGTCATCTGGGAGCTTCCATCCCGCTGAGCCCACAGGCCCTCGCTGCCGTTTCGGTTGCGAAGCAGCCGGTAGCCGTAATGACGCCAGGGGTAAGGAAGCGTGTTGTCATAGAAATAATCGACGTACAAATTGCTCAGGTAGGGCCGGTTGCTGTGATCGGCTTTTGGATTGACCATGTTGACCCTGATCTGCATGTACCGTTTCTGCCAATAATAGGTCTGGCCGGCCAGGGTCTCGCTGCGCTTGGTCAGGAAGCCCAT
The DNA here is from genome assembly GCA_964432985.1 of uncultured bacterium. GTDB lineage: Bacteria > Muiribacteriota > CAYSPT01 > CAYSPT01 > CAYSPT01 > CAYSPT01. Next base: position 21,624 of record CAYSPT010000034.1, read on the forward strand.
CAGCGGGGCGCCGTTGTAGACCTGAATCCAGCTTCCGTAACCGCTTCCCGCCGTGGTCGAGGTGCGGCAGTAGACCCGGCAGCGCTTGCTCGAGCCGTTGGTCCGGCCCTCCGTCCACCAGATCTTGCCCCAGTACAGGCCCTTGGCCCCCATGTCCACAGCCCCGGTTTTCGTGTAGTAATCGGCGTTTTCAACCGAGTAGTAGTAGGTGGCGGTGAACATGTAGGTGATGTCCACGATGTCGACTTCCATGCCCACGGTCCACTGGTTGAAGTGCCAGGCGGAATTGCTGGGTGGGGCGTTAAGGCCGATGATGTGGCTCATGCCATCCATGGCGTGCTCCCCCGACCAGGCTCTGATCTGAACCCGCCTGACCCGGTGACTGGTATTAAAAGAGTACCAGCTCCAGCCCCGCCAGTTGATGTTGTTCTGGTAGGGATCGTTACCCGGCCGCCACCAGTGGTAGCCGTACCAGGAGTTGTTGTCCTGCCGGTGACCGTAGATCATGCCCCAGATGCCGCTGTGCTCGCACTGGTCGCCCATGTAATCGCCGGAGGACCACCGCATACGGACACGGCGTATGTAGCCCTGGTTGAAATTGCTATGGGCATCGTAGGCCTGGTAGTAAGTACTGTTATAACTGCCGCCGCGGGTGCTGCGGATGTGCAGATCGGGGATGTTATAGCTGTTGCTGTTCCGCCACTCGTTGACAGTATACGGCCAGCGTTGCAGATCAAGCTGGTAGTTGCTTACGGAGATCTCGGGATTGATCTGGTCCGTTGTGGTCGAGTACCCGCTGGTGTTGAACTTGACCCGGACATTACCGCGCTGTAAATCGAACACCGCTGCCCCGGACCCGTCCGGGAGACAGCACATCAAGGCCACGAACACGACCACCATCAGAGTCGGGGCGTACTTCTTTTCAGGGCAGATTGCCCTCCATATATGATTTCCCATAACCACTCACCTCTCTAAGGAGCTTTTACACGTACAAAAACCTGGTTTTAATGTTCAACCGCCCCGGCAGACCGTGTTTCGGCAGTCACCTTTTTTTTTGTTTTCGATGACTTCCGCTTACTGTCTTGCCTCTCAAACGGCAGCTGTAACCGATGCTGCCGCCCACAGACCACAGGGGTGTTTTACATCCTCCCTCCGTCTAGCAAGGTGGCGGCGCCGGCCAGCATTTTGCTGATTTCTTTAGATTCCGCCGGCCACATCCAATAGCTGTAATTCTTTACGTATCCTCCACCTTTGCTGAGCACTTCATCACAAAAACTGTGTATATAATCGGCATAATAGTATTCACGCAGCATTTCTTTAACGAACGACTCATCGAAAGCTATCTCCCGTGGTTCCGCCTTTTCCATAAGATGGACCATGGCATATCCGCCACCGGGAGGGCCAATTTCAAAAATACCGCTGACCTCTCCTACATTGAGAGGGCTGAGGGCTTTGGCAATGGACGGTTTAAGCGACTCTGCCGGATACAATCTTCTTTTAATCCCACTGGGGAAAACCAGCCCATAACGAAATACCGCTTCTCTGAATTCCACGCCTTCAAGAAGCTTCTCCCGGGCAGTCTCGACTATTTTGATATCGGGGTGGAACAAAATCCTGAACCGGTACGCGGAACCGAGTTTGAATAAGCTGGAGTGCTTGGTATACATTTTCTCCAGATACTCGTCGGCGGCCCCTTCGGCTGTCGCCATGGATACCAGGGGAACACCCCCGGCCGGCATCTCCCCCATGGGTCCGGCTGATGCAACATCTTTGAATGGATCACCGGTGAGGTAAACACCCCGTATAAGACCATCGTAAGCAGCCAGCGGGTATGCACGACCGAGCTTTTGCGCCATCATGAAACGAGCGGGATCCTCCTGGTTGAAATCCAGTGGCCTGCCGCCGGGATCGGACATGTGCATCTGACGTCCGTATTGATCGTATCGAAGGATCCTTTTCCCCGCCAGCAGCATACGGGAAACCTGGTCATGGGAAATATCAAGATGCTTGAGCGGGTTGCGGGGAAATA
>CAYSPT010000034.1:23752-38482 GCA_964432985.1 uncultured bacterium
CGGGAAACCTGGTCATGGGAAATATCAAGATGCTTGAGCGGGTTGCGGGGAAATATCCTGATCCAGCGGGCATCCGTGTACGGATAGAGAGACATCCAGATCGTTCCATGACTGGGATCTACTCCGCCGGTGGGGTTGAAACAGCCGCTGGTGAGCTTGCGAATGGCCATGGGCATTCTTTCGATAACTTCATATCCCAGCTTTTGATTTTCCGCCTTGGCAGCCTCTGCCGCATACGATGCAACACTCACCGCAGCTACCAGCTTGAGGTGCTCGGTAGAGTATCCTTCATAGGTCACCTTGCTGTCACGCATTCTGGCCCGGGCGAGAGCAGCAAACAATGTCGAGGTAACCCGCTCGCGGTCCGCCGCCCCGAAACTGCCGAGCCACTTGCCCAGGTCTTCTTTACTGGCCTGGGCAGGCGGGATGATCCGCAGGACGATCTCCGACAGGTTCTCCTCGTCACGGCGGGCAACCAGGGGGACATTAAGAGCCAGCAGACGGGTATTTATTATTCCGGCCGGAATAATTTCATCGTCTATGGTGAATAGCGGATCGGTGTCCTGAAGGATCGATGGTGATACCTGGGTTCCTTCTGAAGCCCCCGCAACCCCTTCTACGGCCCCTTCCACCCCTTCTACAGGCTCTTGAAGAGCCTCCACTCCTCCGTCTTCGAATACGGGCCGCACTTCATTCGTCTGTGTGAATCCGCTGGCAACGAATAACGCATCGGTAGATTCCGAGGGTAGGCCCCACGGGACTTCTTGCTCCAGCCAGTTAAGTTTTAGGCGTTTCATCAGGATAAACTCCTGGTAGGCTGCCGCCATGTAGCGAACCAGATTTTCCTTGAGGAGATACACCCTGATAGCTTCCTTCAGGTGCTCGGCAAGATCCTGGTAGCGCTCGTCCAGCTTGATGAAACTGGTTCCATACTGGACGAAAAAGGCTTCGATCTCCTGGTCTTCCGGCTGAATGGTGGGAATGACATTTTCCAGGAAGTAGCGGGTCACCGCCATATCGTCCCTGAGTAACTGGTAAATGTAATCGGACAGCTCGACGGCTGCTTTTCCTCCCGCCTCATCGGAGGACTCCAGTATCTTGTTGAGAGCCAGGTATTCTAATTTGGTCAAAGCCAACGGCAGCTGGGTCAGGACACTCTGGTCGATTCCAGGGAAAAACACGTCACCTGCTGTAAACAGTTTGTTTCCCCGAACGAAGCTGGCTTTGAAACCCAACACGGTAGAAAGGCGGCGCGATTCTTCGTCGTTGAGGTCAAGGCCGACATCGACCCTGCCGCCAGCTTCCACTTCTCCCGCCTCAGGTGTTACCGCATCAGCGGCAGTCACTTCCGCTGTAAGAACCCTTTCCTCCGGTGGTGCGATGGGTTCAACCGGCGCCGGTTCATCGACCGGTATTTCGGCCACCGGTGTCTCTTTAGACAGTTCGGGCTGCTTTTCAACTTGTTCCAGCTTTACTCCCCGTGCGCCCAGAAGCAGTTCGTACCCCACTACTCCAAGAAGAACGCAGATGATTACTGTAACTACAAGTGTCGTTTTCGAGATTTCCACAGCTGACTTCCTTCCTCACACTCTCCGCGGGGATTCGCAGGGACATTTTTACTATATACTATGGACATACCCTTCCATATATAGTAGTTCAGAGTTTTTATATGCAAATTCTGTTCCCTATTATGCACCGCGCAGAAACTATGATAAAGACTGGCTTTTCTAACATAGCACTGCGAGATGCCACCCCATTTTATGTATGAAATCATGCACATCGTGTCCAATTTTCGACAAAATGCACATAACAAGCGGCCTGACCTACCGGTCCGGTTGGGCCGGACCTTGCAGTCCGGTTCCCCTCTGATTACCCCCTGAAAATTATCGTTATTTCTCGTTTACCTGAGCGCTGTCAACCAGGGCGGCGGCGGCAGTCAGCAACTTCTTTCCTTCGGCTGAATCAACAGGCCAAATCCACCGCTTGTAGCGCTTGATGTATCCACCTCCCCGTGCTATCTGAGTATGGAACTCCGTGTTCACTTTTTCTGCTAAATAGTATTCCCGGCACATATCCTTTACAATCCGGTGCTCAAACGGAATAGCCCTGGATTCACGCCGAGACAGTAACTGCAGCAGGGCGTATCCCTCACCGAAACCACAAATATTTACTATATCACTTACATCATTTACATCAAGAGTTTCAAGGACTTTAGATAATTCAGGCTTGAGAAGTTCCTCCGGGATGAAAACCTGCTCGTATTTCCGGCTTTGCACAATAGCATAACGGGCAACCACTTCATCGAATGAAACACCTGTTTCCAGCTCTTTCACAGCTTTCTGAACGATTCTTTTGTCCGTGTGGAACAAAATGCCGAACCGGTATTGCCGCCCGGTGATGAACAATGATGAAAACCGGTGATAAAATCCATCTACCTGCTCGTCGGTGATGTACCCGCCGTTCATAACAGGATATTTGGGAGAAGCCGATGTAACGGTATCCGGCTGAACCTGTTCCTCTCCTCCGGAAGTTGATGGTAATAGTCTATGGGCGGACGGGGTCTCACTATCCATTTCGGGAGAAAAGGACGTGTCCCTGGGAGAGGTTCCCCCGTCAAGAGTGTTTCGCTCTTTTGCCATTTGATAGGGATCATCCCCCAGATATACTCCGCGCAAACGACCCCGCCACATTCCGTAGGGAAGTTTTTCTTCCAGGCGCATGGTGAACAGCTGACGAAGCAGGCTTTCTTCGTCCATCCCTACGTGCATGGTGGTCATGCTGTCTCCGACAACAAATAATATGTTACTGATCAAATAGCCTTTCTTGATCATTATCTCCAGGGTTTTCATGACGTCAAACTCACCCGAATCCCCGCGGTTGGCCAGCACATTACGGGGATAGATATCGACCCGTTCCATCCCGGACGCATACGACTGCAGCAGTATCCAGGTGAGGTCGAACAACGGGAACTTGTGCGCCACGTAAGCATTGATTCCTACTTCCGCGCAGACATCCATCATGGTTGGAACACATCGTATTGCCTGGGCTAGCTCTTTCTGAAGATAGACCTGCACCACCTCGGCGCTGAATCCGGAGGCATTTATCAAAGAGGCCAATTTCATTTCGGGCCGAACAGTATCAGTCTCAACATCATCGCTTCCGCTTGAAACAAATTGCGCGCTGCGCTTCCAGCTGCGGACTATTTCGAGGATGACAAACTCGGCAATCCGGTCACGATACCGGGGAGTGAAATTATCGAGCCAGCGGACCAGGCGATGCTCCCCCGCCCCCATGGAGGCCGCCAGTTGCACGATGTCATTATAGAGGCTCTCCCCGCCTGGAAGCTGAACCAGCGGGATATCAAAAGAGCCCAACGAGGAGTCGAGTTCCGAGACAACAATGCTCCGTCCCTCGATAACAAACAGGCTGTCTTCAGAACCGATGGTTCCCTTCGACATCAGCCTCGCTTCCGGAGGACGTTCGCCGAATCCGTCTTCGTAACTGCTACCCTCCACTCTCCAGGGTACCGGCAGGTTAAACCGGTTGAAGATCAGGTCACCTGACTGCAACAACTTCTCACAGGAAGACAAAACCAGCGTTAAAAACTGCTCCCGGATACAGTACAGCCTGATGGAATTCTTCATGGATTCATTGAGACCGCCGTATTGTGGATAGTACTTTTCGAGCATACTTTTCACGGAGTGAAATACAGCGGTAATGTCGGCTTCGGATGGAGCCATGGATGCAATTACCCGCTCGATAACAAAGTCTGCCAGCGCTTTCTTCTGCTGCACGTTGCGGCATTGAGCTCCGGCCAGTTCCCTGAGTTCTACGGCAGTAGGAGAGCCGGGAGAATCCAGCAGAGCCTTAATCGTATCGTATTCAAGCCTGGTAAGGACGATAGGCTGTTTCACCTTTTCAACCGATGACTGGGCGAAAACTACCGTATCTGCGTTCACGATCCGGCCACTATTAATGTACCTGTCCGCGCACCGGATAATCGTGGATGCTGCCCGCGATTCTTCCGGGTCCCCGCCAGGCACCGACAAATAGTGAGATCCATCCGTCATGGTAGTCTCATCGCTGCCGGCAGGCTCCGGCTGGTCCATAATCTCGCCGCCGGGTTGCTCTGGTTCATCCGGTGGGTGCGTCGGAAGGGAAGCCGGTACGACAGGTTCTTTGCGCGGATATTCAGGTGCAGCTTCCTGGCCCTCCTGTACCTGTACCGGAGGCTGCCCGGGTACAGGTGCCGAAGGCGGCTTGAGTAAGAGACGCCCCCCTATCAGACCGACAGCGAAGAAAGCAATCAGTATGCAAACCAGCGTGGTCTTCGAGATCTGCACGTCGCCTTTCCTTCCTGCTTTGGGTACTATTTCAGGTCTACTTCGAGGATCCGGTCTTCGTCGATTTCAAAGCCCATTTTTTTCCGCAGTCCTTGCAGCCACTCCTTGCGGAACTCGGTCTTTTTTCGTTCCTCCAGAATACTGATGATTCTCTCCAGGTACCCGTCTATGCTTTCATACTTATACCGTTTTACCCCGTTGTACTTGATGATAAAATAGCCGGCCGGGGTGGAAATTACCTGACTGATACCTCCCGGTTCCAGGTTGAGTACCGTCTGTCGGACCATCGGATCGAGTTTATCTGCTTCGACTTCGAAAGGTTTCCCTTTCGTTTTGTCGATTGACATTTTCTTGGCTGAATCGGAAAAAATGTTCGATCTGGCCGCATTTTCCCTGACCCTTCCAGCAACTTCCTTATCCAGGTACAGAAGGACCTGCAAACTGAATTTATCCACGTACAGGTTGTCCTTATTCTGTTCATAATACTTTTCAACCTCGACATCGGGAACGATATACTGGCTGTAGACCTCTTCGTTTTCTTCCTCGTGACGGTTTATGAAGCTTTCAACCCGCATGTTGTCGGAAATTTTATCCAGGTGCGTTTCACCGCTGTACCCCTTGTCCAGGGCTTCCCTCAGAATGATCCGGTCGGCGATGAGTTCGTTGAGGTAAAAAACCTTCTGAATAGCCAGATCTTCTACTCCCGGTTTAAGTATCTGGAATGTTTGCTTGATGGCCTGGTACCAGTCATTGATGGTGATATCACTTCCGGAAATTTTTACCAGGACCTGCGACATGGACAGGTCGCTCGGCACCTGGTCGGAAAAGTTCACCTTGGTCAGGAGTTCGTGGTTGATTTCGACACCGTACTTGCTCATCAGCCGCTTCAAGACCTGATCCTGCAGATTCAAGCGGACGTGGCTGCGCAGCGCCCGTTTTATTTCGTCCTTGATTTCGATGAACGGAGTGTATTCCCGGTACTTATCGTGGAAGAACAGCACCACCGGTTTTCCGTCACCGGGATCGACAGGCAAAGCGCACTGCCCCGGCCTCACGCCCACCATGGCCTCAGAAAACGCCACCGGGATTTCCCACAGTTCGTAGGCAGTCCGGAAGGCCAGGATTTCTCCTATTTCCTCTTCATCATCGGATATCTCTTCACTGCCCTCGCCCCCTCCGGGGGAGCCTTCACCACCGGGCCCGCCCTCGGATCCACCTTCTTGCGGAGGTTCGCCCCCAGGTCCGCCACCACCGGGACTACCCTCAGATCCGCCTTCTTGCGGAGGTCCGCCGCCTTGCGAAGGTTCACCGCCGGGTGCGCCCTCGGATCCACCTTCTTGCGGAGGTTCACCACCGGGATTTCCGCCGGGTTCGCCCTCGGATCCACCTTCTTGCGGAGGTCCACCACCGGGATTTCCGCCGGGTTCGCCCTCGGATCCGCCTTCTTGCGGAGGTCCACCGCTCTGGCCCCCTCCGGGTTCGCCTTCGCCGCCTCCGGGTTCGCCTTCGCCGCCCTCTTCGGATGACGAGAACTGGCTCTTGGTGAGGTCGAGAGCCTTCTTGAACTTAACACCGCTCTCACAGGTCGTGCGGAAATAGTCGGCCTGCTCCATGGTATTGTACTTGACCGTAGAAACCACGTATTTTATCAGTGAGTAATAGTGCTTGTTCTGCTCGTAAAACTCCTTGACTTCCCCGTCGGTGACGCGGCGGGCCAGGTTGGTTATTTCCCTGGAAAGATATTCCTGGATAATCGACTGACGGCGGGCCTCCTGCAGAAGCTCTCCGGAGAGTACAACCTCCTTGCGGCTGATGTGACGCATGATTGCATCATCAGCCAACATCCCGACCATGGTCAGTTTTCTCCAGGTCTGCCTGGCTACCTGCCGTTTTTTAACGGAATCGAGACTCCGGTACAATTCCCGCAGGTCACTAAGTTTTATGACTACCTCATCGTTACCCGCTCTGGCAATGATCGGATCACCAGTCAATCCGGACCGGAACCCGGGAAGCTGACCAGTGCTGAGCACGGCCCACGAAGCAGTTTCTGATACAAGAATAACAATTAGACAAAGCATTAAAATTTGCCATGGAATGAGATTACTCCTACGACTGTACACGCATTTCATACTCGTTCTCCACCTCTCTTCAGGTTTTTTAGCGAACACTTATTGTAGCAAAAGTTGGTCTTCCAGAGCAACTTACCCGTCCAAATCCTCTGCGACCTTCCAGTAGAGCTCCCAGGCCCTGCCCAAATCACCGGCCGAAACTTCGCATTCAGCCGACAGGAAGGTAAGGTACATTTTCCGTTTTCCCCGGGCACGGTCGATAAATTCATCCAGAAGCCCGCGGGCTTTATCATATCCCCCCCGTAAGATGTAGATACGTATTAATTCATCGTATATCTGGTCTACTTTGTCTTTCCGCCGGTCTATGCGAGCGGTACCCATCAGGTCAGCCAGCGCATCGAAGGCCTTTCGGGCCCCTGCGTCATCACCCTGTTCAATCAAAATAACCGCCAGTTCGGCCGTGGAGTTGGCCAGCCCGGAAAAAATCCTCCGTTTCGGATCGGGCGCAGCACCATCCACCAGGGCCGCAGTTAAAAAACCCCCGGGAAATTCGAGCAGCTTAACATACTCATGGTACTTCCGATCTTTTTTCTTGAGCAGCGGGGATCCCAGATCAAAGTCGGTATCACCGGGAAGATGGACCTCAACCAGATGGGACAGTCCATCGAGCAGGCGCGTGCGACTGGCCACAGCCCAGGCTTGACCTGAATCTCCAGCTATAATTTTGAAGGCGCGCTCCAGGTGGGCACCACATGCGATGACACTGTCGATGGAACCGGAAGCAGCAGCCAGGTTCAGGAGCTGTGAATATGCCTGGAGTGTAAAGTAATAAATCTGTAATCGCTCTTCATCTTTGTGGTATGCAGGTACTCGGGAAGCCGGGTCGGTCATCCGAAAAAGACTGCGAAACCAGGAGGATGGGCGGACCTCAATACCGGTGGCCACTCCGGGAAACCGCTGCTGCAGCGGAGTGTCCGCCCGGGCCCCGACAGCAAAAAGAATACAGAGAAGGTCTCGCTGCAGGGAGGGCTCCAGGTCATTCCAGCGGTACAGGTCCCGGGCGGCGCCGGCGGCCCGAGGATAATCACGGGCCTGGAGAAACAGTTTTGTAAAATTGCTGTTGACCAGCCCGAGCTTTCGATCCCGGCCCGGAAAATCAAGGCTTCGTAACGTGTCCACCATCTGGCACCTGATACGTTCCACCTCAGCCATGTCGTCCCGTTCCAAGGCCATGCCCACCAGGCTCGAGTACGAGGTCATCCAGCCGTAATGAATCTGGCGCTGCCGGTCCTCGGCCTGGTACACCTCTCCTTCAGAGAGAATGACATGACGGTCGAGCAGGAAGCCCTCGATGTGGAACCGTTCCAGAAGCCTGTTCCATGGAACGGGCAAAGGCTTTTTCTGAGCGGCTGCCACCGGGTCGCGGGAAAAAGTTTCCGTCCAGTAAACATCCCTGAATGCCCCTAAAACCGACGACAGGTCCGGCTGCAGCTCTTCACGTAACGATTCGGGCTGTTTAGCGTGACCGGCATCACCATCATCTTTAAGTACAGGCCCGGAATCCATGTGGGGTGGTGGGGGTTCAGGATTCCCAGCAGCCGGGGCCGAAATACTGACTGACAGCAGGGTACATAAAACCAGTACAATCAGTAAGGTTGTGTTCGAGCCGCAGGAGAAGTCTGCTGCATTTTCCGGGTTCAGTCCGGTCACTGTTTTTCCTCTTTCTGAGGAACATCCGTTTGCGAAGAATTTGCATCAATAAAGAGGCGGGAATAGATTTCTATAGCTTTACGGTGATGGGATTCCGCCTTTTCCATTTTATCCAGCGAGTAATAGATACGCCCCAGGAGATTGTGAACGTTAGCTCTGGTTACCGGAAGCAGTCTCTGCCTGCCCGCAAGCGTTTCAGCATTTGCCCTGGCCCGCTCGGTTTCTCCGGCCATAAAGAACGTCTCCGGAATAGCCTGGTCTATCCATTCAGCCGCCTCTCGGGCCAACGGCGAACTCGACTGCACGACCTTATTTCTCAGTTCACGGTAAAGAATCACCGCCTGGAAATAGGAACCTTTTTTGATGGCGTTGCCGATGAGCGGAGTGTACACCTGGATCACATCGAAAAGGGCTCTGGTATCCTTCCTCATGGACGCATCCATGGGCGTCATGGACCCCTCCATGGGTGCGGGGGGAACGGAGAATCCGGAACCTCCACCGGCAGCCATGACCACTGTTGCTCCGGGCAAAAGTAACGATAACAAACACGCGCACAGAACAACCTTTAGCCGCAGACGGAGACCCGGGCAGCCGTAGTTACAATTGATCGGACATCTTTTCCAGGAGATCAGCATATTCCTTGACACCTTCATAGATGAGGTTTACCTGAGGATACTCTTCCTTCCAGTATTCGAGGAAATAAATCATTGGAATGGCATTAGCGTAACGACTGTCCTGCGGCAGCACTTTGGCAGGCTCCTTCTCGAGAGCTTTGATGATCACGAACCCCTTGGGAATGGCTATGGGGATAATGGGGCTGATATCCGTGGTATCCATGGTTTCGAGAACCTTGGAGATTGCCTCGTCGAAGTAGCTCACAGGATACAAACGAAGTGTTTCCCGTGGCTGCCAGATCTCGGAATACTGTGCGGCCACCACTTCGAAAAACTCTCCCATCATGAGTGCTTTTTTCGCCTGTTCCACGACCTTTTTGTCACGGTGGAAGATGGCCCTGATTTTCACCTGCGGACCGATGTTGAAAAATTCCTTGTGCTCTTCGTAAAACCGCTTTTTGTACTTGCGGTGGTCAAACTCCTGCGGGACAGGAATCTCCAGAGATGGTGTTTCAATAGATTCGATACGCTGGGAAATCAGGCTTTGAATGGGATCGGAGTCCAGAATGGGCAGCGCCGTGTCAATTTCGGACGGGAATGTTCTGGACTCGAAGAAACCCCGAACCAACCTGTTGAAACCAAGATCTTTTTCTGACAAGGTGGAAACGATCAACCGCACCCTGGTCATCTCCGAAAGGATAACCCGTGGCTGTATCTCTTTGGGATAAATGATTTTGTTGTCAAACAACCCGAATCCCATTATCTCGTTGAAAGGAATCCACGGAATCAGAGGGTACTTGGCAAGGTATTCCCTGGACTGCAGAACGAGTTCATCGGTAAAGTTTTTGAAAAGACGGATCATCGTATCCATCTTCGTGTTGCCGGGAACCACCTGGTCCTTAGCCTTATCGGCGCTTTGGGTAACAGCCAGACCGAACAACAGGGCGTTGAGAATTTTCTGACGGGCCGTTTTATCTTTGATGCTGTCCAGAAATTCTACCAGTTTCAGATGTGAGCCCTTTTGGGTGGCTTCTGCCTGTTGTTTCACATCCCTGTCCAGGTTTAACGACGAGCTAATAATATCCAGATCGGGAAGAGGATCGGCAGATATGTCGCCTATCTGGAAAACCATGTCCCCAACCTCGAAAACGTTCATCGATTTTCTTTGGCCGGCAATATCGAAACTATTACCATGAGCCTTGCGGTCCCAATCACGTGGAAGCTCGTTGAGAATGATCTTGCCCTCTCTGTGCAAGCGGTCAAAAACATCGAGATAGTGACTGATAAGCATCTCCCGGACCAGTAAAAACCGTATAGGATCGTTCAAACTGGGCAGAAGGGTATGATAAATGGAATCGATCTTTAAGAGGCCGTCCCGGTACTTGTTGTAGACTCCATGGATTTTATCCGGGGCCACAATACTGCGGTTAACGAGGTCCTGGTGATATCTGAGTGCTCCTTCAACTCTGCAGAAGAACTTCAACGCCCCCTGGTACAGACTTTTCAATTTGCCGTATTTCTCTTCGGGAAATCCTTCGCTGATTCCAGACTGAAGAGACTTGAAAATGGCCGGCTTGATAACAGCCAGTCCCAGCGGAGTATAAATAGTGGACCCTGTCCATTTTCGTCCCAGAACCTGCTCGAAATTGTAAATTTTTTCCTCGTCGAGGAGATAAGACTGGAGCGTGAGGAGCTGATTCAAATAGTTTTTCTGCTCGTTGCTCAGGGCCGTATCCTTGTCGAGTTTTCCATAAACAAAATCAGGTTTCGAGAAAATCTGCTCTTCCTGGTCGGTAGGAGTGGATTCTCCATCACGCGGGGCAGGCTGCTGGGCCGAAAAACTGCTGCTACCGCCGGATTGATCGGGCGGTTTCTGCCCCATCGATGTCCCCTCCTGCCACGTAGAGCGGACATCACTAGTTCCCTGTCCCTTTCCTTCGGAACCGGATTGGGAACCCGCGTCTCCAGATATACCAGGCCCTTCGGGGAACTGTCCGCCACCGCTCGTGACACCGGGCTGCTGCCCCGGGCTGACCGTTCCTCCCGGCCCCTGCCCTCCCATGTGAGCTATGAGAAATCCGACACCAATACCGGCCATAGCAACGATTATGTACACGACTGCATTTTTAGCTTTCAAAGCGTAAAGCACCTCCGAATCGATTTGTAAGCCCGCCTAATTGGTGGGCTGCTAACCCGCTCATTGTAACATCAAGAAGATGTTTAATCAATGCATACAGAGAGATTAACATAAGGATACTCAACCAGTTATGAGAACGAAAAAAAGTGCCGAAGGATTTCCTTTATTAAATTTAGGGCTGCTATTTATCTTTTTTATCCAGAAGCTCCATGGCCATGGCCATGGTGATGGTGGACAGTAATTCAGCGGGCTGCGTGAACTCCATGGGATCTACACACAGTTCGACGGTAAAGGTGCTGTCGATCATGTTGCGGACCATCAAGCCTTCTTCCACGGCGAAATACATGGTCCCCCTGGCTTCCATGGCCAGCCCTATCTCCCCGCTGCCTTCGGTTGGCTCGAGATGTATGTCCGATGAAATTACCGCGCAGTGGTACCCGTTTATCGTCTCATACCCGGTAAAGGTGTAGGTGGCGGCAACGGGAGTGGCAAAATCCGGTTTGTAGCTGATAGTTGCCGTCCACGATTCTCCGGGCGCCAGGGGTCTGTCAGGAAACGTCACGGGCATCTTCATATAATCGATTACGGCGTCCTTCGAGTCGAGCTGAAGTAGCTCACCCCTGCGGTTGATAGTCATTGTGGCCGAATGCCCGACATAGGGACACTTGGTCGGCCGCCCCCTGATGGTGTGAGTGCCTTTCTCGACGGTCACCTTCACATCCAATGTCCCGTCACCGGAAGACTTGAGGACCGTCCAGGAAAGCAGCATCTCGAAAAACATGGAAAAATAGTCTTTTCTGTCCCCGGTCTGACAGACACTTTTCCCATCCATCCTGACGATGTATTGGTTACTGTCCCCCTCACGGTGCTTGAGCTCGAGCCGTACCGCTTCATTCGCCAGGGCGGGGCGGACAGAAAGAACCATACCCGCCAGAAACACCGCTGCCAGCAGTACGCGTTTTTCGGCAAGCATCACATCCACCATCCTTTCCGCCAACGGGCCCTACAGGTATTCTAACACAGCACATGCCGAGCATGCCAACATGCCAAGCATGCCAAATCGAATATACATTCCTGTTTTGATAGAGAAAACCCCAGACAGCTTGTAGCTTTCTATCTGGCCTGCAGGACATGATTCAGTAACATTGTCTGTCAATCCCTCCCCTTTCAACACCTCGAAAACAGATCGTGCCAAAATTGACATTGCACCTGGCGAGTGATATACTTTTATGGGTTAGTATCACACATTTTCTTCAAGCCAATTACGGTATTTTAAGGCGGCAAACCATCCATGTATGATCTGTTTTCGAAGCGCGCACATCACCTGCTTCACCTTTCACACAACGAAGCAACGCTTCTCAATAAAAATTATATAGGCACGGAGCACATACTTCTGGCTGTTGCAAGGAATCCCGCGCCCCTGGTACTCAAAGTGCTGAACACCTTTCATATCAACTATGACATTATCCGCGCCGAAGTTGAAAAACTGACCGGCAGCGAGCACACGCGATCCATCGGGCAGATGGACCTCACACACATGGCAAAGCTGGTGCTGCGTCTGTCAGTTGAGGAAGCCCAGAAACTTAACGAGAAGACCGTCACCGACGAGCATCTCCTGCTCGGGTTGATCCGGGCCGAAGAGGGAATCGCGCGCCGCGTGGTATCCAACCTGGGAGTCGATCCCGAGGTGCTCAGACGGAAACTGCTCGAGCTTCTGCGATACCGCCAGGCCATCAGCCAGGACGAAACTTCCGAAGAATCAGAAACCCCGACCCTGGACCTTTACGCCACCGATCTTACCGACCAGGCCGAGAACGACAAGCTGGATCCGGTAATCGGCCGGGGAGAAGAGACAGACCGGGTAATCCACATCCTGTGCCGCAGGATGAAGAACAATCCCTGCCTGGTTGGAGACCCGGGGATCGGTAAAACAGCCATCGTAGAAGGGCTAGCGATCAGGATAGCCAGTAACCGCGTGCCTGAACCGCTGAAAGGCCATCGTATCATGATGCTCAATATCGGGGCTATGCTGGCCGGAGCCAAGTTCAGGGGAGAGTTCGAAGAGCGAATGAAGAACACTATCGAAGAGGTCCGCAGCAAGGGAAGCATCATCCTCTTCATCGACGAGCTGCACACCCTGGTGGGGACAGGCTCCATGGCCGGTACGATGGACGCCGCCAACATACTCAAACCCGTTCTGGCCAGGGGAGAAGTCCAGGTAATCGGAGCGAGTACCCCAGCGGAGTACCGCAAGCACATCGAGGGAGATTCGTCACTGGAGCGGCGGTTCCAACCCATCTTAATCCAGGAGCCAACCCGGGAAGAGGCCAAAGCTATTCTTATGGGCATCAAATCCCGCTACGAGGACTTCCACTCGGTTCTGATTACCACCGGGGCCGTTCATGCCGCCTGCCGGCTTTCGGAACGGTACATTTCCGACCGTTTTCTTCCCGACAAAGCAATTGACCTGATGGACGAAGCAGCGGCAGCGGTGAGACTCAGAGAGCTGAAATCGGTTGAGGAAGATGACGGCCGGGTTTCCATTCTCGACGGTCCGCTGCGCACGGGAATCGATTCGCTGCACGTGAGCCTGAGGGTCCAGGAAGAGCTGTCCGGGCTCCTGTGGGGAAAGACTACCGCCACATCCAAGAAAAAGCCGGAAGTCACTATGGAAGACATCGCCAGCGTGGTCGCCCGGTGGACCGGTATTCCGGTGAGTCAGCTCACCCGGGAAGAGTCAGAGCAGCTTCTTCACCTTGAAAAAGACCTGCACCAGCGGGTAATTGGGCAGAACGAAGCTATCACGGCTGTGGCCCAGTCTATACGAAGAGCCCGGGCCGGGCTCAAAGATCCGAAGAGGCCCTCCGGTTCCTTCATCTTCCTCGGACCCACCGGGGTGGGAAAAACCGAACTGGCACGTGCCCTGGCTGAGTACCTCTTCGGCAACGAGGACGCTCTCATCCGGGTGGACATGTCAGAATACATGGAACGGCACACGGTGTCGCGGATGTTCGGGGCACCCCCGGGCTACGTGGGATTCGACAGTGCCGGGCAGCTCACCGAAAAAGTCAGGCGGAGGCCTTACTCGGTGGTACTGTTCGACGAAATTGAGAAAGCCCATCCCGACGTGTTCAACGCCCTGCTCCAGGTCATCGAGGACGGCATCCTGACCGACAGCCACGGGCGCACGGTGAGCTTCCGTAACTGTATAGTTATCATGACCTCGAATATCGGCACCTATCGCATCCAGCGTAACCAGAAGATAGGGTATTTCCCCGCGCACCCGGAAGAGGCCTACGAGCGGATGAAGGAAACACTCCTGGAGGAACTCAAGCGGACGGTGAAGCCGGAGTTTCTCAACCGGGTAGACGAAATAGTGGTCTTCCAGCGCTTGACCAAGGACGAGCTTATCGATATAGCCAACCTGATGATAGTGCAGATCCAGAGCCGGCTGAACGAGCGCAACATCAGCCTCAAGGTCAGCCGGGAAGCACTGGTTATTCTCATCGAAAAAGGATACGACAGCTCGCTGGGAGCGCGTCCGCTGAGACGGGCTATCCAGAAACTGGTGGAAAACCAGATTGCCAACCAGCTTCTCGAGGGCAGTTTCACCAACGGAGACGTCATCTCCATCCTGGAGCGCGAATCTGCTCTTGTATTTCTGAAAGAGTGACGGCTGGTATTACGGTATTGTTGACCGCTCACGGCTTCGCCATCCTGGCTGCGCCTCCGCTAAGGGTCCTGCTCGTAAAAATGACTTCCTGTCATTTTTACGACCTACGTCTACAATACCGTAATACCAGCCTGTCGAGTTACAGCTTCGGTTCGCTTCGCTGTTGCTGCGCGCTAAAGAGCGC
>CAYSPT010000034.1:38582-44348 GCA_964432985.1 uncultured bacterium
GGGTTCGCTTCGCTGTTGCTGCGCGCTAAAGCGCGCGCAAAGCGCTCGCTCATATTGGCTTATTGTGCATAACTGATACTCGAAGAGTTCAGCGAGAGGAATTCGTTACGGTTTCTGGTACCTGGCTATGGCGCCGGTGGTGAGAATGTAAAGATTACCGCCGTCGGGGATGAAGTCATAGACAATCCGCCCGTTTAACTCATCCGGTGAACGTTCCAGTATGGTAAGTTCCAGCTGCGATTCGCCCGCAGGTCGTACTTCGACGCGAACCGCTCCTGCGCTGTCGGTTCCCAGCCACAGGCTGCCGTCAACCGACGCCAGGGCTGTTACCATGACCGGACCCCCGCCGGAACCACTCAGGTCATTGGGCAACCGGACCTCAAGCAGGCTGGCGGTTCCGCTGTCCCAGGCCACCAGGCCGCCGGGAGCATCTCCGGTAAGACCGAAAGACATCCAGACCCGGTCAAGCGTAGCGGTGCAGGCAATACAACGATTTCCCGGATAAACATCTTCCATACCGTGCAGCTCCTCGAGTCCATCCGGGGTAACCCGGGCCAACAACCTGGATGCTCCCCCTTCTCCGGATTCAATGACCATCCAGACAGATGATTCCTGGGATACCCCAGATGATTCCCTGGAGACCCCAGATGATTCCTTAGAGACCCCAGATGACTCCTGGGAAACCCCATACGATTCCCGGGAGACTATGGTGACGTTTCTCGCCGGAATCGAGGTTTCGGGAAGCGGAAGTATCATTTTTTCGTGCTGAGGAGCAAACAGCACGAGCTCTTTCTCACACGCTGCCCAGAGGCCGTGCTCCGTGTGCCGGGCAGCAAGCAAGGGTGATGGAAACCGGAGAAACTGCTCAGGGGATCCATACTGTTTCTTCGACGGATCAAAAACCGCCAGGTGGTGTTCACCGGGAACCAGTACCGCCATCTTGTCCTTATAAGGCACGATATCGACAGCTGCCCAGCTTCTTTCCCGGGAAAGAGAACGGATAACTTCAAACCGCCCCTGACCGGCCGGAACAAACTCCACCACACCGGCTACAGGCGAAACCAGGAAATAAGTATTGGAACCGGAAGAAACACGCAGACCTCCCGAAAACGGCACCTTACCCAGCAGGTACCTCTCCGGTTGAAACACGTTCCAATTGCCGGTTGATGACGTAGTGGTGTCAACCAGTTGCTCTGAGGGAGGGGGTGTATCCAAATCCGTACCGGCCGGTGCTTGACCGCCGGTCGGGGGTGGGGCCCCGCCTGAAAGACATATTCCAATTAGCAGAATGATACTGCTATGCATAATAATGCTACGATATCGAAACAGAAACCTCAAGCTTCCTGTTCCGCATCGATAGCTGGTGCCAGACTATCTATCGCCTTCTTGAAATCTTTATAAAACTCGACGTCAAGCCGTATGCCTTTTTTGGTATATCCTTCGTAGTTCTCTCTCTTGACGAACTCACGAATATCAAAATACAAACGCCCACGGAAACGGGTCAGACTGAAAACCAGTTGGGCATCCACACCTTTTTCCATCCGGGTAACTTCTTTTAACTCGCTCACTGTTTCATCTCCTCCTCGATATACTTCGTTCGGTTACTATTCCTTTGTAAGCTCCATGCTTACATTCAGACTTAAATCCATGTCGAGTACTGTGCTCTCTACCTCTATATCTTCCTCTTCCATCCACGGAGTGTCAGGTCCTTCGAAACGCTGTACATTCTCGCCCTTGACAGCTTGCTCATCTTGAGCGACCTCTACAGGCATCTTCAGCTTCATGGTACTTTTTACATCGCTGCGAACAAGCCGGCCGCCCTCGTAATCGAAATACATCTTTCCGTTCGACTCGACATGTATGGCGACATCGTCTATTCCCTCTAAAGGAATTTCTCTGACGGTAGTCTTTATCACAGCACACTCTGTCCCGTCAACCTTTTCGAATCCGGTCAGGGTGTTGGTAGATTCAACCTGCATAGGATAACGGGGGCTCAAGATAACCATGCTGGTCCAGGAATCACCAATAGCCAGGGCTTTGTCGGGAAACTCGAACTGCATTCCGAAATAATTTTTTCCTGGCTCAGACGGAGTGACCGCAACAACACGTCCCTGGCGGGTCAACTTCATGATCTTCGATTCACCCACATTCGGGAGATCTTCCGGATTCCCGTTAATATCCCCTTCTCCCTTCAGCATTGTTACAGACACATTCATGAGGCCCTCGTCATCGACCTCGAGCACTTTCCATCTCATGAGCAAATCCAGGCTCATAGTTGTGTCCTGTTTTTCCTGTACCGATGTGACCAGGCTTTTCCCCTCCAGGCGCACCGCGTAATTATCAACGTCTCCCTGAGTGTGCTTGAGCTTCAAGTGAACCGGCTTCTGGGCTGCCACCAGGGAAGCGGAAAACACCAGTACAACAATAAGAACCGCGTTCAAGGCAAGGCGCATTTTACCACTCGCCGTCACCAGCACCAACTCCTCTCAACATTTCCAACCTGCAAATTCTAACACGACATTTAATTATATGTAAAGATTGTTCTTATAACTATTTACAATTATCTGCTTCGCATTGAAAGTAATGCGTAGAAGATAAATGCATTTTGTGGTATGCTACTACACCGGCAGAGGAGGTATAATTCCGTTGGCTAAAAGGAATCAACAGTCTTCTACGCAGGGAGTACGCGGCAAGAATCCCGTTATCGCCGGTCTTCTGGCCTGGATGATACCGGGGATGGGACATTTTTACCTGCGAAGACGGATCCATGGAATTATCTTTCTCGTGACAATCAATCTGCTGTTTTTTCTGGGCTGCTCCCTCGGAGGCGACCTGTTTCCCAAGATTCAGGATGCCGGTGCCATCGGAGTGCTGAGCCGTATAAGCCATTTTTTCAACGGTCTGCCATTTATTGGAACCTGGCAGATCTGGGGAGAAACCGCACGCCCGGCGGCACCCTATTCTGAAATGGGGAAAGCCTGGATAGATATTGCCTGCCTCCTTAATATCCTGATAATTTTCAACGCATACGATATTGCAAAAGGTCGACCTATTTTCTCAAATAAGACCGATGGAGACGGAAATCAGGCGAAATCGTGAGATCCCTTACAGTACATATTTTTCTTTTCATGTTTACCGTCTTCACCAGCACGTTAGTGGTGACGGCCACCGTCTCTGATGACTGGCGTTTCATATTCAAAAAGACATTTGAATGGTTCGGCTGGTTCACACTGGCTGCGGTGGTTTGCTCGGTAGGGGTATTTTTCATCAGCTGATCCACCATGGTGGAGAAGCGCGCGTTAGGAGACGTAGTATGAGCACACAGAAGAAAAAGCGGTTAACCTGGAAGGATGTCGGGGTAAAATTCCTCTGGATCTGTGGGATCGCCTGTATCATGTTCATCATGACATGGATCGAACTCTACACCAGGGCGAGCGACAAGTATACCGAAGCCCAGCAGCTCATGGACGAAGCGATGAAGATCGACGAACAAGCGGAACCTGACATGAGACAGGCCAAGCTCGAACTGGCGGTGGAGACCTATGCCGAGGTCATCAGTATGCACTATGCGCCCTTCAGTCCATGGGTGCGGAAAACGCAGGACCACCTCTTCGAACTGGGATCAGCTTTCGAACAACAAAAAAACCAACGGCTGGCAATTAAGACATTCGAGGAACTGGACCTCGCCTATCCACCACTTCCCTACTCGGCATTTCCGGATTTCAGGAAAAAGGTCAATCTCAAATTAGCAGCGCTCAAGGAAATGAAACCCTGAGCGAAGCAGAGGTCACGTTTGGGCAAGGTGGATTACGCTAGTTTCCGGATTGCCTGACGAGCATATCGTACTATATCGGCATCCTTTTCTTCGAGCAGCTTCTCAAGATGAACTTTTACCGTGCCGTCATTGAGGCGGCCGACCGCTTTGATTGCCTTCAGGCGAACATCCTTGACCTGCTCTTCGCGGGCCATTTTCATCAGTCTTCCTATTGCTTGCTGCTCACTTCTCAGGCCGACAACTTCAGCAGCCGCACCGCGAACGTATGAACTTCTGTCTGACAGCGCCATCAGCAGGAGCTCTACCGCTTCGGGAGAATTGATTTCCTCCAATTGATATACCGCACAACCTCGTACGAACATGCTGTTATTCTTCAACGCCTCCCGGATATACTCGATTTCTTTTCCCGCCGAAAGGGTAGCATAATAACCGGCGGTGGTCTCGGCAGACGCCAGATGACTGGGGGTAAAATTCTTCTCTGCCAGGTCTTTGTTGATGGTCTTGATGAGATCGGTATGACGGGGCACGCCCCCGGGAACCGTCTTCATTTTCTGGATTGCTTCTTTAAACTCGCTGTCGAGCTTTCGTGAAGCTTCCACCAGGTGGGTTATCGCTTCCAGATCTTCCAGTTCTACCAGAGCGCCAGCAACAGCCAGTGACAGCTCTGATTCGGCCTCGGTCTCCGCTTCAAGAAGGGATTTCAGCAGCGGGACGAACTCCCGGTCCCCTAGCTTTCCAATGGCTTCCGCGGTGTATCGTCTGGTATCGTCATCCGGTTCTTTTAAGGCGTTTTCGAGAGCCTTCTTGACCACCTGCGGTTCATTGACGCGGATCTCCTGCAGCGACTTCCACAGGGTGTGGCGAACACCGTCATCGCTGTCGTTCAAAGACCCGACCAACGACTCGACCACCTCTCCGGATCCCAGTTTTCCCAGGGCATAGGCTACAGAAGAGCGGACGAACCGGTTTTCGTCACGAAGATACTTCAACAGGGTATCAACAGCCCGTTCATCACCGATTTCGGCCAGGGCAAGGGCCGACGTGTACTTCAGGGACGGCGGCGCCGAAGACATGATCGAGCAGAGACTGTCAACGGAAGAACCGTCCTGGATGCGGCCCAGAGCGTACACAGCCAGGCTCCTGACATTCTCCGCCAGGGCCTCGTCTGACACGATCTCCCTGAGTTCGGGAGCAATCTCAAGGGCCTCTTCTCCTTCCAGGTCCTCAGCCCGGCCCCTGAAATCGACGTTACGGTCCTGTAAAATCCGTGTCAGGGGAGAAATATCCAGATCATCATCCCAGATGGCCACCGGCCATCGCCGGAACTCATCTTCTTCGGCGTTTCGAAGCACCCGTTTCCCCACCTCTTTCGGCCTGATTTTGAGCACCCGCTGTGATTCTTCCAGCAGTGCGTCATCAAGGCGGTTAAGGTACTTGATCAGGGGCTCGATCACCCGATCATCATCCGAGTATTCAAGGGTGGAAGCTGCTATCTCCCTGACCTGTGAAGACTCGTCTTCAAGGCATTGGATGAGCGATTCGAGCACCGGTGTTTCGTTGAGAAAATGGGCAGCTTCCTGGATGGCAGTTAACCTGATCGCCGAATCACGGTCCTCCAACCGCTGCGTGATTTCGAAAACCAGGTGAGATTCCAATTCACGCCGATCAGCCTCCTTGGATTTTCCGGACTCCGTTTCTGTTAGAACTTCTTCTGCGACTACTTCCTCAGCGGCTTCCTGGAGCATCTCGCCATCATCTGCTGCTACTTCGGTATCTGCTGTAACTTCAGCGGCTTCCTGAAGCATCTCGTCCAGGTCGTCAATGGAAACTGCAGCCTGTTCAAGTTCTTCAACCTCATCGGATTCTTCCGGTAGAACCTCGGCCACGTCTTCGTCATCCCCCGCTGTAACTTCAGCGGTTTCCTGGAGCATCTCGTCATCATCTGCTGCTACTTCGGTATCTGCTGTAACTTCAGCGGCTTCCTGAAGCAT
>CAYSPT010000034.1:44448-55412 GCA_964432985.1 uncultured bacterium
CTGCTGCTACTTCGGTATCTGCTGTAACTTCAGCGGCTTCCTGAAGCATCTCGTCATCATCTGCTGCTACTTCGGTATCTGCTGTAACGTCAGCGGCTTCCTGGAGCATCTCGTCCAGGTCGTCAATGGAAACTGCAGCCTGTTCAGGTTCTTCGGATTCGGATTCCCCGGGTTTATCCTCGATTGGAACCTCAGCAATCTCCGTGGAAACGGCCGTATCGGGTTGGCGGAGCTTGCGGCGGGAACGGGTAAGAAGAAGAGAGACATCCAGCAGGATGAGGGTTACGACAATCCCGACGTAAACGTAAATTAAAGCACTCAACAAAGATCCGCCGCCTTCATACGATCAGCGGGTCCCGCACGGCCTGGCACGTTCTACCCTTCGGCGATACCCGCGTCACATCGGTGGTATCACTGGATGCTGTTCAGGTTAGAACCAGAAGGCGAAACCGGTCCCGAAGAAGAGATCATTAAGCTTGATGTTGAAATCAAGATCGGTGCCAGGGACAAACGGGGCGATGTAACGAAGACCAAGGTCAGCATGCGTGTACCTGATAAAATTGAACATGGTGAAGTTAGGAGTAAAGAAATACTCCAGACCACCCGTCACATTGAACCCGGTAGTGGCGTCCTTGGTTTCGACCCGTTCTGAATTGTCGTTCCAGTACTTGTGCTCCACCCGGTAATGCGTCAAACCCAAACCGAGAAATGGTTTCAACCGTGAATCCTTCATGAAATAGCAATAGATATCGACATTAAGAGGGACCAATTCCAGACGGTTGGTGCCCTGAACGCCGCGGCCGAAATAAATGTCATCCTTGGAGTTGGACCAGTGTCCCATTCCGAATTCGAAAACCCAGTGCGATCCCAAACCATACCGCATGCACCCGTTGATACCGAACTTTCTTTCCAGTCGCCGGCCGTTGACATTCCAGCCGTCGGGCCGGTAGTAATCAGCGTAAAATCCAAGGGAAAACCTGTGCTTGACAGTGAACGGTGATGGTTCTTCCATCGGGGCATAGGTCACGTCTCCGAATATGGAATCCTCGGACGGAGTAAAGAACTCGGGTTCGGGCTCTGGCTCATAAACCCGGGCAGGAGGCGGTGCTTCGTATGTTACCGGGGCGGCGGGAGCAGGCGCCGGAGGCGCAGCTGACGCCGGGGGCGCCGGGGCCGCGGCAGATGTCCTGAACGATACCTTCGATCCGAGAAAACCGGCTACCGCCTCGAATGGAACAATGATTTGCTCCCCCACTCGCTGAACGGGAGATTTCAGGTATTTCCACTCGTCGTTGACAATGGCCAAAGTGTTGTCGATTTGCAGCTTGATGGTGTCACGGTCTTTCATGAGAAGGACGATCTTTGTTTCGGGATTGTACTTGTACGTAGCACCGAGCCGGTCACACAGCGCTTTGAGAGGAATAAACAGCAGGTCCTCTTCGTTTTTAAAGAGAAGATCCAGAGGAACATCTTCACCGTCGAGAATGATCGCCACCTGGGAAAAAGCGCTGCTCGTACACAACACCAGTATCAGCAAGCCGAGCACCAGTCTGGTCTTAGTCATCATACTGCCTCCATTCCAAATGCATTACTATGATATATATTAGATACAATTAATGCTTGCGGCATCTATTATAACCACAAACTTAATTATAAAGCAACATAATCGTATCCATCCTCCACCGTTACTGGATTTCCACGGTAACCGAGCAGGTTGGACAACCACCGGCAAAACACTATACCGCCTCTTTCCGCCGTTGATTCGAAAGCTGCAGTATTCTGATTTATCTGGAAATTTCGTTTGGCTTCCCGGATTTACCAAGACCGTCACCTCTCCAGCAGCGTATATCATCTATAGGGTGCAGGGGCGGTAAAGAGAGTATCCCTGCGTCTGAAGCACCGCATGCTTGCGCCACATGTTGCCCGGTACTCAGTGCAGATGATAGACTATATTCATCCGTACAACACTACCTCACAGTAAGGAGCGACAGCGTGAAACGGTTTGCTGCAGCAGGCCTGGTGATACTGCTTCTGATAGTCGGGATAGGTATCATCACCTGGCCGCTGTTTACACATTTCGGTACTCATATTGTCAGTGAGAAAACGGCGATTCACGACGGTAACATTTTTCCGGTCTGGTTCTCCTGGTACCTGGCCAACCGCGCGCCGGAGATCGCCAAATCCCCCGTGCTTTTCAGAAAAACTACCCTATGGTTTCATCCGTTCGGCGTCGATATGTACCTGACAAATCCCGGCTACTATTGGCTGTCGCTGACCGGGTTCTACCGGATGGTTTTCGGATTTCCGGAGGACATCAATCTCCTGGCGATGACAATTCTGATAGTCAACGGGCTGGCGTTCTTCGCCGTCGCCAGGCAGTTCCAGGTCAGCCGGGACATCGCCGCTGTCTCGGCGGTCCTGTACACGGTCAGTCCTTATTCCTGCAGCGTGTTCGACGGCAATACCGACCAGGCCCTGAGCTGCTTTCTCATCCTGTTCATACCCTGGATGCTGGAGGCCTGCTGGCGGGGAGGCAGGAAAACTGTTCTGGCAGCAGCGGGTTTGCTGACCCTGTGCGGTATCTTCTACTGGTTTTTCGCCGCCTTCGGGATCGTCCTGGGATTGCTAGTGCTACCGGCAATAATGGGAACCCAGAAACCGGGACACCGGTGGAAACCGGCCATAAGACTTTTCGTAATCTACCTGATTTTCCTCTCGGCCAGCATGCCGTTTCTCTACCCGATTCTGGGCAAAGGTCTGGCCACCGGTAAAGTACAGGGAGTCTCACCGGGAAGTTTTCTCCCCGGCCAATTTGGAAAAACCGATCCTTCCCTCTTCATCACAGCCGAGAAACCGCTGCACGTGCTGAAAAGCCCCTGGGTTCTTTTCACCGCTTCGGTGGCGTTTGGAGCATTGATTATTTTTAAGGCCGGAGGCGCGCTTCACCTGCTTTTTGCCGGGATCTCCTACATCTTTTGGCTTTTTACCCTGGGAATCGACCTCAGGCTTTCGTTCTTCGGACCACCGGTCCCCCTTCCCTTCGCTGCGCTCAAAACGATCTTCCCTATTTTTTCCCGGATAGCCTACAGCGGCCGGTTCGGAGTGGTGCTGCACATCGCGCTGGCCCTGCTGTTTGCCACCGCCCTGGAATCCGTATTCCGTAAACGGACCGTACGCGGCCGGACCCGGGCTGTCATCCTGGTCCTGCTCTTCGCGAGCGCCATGATGTGCGCCCGGATGAACCTGAAGGTCCGTCCTTCGGCCGTCCCAGGAGAACCGGCGGCGGCGGCGGCAGTCAAGAACGAACAGGGGCTGGGTGTGATCGATGTACCGCTGCTGTGGGAAGCGGTGGCCACCGAAGGCGCATGGTACCAGACCTTTCACGGGCTTCCGATTATCACCGGACCGGGGGTGGAAGTGGAGTACGGCCGGCCGACGCAATTCGACCAGCTGCTTAAAGAGAACACGTTTCTCGCAGCGGTGGTAGCGAACAAGGAAGGATCAAAACTCAACACCGCACAGATGAAGGAAGATGCCAAAAAACTGGTGGAACTGGGATTCGGCTACCTCATCCACCACAAATCGGCCAAAGCCTGGTACATGACCGAAGAGTCATCCGGTGTTGGTTTCAAGAACCAGGGGCATGTGTCACCGCCTTCCGAAGAGGGAGACTCTTTTGTGGACGGTCTCCCCATGGGAGAGGGAGGCCGCCCCTTTGACGATGGGATGGAACGGTCTTTCGATGACGGAATGGGTAATGATAAAAACCCCGGATTTGATGACCGTGGTGGATTCGACGGGCGCGGTGACCCGGAGGTCAGGCGGGGTTCCGGTGGTCCGGGCGGACCCGGAGGCGGACCGGACTTCGACGGACCCGGTGATGGTCCCGGAGAGCACGGTGGTCAACGGGATTTTAGCCATCCCGGAGGATCCGGTGGTCAATCGGGTTTCGACGGCCCCGGAGGGCCCGATATTCAAGGAGGTTTCGACGGTCCGGGGGGCCCCGACAACCGGACGGGAGGAGCCGAAGGGCCACCACCCACCGAAACAAAGATAGACCTGAAACCGATCCTCATCTCCGTACTGGGAAAGCCCATATTGTCATCGGTCAAAGCCGATGTTTATCTCTTGCCTCACTAAAACTGCCTGAAGGTCAACCGGAGCGTGCGCTCCCGATTAGGGCGATAATTATCGCAAGGATTCTTGCGCACGCTGGCACAGATACGCTTGCTAGCGCGGATATATGCACGCTTGTGGGGTTGTATCAGATTTGTTACAATTGTAACAAATCTGATACAACCCCTGAACAGGTCTCCCCCCCTTGCTTTCACATCCTGTTCAGAGGGTGGGATCGTTTGGCACTGTTACTGGATGGTGTTCTACAGACCAATAGGAAGTTTCCAGCTTTCGTGGGAAACTCATATGAAGTAGTATTTTGATAGATGATTCGTCCTCAGTGAAAGTACCTCCCGCACTCATGCGGCTTTTTTCTTCCAGAGTACGCCTCGAGGTCATATTGTTTTTCATTACCCATCCTCACGAGTCAATATATGTGCGTGAGTTGGCCAGAGAACTGGACGGACCTTCGGGAGCGATAGGAAGGGAGCTTGTGAATCTGGAGAAGGCCGGTCTTCTCACATCGCGAATGCTCGGAAAACAGAAATATTTTGAACTGAATAGACAGTTTCCGATTATCGATGATCTGAAAAACATCTTCACCAAAATGATGGTCACCGACGATACAGGATCCGACACCGGGAAGCACAAGAAAACAGAGGTCATTCTCACCGACGATGAGCGGGCTGTTATCGAGGCTATCGGGGACGAAGGGGCTTTCGCCGAAGAAATCATCACTCAAACAGGATTATCCGCGGCCGTAGTGCTGCAGCAACTAGTCATACTGGAAATAAAATCTTATATTTCCAAGCACAAGAAAAAGGGCAAGTTTTTCAGAAATCTCGAATGATAGCTTTTCAATTCCAGGCGCATGCTGGGAAGGTCAACCTTTTGCTTGACAGTTGTGATTTCGTATGGTAAACTTCTCTTTCACCGGTGATACTGCTGGTTTCGTGGGGCTGTGGCGCAGCTGGGAGCGCGTCTGAATGGCATTCAGAAGGTCAGGGGTTCGAATCCCCTCAGCTCCACTTTTTCATTTGTCCTGTTTATCATGGTTTTCGGCACTTTTCACTGTGGCCAATTTTGCCCATTCCTTCCTTACCACAGCAACTACCACAGCAGTACGACAAAACCAATTGTGGGGAAACGCTTGAATTATATAAGAATGTATATATTAATATATATAATAGCAATGAGCAAAAGTTCCGCGAATTACGGTGGATTTTAATAACATGTTTCTACTAATGAAAAGTAGCTCTTAATAAGGATGATAATGGCATATGAGCATGAAAATTAGTCACTTTATCGTCACCTTTTCGGCAGTTTTTAGTCATTTTTCCGCCAGGAGGATCGGGGCATGACACTAACATACAATGATGAACTAAAAATTTGCCGTCTGTACCTTCAGGACTGGAATATCAGCGCTGTAAAACAGAAGACGGGGCGGTCCCGCGATACAATCAGAAACGTACTCAGGAGAGAAAAACTCTATAACAAATCAGGGCAAAAGAAGAAAAATGAGGTTTGCCAGTGGATTCCTCAGAAAATCCAGAAAGGAATTGTTCGAGTAAAAGACTATCGAGCGGATATAGAAAACAGGCTGAGATCACTCGGGAATGAGAAACATCACATCCATCTAGCAATTACTGGCCAAGCCGGAGTAGGCAAGTCCTTCCTATCTCTCCATTTGGCGAGACTCATTGATCCATCGTTTGATATTTCCGGTGTCGTTTTCGATAGATCGCACCTCATGGAGGCAATATCTTCTTCTCCTTTTAAGGTTCTCATCCTGGACGCGGCTGAGCGCATTGCAGCTTCTAGAGATTGGCGAAGAAATTGGATGAAGCATTTACATCAAGTTGTGGCTGCATCCAGACACCGAGTAATAGGTGGTCACGAGGTTCCGCTGGCGCTTATTATCAATATGCCTCATTGTAAGGATGTGGCCCCAAAGATCCGCAATCTATTGCATCTTATTATTAATATAGATCTTCGTTGCGGTGATAATCATATCCATGCTCTTGTCCACGATCCCAATCGTTCTTCAGTTGCACTTGGAAGAAGAACAGTATTGGGTGAATTGTGCTATCGCATTGATGAATACGATGAAAGCCTTCTGCTGCAATACGAGAAGATGTCGAAACAGCGGTCTGATGTCGCTATTGAGCTTGATAGCTCAGAGGCGACACTTGTCAGGCTGCGTCATGACAAGAGGCGAATAAAGAGAGAAATTAACGCCGTAAAAGGCCAACTTAAAGAGTATTGCGAGGACGCTGAAGTGTCCGAGGCAATCTTAATGCTGGAGGACCTTTTAGAACAAGTTGAGAATGTGAAAAAGAACCGTATGACTCTGGGGAGCTTGTACTCCTTGTTCAAGCAGAAGCTCCCGGAGATAAATGCAAAGTTGGATACCTGCTCTTTCAACCACGAAAAGAATGATCGATTAGCCAAAATCCGGCAAGAAAGAGCAGAGTTGGAAGATTTTAGATCTCAAAATGAGATCAACGGGGAAACAGTTATTTCCTTTTTAGAAGAACATTACTGTGGGATCAGACAGGATAAATGGGGAATCTATTTCATGGGGCTTGATGGAAGACACTATAAGTTTCTGTCATTTAACACATCTACAAATCTACAAATGTCCGAACCACTTATCCAAAGAAGAATTGCCATTGTAAAGATGCTCACAGAGCTCATCTCAAAAGCAAACACCAAATCTGATCTTATAAAATATGACAAGTTAATGAATGCTTTTCGTAATCCAATTTACATTGCAAATGAATTAAAGAAATTTAACGATGTAGTTGATAGATGCGAGAGAAGGCAACTGGAGATGAAAAAGGAAAGGCAAGATGCTGGATTTTTCCAGAAGTATTCTGAATTTGTCGCATTTTTAAAGAGTTTTGGTTAAACCGAGGTTCTGCGAGAGCAATCAGTCATGTCCAAGGCCCAGGTTGCCCAGCGGTTTGGGATCAGCCAGACCAGTGTCTGTCAGGTGCTCAAGATTCTTGATTTGGATGAGAGTACTCTGGACTTCCTGAAGGCTGTGGATCGAGATGGAGGAGCACATAAATATCATGTCAATTCTCACGAAGCTTTTTCCGAATGAGAAAGAGCTTGTTACGAATTGCAGAATGCTGAGACTGTAACCCTATATATGAGATGAACTTCCTGTAACTCCTGAATCTCTGTTTGCCAACCTCGAAAAGTGCCAGGTAGATTCTCATCCCCTCGATCTTGCCATACGATTGGTAGATTTCTTTGTGATCATCCAGTTTTATACCGGCAGCAAAACGGGTTATCCATTTGTCAACCTCACGGGCAATATCAGAATGGTTTCTTGATATGACATCCTTCGCTGAATCGGTCCTGGATTCCGGCTTTTTTGAAGTGTTTTTTCCAGCCGGTGACGCTGCTTTCACTTTTTGTTTCGGCAGTCCTCCCCGGCTAACCTTTTTGCCCTCCACAACATCTTCTCCAGCTTTGATCTTGTAAGTACCAACAAGTGTTTCCCTTGGGATTAGCAGCTTTCGCGTGTATTCGTTTCCCCCACCAGACTGGTATCGTTCGAGAAATCGAAATGCCTTGATGACATCGTCCCGCTCGATGCAGTCCCTCTCCTCACCGATGAACTCAACCAGGATGTGGTTGATGAGGTTACGCAATTCCCGTACATGACCAGGCCATGAATGTTCCATAAGCAGTACCAGTGCCTCGGGAGTAATGGTATTTACGTTTACGGTGGTTGGCGCTGATGATCTTCCTCTTTTCGATTGGTTGAGCTCAGCCTGTTTTTGCAGTACGAAATGTACCGTCAACAATGGTATATCCTCGGTTCGGTCCCTCAATAGCGGCAGGATGATGGGGTAAACATTCAGGCGGTAAAAAAGGTCTTCCCTGAAGGTGTTAATTGAAATCATTTCGAGCAGGTTCTTATGGGTAGCAGTGATGAAGCGCACATTTACCTCAAAGGTCTTGTGCCCACCGACCCGTTCGAACCTCTGCTCCTGGATGATCCTGAGAATCCGCGCCTGTGTCTTGAGACTCATGTCACCGATTTCGTCCAGGAAAAGCGTACTGCCATTGGCCTGTTCGAATTTTCCACGCTTCATGGCCGTGGCACCGGTAAACGCCCCCTTTTCATGACCGAAGAGTTCGCTTTCTATTAGTTCTTCCGGGATAGCCGCACTGTTCAGGATAACCATCTTATTCTTCCGGCGAGAGCTGAGCTCGTGTATAGCCTGGGCCACCAGCTCCTTACCAGTCCCTGTTTCACCTAGTAACAATACCGGTTCTCTTGTGTGTGCCACTTTCCTGATCCGCCGGAAGACCTCCTTCATGGAAGCGCTGCGTCCAAGAATGGCCGGATATTCTGTAAACAAGTCTTCAGTAGATAACACATCAGGCGACAACCGGCTGAATAATCTGATGGAGTCCCCGGAGATGATTTCCTTTTGTTGAATGATAGTGCTATCGGCTTCAGCATCTCGTTTCTCTTCAACAACAGTATAGATACATCTCATGAAGAAATCTTTCAGCACATCACTGTAAATGCTGCTGAAAATGCCTTCCTGACGAGGGATATGTTCAAGTGACACCGCTTCCAGTTGCCTAAACTTATTATAACAGAACCAGGAAACCTCCAGTCCCATCAGCTGTGACATCATGGAAATCGGTGCGATTCTCAAGTTCTGCAGGTGCAAAGCTTCGCTCAACGGACCCAGGCGCATGTCGAGCCTCTGGACGAGGGTTCCCACAGTATAGAGTCCCGGACTTTCAACTTCGCCCCCTTCACCTTCACCAGGAATACTTCCCGTCTGGTGTGTTTTTTTCCTGCCACACGGAAAAGACGGTTCCGCCAGCCACAGGAGAGATGACGAGCAGAGCCAATCGATCCATCCCCCAGCATTCAAGGCCCCGACGATATCCCACAAATCTTGCGGGACCCTGTCGTTGGAACCGATTTTTACCAGAGACTTGAGTTGTTCGATGTATTTCAGTGCTTCCGAACCCGGGGAGCCGTTGAGAAGCTGCTTCGAGTCTAACCGGTGAAGACAGGAAAAAGTTGACTGATAATGAATGAACAGACGGGAACAGATCTCCTGCAATCGATGTGTCTCGCCTTCATTAAATCCGAACGATCTCGCATCCTGTACCAGCGTCTCCCAGTCGATCCGGGAAAAATAACGAAACTCCTCATGGACCTTCTTTTGCAGCATCTCCGGGATACGATTCGAATCCCAGTAGACCCTCACCTGGCCGGTCCATTTTTTTATTATGGTTCGAACGGACGTATCGAGATCAGATTCCGACTCCGCCAGGGCACGGGCTAAGTCGGCCATGATACCCTTTAGCAAAAATTCACAAGCGGTTATCTCTCTGAAAGGATAATCGCAGGAAGTAAAACGACCCGGGCGGTTGTAAAAGAAGGACCGGTGTCGGAAGAGACTGGTTCCGTACCAGACGATTCCGACATCGGGAGGGAGAAACGATTCGATTTGCGTAACATCCTTGATAAACGAACTGCGCTGCTGGTTCCACCCCGCGCTGAAACAGTCCGGCAGCAGGACGAAACGTTCCTGCTGGTCAACGGGAATGAGCACGGTCATCACTGGATCGTCCGGGTCTTTTTCTGTATCACCGGAGTTGACGAGACGCAAGAGCCTTGTGACTGGCTCGGACTGCATGAAGTTCTCAAACGACTTCCCAGCGTGAACCAGGTAATGATAGTAGCGCCACACCGCCCCGTATTGATCCCTAATCTGCCCGATAATATCCTTTACGCGCTCTATTTTAGGGGTCAATTCTTGCTTATTCACAGCTTCACCATTTTCCTGTTAATAGCAAATGTAGAAACTAACATTAATTTATAGCACCTTTATTTAGTATAAACTGTAAAAGCACTAAATATTAGTTCTTTAAGCTTCAGTGGTACCACATCAGCTCCTGGACCATGTCTTTGTAGCTTTTGTATTCCTTTTCATCACCCAGTAATCTCTTTTTATTCAACGTGAGTTCCCAATGAAAGTCTATATCCCTACGATGGAAGTATCTGCCTCTATAAAACCGGTCATCAGGACACCGTTTTCCAAACATTTCATCTTCCTTATCTTTTTCGATCTCAATAATAAGTAGCATATCAATTAAATCAATTGCCCTATCCCTTACATCTTCACTACCGGTTCTCTTGAATACATCAGTTTTTTCCTGACAAGGAGGTAAATCTGCCCCGCCCAGTTCTCTACATACATACCTGAGACAGGAATTATAGTCAGGCAGAAACTGGTAGCATTGCTGGATTATAGTGAGAATGTTCTCCACGTTTTGTTCCTTTTTTAAAGATTCTACTAGAAACACCATAACTACCCGTAAAGCCTTGTCGAAGAGATCATACAAGCGATTGCGTTTCTTAACGAACATTTTTTCATCAAAATATATCAGCACACTTTCTTTGTTTTCCTGATATAAATCGAGCAGGTTTTGGGCAGCTAACTGTTTTTTCTTGTTTCCTTTTTTACTTTTTAAGACCTTTAATAATTCATTAATCCGGTCTTCCAGAACTTCATCGACATCATTAAAGCCGGACGGGACTATCCCCCATGCTTTGTCATAATATTCCTTTGCTTCTTCTTCACGATCGATCAACTCTAACAAACAGGATTTCATTTCCCAGTTAACTGAATCGAGAGGATCTATCACCAGGAAACCGTCAATACACTCCAGCGCTTCTTCATAGCGTTGATGGTTCGTCAGGCGCTCATTCAGTCCACGCCTGCTATTATTCCTATCAATTCCTAGAGCTGATGTAATAAACTTTTTTGAGCTATACAGTCTCCTCAACTTGAATA
>CAYSPT010000035.1:0-7285 GCA_964432985.1 uncultured bacterium
CCGACCAGGTTGTCTTCCCAGCTGAACCTCGTATAGCGCGTCCGGAAAGACAGGTGGCGGGTCAGCTCGAAGGTGAGCAGGGCGGTGCCGTCCATGGTCCTGATCCTGTCGCTGTCGACGGAGGCGAAGCAGTCCAGGGTGATATCCAGCGTTAGCCGGTCGGCTAACCGGCGGTTGAAATGGCAGCCGGCGTTCAAGCCGGCATTGGGCGACTGATCAACAGTGGCGGATCTCATCAGATTGGCCAGGCCGAGATACCCGTTGAGAAACTGGTTGAGGTCCCAGCGGAATCCGGCGCTCAGCCTGAGAAAATAGGGATGCTTTCGGCCGGCTACGTCGGGGTCTTTGAGTGTGCTCGTCAGATTGAGTGAGGCGAATTTGCGGCGTTTGCCCAGGCTGCTCTTGTCTTCGTAGCCCAGGACGAACGTCCCCTTGTCCATGAGCTTTATTTCACTGAATTCAGAGTAGTTGAGGTTCAGGCCCAGGGTGATATCGCTCTGGGGCCGGTCGATCTGCAGGTGATAGTTGAAGCGTATGTTCGTCTGCCGGTACGGAAAGCCGACCAGTCCGGGGATGTCGCTTCCACGGTAGGCTGCCTGCGGGTCCGTGTACTGGTAACTGACGGCGGCCTTATTGAAATCAAGCTTGTTGTAGGCGTACTCGCCGCCGGCCCGGGTGCGGATGATCGGTTTGCCGGCGTTTGCCCGGTACAGCGCTATCCGGTCCCGGTCGGCATGGTCACGGAAATGGCCGCCCAAAAGATCCGTCAATGTCTGCTGTCCCGGCTGCCAGGGAACGCCGCGGAAAATGTTAAGACTGCCAGCCACCAGGAACTCCACGGTGGCTACCCGGTAGGTGTCGTTGACATCAAGCGGTCGGCCGTTGACCAGAATCTGCCCCTGTTTCTCTGTCATACCGGTGAAGATCAGGCTCTTCCCTTCCATATCGCACCAGGACCGCAGGGACCAGATATCCTTCAGCATCTTCCCCGGTACGTCCAGCCGGATCACCCGGTCTCCGTATGCGTAGACGCTGTTGATGGCAGCGGCGGTCAACTCCTCCGGCGGCGGGACATCACGCAGGCTGTAGCCGTGCATGATGGCTATCTCGGCGTTGCATTCATAGCGCAGCGCTTCCTGCAGCGCCTCGTGGAAATGGGTTTGCTCGTAAGGAGTGAGACGGCAGAGAACATCTCCATGCTTTTCGGCCGCCAGGGCTTCCAGTTTTTGCACCAGCCGGACGGATTCCTCGTCGGTGGTTTCCGCCTCGAGGACATCATAGGGACGCGCGTTCCAGGTGATTCGTTCCGGACCCTGGTCGAGAGTTACGGATGTCATATGCCGGTCGCGGCTGCGGCTCCAGAACAGCCTCCGTCCGTCCAGCCGTTCCAGGAAGAAGCCGCCGTCCACCAGCGATTCCGTGGAGCCGGGAACGTGCAGGATGGCCATATCGATCCACGGTGTTTCCTCCAGCAGGCTGCCGCCCATGGAAAGTGGCATGGTGCCCAGTAAAACCACCAGGTCGTACCGCCGCGCCTCTTCACGGTATGCTTCCAGAGTTTCTTCAGGATCGGCCACGGCCAGCTCCGGCGGCCACCCGATCCAGGTCTGCACCAGGGCGGGAGAGATCAGGCCCAGCACCAGCACGCTCTTCCCGCCGAGCTCTACCGGCAGATATTGACGGATGGTGCTCCAGCGGCTGGTACTCAAACTGCTGCTCAAAGCCGATTCCGGCGACGGATACAAATTGGATGCGACAAAGGGAAAATCCGCTTCCTCCGCCCGCCGCAGCAGGTTTTCGGTACCGGCGAAAAGATCATGGAGACCTACGGCCATCCCGTCGTATCCGCAGCGATTCATCAAACCGATGACGGTGACGCCTCCATCAACCGAACTGGTAGGTGATGGGCCGAGCATATTTCCCGGGCTGAGCAGCAGCAGTTCCGGATTCTCAATCCTCAGCTTTTCCACCACGGAGTTGATCTTCACACCATACCCATCCTCAGCCGCACCGAGCACACCTTTCATCGAGCCGTTGAAAACGATGGTGGTGCTGCTGTAGGCCGGGTTGGAAAAGAAAACCGCAAGAAGTGCCGCCAGAATACATGCTGCTGTCGATCTGAATTTCATCACCGTATTTCCACCCCTTTTCTTCAACAAATGAATGCAGGTTGAACCATGGTAACAGGTTGGACATACCCAGGCAACTTAGCGGGTGGAAAGGCCAGGAACAATGAAAAACTTAAGAGAGTATTCTACGGTATATATCAGGATGGAAAGAATGTTAGTCCGCCACCATGATATCGCAGAAGGCCTCCAGGGTGCCGTTTGGGGATTTGTCGATTAGTCCACCACCATGATATCGCAGAAGGCCTCCAGGGTGCCGTCAGGCGATTTGATGATGACCTTACCCGGGCCGGGCCGCAGCGCGAAGAACAGACCGGTTTGCTTGACCACCCCGATAGCCTCAGGCATGAGAATCCATGTGGGCCAGTCCCTCGGTATCAGGAAGGTCTCACCGTCGGCGGTCGCTCCGTAAACTTTGAACTGCTGGCTCGTACCGGAGATCTTTCTCAACGAAGAAGGAGCCAGTTCAAGCCGCACCAGCGGCGAATAATCAAATCTCATGGTAAATGACACAAGGGAGATGCCGTTTTTTTCGGTGAGCAGGTTTTCACCAATGAGCATGACGTTTCGAAAACCGATGGTTTTCTGCAGTTTCTTCCACAGGGCGTTCACTTCTTTGTGCCCGCCCGCCAGGCCATGAAGGGTGAACGAGGGCGCCTTTTCGGAAAGAGCCAGCACCAGGGTGCGTATCCAGATCTTTTCCGGCATCAGCCGGTGAAGCGCCAGGAAGAAGTCCACCCACCTTACCGGTTTGCTCCCCAGGAAGGTGTTGATGAAGAGGACATCCTCTTTGAGATCGCGGATCATCGCTTCGGATATGGGCAGTTTCTCGATCTCCGCCTGGATGCGGGCGGTATGCCCGGCCACGTGCTCCTTGACTTCGTCCACAGATGAGAAGCGGGTGTCGTCCAGTATGATCCGGCTGTCATTGAGCCAATTGAGAGACAGGACCCGCCCGTTGAGCACGGCCAGGCAGATGAAGAGCGCGGTGGTAACCGTGACGGCCCGAAATCTTCGAATCATAGTGATCACCCTTCTACCTCCAGCGCCCGGTTTACGGAGCGAAAACAACGCTGCTACTATATACGAACCAAATAGTTAACAAGCCTTATTCGTTGACCAGTATTTCGCCGGGAAAGCTGCCCCTGTTAAGGTTGCGGAAAAGTGACGCGCCGATTTTGCTGTGAAACTCCCTGAATACTATGGGCAGCCCGTGAACTTTCAGAATTGCGTTCGTGGGCTCCGGTACGTGGTGAAAGTGAATGTGCGGAGCATCGGAGTTCCCCGAATTGCCGCAGAGGGCCAGAACCTGGCCCGCCGTCACCGTATCCCCTATCTCGACTTTGAAGCTGTTGAGCTTGATGTGCGCCAGATAACTGTACAGATTTTCCCGGTGCCTGATCATGATGTAGTTGCCGCCCGGGCACTCCGGGTCGAAATCATCCGCCCTTCCGCCCATGGGAGCGTCCTGGAACCGGTCCACCAGACCGACCACCGTCCCGTCACCCGGGCTCACCAGCGGCTGGCCGTAGGTATAGTAGTCGCTCAGTTTGCTGCCGTCCGTACCGGGTTGGATAAACTCGCCATTGATATCGATTTTCATGAAGTCAATAGCAAAATAATTTGAGTTTACCGGGTAATAAATCTGCCGGTGGTGCGCATGAAGATCATGACTTTGCATGTGCAGCCAGGTCCCTTTGAACGGCGGATACACATCATGGTCCGGCCGGAATTCGTTCACCGGGATATCCATTCCGACTACTTCAAAGGTATTGTCGTTATATGCCAGTATGACCTGCACCTTCACCTGCCGAACGCGATATTGCCTGGGAACCTGTTCGAACGCATGTGCGACAAACACCCGGTCCCCTTCGTCAAACCGGTTTTCGTGCGGAACAAATCCGCCTTCGGGTTTGAAGACACCCATGTGCTTGCCGATGTTCTCAAACGGCGGATTCGCCGTCAACCGCCGCAGGAACAGCAAATTGTCGTTTCGATCATAGTATCGAAACAAAACGACAACGATTCTGCCCGGTTTTTGCGCCATGAAGTAACTGTCAAAATTCAACAGGTACGAGCCGGATGTTTTTTCCAGGTACACCGTGGCCGGAATGAAGCCCACTTTTACAGCTTGCTGTTCGGAACCGTACACCGTGGAAGCCATGAAAAGCACCACGGTAACAATCAGTAACCTGAATACTTTTATACGTTGTTTCATTCTTTTCCCACATCCTCTGTTCGTTGGTTCGTTATTTTTTCTCTGCCTTACCGGATAACACTGTTAAGCCCCTGGATTCAGACATGGGGAGTTGTCAATTGATTTTCTCTTTTGATCATTTTACCTCAACAGTCCATGGCGGGTATAATGGTATCTGTAAAGGATGGAAATATAACTTCCGAAATGCACTTGATGCAAACGCAGTGAAAGGATGATCATCAATGATGTTCTGCATAACCAGGTTAAAGTTACTCATACTGGTTTTCTTCGTTGTACTTCTACCGGGAGTGTGCGTCACTCCCTGCCCCGCCCAGGAGCCCGCGCCCGAAGCAGCGGCGCAGCAAGCCGCAGGGGCGGAAGCCGCAGCGCTGGAAGCCATAGAGGAACCGACGGTCATATCGTTTACGGAGCCGGACACCAGCGGAGGGATACCGCTCATGGAGGCTCTGATGAAAAGGAAAACCTCACGGGCATTCAGTTCCCGCGAGATTCCCCTGGAGGTCCTTGGAAATCTACTCTGGGCGGCAGCGGGAGTGAACCGCCCGGATGAAGGTAAACGCACCGCCCCCACGGCGGTCAACTGGCAGGAAATCGACATCTACGTTGCAATGAAGAAGGGTCTCTACCTGTACCAGCCGAAAGATCACGCGCTTAAGCTGGTCCTTGAAAAAGATATCCGGGGGGCAACCGGACTCCAGGCCTTCGTGGCGGGCGCCCCGGTAAACCTCGTTTTCGTGGCCGACTTTTCGCGAATGGGACGGGCAAACAAACAGGACCGTGTCTTTTACTCGGCTACCGACACCGGTTTCATCAGCCAGAACGTCTACCTGTTCTGCGCCTCCGCCGGTCTGGCCACGGTGGTACGTGGATGGGTGGATAAACCAGCCCTGGTAAAAACCATGGGACTCAGGGATGACCAGAAGATCATCCTGGCGCAGACCGTGGGATATCCAAAAGACTAGAAACAGGTACGGTCACCGGAACAGATGCCCGGGCTTGTCCTGAAAAAGGCGGAAACAATGCCATGAAAAAACCATCGGTCACCATGCTGTGCGGAAGCATTCTGCTTCTGGTCGTAATTGGAACGGCCATGCTTTTTTTCAGCTGGCTTAAATGGCCCGATGTGCTGATCGATTTCGGAATGTCTCTCTACATACCATGGCAGCTGAGCGAAGGAAGCGTTCTGTACTGTGACATCGCCTGGTTTTTCGGCCCGGTCTCCCACTATTTCAACTCCTGGATCTTCGGTATTTTCGGTACCAGTTTGATGAGCCTGGCCTGGACCAACATCGTCCTGGCGGCGGTACTGGCGGCGCTCATTTACCGGTTCTTTCTCAAGACCGCCGACATCTTTTCCGCTACGGCATCAACCGCGGCTTTTATCACTATGTTTGCCTTTTCGCAGTACGCAGGAGAGATTGCCAACTGGAACTGGGTGTGCCCGTACACTCCCGAGGTGCCCCACGGCATCATCCTGTCCGTCTGTGCCATCTGCGCTTTCAGCAGGTATCTGAAAGGACGAAACTGCGGCCTCTGGCTCTTCATTACCGGCACCGCCGGCGGCGTGGCGGCACTGACCAAGTCGGAGGTGTTCCTGGCCCTGCTGCCAGCCCTGGCGGCAGGCATTATCGTGCAGCACTTCGTTTGCCGGCGGAACGACGCGCTGGAGGCGGACGCGGGCGGCGGGCAAGCGGCGACAGATGGGGTTGACCATGCTAATTCTATCGAGGAGATCGAGTCCGAAGCCCCCTGGCAAACCAGGAGCACGGTACGAAACACGGCGCTCCTGCTTCTCGGAATGATCCTGCCGGTGCTCGGTTTCACCGTGTATTTTGCCAGGTACATGCCGATAAACAAAGCCATTTCCTCTATGGCCCTTCCTTTTTCATATCTGTTTTCCCCATCGGTCACCTCGAACATATTCTTCCGCCGGGTGCAAGGCATGGACCAGCCGCTTAGAAACACGGCGCTCATGCTCAAGTGTTTCATTATCTACGCCGGTGTGGTCCTGGTTCTGTGGGGACTCGGTTCGGTGATGCGCTCCATCAGAAAGCCCGCCGGCACCGTGGCCTGGTTTATCGTCAGCCTGGCCGGACTCCTGTGTGCCACGCCCTGGATAATCGGAAACATCGCCTGGCTCGAGACCGCCCGAGGGCTGCCGCTGGCCGTACTGGGACTGGCGGTCTATTTCGGCCTCCGGGCCCTGGGGCAGCACCGGGACGAGGAACAGTCCAACCGGGCGCTATCCCTGATGGTCATGGCGGTGTTCGCCTTCCTGCTCATGGGAAAGATACTGCTTAACACCATTGTCTATCGTTACGGGTTTGCGCTGGCCATGCCGGGAGTCCTGCTGGCCGTGACGGCGCTCGTGTACCTGGTGCCCGCCCGGCTGGGCGGAACACCGGCCGCTACAGGGTACCTGCGCACCCTCGGATTGGTACTGGCGGCGGCGGTCATGCTTGGACACGTCAGATTGGCGCACACGCTCTACCAGGTAAAAACGCTGCCGGTGGGAGAGAAACCAGATACCTTCATGGCGTTCCGCTCCGAGGTGTCAAGCCGGGGCGCCGAGGTGAATAAAACATTGCAAATAATAAAGCAATACATAGACCCTTCCGCTACCGTTGTGGTGCTGCCGGAAGGAGTCATGCTGAACTATCTGGCCAGGAGAAAAACCTCTGTTCCCTACGTCAACTTCATGCCTACCGAGTTTGCCATTTTCGGAGAGCAGACCATCCTGGAGGATTTCAAATCCAATCCCCCGGACTACGTCATATATGCCCATAAGGAATCGTTCGAGTGGGGTTACACCTACTTCGGCCGGGACGGATACGGTGAACTGCTGTACGAATGGGTGGACGAGAACTACCAGTCCGTGTGGCAGACGGCCACTGCCCCGTTCACCGACCGGGGCTTCGGAATCCTCATACGCCGTCATCAG
>CAYSPT010000035.1:7385-50631 GCA_964432985.1 uncultured bacterium
GGCCACTGCCCCGTTCACCGACCGGGGCTTCGGAATCCTCATACGCCGTCATCAGGAAGATGACGAAGATCCGGAGAATCAGGAGTAACCCAATCCTCATCAGCCGTCATCAGAAGGATGACGAAGATCCGGAGAATCAGGAGTAACCCAATCCTCATCCGCCGTCATCAGAAGGATGACGAAGATCCGGAGAATCAGGAGTAACCCAATCCTCATCCGCCGTCATCAGAAGGATGACGAAGCGCAGTAAAGTAGGTTGTCATTGTCCGACTTGATCGGACAATCCATGCTTGCGTCCGGTGTGGATCCTCCGGTCAAGCCGGAGGATGACTTTCTGTATCGGAGGATGACTTTCTGTACCGGAGGATGACTTCCTGTGCCGGAGGATGACTTCCTGTACCGGAGGATGACTTAGCGTTCAGTCGACACGCATCTTTGAATAGCGCTTTACTACCTCTCCGGTGGTGGTGTCTATGATGACGTACCCGTTGATGGCCCGGGGTACACCCTTGCCGTTTCCGATGCCCACGGAGGTGATACCGCCGTAAGCGCTCACCTGGTACCGGCCGTTAATTTCTTCTTCACCCTTGGCTTCCGCAGTCTGCCACGACATCCAGTTCAGCGCCAGCTGAAGCACCAGGATTGCTACCACACAGTAGACTAAAGACCTCGTTGTTACCGGTTGTTTCATTGACATCTCCTCCTTCATCATCTTTACGTTCATGGCACCGCGAGCAACTCGTCATTCATTACCTACGTCCGAACAAGGTGGAGCGGTTTCTT
The DNA here is from genome assembly GCA_964432985.1 of uncultured bacterium. Taxonomy (GTDB): domain Bacteria; phylum Muiribacteriota; class CAYSPT01; order CAYSPT01; family CAYSPT01; genus CAYSPT01. The sequence continues at coordinate 8,169 of CAYSPT010000035.1, forward strand.
GATTTTACTTCCATACGGACAATTATTCAAGTTTTTCGATGTTACTTTTAAAATTCAGTGTGGCTGCCGGGCAACGCGCTTGCGTGGTCGAATGTTATTATGTAATAATTGTGGATATAGCCTGCTCAAACATTTACCTGGAGACAGCCGTGAGCGAGACCGATTCCGCATCCGCAGCGCCGGGAAGGAAGCCATGGATACCGGCAGTCATTGTCCTGGTATCCGTGATGTTCCTCCTCCTGTTCCTTGAGTGCTCGGAGCGGGTGATTTGTTCAATCAGGCACCGGTCACTGCGCTACATCATTTATCCGTTTTTCCAGGACGTCTCACCGTCTCTTCCCCAGGCACGTCGGGCACGCACGGTAACCGTCGAGAAATCCACCGGGAGTGCCCAAACGGAATCCACCGGGAATGCCCAAACGGAATCTTCAGTGGAGGCCGAACAGGATTACTACAAGCTCACTCCAGGGGAAGCCGGTGAAGGAATTCGGATCAACAGCCTTGGTTTCAGGGGGAAAGAGTTTGTCCCGGAAAAGCCCGGCGGCGTGTACAGGATTTTCTGTACCGGCGGCTCGTCCACCTTCAGCTCCGAGTGCGGCGAGGGAGAAACCTACCCTGCCCGACTGGAAACGATGCTGGACAAGTTTGAAACGAAACACGCCGATATAGAGGTAATCAATGCCGGATTCGAAGGGTACGATACCGCCAAGATAGTCTCGCTCATCCAGAACGAAATTAATACATACCGTCCGGACCTGATCACCGTCTGCGAGGCGTTCAACGACCTGGAAGACACCATGTTCGTCATCAATTCCTTTGCCCGCCGGGTTTACTGGCAGGCACACCGTCTTCTCTATAATCGGAGCCTGCTGTACACCAACCTTCTTTTTTGGTGCGGCCGCCGGGGGATGGACACAGCGGTGTATGCAGCCAAATTCACCGGGCGCAAAGAGCGGTACAGTACAAATCTCAGAGCTATATGCCAAAGTGCACTGAAGTCGGGAACCAGGGTGGTTTTCGTGCTGCAGCCTTTTTTCCATCCGGAGGATTCCAGTATAGGATATATGCGGAACTTTTCATTAATCCATCAGGATTTTCTGGCAGAAATGAAAAAAGTAGCCAGGGATATGAACGTTCCGCTGGTCGATCCACGCCGGGCCTTCAGCAGCCACCGGAATCCCAGGGAACTTTTTATCGACAGCGTTCACCTGACCCCGGCAGGAAGCGATCTTCTGGCCAGGGAGCTCTACAGGGTTCTCACTACCACACCGGGACTGCTCTGATCACCGGTACACAAACTGCCCCAGGAGCACACCGTGGCAGAAGATGATTCCGTTCTCCTTGAGATCTGGTGGAACTTTTGATTCGGGAACGACAATGTCCACCGCCAATCCGTAGGTGTGAACGGTAATGACATGATAGGGAATTCCGGTCAGCGTGTTTGAGCATTTCCGGGACGCTTTAACCAACCCGGTAAACTGCACCGGAGGGGCCTGCGGATTGGAGTTGTCTTTACGATACAACTCGAGCTGCCCACCGGATTCCTGAGGCTCACCACGCTCGATTCCAATAACCGTTTCATCCTGTCCGACGAGTGTGATGGTTTTGGTACTGGCTAAAGCAAGCACACGAATGTCAATAGGGCCCAGATGAACCTGGTCCGGCCGATTCTGCTGCCAGTCTTCTTTTGAATCGTAAAACAATACTTTTTCAGCCGGACACCAGAGACGCATCCGGCACATCTTCGGAAAATCGTACCGTTCCCGAGCCATCATGAAGTCGGGAGCGTTAAAGCGAAAAGGAATGATATGTTCCATATACTCGAACCCGCGCTGTCTGACCGTTGTGGCCATGAACGATCCTTTCCACCAGGGAATCTTCTGAGGGCATGGAGACACCACCTGGACATGAATACCTTTCTCATCCTCCCGTGCAATAACGGGAACAACGTCAGCCATACGTTCGTCGATTTCGGTAAACCAGAGGGTCAGGCCGGAATCGATGATGTATCGGCGGTAACGGAGGGTTTTGTTTTCCACCTGCTTCGTCCAGACCGGTTCACTTTTGGAAAAAGCGGACTTGACCAGACCGAGGCTGCGCTCGTCCTCCATGACGCTTCCGGTAAACACTCCGGGAATCCCTACCGCTTCCATGTCTGGACGGCCGTGGACATTGCGCTTAAGCATGTGGGTGCCAAGCAGCATGAGCAGCCCCAGGCACATCAGGATTCCCATCAGCCAGGGCCACCATGGGTACCGGCGGCGAACCGTTGTCATGAAACCGGTCACCGGATCTTTATCACCTCGCTCATACCATTTGTACCACAGATAAACACAGTTAATCCACCGGCGATTATTGGGCAGGAAATTGCAGCCACTTTCTTCACATCACGACAAAGCCAACCGCCATTTCCAGGTTGACGGCATGTAACCTCGGGATTACTTCGGACGGTGACGCCAGGCAGCTTCATCCGATGGTGCTTCCGGCGGCTTCAGTTGAACCGCGAAGCGGAGTATACTATAATCCGCAATGCAATGACGGCAGCCTTCCGGCCGCCAAAATACAGGCAGTTGGCAGATCCGGATTACTGGAATCCCGGGTGCGGGAATCCGGCTGACCGTAGGCCACAGGTTTGGATGATCATATGACCGCTTACAGGCTTATCGAGAATTACCGGGACGACCATGTTTTGAGAAACGAGTATTGCCGGTACTCAAAAACCATATTCAACGGTCTGGAGTTCGCAACCTGGTACCAGCGGGGATTCTGGACCGAGCGTTACGTTCCGTATTCCCTGATGAAGGACGGCAGGATTATTTCCAATGTCTCCGCTTATTCAATGAACGTGCTGCTCGACGGCAGAGAAGTCCGCGGTTTGCAAATCGGTAACGTGGGTACGCTGCCCGAATACCGCCAGCAGGGGTTGTCCCGGGAATTGATGACCTATGTGCTGGAAACGAACAACGATTCCACCGATCTCTTCTTCCTGTTCGCCAACGAAAGCGTTATCGATTTTTACCCCCGGTTCGGCTTTGCCCGGCAGCAGGAAACTGTTTTCCACCGCCACATTGGCGGCAGTGACATCAGCCGGATGGAACCACATTTCCAAGGGAGAAAATTAAACATACACCGGCCGCAGGATTTTGCCGTTATCGAAAAGGCGGTCCGCAACAGGTGCCCCTTGACCGCGGTGTTCGGAGTTACGAACTGCCCGTACATCACCTTCTGGCACATCCTGAATATATTTCCCGAAGCCATGATCTATATCGAGGAAGAAGACATGCTGATCATCGCCACGGAGCACAAAGGCTGCCTGCACATCTGGGATGTAATCTGCGCCGAACCGGTGGATTTGTCACCGCTGATTCCCAGTATACTGCAGCACAGCGATACCGGGACGGCCGTGTATCATTTCCCCCCTGACCGGTTCCATTACGTGTATGATGAAGAAGTGGAGCATCCGGATTCGCCGCTGTTCGTCCGCGGCGGTTTTCCAGTCGGTGACAGCCGTTTCAAGTTTCCCGTTACGGCCCAAACATGATGTTCACTTACGATACACTGGCCATGTTTTTCACCGCCTCGGTGCTACTGGCCCTGGCGCCGGGGCCGGACAACATATTCGTTCTGACCCAGTCCATGATCGGCGGTCCTAAAGCGGGGCTTTCGGTAACGGCCGGCCTGTGCACCGGGCTCCTGGTGCACACCACCGCGGTGGTGCTGGGAGTGGCGGCCATGGTGCAGACCTCCGCGACGGCTTTTTCACTGGTGAAATACGCTGGGGCGGCCTATCTTCTGTTCCTGGCCTGGCAGGCCTTCCGCTCGGGGAAAAAATCGCTGGATGACGGCGGTGCACCGGCTATGACCTCATGGCAGTTCTACCGGCGGGGTATCATCATGAACGTCACCAACCCCAAGGTGTCCATTTTCTTCCTGGCCTTCCTGCCCCAGTTCGCCGCACCGGAAAAAGGACGGCTGTGGCTGCAGCTCATCGGCCTGGGCGGGCTGTTCATCGCCGCCACCCTGCTGATCTTCGGGACCATCAGCCTGCTGGCGGGCAGACTCGGGACCTGGTTCACGCGATCCGAGCGGGGGCAGAAAATTCTGAACTACTGCGCCGGTTCCGTCTTCCTGACCCTGGCCGTCAAGCTGGCAATGGCCGGCCGCTGAAACGTCCGCCCATCACCCCACAGGCTGGAATATGAGTCAGCGCGGTGAGTGTGCATCAGCGTGAATACGTCAGCACGGCTATCTCGTAATCGAGCTGCTCGAGCTCTTTGATCTTGAGGAAGAATTCTCTCTGATTGCCGGTGCTCAGGTACAGCGACTCGAACTCCTGGCACGCTTCGGCGTAGCGCTCAAGGAGCGATTTCAAGCGGGCCTCTTTGGCGGCGATGGCCTCTTCGGCCTCGTCGGAGAGTGCCGGCACATCGGACGAAACCGGCTGGCCGGCCCATCCGTAGAGCGGGGCCAGCAGGTTATCAAGATCGCCCGGAAGATCGGCGAACTTTTGCAGCGGCCCAAATAACGAATGCGCGGTGGCCCCCGCTGATAAAAGACCCGCCGCGCCTGCCGCCACGCCGCTCACACGGGTAGGATCGAAGGGCATCAACAGGGTGCTCAAATCACCGAGGCTGCGAATCAGGTACGAAGCCATCCGCTCCTGCAGCGATATTTCACATATGCGCTCGATTTGCGCTTGCAGAGTCGAGAAACTGGAGGACATCCGCCCGCGCAATTCACTGTCCACCCAGTACAGCCGCCCCGACTGCGCCGCGGCGGCCAACTCGTCCAGCAGGTGCTGCGTGCGGGGAATGAACCCGAACCTGTCCAACCGCATGAAGGCCAAGCGGCTGATTGTCTTCACCATCATTAAACGAACGCCTCCGTTTTGAACTGAAACCGGGAGGCCGAGAGCACATTCGCAGATCGTGCTGCCTATCCACAGGCATATCGGTACATAGCGCGCCGCCTCTTCGGGCAGGTAGCGGGAGAGAAGACGGACCGTCGAGCGCGTAATCCGGCCGGCGCAGCGCGAAATCTGTGATTTCATTTCATAAGAACCCGGAATCAACTCGGTTACCCGGTTCGCACGCATGGAGAACGAAAAGGCCGAGAGACCGGCCTGATAGCCCGTGGCGGCGGAGGCGTCAGAGAGCGGATAGACCGAAGCTCGGATATCGCGGATCAAGTTGAGCGCGAAAACCAGCGCGGCTGCGCTTTCTCTCTTTGCGGGGGTGGGCGCGCTTTCCAGGTCTGACAGGAAAGCCCTCAGGTTGGTCACGTCATAGCCTTCCACGCGCAGTGTCGGTAAATTATCCAAGGACGGCAGATCGATCCGCTCTTGCAGCAGCCGGTAAGCTTTGACCGCCACGTTGTTGAGCTTGGCAACATCTATGTGCAAGGACTCCAGCTCATCGATGGCTTTACGCAATTCATTCGCCGGGTTGTTTCCGCGCAGCAGATCACCACCAAAGCCGGCCGCCATTGTCGGAAGCACTGCCTTCACCGGAACAGCTGCCATCGCCGTAGCAGCCGCCCACGCGGCCAGCCCGACTGCCGCAGCCAGGATGATAGCCAGAACCCTGACATAAGAGCTACTAACTCCCAGTTGCTCCGAGTTTGGCCGGTGGTTCAAGATGCTTCTCACGGTATATCACTCCCTTGCCGGGACGGCCTTCCCTGACGCCTCTCAATCTTGTACTATGCAATACCTGGCAGGATGTTTCATTACCTGTAGAAAAATACCCGGCGGGATGTCATATTGCCGGCGGAGAATGTTCAGCGAGCGGGATGTTACATTGCCGGCGGAGAATGTTCAGCGAGCGGGATGTTACATTGCCGGCGGAGACGAGTTGCTATTCCTCGCGGTAATACCGGCCCCGCTGGGTTTTGCCGATACAGCCTTTCAACTCCAGCATGACCAGGCTGCTTTGCACGGCAGCGGCAGATAACTCTGTGATGGCTATAAGGTCCGCAGCGGTAACTCCTTCGTCACCGATTGCCTGCAAAATAGTCTGCTCGTCTTCGGTAAGAACCACCATGGCTTTTTTGCCGACGCAATCATCTTCAGCGCTGGAGGAACCGCCAGCCTCCGACCTGCTTGTTTTAAGAAAAATGTTCCTCAGATCATTGATAATTGGAGATTTTCTATTCAGAGCATAATACTTTAGCCTGCCACGGAAATTGGAGATCAGGATTCCGGCCTTCTCCAGATTCACAAGTTCCCTGGACAATGGTCCTATAATCTCGCCTAGAATCCTTTTCAATTCATGTATGTAAAAGGAATCGCCGGGATGCCTGAAGTAATAATCCAGAATTTTAATACGCATTTTCGATGTAAATAGCCGTTTCAGGGAGAGATGCACCTTTGACAAGTAAAACCCTCCTATTATTTAAGGTACGAGTACGATAGGGCCATTATACACCTTGTATCCTTTTTTAGAACAACCTCGCAAGAGCACACCACTCAAGCGAACATCCTTCATGCGGACACACTTAGATGGCGGATATCAAACGACGCTTGACTTCATCCGCGGCGATGAAGATACTGGCGGTGATACGGCAGGTGAGATATACATTAATGATAAATTTCTCCATTTTGCTATATCATTACCAGTAGAATAATATTCCATCCAAAAACTGCAATACCACATCTAAACCGGTGTTAGAAAACACATTTGCTTTTTTTGATTCACATCTGTGGCTTCAGCGCTTCGCCGATTTTCCATATCTTTACCGTGGCGTCGTCGCTTCCCGAGACCAGGAATTGTCCATCCCGGCTGAAGGCCAGAGAGTTGACAGGCCTGGTGTGATCGGTCAGGGTGACCAGACAGGTTCCCGTTTGCACGTTCCACAATTTGATGGTGGCGTCTTCACCGGCGGAGACCAGGAGCGTACCATCGGGGCTGAAATCAAGTGAGTTCACGTTCCCTTTGTGGCCTTTGAGAAGACCTACTTTCTCCAGGGTTGCGGCGTCCCAGATAACGATCAGGTTGTTCGATCCCCCGGCCGCCAGAAGCGTGCCATCGGGGCTGAAATCCAGGGTAAAAACATGGTGGCAATGATTCCGCAGCACCTGTTTGAGTTTCCACTGGTTCGTGTCCCGGATTTCGATCATATCTTCCTTGAGACCCACGGCCAGTAGGGAGCCGTCGGGATTGAAGGCCAACAACCTGATCTCGTCCTTGATATCCTTTATATTGTTAGTGCACGTGCGGCCTTCCGTATCCCATACCTTGAGCGCCCTGTCCTGTCCGCCACCCAGCGCGGTGCGTTGACCATTGACAGAATACCTTTTATCGGACCCAAATTGCCTCCCAAATCACCATCATCCTGTATAATGCTACCCGGTACCGCCGGCCTTCATCCGCGGAGCGGCGATGGGCTGGCTGATCCGCACCCGCGCTTTTCTCACCGGCAGACGGTCATTGCTACCCGAAACGCCTTGTGACCGTACGTTCCTGCCGCCCGAAACGCCCTGAGCCATTCCAGTTGCATCTCTGGCTGCGCTTCCCGGCCGCCCCGAAGCCCCGTCTTCCCGGACCGTTACACCGGGCTGCTGCTTTGAATAATCGTCCAGGTAGGCGGCCATGGTTTTGCCCTGCAGGCTGGTGAAATCGGCCTGCACCGACTGGCAGCGCCGGGCGATGTCGTTCTGCCCCTTGCTTTTGAGACGCTCGATGAGTTCCGGGCAGTAGACGTAGCCCACCTTGGGATGGTTCACCTCGTAGAACGAGGAGTCGCCGTTGTGGTACAAAATCCAGAACACCAGGCGCTTGCAGTAGAGGATGAGCTGGCCGATCTCACCGATGGGATCGTAGCAGTTGGTGGAGATGGAGACAATCATCTGGGCGAAGTTCACCTTGCTGTCCTGGGAGTACTGGAAGGTGGCGTCGTCGGAGACGATGTCGGCCTTCTTGAAGTTGGGCAGCACCAGGTCGGTCTTGAAGTCGTTGATGAAGATACTTGCGGTGATACGGCAGATCTCTTTCCAGCGGTCATAGATCTCCTGGTGCTCCTTTACCTGAAGATCGATCAACCGCTCGTATTTCTCATGGGAGATCAGGTCGGGGTAGGCGTTCTTGACGGCCTTGATGTGGGAGTGGTTGAAGCAGATGGCCAGCATGGCACCGAGACCGTTATCGATAAAGCTTTTCTTCGATATTTTTTCGGGGATGTCGCCCATCACCACTCCCAGCTTTTCCTTAATCAGCCAGCGGGTGGCCTTGTGGGCCAGGTCCATACCCTGGCTGCCGCGCCACATGTCGGTGGCCCCTTTGAACTCCCACTGCTTGAAGCGGCCCGGCCAGGTGTTTTCCACCACCTGGAAGATGGAGTGGTCGAACAGGTCCATCATGTCCTTCAGGCCGTGCTCGTAAAAGGTGTTGTTGGTCAGGGTGTGGGGGATCCTCTCCACCTCGATACCGAGCTTCTCCTCCACCAGCCACCGGCAGGCTTCCCTGGCCAGCGCAAGGCGGTCCTCGCTTTTCCACAACTCTCCCGACTCGTCAGCAAACTCCCATTGCTTGAACCGCCCCGGGCAGGCCAGGTTCACCACGGCGTACAGGGAGTTCTGGTAGTGGACCAGCAGGTCGGTTAGGTTATTCTCCTTGAAATGCTGCCGGGTGATGGTGAGGGGAATAATCCCACCCACCCCTTCTTTGGTTTCCGCCTGGTCGGACAGGGACAGCTTCTCTTCGATGAGCCACTTGACTGCTTTTCTGGCCAGTTTTTCGCCCAGTTTGTGCTCCCACATCCCCTTCCGCTTGAAATCCCACTGGTGGAAGGTGCCGGGATAGGCGTTGTCGAATATGTAGAACAGGTCGGTTTCCCACTCCGCCAGCAGGCGCTCCAGGAAGTTGTCCTTGAAGGTCTGGACGCTGATTTTGCGGGAAACCACATCCAGTGAAATCCTCATTTTCTCCACCAGGTGACGGGTGAGTACCTGTGAGACGAACAGCTTCTGGTTGGGAGCGAACAACTCGTCGGGAAAATCGTTCAAAGCACCGCTCACCACGTCGTCGTAGACTTTCAAAATATCCTGCTTGGTGAGCCGGCCCTCCGCGGCCTGAGTACCGAGTGCAACCGCTCCCGCCGCTGTTTGCACCAGCGGTTGATGTCCTGATGCGGCCGTCTGTACCACTGACGAAGACTGGTGGGCGACGGTCGGATCGTCACCAAAGAGGTACACCACCTGGCCCTCACCGGCAGCGCTGTGAGCAGCGGGGAAGCTGACGCCTCTACCCCTGACGCGGCTCCTGGCGCGGGCGTCGAATACGGGATCGGTGGGGGTCTGGAAGATGACCTCTTCCAGGGTGGTTGTACCCGCCAGCGCCTTTTCCAGCGCCAGCTCCCTGAGGGTCTTCATTCCCAATTCCTGGGCCATCCGCTTGATGGCGATTTCGGTCCCTCCGGACACGATGACGTCTTTCAGATCACCGGTGGTCAGCATGGTTTCAAACACCGCCTCGCGGCCCAGAAACCCGCTGAAATTGCACTCGTTGCACCCTACCCCATGGTAGAACTTCTTGTCTTCCATTTCTTCCAGGTCCAGCCCCGAACGGGCCAAAATCTCCCCCCCCGGCTGGTACTCCTCTTTACAGTGGGGGCAGTTGATGTGCAGCAGTTTCTGAGCGATGACCATGGACACCGTGGATGAGATGATGAACGGCGGGACGCCCAGGTTGATCAGCCTGATAATGGAGGAAGCGGCGTTGTTGGTGTGCAAAGTGCTCAGGACCTTGTGCCCCGTCATGCTGGCCCGCATGGCGATTTCGGCCGTCTCCAGGTCGCGGATCTCCCCCACCATGATGATGTCGGGGTCCTGACGCAAGGCCGAGCGCAGCCCGGTGGAGAAACTCAGCCCCACCCGGTCGTTGGTCTGGATCTGGGTGATGGTGGGAATCCGGTACTCGATGGGGTTCTCGATGGTGATTATGTTCACCTCGGGGGAATCAAGGTACTCGAGCATGGCGAACAACGTGGTGGTCTTGCCGTGCCCGGTGGGCCCGGTCACCAGCACCAGCCCGTAGGGCTCGTCCAGCACTCCCTTGATCTGGGCCAGGCTGTGCCGCTCGATTCCCAGCTCTTTCAACCTGAACGAGTCGGAGCGGGACAGGATTCTCATGACCGCCTTCTCACCCAGCAGACCCGGGATGGTGGAAACGCGGAAATCGATCTCATTGCGCTCCATCTTCACCTTGAGGCGCCCGTCCTGGGGAGTGCGTTTTTCTGAAATATCCATGCGTGACAGGATCTTGATGCGGGAGATCACCGGAGCGATCATGGTCCGCGGACCGGTCAGGGCATCGTACAGGATGCCGTCCACCCTGAACCGCACCAGGACCTTGTCTTCCTTGGGCTCCACGTGGATATCGCTGGCGCGCTTGATCAGCGCCTGCTTGAAGATGGTATTCAGAAACTGGATCACCGGCCCGTCGTTGGTGGCCCTGATGATGGGCTCCAGCGAAACGGTTTCCTCGTCCTGGTGGATCTGTTCCTCGCCGATCATGAACTGGTCCCAGGTGTAGTACTGGGTGATGGCGAACTCGATGTCAGTGCGCCGGGCGATGACCACCTTAACATTGCACTGGGTGAGGAACTTGACCAGGTCGATGGCCATGATGTCGAAGGGATCCGCCATGGCCACGGTAATGGTGTTTCCTTCCTTCTTGACCGGGATCAGGGAGTACTCCCGGGCCTGGGTCTCCGGCACCGAGGAGATGACCTTGGCGTCGAGCTTGATGCTTTTGAAATTGAAGACGGGGATGTTGAGAAATTCGCTCCAGATCTGCAGCAGTTCGTCTTCGCTGATCACTCCCGTCCGAAGCAGGACGTCCTCCAGCCGCTCAAGGGTCCTATTCTGTATGCTCTTGGCCTTGGCGAGCTGCGGTTTCGTGATTATATTTTTTTCCAAAAGAAGACCTTCCAGTGTCTTCCTGCCAGCTTTGGTCATGTTCCTCCTGCTCCTTTCGTAAGCCCCTTATTTATTATTGGATGTGCGGGTGATGTTTTTCAAAAGGTCGTCGCGGTCTGTGCGGCGGGTTTCTTCGGCCAGGACCGTGAGCTGAAGCTCCAACGTCAGGGTTGCAGACATCGTGGTTTCCTCCTCGTTCAGTTTCCTAATGCTTCGTTGTAACGCCGCGCGTCAGCGCTGCGTTCATTCTCCAGGGCACACCTTCGACTTTTTATAATTGTTTTTATGTGGATTCGCCGGTCAAGCCGGCGAATGACTCACCAGGCCGGCGAATGACTCACCAGGCCGGCGAATGACTCGCCAGGTTAGTTGGGATTTCTTGGCACTGAAAAGCTTTTTGCGTACGCTTTGAGCAGCCGCTGCTCGGCCAGGCGGTCATAGGCGTTGCCGGAAACGGTCTCTCTTGGCGATATCTCACCCGTCATCCGAAATTTGCGGGATAGGCCAAACTTGCCCGGAACGAGGGCCACCGGCGTGGCGGCGCCGTCCTGGAGCCGTATGATCTCCTCGGGAATAGTGTGGTACTTCCAGCGCCCGGCGGTAGGCGCGGTGTACGGAGAAGCGACCTGCAGACGGAGCCACTTCTTTTCACCGTCGATGGCAAACTTCAGCCCGATCTCTATGGGGCCGGTAGCGCCGCCGGTCAACTCCATGTCCAACGCTCCCGGGTCGAAGCGGTATTCCCGTTCCTGCCCCATCTCGTGGGTGGAGAGATTGTACTCGCTTCGGCGGATGATCCCTTCGTCACGGTCGTATACGTAACGGGACTCGAGGGCCATGACCGAACCGGAGCTGTCCAGGTGAAATACAACCCGGCCGATGCGGTACTCCACTTCGCCGGCTCCGGAACTCATTTTTTCCAGGCTCAAGGCGGTACGGGCATCGCTCTTGAGGTGCTCCAGCAGGAGGTAGGCGGTGCGGGTGTTGTCCGTCATCTCAATCCCTTTCTGGTACCCGATGATGCCGCCGCGCTGCACCTGGTAAATTGCCGATACCGCGATCACACCCACGGCCAGGGCTATCATTAGTTCCACGGCGGTCAAACCCCGGGTGCGTGATGATGCCGTCCGTTCGTGCATCGCTCGTATATTAGGCCGATCCCACATATTCCGCCTCCTCTCTCCCTACTGCTTTGCCACCAGGGTGCTCAAGGTCACCGACTGGTCTTTCTTCATCTTTTCATCGAACCAGGTTATCTTCACCTGGACTTCGGCCACTTCGCCTGATTTTTCGTCCTTTGTCTTCCCCGCCGCGTCCGGGTGAGTCTGAAGCGCCATGGTCCCTTCGAAAGGCAGGTCGGGCCAGTCGAAGGTGTCGGGAAGCGCGGCCAGTTCGTGATAATCAGTGTGCCTGATTTCGTTGAGCTTGCACATGGCCAGGTTCACCGCCACCATGGTGTTGGCAGAAGCCGCCTGGTCCTTGAAACCGTGAAGCAGTACGTCCAGAACGGGGATGACGGCCAGGGCCAGGATAATGATCCCGATCAGCACCTCCACCAGGGAAAAGCCGCGCCGGGTCCGCCCGGCACACCGCCCGGCACTGCGCCCAGTACGGCGTCCGGCAACATATCCGGCCTTGCGCTCAACACGACACATACCGTCCATCACTGCTTTCTGTAGAATTTCGAGACGATTTCCCGGGGCAGTACCCCGGCCCGGTAATACTGCTCATAGTTGGCGCTGTCCGTGGGATCGAGCTTCGGATCGTACTCGATCTGGCCCGGAGTTGACGCCGAGAACAGCGTGTTTGAGTCCAGGCTGCCCACGGCCACGCTTCCCTTGACGCGGAGAGGTTCGCTGTAGAAGTCCTTGATCAGGCTGCCCTTCAAGGCCACCAGGGCCGCCTGTATTTCTGTTCCGGTCCTCACCACGATGTTCCCGTTTCGGCTGCAGAGCGTCAGCGCGGCGTCGTTCGCCGGGACCTTTGCATCGCCGGTAATCCCGCCTGAGATGGTGATCGACCTGTCCACCAGCACCAGCCCGCCTTTCTTCACCGTAACGGGGCGGTCCAGGTGAAGGCTGCCGGTTACCCTGACCACGCACCCGAGATTCAGTTCGGAGTCTCCCGTCCGCGACGTGACGATAAACATCTTCTTGAACTCCGATGCCGTGACCTCCAGGAACACCTTGTAATCCAGGTCGCTCACCAGGGAGTTTTCCGCGTCGTTTAGATTTCCCTTGAACAAATCCGTTCCGTTATCCATTTTCACATTGAGACCGCCGGCGCCGGGAGTTTCGTTTCCGTTGTCAGTGGAGTAAAAATAGTCGGGGTCCGTTTGCCCGGCAGGCGGTGAAATGCGGGAATCGAGCAGGTTCGCCGCCAGTTTTCTCTCGGGAGTACGCCACCATGAATTGCCCTGCGAGATCATGTCGTAGGAGTTGTTGTAGTGCCCCTGCTCCTGATCGCCCTTATCGATGATCCGGGACATGTAAAACGAGAATCCCCGCTGGGGGTCCGGGTCTCGGTACTGGGAATCCATAAAGACATCAGGCTTGACGCCGTGGGCAGGGTACTGGGGAAAGTTGACCGGATCTTCGGGGAAGAGCTGATTGTACAGCGGCCAGTTACCAGGCTCGACGTATTTCAAAATGACCTTGGGCGGATACAGCGTATCCAGCGGGTCCGGGTCGACACAGCACAGGGCGCCGTACTGGACGTACCGGCGGTAGACCCGGCCCAGGACCAGGGTGGGTGACGTTCTTCCCACCGACCCGAAGAGATGCAGCGCGTTTGACCGCACCCCGCTGGTGGCGGGAAGCAGCTGATCGAGACCGGTGATTTCCAGGTCCTGGTGGAACCCCCGGTGAACCACCTTGGCCACGTGATCGTCGTCCAGAACCCCGTGTTCGGGCTCAGTGTTGTCGAACACGCAGACCCGGTTGAACGCCAGGTAGTGGAAATCTTCACTGAAGGCCAGCCCCTTGCCCCATCCCGAGGTCAGGTTGAAGTTCCAGTCGCCGCCGCCCAGGAACACCCACCCGTGCTTTGACACGTCCAGCGGCTGGCCCGCCGGAGCGTGGTACAGCATCAGGGGCCGCTTGTCCGCCGGGTCCGAGACGATCCCGTTTTGGTTGTTGAGGAACATGTTAAGATCGGCCATGGGAGTGGTGACGAAGAGGGTGAACTTGGACAGGAACGACGGCAGCAGGTTGACTACCTTGATTTCTTTCACCGCTTCTTTGACCCAGGTTTCATCACCGTTTTGCACCGTCACTGTGATAAGCACCTGGCCAACCCGCTCGTCCATGTCGTGCAGGGTCCCCGACAGCCGCTGACTGTCCCACAGGCTCTTGAATCCCTCCATCAGCTCCATGTCCACGGTGACGTCAGCGCCGTACTGGTCGGCCACCGATTCCAGGTACGGAAAGTTCGATGCTGTAAACGATTCTTTCATTCCCGGCAGGCTCGCGGTGGTGACCGACGGGTCCACGAGCTTGCCGTGAAGTGTACTTTTTCCTGAATTAAAATAAGCGGAGGCCTGCTCCACGCCGGCCTCCGCCAGATTTAAAGCGATCTCCTTTTTGAAGATCGAATACACGCTCCGGCGCTGGCTCCGGACCGTATAGCTGAAAGCCATGATCAGGATGAACAGGAAGATGACTATTCCGACGGCGAAGGGAACGAACAGCCCCCGGCTGGTTTGCCCGAACAGTTTCCTCATCACGTTCTCCCTGTTGTAGTCAGCCGTCGGTGTCGGCGGCCGATTCGATGGTTCACCAGGGGTGGGCAGGTGTTTGTCGTCCGACCTACCCACCCCAGTGGGTTTATTTTGCTATCACACGTATCAATACCGTCTGGTTATTTTGCTGATGTTCTTCAGCGGCGGCAGGGCCGTCGGTGCGGGCGCGGCGCCAAACCTGTCCCCGGGGGTGAAGTCAAAATCCTCCGCCGAGGTACCGGGCGCTTCAACAGGCGTGAAATCGAAAGCTTCGTCGATGGTGTCTGCCTCGTCAATACACTGTCCTTGCTCTGCGTCGTCGTCCAGCTCCGCCACGGGTACCTCGTCGGCCACCGGGTAGAGGATGATTTCGTTGCGCTCGATGTGGGCCCCGGACTCCGCCCAGAGAACCTCTTCATAGTACGTGTAACCGGGATAATCAATGAGCAGCACCGCTTCTCCGGGAGGAATCTCGTCGAAGATGAAGCTGCCTTCAACATCGGTCATAGCGGTCAGGTAGATGATCTCGCCGCCCAGGGGCTCGGGATCGACTTCCAGGGTTACCTCGATTCCCGGCAGCGGCATCATGAAATTGTAACCGTTGATGTCGTTGATGTGGCTGACCACTCCCGACATGGTGGCGGGCAGCAGTTCCCTGGTCAGCACCACGTCATGGTAGTTGCGGCGGCGGCGAAGTTTGATGTCCCGGCAAACGTAATCGTCGTATCCTTCCCTGGTCACCTTCATGATGTAGCGGCCGCGCTTCAAACCTTTGATTTTATAATTATTAAAAGACCTGCTGTTACTCAGGGTGACGGCCACCACTTTCCTGGCCGCATGCAGGGGCGAGTTGAAGTTGCGCCTCTTGCGGACCAGGATGATCTTCGCATCGTTGACCGGCAGATAGGCCCCGTCCGGGCACTGCTCTTCATCGTACTGTTCCTGGTCAACCAGTTCGCTCACCAGTCCCGAAAGGGTGCACCAGTTGCGGTTGAATCCGAACTGGATGGTGTGATAGTGGGCCAGGTCATGCATGTACTGAAGAAGGAAAAACATTTTAAGTCCGAAATAGCAGGGCGGCGTCCAGCAGAACCTGGTGAACGAAGCCATGCAGGCCATTTGGGCGGTTTCCATCCTCATCTGCCACATGTTGTACTCCAGGCCCCACTCGAAGTTCCCTATTTCCGGGCCCTCCGTAATACCTATATCGAGATCGTCCTCTACCGGTATTACCGCCTCGTCAATGGACGGGCCTCTGCCATTACCTTCTCTCACACACTCTTTTTCGATTGCCAACGCCGGCGTAACTCCCCACTGTGCGACGACCAGAAGCAGCGCTACTGCCACTGCGGCCGCCATCAGTCTGTTCACTCGTGTCTCCTTCATCCTGTGCACCTCCCGTTTTTCTGTTCTGCTTCTGAGTGCTGCCAGCGTTGTTTTTCGATCTTCGGCAGGAGACGCGTTGTGTGTTTTTGTTTTTGTGCGTCCCCGGCTGCCGCTTGGGTTTTGTGTATCCGGCTGCGGAAGCACGATTTTCTGTGCGTCCCCTGCCGCTTAGCGTGTGCGGACCCGTCCGCTGGAGCCAGGTAGATGGTCCTCCCTTCACCGGCCCCGGTCAGAATGAAGCGTCAAACACTTCGTCGATAGTGGCGCCCTCTCCGGACATTACGCCGGAATCAAGCTCCCGGCCCCGGACCGGACGCCGCTGAGTACCGTCACCTGCAGATTCTGCCGGTTCTAATGAACCGGTGGGTTCTAACGAACCGGTCTGCCCGAACTCTTCAACTTCTCCCGTTTGTGCGGTGCTGCCCGAACCATGCACGGGGTTCCCGGAACCGGACAGTGCCGGTGTCCGTCCAGCCCGCACCCGGTCCGACTTCGCCAGGAGATCCTGCCACTGCCGCCGGTCCGACTTCGAAACCGTACGCGGTGCAGCAGAAAGCCCCCGCTGTGAAACCACTGCTTTCTGATACGGGGCCAAGGCCAGGTGGGCGCCGCCGGTGTGCTTGAGGCTGATCTTACCCTCCCAGAGGATGACCGTAGATGACTCGTCTTTCTTTGTATCCACGGTAAACACCGTTCCGTGTACCATGACCGTGCCGTTGGGGACCGCCACGGAGAACGTTTCGGTGTGACTGGCCACGTCGAAGAAGGCCCGTCCTTTAGCCATTCTCACCGCGTCCTTATGCACCTGCAGGTTCGTAGCACCGAGCATGATCACCGCGGTACCTGCGCGGTTGATCAGGGTGCACCTGGATCGGCGGGCGGTCATGATGCGGTCACCGGCTTTCACGGCCACTCTGCCCGTCAGATCTTTCCAGGCAGTTTGACCGGCCGGCTGGATCCTGGCGTAACCGCCGGTAAGGCGGCACTCCAGGCCGCGGGAAAACTGGCGCTGCAACCCGGCTGGTGCCGTGACCAGGCGGCCCGCACCTTCCGGAAGCCGGTACATGGTAAACCAGGCGCCGCCGGTTATGAGCAATACTGCAGTGAGCGACCAGGCCAGCCGTCTCGCCGGGCTGCCGGCAAACAGGGAGAGCAGACCGTTGAAGAATCCTTCAGAGGCAGGCTGATCGAGACCCTCGATGGAAGTCTGCCGGACTTCTTTCATCACCGAAGCGACGAACCCGTCACCGGCGGTGATCTGCCGCGCGTTGGCCGTTACCACCGTGTCGAGCCGCTCGAACTCACGGCAGAGTTCCCGGCAATCCTGGCACTCTTCCAGGTGCGCGGCTACGACAGCGTGCTCCCGGGGATCGAGTTCCCCGTCCAGCCAGAGTGTCAGCTTGTCTACTATTTCATCGCAGCCCGTGGCGCCTGCGTTTCGTTTTCGTCTCACTGTTTCACAACCCTTTTCCGGCTCGTTTTTCTGCATCCTTCATCCCCGGTTACTGCAAACAGGTGAAGTATGTTTGCGGAATTTTTATTTTTTTTTGGGGGCGAGTGCTCGTAAATATTTAGTTAAATATAGCTGTTTGAGATGTTAATGAAAGTTATAGCAGCGGCTCGTCCAGGTGGCGGCCCAGGGCTTCCTTGAGCAGCCACTTGCCCTTGTTCAGCCTGAACTTCACCGTCCCGATGGGAACTTCCAGGGTGTCGGCGATCTCCTGGTAAGAGCAGTTGCCGTAGTACCTGAGCATCATGCTGGAGCGGTACACTTCGGGGAGCTTCTTGACCGCCTGCAGAATGAGGCGGTTCATCTCCCGTTTTTCCACCCGCTCTTCGACGCTCAGCGGTTTCGCCGCGGCGCTTCGGTCCTCATCGCCGTCACCAAGCTCCCCGGTGACCGTGACCCGGTCGGGACGGCGCTTGACGCTCTTGATGTAGTCGATGGCGGTGTTGCGGGCGATGCGGAACAGCCAGGACGAAAACGGGCGGGCCGGATCGTAGGAAGCCAGGTAGCGGAAAGCCTTCACGAAGGTCTCCTGGGCCAGGTCACGTGCCTCTTCGCGGTCGTACACGAACGAGGTTATATAACGGAAGATCCTGTCTTTATATCTGGTGACGATGTGGGTGAAGCTTTCGTTTCTGCCGCCCAGGCATCGTTTAACAACCGTCAGATCATCCATCACATGACTCGCTTATCATATATCGCTCGCTCATTTTGCAGCCTAGCGGGCACCTTGCGTGCTTAAATCGGCAGCTGGTGAAGCCCGTAAGATAAATCCCGTGGTAAGTATATACCAAACCGTGATCCTTAACAAACCAAAGCGTGGGATTGACAGACACTGTTACTGGATCAAGTGTAGATAGATGTAGATTCATCATGAGTAGTTTTACAGTCTCCAGGCAATGGTACACTTCACCTCAGGCGCCGCCGTCTTCCGTCCGGCCATGATATAATCTGGATACATCATGGCCAGGAAAAAGAAAAAAAAGAAGAAACGGGCAAAATCCGCTGCTGCGCCTGCCGCGCGGGCCTCTTCGGCACCCGGCGGCGAGAACCACGAAGCGCTGCACCTCCAGGGTCTGGAAGCTGCCCGAAAAGGTGACTGGCAGCGTGCTATACGCCTGCTCACCCGGGCGGCGGAGATGCAGCCGACGGTCCCCAACTACCACATGAACCTGGGCAACGTGCTGCAGGCTGCCGGCAGGCAAGATGAAGCAGCTAAGCGGTTCAGGGAGTCCATCCGGCTGAATCCCGCCTCCTGCCAGGCGCATTACAACCTGGGGAACTCGCTGAAACTCCAGGGAGATCTCCGTGCGGCGGCCATCCATTTCAAGGAGGCGATACGGCTCGACGCCCGGTTCGCCCCGGCCCACAACAACCTGGGCAATATCCTTAAATCACAGGGGCAGTATGCAGAAGCGGCGCAGGCTTTCAGACAGGCCCTGCTGGTCAAGCCGGACTTCGCCGAAGCCCGCTTCAACCTGGGAGCAGTGCTGCTGACCGGCAACTTTTCAAACGAGAAAGAAAGCCGGGCCGGGGAAGCAAATCCAGCCGTAGTAACAAATCCAACCGAGGAAGCAAATCTAGCCGAGGCGGCTGAAATGATGACCGGATTTCTGCATGCGGTTCCCGGTCATGCCCGGGCACTTTATCTCCTGGGACTGGTCCGGGAACGCCAGGGACGTATCGAAGAAGCCATCAATTGCTACCAGCGAGCGCTCGAGATACAGCCGGACTTTACCGCAGCCCGTATCAACCTCGGAGACGCCATGCAAGCCGCGGGACATCTGCCCCAGGCCATTGCCGCTTACCGGGAAGTGCTGAGAATCGGTCCTCCCTCGGCGGTGGTGTATAACAACCTCGGCACCGTCATGATCAAGCTGGGGAAACAGGAAGAAGCCGTAGGCTGTTTCCGCCAGGCTCTTCGACTGCAGCCCGGCCACGCTGTCGCGCTGAGCAACCTGGGAGCGGTGTTCATGGAACGGGGAGATCTCGAGTCCGCGGGGGACTGCTTCTCCCGTATCACCGAAACCGCCGATACCAATCTTGACGTGTTATGCAAATTGGCCGAGTTTTATGAGATGACCAATCTTCTGGATGAAGCCGAGCAGTGGACCACCCATGTACTTAAACGCTCACCAAATCACGCTGCGGCGCTGCGGTTGAAAGCCACTGTGCTCAGGCGGCAAGGGAAGGTGGACGAAGCGCTCGGCGTCCTGACGAAAGCTGTGGTACCGGTCTATAATCCCAAGGTGGCTCAGAAGATCCACTTCGAACTGGGTCGGCTCTACGACCGGCAGAAGATGAGTGCAGAAGCGTTTCATCACTTCAGCAGCGGTAACGAGGTCCTGGCCGGAATCGCCGGCACCCGGGGAGTGAACGGGTTGAATTACCGGCTGATGGTAGAGCGCCTCGCCAACCGGTTTACCGCCGACTGGACCGCCGACTGGTCCCGGCCCGAAGGGGAAACATCCACGGAAGCGCCGCTGTTCCTGGTGGGATTTCCCCGGTCCGGCACGACGCTTCTGGACCAGATACTGGACGGGCACCCGCACCTGCGGGTGGTTGAAGAGCAGTCACTGGTCACCCCGGTGGTGCGGGCAGTCATGGAGTTTCCTGGCGGGTACCCCGATGCGCTGGCATCATTTACAGCAGAAGACATCCGCCGGCTCCGGCTGCGTTACCTGGAAAACCTGGCCGGCTCTGTGAAGGCGGGACCGGGAATACTGCCGATCGACAAACTGCCTCTCAACATCGTTCACACCGGGCTCATCAAACGGCTGTTTCCCCGCGCCCGATTCATCCTCTCTATCCGCCACCCTTACGATGTCTGCCTGAGCAACTTCATGCAGAATTTCAACCCCAACGACGCCATGGCCAACTTTTTCACCCTTCAAGACACCGCCGAGCTTTACGAGCTGGTAATGGGGCTCTGGCGGCAGTACGTAGAGCTGTTCGATATTGCCTATCACCAGGTGTCCTACGAATCCCTGGTGGATGACCTGGAGTCGACGGTGGGTGAAATGGTCGGATTTCTGGACGTCGAACCATGCGACTCCATGCTGGACTACACCAGTCACGCCGGTACCCGGGGACGCATCAACACGCCCAGCTACCAGCAAGTGACCGAGCCCATCTACCGACGCGCCCGGTACCGCTGGAAACGATACACGGACCAGATAGCGGGAGTGCGGGACCGGCTCAGGCCCCTGGCGGAATACTTCGGATACACGGAGGTCTGATGATGAAACGCAAACAGACAATGTGGCGAAAAATAGCCGCAGCGGCGGCAGCGGCACTGGTCCTTTTCGTACTGGCCGAAGGAGGAATCAGGCTGTGGCTGGTGCTCAGCCATTCCGACACGGCCTACCGTCTCAACTCCGCCTACCGCCGGTTCCAGGTGTCCGGCTTCGAATCCCTGCTTAATCTTCACTATCCCCTCAGTAAAACCATCACCCAGAAAGTTCCCATGGCACCGCATCCCAACCGGCTTGACAACCAGGGGCGCCCCATCATGTATGAAGGTATTCCCACCTTACAAATGAAGTACACGACCAACTCCCTGGGGTACCGCGATCACGAGTTTTCACCGGAACAAGGAGACCTCTACCGGATCGTGTGCGTGGGGGATTCGGCCACTTTCGGCGACGGGGTGCAGATGGAGAGCACGTATCCGAAAGTACTGGAAAAGCTTCTCAACGAGGCGGCCGGACAACCGCAGCAGCAGGGGCAGCGGTTCCAGGTGATCAACGCCGGCTCCCAGGGACTGAGTTCCGTGGTGGCCCTGTTCCTGATCAAGCACCGGATCATGGCGCTCAAGCCTGACATGATCGTATACATGCTGTGTGTCAACGACGACGCGCCCCGGGAGATGAGCGACCTGGAGTACCTTCAGAAAGTGATCCACCGGCCGGCGATGGTACGATTTATGGACAGGTTCTACGTGTACCTGGTGCTGAAACGGCTCCTGGGTGGAAGTGGAATAATGGGAGACGGCGCGGGAAAGGCACAACGCGGTCCGAGCGGGCAGTCACCATCCACTCAGGGTGATGACCGGCAAACGGCATCTGTTCAAGGAGGACGGAAGACGTCGCGCCGGGTCACTATCGAGACCAAGAAACAGAACATCGCAGCGCTGATCGAGTTGTGCCGCGCCAGAGGAATCCGGCTTTGTATCATGACCCCGTCCATGACCGCCTTCGGACGCCGCGACATCGTGGGGCCCCACGTGAAAGCCATCGAGAAGATGGCTGCTGCATCCGGGGTGCCGGTCATCGACCTGTACAGCCTGATTCCGAAACGGGAACGGGAAAACGGGCTGGTACTGGAGAAGGGGAAGCACGTCCAGAAACTGGTCCGGTACCGCGACGGCAAGCGGGAGGTGCTGATAACGGGCTCGCCGCCTTCACAGGGCACCATCGATCCGCTCATCTTCCAGCACATCTACCACCACGGCTTGAGCCAGACCACCGTCATCGACCAGCTGCATCCCACCGTGGAAGGGCACCGCTATATCGGAGAACTTATTTGCAAGCACCTGCAGGAGCAGAAGATACTACGGTGAGCGGCTCTGCCCGCCGGCCGCCTGCGCGAGCCATAGCGTGAATTACCAGGGTCTTTTCAAATCGATGTTTTCCAGCATATTCTCGATTTTCTTGACATGCAGTATCTTCTCAATTTTTTTGACATGCAGTATCTTCTCGATCTTTTTGACATCCAGCATCTTTTCGATCTTCTCAATCGGAACGTAAAAGTTGTAGGCCACCCCGCAGTAGGTGTTATTGAAATCCACCAGGACCGAAGTGTTGAGACTATCCACGTTGATTGCCTTGTCGCCCGTAATCGACCTGATCTCGAAAGCGAAGTAATCGTCACCCGGTTTGACCCGCTCCACCTTCCAGATGACTTCACCGGTCAGGACGCTCCCGGAGCGCTGATAGATCCTGTCCAGGGCGAAGAAGTGATAGCGCAGGCCGACGTCGTGCACGCCGCCGCCGAGGGCCAGCGAGTACCGCCAGCCCGGGTGGGTACCCGAGTACACCACGTGGAGTGAGACGCTGCGGACACGGGTTTGCAGCATGGCCGGATCCCCCATGAGAAACTGCCCGTTCCAGTACTTGAACGTGTCCAGCACCAGGCGCAGGTCGCGGCGGCGGTCCAGCTTGTGCCTGGCCGTGCGGGCCAGGTCCCATTCCTGTCCCATGAACAGGTTGTTGATCTTCGGTTTGAGGTACAGGAAATCCTTCTCGAGCGCGTACTTGCGCTTTTTCTTTTTCGATTTTTTAAGCTCGCTGATCCGGTCATGCGGATGCTTGAGGACTGTTCCCGTTACCTGACCCTGCCAGGCAAGATCGAGAGGATAGTTCCGGTAGTGTGGGTACTCCAGTTTCAGCGACAACGTGAAACCGCACCAGCGGTACGGTATGTCCATGGAAACCGGCACCGTGATTGTTCTATGCGAGCCCGCCGTGAGCCAACGGTACGAACCGCCGATGGAAGGGGTAGTAAAAAGCGTCAGCGCGCCGCCGGGATGGATAATCGAAATTGCTTTCGGGTGCGCCGAAGGAGCCATCATCAACAGCAGCAGTGCCGTGGCGCACGCCAGCCGCCAGGAAGCCGGAGCCGTACCCGATCCACTGCTATTACCGCTGCGTTTCATACCGCGTCTCACCGCCGCCGCCCCATCTCAACCGTCAAACAGGATATTTCCTTCGCGAATCACAACTGCCATTGTCCGAAAATCCAGTCTCATTCTATGACATAAGCTGGACAGTAGGCAAGTGGATACACCCGATCCCCCATCCACCCTTGTCAGATCTTGAATTTGAGCGTTTTCGAAACGCACGCCGTTCTATCTGTGGTACTATTCAAGACGGCAGGAGAGCAGGAGTGATCGACGTTGACAGACGCAAACGAACGCATAAACGCAAACGTGTACTTCATACCAATTGATTCTTACCGGGAAACAAACGACATCAGCACCGGCGCCAGGAACATACTCGAGAGATTGCTCGAGAATGAAGGTCTGGATCTCGACACCTCCGTGGCCCTCAAGGTCCATTTCGGAGAGAAGAAAAACATCACCTTCATCGGACCGGAGAACTACGAGGGGATCGTCGGGTATCTCAAGGAAAACAAGGTGGTGAGCTGGTTCATCGAAACCAACGTGCTGTACCGCGGCGAACGCACCACCCGGGACCGGCACGTGAAGCTGGCCCGGGAGCACGGATTCACCGCCCTGCCCATCATCATCGCCGACGGCGAGATCGGCGACGACGTCACCGAGGTAGCCGTCGACGGGAAACACTTCACAACGTGCAAACTCGGCAAGGAATTCGAACGGTTCAACCAGATGATCGTCCTGAGCCACTTCAAAGGGCACCTCTTCGCCGGGTTCGGCGGCGCCATCAAGCAGCTGGCCATGGGCTGCGCGGCGAGGGGCGGCAAGCTGGAGCAGCACTCCAACACCAAGCCGTTCATCAACCCAATCAGCTGCAAGAAATGCGGAGCCTGCGCCCGGCACTGTCCGGTAGACGCCATCAAGGTGGGGTTCTGGACCCGGATCAAGAAAGCAGTCTGCGTTGGCTGCGCGTCGTGTATCGCCGTGTGCCCCAAAGGCTCAATCATGTTCAACCCGCTGGCCTCCATCTCGAAGACGTTTTTAGAGAAGCTGGCCGAGTACGCCCTGGCCGCGCACCAGGACAAGCGGAACATCTACATCACCTTCGCCTTCAACATGACCCGGGGGTGCGACTGCGAAGGGCACCGGATGAAACCGGTAACAAAAGACCTGGGACTGCTGGCGTCCACCGACCCGGTAGCCGTCGACCAGGCCTGCCTGGACCTTCTGGATGAGCGGGAGGGCAAAAAGGTCTTCCGCCGGGGACGGTACACCCTGGAATACGCCGAGCAGATCGGCCTGGGAAACCGCAACTACACCCTGGTGGAAGTTACCTGATTACATGGTACTGGATGACACAGAATTGTTCCCGGTTTTAATCACGGGGAGTTGTCAACTGGCTGGAAAGCAGGCGAAAAGACATACATGGTACCGGATTATTTTTCAGAGAAGAATTTCCAGCGCCGGATAAAGCGGATGATCAAAGCCCGGCTGCACCGTTTTGTGGTCAAGGTGCCGCCGGCGTTTGCGAAACTGTGCGCCGAGGAGATTGCTGCGCTGGGATTATCCGGTACGGCGAAAGGTGATTCAGCGCAGACCGGTTCGGTGAAGCCCGCTTCGGGGCCAAAGCGGGCCGGTTCGGCTCCGGTACGCACTGATTCGGGAATCGAGCTTACCGGCTCCCTGACTGACATGTATTCGCTCAACTTGAAGCTGCAGACCGCCTCGCGGGTCCTGATGGAAATCAGCCCGGTCAAAGCCGGCGCCCGGGAAGAGCTGTTCAGAAAAACGGCAAAGATTCCCTGGGAGCTTTACCTCAACCCGCTTCTGCCGCTGGCGGTCACCGCCCGGGTCCGAAAGAGCCGTTTGAAGCACGAAGGGCAGACCGCCGCCACGCTCCGCGAGGCCATCGCCAAACGGTTCACCGGTCTGGGGATCGCTCCGCCGCCGCTGTATTCACCAGGCGAAAAAGCCAAACCGGAACAGCAAGCCGAGAATACCAAAATATCCGGACCGGAGCCGCCGCCACTTCTGGAACCGACCGGGAAGAAACCCGTTCATCAGCGGCTGGGAATCACCGTTATCGGTAACAAGGGACGCATCCTCATGGATACCAGCGGGAACCACCTTCACATGCGGGGATACCGGGAACGGCATGGCGAAGCAGCCATACGCGAGACCCTGGCGGCCGGTTTCATCAAGTGGATCTTCGGCAGCCGGCAAGGGACACCGGCGGTTATCGCCGATCCCATGTGCGGCTCTGGGACGCTCCTGTTCGAAAGCCGGTTCCATTTTTCAGGTAATCCGCCCGGAGCGAAAAGGGATTTTCTCTTCACGCACCTGCCCTGGCACCAGGACAGGACCTGGAACCATATCAGGCGCTCGAGCCTGCAGTCTGCCGGGAAATCCGTCCCCCGTTTGATCGGCAGTGACATCTCGCATGAAGCCATCGAGGTGGCACGGGCCAACTGCGAACGCAATGACGGCTGCGGCCGCAATGCCATTTTACATGAAGAGATTCAGAGTGCGGAAACCGGCAGCGGCGGCAGCGATTATCAGGGTGACATCACGTTCAGAACAGTCGATTTTCTCGAGTCAGGGCCCGAACTGTTCGGTCCTGCAGTACCTGGGGATTCTGAGATGTTCGGGCTTGAACAGCTCGATAGGATTGGAACGCCCGGCGAAAAATGGATCGTCTCCAATCCTCCCTACGGAGTGCGCCTGGAAGCGGGAACACGGCGGTTTCTCAAGTCGGTGATCCGGCATCTGAGAGACCGGTACGCGGGATGGAACGCGGCGCTGATTCTACCGTCACGGTTCGCGGGCCACCACGTGATACGCAACCGTTCAATACAGGTCGAATCGACCATACGTTTTTCAAACGGCGGTATCCCGGTCATGGGGGTTGTACTAAAACTCTGATTACGGAAGCAGGATCGAGGACCGGCTCGGTAACTATGGTTCCGCGACCGCGGATATGACAACATGTGTTTCGAAAACTGTTGTAATTTTTACAACGTTTTTACACCATACATATAGGAGCGGTTTCCCAGGAATGGGGAACTAACGGAGGAGCAGCCCCCATGGACCTGGAATTCAACCGGATATCAAAGCAGGTCAACTCCATGGCCTGGCCGGCCATCACCCACGCCCTGCTCAACACCACCCTGTACTTCGTAGACACCCTGATGATCGGCCGGCTGGGCAAGGACCCGCTGGCCGCAGCCGGGCTGGCCAACTCCATCACCTGGTCGGTGAGCATGTTCCTCTTCTCCCTGGCCACCGCCACCCTGGCCCTCTCCGCCCGCCGGTTCGGCGAGCGCAATCTCAAAGCCGTTAAAACGGTGGCGGCCACCAGCATGAGCGCCGCCCTGATGATAGGCGTGGGAGCGACTATTGCCATGTATTTCGCATCGGATTGGGTAATCTCGCTTTTCATCCGTGAAGAAACAGTGGTCCCTCTGACCGCCCGGTACTTCCAGATTCTCTTCTGCTCGTTTCCGTTTCTGTACCTTTCACGGACGGCCGCCAGCCTGCTGCACTCTTCCGGCGACACCGTGTCGCCCATGAAGGTAATCCTGTTCACCAACGTGCTCAACGCCGTGGCGGACTACGGGCTCATCTTCGGCCGCTTCGGCCTGCCCGAGATGGGGCTCAACGGCGCTGCGGCGGCCACGGTGCTCTCGCGAATCTTTCAGCTGTCGCTCTTTTTGTACTTCCTGGCGGTGCGGGAACCGTTCAAGCTGCGGCTGCGGCACCTGGGGATGGTCTCATTATCCACCGCCCGCTCGCTGTTCAAGATAGCGCTGCCGGCTGCCATGGAGGCGGCGGTCATCCACTCCGGATTCCTGGTCTTCTTCAAGATCGTGGCGTCGCTGGGCTCGCTTCCGCTGGCCACCCATCACATCGCCCTGAGCGTGGAGTCGCTATCGTTCATGTTCGGGGTGGGGCTGTCCATCGCCGCGGCCAGTATCGTCGGACAGAAACTGGGGGAAGGCCAGCCGCTGGGCGCCCGGTTCGGCGCCCGCGTGGCCCTGAAGAAATGCCTGGGGATCATGCTTACCATCGGCACCCTGCTCTTCCTGTTTCCCGGCGCGCTGATCAGGCTGTTCACCACCGATCCGGAGATCATCCGCCTCGGCGCCACGGTGCTCAGAATCGGCGCCTTCGAGCAGCCGTTTTTGGGCTCGTATATGGTCCTTACCGGCAGCCTGCGCGGCGCCGGCGATACGGTGCGGCCCATGATGGTAGCCATCGTCGGCTCGTGGGTCTTCCGGGTGCCGCTGGTCTACGTCCTGGCGGTGACCCTCGGCCTGGGGCTGCCGGGGGTGTGGATCGGCACCTGCCTGGACTGGCTCTTCAGGGCCGCCGCCATGTACGCCATGTTCCGCCGCGGCAGGTGGTTGGAGAAGAAAGTTTGACCTGCCGGTGCCGTACCGTTTTGTCAACCTGTATCATGCACTCGTATGCTGCTGAAATGTGAACGTACCGTCTGCCGGTATGGCAATCCAGTGTCCTTTGAACGGGTGCTTTCTGCAGAATGTAAACCAGCTTGTATAGAGTTCTGTAATCTTCTTGCCGCCCGGGTACACCAGCATTCCCGCCTGCGTTCTCAGAAGGCGAATAAGTATGTTTATTCTTCGGCCAAACGGTTTCGAGGTATACAGCGATTTATAGAGGGCGGCTTTCCGTCGGGCAAGGTGCTGCAGGATGATTTCGCGCGGCGCCCGGAGCGTCAGGAAAAATAGAGCATCGGCGGTGTTCAGGAGTTGCAAAGAGATATCGCTTTCAAACTCAGGTCCCTGCAATAAATCGTAGTGCAGCATCATGTTTTCGACATCGCAACGAGGTATCTCGTGTAACCGCCTGGAATGGGCGAGCATCCAGATCCGGGGCTCGGGAATTTTCACCTCTACGGGCAGAGCCGGCACAGAACCGCTCGTTATCTTCTCCATGAGAAGGTTTTTTCCGATTCCCGAAGGGCCGGCTATTACCAGCAATCGTTTGCTGTGTATCGTACCAAACTTCACAATTCCATTCCCCTTCGCTGCCCGTGGGAAAGCTACCAGACAACTGTGAATTAGTCAAATCAACATAACGGGCAACGGTTGCATCTGAGCGTAAAAAAAGTATATTTTGGTGGTATGGATACATCCCGTGCTGCTACTGATGTACCGGTTTCCTCCGGCAGGGATTCCTCCGGTAGATGGCGTTGCTACCGCTTTGGCGGCGCTGTGGATGTTGCCGTCCGAAACCGGCGGCTTCCAGTCTCACTGGCAAAGCTCCTGGAACCGCTTCGCATAAGCTGGTCAAGCGGCCGCCCCGGCCTGGGCCTGGTTTTGGACCGGCAGAAGCGGTCCGGCGCCACAAGCAGTATCACCTGCTGCTCACGCGGACTGTACAAAGGTATTCCCTGGGAGACGTCCATGGTCACCAACCCGGTCACCCGGCAGGTCCAGTGCTATTTCCATTCCCGGCCGCTGTTTACCTGGCTGACCATGAAGATGGTCCTCGGCCCCTATCTCAAGCAGTGCGTCGCCCGGCAGGGTTGTCTCCCCCTCTGCGGCAGTTCTTTTCAACTCGATGATGTCCAGTATGTGATTACCGGTTTTCCCGGTTTCGGAAAGACCCGGCTGATGCTGCAGGCGGTTTCACAGGGAGCTTCTTTTTGCTGCGACGAGGAGATGTACCTGTCAAATACCGGTGACGTGGAGGGATTTTTCAATTTCGTTAATCTCAAGCTGGGCACTGTTTACTGCACCGCATACTGGAACATGCTTGATGTACGTACCAGGGCACGATTACATATAAACCACATGGTCTCACTGCTGACCCGGGAGAAGATTACCTTCACCATGCCGGTGGATTCCCGGGAAATGGATCTTTCTAGAAGTGCTGCAGCTCCCGGCCGCCTGGTCTTTATACATCTCGACCACGGGTCCGGAGTGAGGAAAAGTACCGGAAAAGACATGCTTCACAGTCTCTCACAATGGGAATCTGATCATCGGACCTGGTTCGGCGGCTTGTTTTACTCGGAACAGGATTTTACCGCAATCAGCGAATCGATCAGCCCGTCCCTGGAAAAACACTCATTCTGGCGGATACCCGCTAACTGCACGCTGGAAGATATATTGGAACTCAAATGAATATTCTTTTTGTCAGCGAATTTTTCCATCCGCACGTGGGAGGTGTAGAGTACTTTTTTCAATCCCTGGCCGAAGGAATGACCGCACGGGGACACCGCTGCACCATGGTCACCCAAAGACTGGCGAATACGAAATCCCGCGAAGTCATCAATGGTGTAACCATCCACAGGGTGAACTGTTTTCAAAGCCGGTACTGGTTTACGTTACTGGCCATCCCCCTGGTCTACCGCCTGGCGCGGGGCTGTGATATTATCCACACCACCACCTATAATGCGGCCTTACCGGCAAAAGTAGCCAGCCTGTTCACTAAAAAACCGTGCGTGATAACCGTACATGAAATCCTCGGAAGGAACTGGTACAACCTAGGGATGAACCGGTTCAACGCCGGTCTGCATCAAATGCTGGAACAGCTGATCATCAACCTGCGGTTCGGTTGTTACGTGAGCGTTTCCCGTTCCACAGAACGTAGTCTGATGGACTGCTCACTTTCGAAGCCGCAGTCCCGTTTGATTTATAATGGTATCGACTATGAATTCTGGAACTCCCGGCGGTATGACGGATCTGAAATACGCACAAAATTGGGGATCGGAAACCAGTTTGTTTTTCTCTTTTTCGGCCGGCCCGGACTGACCAAGGGGCTGGAATACCTGGTCAGAGCGGTTCCTCTCTTGATAAAAGAAATCCCTGACGCGACCTTTCTGGCCATCATTTCCAGCGGCCGCGCCAGCAGGAAGCGGTACCAGTATATCAAACACCTGGTCAGGATATTGAATATCCAGGACCATGTGATCATGCTCGACACGGTGCCGAAACATGAACTTCCGCCTTACCTCATGGCGGCGGACTGCGTGGTCACCCCGAGCCTCACCGAAGGATTCGGCTTTACCGCCGTTGAAGCCTGCGCTATGGGACGCCCGGTGGTAGTATCAGACACGGATTCGCTGCCGGAAGTAGTCTCGGGCCGATACATCCTGGTCGAACCGGGAAATCCCTATGAACTGGCCGGAGGTATCGTGTCCGTTTACCGGGGTGAACTTAAAGCAGGCCGTTTGAAACGGTTCCCGGTGGAGGACATGACAGTAAATTATCTGGACCTGTACCACGGGCTTGTGGGAAAGGTACATTCGGTCACTCCTGGGCGGCAAACTGTCCGCACAAACCGGGAAAGGGAGCGTGACGCATGAACGGTACCGCTTCCATCCCGCGTCAAACACCCCGACACGTAACAGCGCTCGTCATGATCGTCCTGGCAACCCTGGCCGTCTACGCCAACAGTTTCCAGGCACCGTTTGAGTTAGACGACCACCGTCACATTTTTGATAATCATGAGATCAGAAATCCGGCCAATTTCCTGGGTTTTGACAAACTGCTTCACCGGCGGACTATGGTCAAGCTCACCTTCGCCCTGAACTACCGGGTGCACGGAACGGATGTCTTCGGCTACCATCTGGTCAACACGGGTATCCACATCATCAACGGCTGGCTGGTGTACGCGCTGGTCCTGGCCATACTCGCCGCTACAGGGCAATCGACGGAAGCGAAACGATATCTCGTGGCGGGACAACCTGCCGACACAAGACCCACTACAGGCGGCCGGGCGCACATGCTTGCCCTGTTTTCAGCCCTGGTCTTCGTCACGCACCCCCTGCAGACCCAGGCGGTGACCTATATCGTGCAGCGGATGACCTCCATGGCCGCGTTGTTTTACCTGGCCGCAGTCCTCTTTTATATGAACACAAGGCTGATGACGGCCGCCGGTACGACCACCGGCGAAGGTCACAATTCGAGCCGTCGGCGCACCAGGCCGGACCGACGGCACAACCGTCTCAGAAACACCGTGGTGCTTTTCGTACTCGCATCCCTGAGCGGTGGCGCGGCGGTCCTGTGCAAACAGAACGCGGCCACCCTGCCCGCTGTTATCGTGATGCTGGAGTACCTGCTGTTCGAGCGTACCTGGCAGGGATGGAAAAAGAAACTGCCCTGGCTCGTGGCCGGCGGCGTGCTGTGGGGGTTGCTGCTGCTGGCTACCGTCGGATTCTTCGGCACACCCGACAACGGCAGCACACCCGGTGACATTGCTTCCCTGACCCGCATGGCCGGGCAGACGGTCACCCGGTGGAACTACCTCTGTACCCAGTTCAACGCCGTGAGCGTCTATATCAGGCTGTTGGTTCTCCCTGTCAAGCAGAACCTGGATTACATGTACCCGTTTAATGACGGTTTCTTTGACGGCCTGACACCGCTTGCCTTCCTGTTCCTGACGGCGGTGCTGCTCTTCGGCCTGCTGGCGGCGAAAAAACAACCGGTCATGAGCCTGGCAGTCCTGTGGTTTTTCATCACCCTCGCGGTGGAATCGAGCGTTATCCCCATTGACGACGCCCTGGTGGAGCACCGGCTATACCTTCCCCTGTTCGGGTTTGCCCTGCTGGTGCCCCTGTTGATCTACAACCGGTTTCGCCGCCGGCCCGCGGCGGCAATAACCTGCTGCTGCCTGGTTGTGGTCCTGCTTGGCGCGGCCACCTTTGCACGGAACCTGGTGTGGCGTGATCCAAGTACGTTGTGGATGGATGTCATAGATAAAAGCCCCGGCAATTCACGCGCTTACAACAACCTGGGCTGGGTGATGGCCAGACAGGAACGTTACGAAGAAGCAATCGAACTTTTCCAAAAAGCGTTGGAGATAAGACCCGGTTATGCGGAAGCATTGAATAATATGGGGTTTGCATACAAGGAACTGGACCACCTTGATGAGGCCGTACAGGCCTGCTCCCGGGCCCTGGAACTAAAGCCGAACTTCGTCAAAGCGCACGTATGCCTGGCCCATATCTACATGAAGCAAAACAAATTCGAAGAGGCGGGACACCATTACCGTCTGGGGCTTCGGGTGCAGCCTTACAACCTGGACGCTCACAACAACCTGGGCCTGGCACTGGTCAACCTGGGTAAAATAGATGAAGGAATAAGCTGCTATCAGGCGGCGCTGGAGTTGGAGCCGGGAGATGCCGAAGTTCTCACGAACCTTGGGCTGGCCCTGAAAAAGAAGGGGAAAACCGACCAAGCCGAAGAGCATTTCACCATGGCTCTTAATAGCGATTCTCAGTGCGCCGAAGCGCATCACCACCTGGGAACCGTTCTGGCCGGACGTGGTGATCTTCAACAGGCCATGGACCGTTACCATGAAGCCCTCCGCCTCAAACCGGAGTACGCCGACGCCCACAACAATATGGGCTTGGCCCTGGGGCAACTCGGAAACCATCAGGAAGCGGCGGAATTCTTTTCGCGAGCTGTTTCACACCAACCGGACCTGGCCGAAGCCCACAACAACCTGGGCGGCACCCTGGCCCGGATGGGAAAAGCGAACGAAGCGGTATCGCATATAGAGAAAGCCATCCAGTTGAAACCCGGCTTCGCCAGCGCCCACAACAACATGGGAAACGCGATGTTCATACTTAACCGGTACCACGACGCCGTCTTCCATTATTCTGAAGCTCTGAAATTCGACCCTCAACTGGAAGCGGCCCGTACCAACCTGGCAATCGTCCGTAAAAAGCTGATAACCAGCGGGGATCCCGGGATTGAGAGCGAGTAAGACAATGGGATTATTAAGAAACCTGTCTACCGGGCTCCGCAAGGTCCTGCACATTCCCGAAGCCACGCCGCGGTTCGTCCAGATCGGCCTCACCAACGTATGCAACTTGAACTGCCGGATGTGTATGAGGAACTACTTCGACATCGATCGGATTCACATGGAGTATGAAACATTCACGCGGGTGGTGGACCGTCTGGAGGGCGCCGAGACGGTCATACTGGTGGGATTCGGCGAGAGCCTGCTGTATCCGCGGCTCTACGAGGCGATTGCCTACTGCAAGGGAAAAGGCATGCAGGTCCAGTTGACGTCAAACGGGCTGCTGCTGGACACCGACGAGAAAATCGCCCAATTGATCCGCTCCGGTCTCGACCGCTTCACACTTTCCATGGAGAGCCTGCGGACAGCGAACGAATCCGCGCACCACAACAGCCGGGCCGCGAAAAACATCGAGCGGCTCATCCAGGTAAAGCAGGACCTGGGATCCCGCACCCCCAGGGTCATCCTGCAGCCCCTGCTCTTCAGCGACAATACACAGGATATCTACGAGATGATCCAATGGGCCGCCCGGACCGGAATCGACAGGATCAACGTCTCCCGGCTTGATGTCAGGTACCTGCCTGAAATCAGGCGCCCCAGCATGGAAGAGGAGCAAACAATTAGCAGGGAGTTCGCCCGGTTACGCAGGAAACACCGGCTTAGAATCGACTTTTTACCAGACCAGGTTTTCGATGGATGGAAGGGATTTCTCTACAAGCACTTCAAGTTCCTGCTCCAGCTGAACACCCATTGTTTCCGGCTCCAGGATTTCGTTTTTATCGACCAGAACGACAACGTATTCCCGTGCTGCGCACCTCAGGAGCTCAACATGGGAAACATGCTGGAGCAGAGCCTTCAAGAGGTGTGGCACGGCGAGAAGTACCGGGCGCTTCGGAAAAAGCAGGATGCCTTCGAATTCTGCCGCCATTGCGACTTTTTGAAAGTG
The DNA here is from genome assembly GCA_964432985.1 of uncultured bacterium. Lineage (GTDB taxonomy): Bacteria > Muiribacteriota > CAYSPT01 > CAYSPT01 > CAYSPT01 > CAYSPT01. The sequence continues at coordinate 42,029 of CAYSPT010000035.1, forward strand.
AAACAATTATAATGCATGAGCTCGCGTTTTTTCCATTGGAGAAAGGCATGGGATGGTACCTGACGTTTCGTTTTTGATCTGCACCTTCAACTCGGAGCGGCACCTGGCTGAGGTGCTGGAGGCCGTGGCGCGGCAGGACGCCGGCGGGAAGAGCCTGGAAGTTATCATCGTCGACGACTACTCTACCGACGAATCGCTTCAGGTCGCCCAGCGGTTCCGGGAGCGGTTCGAGCACTTCACCGTCATCAGCAAGGATAACGGAGAAGAGAAGGGCGGCGCCGGCAGCCTGAACCTGGGATTCGCCGCCGCCCGGGGCGACATAGTCTGCCTGGTGGATTCCGACGCGGTCATCGACGACGGCTGGCTGAAGCGTATCCTCGAGGAGTTTGACGACCAAAACGTCGCCGCCGCGGCCGGCGGCATCAAGACCGCCAACCCCCGCTCCCTGCTGGCCCGCTTCACGGGAGCCGAGCTCGAGGACCGCTATTCCCGTATAAAAGGTATAGACACCGACCACGTCAGCACCTGTAACACCGCCTGCCGCACGAGCGTACTGGAGCGGATAGGACCGGTGGATACCACCCTGCGCTACGCCTATGACGTGGACCTGTCGTACAAAATGAAACAACTTGGATACCGTCTCGTTCTTATGAAGGATACCGGGTGCCGGCACTACTGGAAAGAAGACCTGGCGGACTACTGCCGTCAACAATTCAACTACGGCTATGGAAAGATGGCCCTGATCAGGCGCTACCCGGTTAAACTCAAGGGCGACACCATCTCGAACTTGCGGCTGATGCTGCAGGTCCCCCTGCTCTACCTGGCGGTGCTGGCGCTGCTCAAGCCGCGGCTGTTCAGGCTGCTTGTCCCGGTCCTGCTGGCTACCATGCTACCCCAGACAATCAGGCTGATCCGCGCGAAAAACGACCCGGCCTTTATCCTGTTCCCGCTCTTTTTCATCCTGAGAAACATGGTCTGGGCCTTCGCCGCAGGGAAGTACTTATTGGACAGCCTGAACGGGACGAACTGGTAACGGCAATTACATGCCCATACCGGGAGAATCGAGCCGGCGGGCGGTATGTCGTGAAAATATGGTAGTATCACGCCTATGAAAAAGCCGAAAATTAAAATCGGGCTGGAGATAACACACCGATGCAACCGGATGTGCGGCCTGTGCTCCCACCGCATCAAGACCAGCCCATACGATTTCCTGACCAAAGAGCAGTACCATCATATCGTTGAATGCCTCGGAAATTTCAGGGTAACCGAGATCATGCTCCTCGGGGGCGAGCCCCTGGAGCATCCCCACATCCATTGGCTGATCGACCGGCTGAAAACCGATTTTCCCGACACCTTATTGCATATGGTTACCAACGGTGATTCGCTTGGAACCCTGTCTGAAGAAGAAATCGGATCATTTTTCAAGATAGTCATCAGCCTCTACGATGAAAGAAGCGAGCAGACCAGGCAGGCGTTCAAACGATACCCCAATGTATACTTTCTCGACATGCATCGCATGCTCGACCCCGCGGTCGATCCCGATCTGGACGATGCCGCTGCCCGGGAATGCTGCCGTATCTGCTCCCGCACGGGGATCAGGCTGGTGGGAACGAAGGTCTACGGGTGCTGCCTGGCCGAAGTGATCGAGCGGGAGTTCGACATCGGTCCCCTGCACATCGAAATGCAGCCGGGCTGGTACGAGGAGTACCTTAAGCTTCCTACCTACCAGGCCTGCCGGCACTGCTTCCGCGCCCGCGAGATCAAGTTCAACCGCTCCTACCGCCGGATGGAGCACATCATCAGGGTGTTCAAGAACAATGATTGGATTTACAACACCTATAATTCCTGCAAGGCGGCTGTAAAGAGGATCCGGTGCTCCCTGCTTGCCAAAGATAATCCCCTGGTATAGAATACACGCAATCATGGATATTGACACACCACTCATCAGCGTAATAATACCGACCTGCAATCGGCCCTCATTGCTCGAGGCAGCCATCAGGTCGGTGCTGTGGCAGACATACCCGGCGTTTGAAATCGTGGTGGTCGATGACGCCTCCACCACCGATACCTGCCAGGTGGTCGAATCCTTCGGTGACGACCGCATCACGTGGGTTCGGAACGAATACAACCAGGGTGCCGCTGTCAGCCGCAATAGGGGAGCGGACCGGGCAAAGGGGGAACTCCTGGCCTTCCTTGACGATGACGATGAGTGGGTGCCCCACAAGCTGGCCGAGCAGGTAAAGCTGTTCGACGGCCCGGAAGTAGGGATGGTTTTATGTTACGCTCATGATAAGCGGTTCGGGCTTCGGAAAATCTGGAAACCGGCCCCGGAAGTCACTTATGAGGACTTGTTCAAATCGAACAGTATCTCTCCTACGTCAACCTTCCTGGTGAGGAAATCCTTTTTTCAACAGGTGGACGGTTTCGATCCCGCTCTTCGCTCCGGGACCGAATACGACCTGGCTTTCAGGCTTTCAAAAAGATCCGCCATACGCACAGCACCCATGCTCATGGTGACCATGAAAGCAGCCAAAGACGGACACCAGTCCACCAAATGGCCGGAAAAGTTATCCTCATGGATGACGCTGCACCGCAAATATCGGAGTACCTATGGAGAGTTTGGCTTCAAGGGCCTGGTGCTGAAATATTGCAAGCACCTGGTCATCATCTGCCTGTACCTGGCCGGATGCGTAATAGGAGGCCGGATCTATCGGGTCATTAGATATTTGAAGACGGTTCAGGACCGGGTAGTATGGAGATAGCGGTAAGGACCAGTCTACAACAACCTCCTGCCGGTCGGACCATATAAGGAAAGGCGGCGAAACAGAGCACCATGAAACCGCTCGAGGCGATGGGAAAACTGCCGGGATTACTGTGGCGCGGCAACCTTTCTTTCGCTTTCGACCACCTGCCTCTTGCGTCCGCACACCTGTCCCGTCGCCAGCGGCTAAACCTGGTCACCTGCGGGCTCGATCGTATCCTGGGCTCGTCCCGGATGCGCTCTCTGCCGCCCACCGTCATGATCGAGCCTACCAACATATGCTCCATGCAGTGCCCGCTCTGCCCTACCGGCAGCGGCTCTTCCACACGGGAACGAGGCTTCATGACCACGGAGACCTTCGGGAGGATCATGGAAGACCTGGGCGATACGCTGGTCATGGCCATCCTCTACGGCTGGGGTGAGCCGTTCCTGAACCGCGACCTGCCGCTGATGATCGAAGAATGCACCCGGCGCAACATCAGGACGGTGACCGATACCAACGGCCAATGCATCCAGACCCTGGACGAGGCGCTGCAGGTGGTGGACGCCGGGCTGGACGGCATCATCATCGCCCTGGACGGGAGCACCCAGGACATTTACAGGAGTTACCGCCAATCGGGCGATATCGAAAAAGTGAAGCGATGCGCGGCGCTGATCGAGGAAGCCAAGCAGCGGCGGGGAGCTTCTCGGCCGTATACCAACATCCGGGCGGTGGTCACCCGGCACAACGAACACGATCTGGATAACATCGCACGGCTGGCACGGGACCTGTCGGTCAATATGGTTTCTTTCAAAAACCTGGGCACCATGTCACACGTTGAAGAATACCGCAGATTCGAACCTGACAGCTGCAGCATGCGCCGGTTTGACTACCGCAAGGACACTCGTGCCCGAAAATCGCAGTTCCGGTGCATAGTCCCCTTCCGCAACCCGATGATCCTGTGGGACGGGACTGTAGTGCCGTGTGAATTCGATTACAATGCGGAAGTGGCCCCGGGAAACATCCGGGAGATGTCGTTCCGGGACATGTGGAACACCCTGCCCATGCGGTCGATCCGGCGGCGTATGAACCGTGGGTTATCGCTCCCCCTTTTCTGCGAGCGCTGCCCCCTGCGGGACCGGGCGCGGGACAGCTGCGTGCTCACGTACAGGGAACTGAGACCGGTGAAAGAATGAAGAGAGGCAAGCAAGCAACGGAATCCGCGGCACGGGATAACCGGCTCTTCTCCCTGGCGGCGCTTATCCTGGTTGCCCTGGCCGCCGCTGCCGTCTACAGCAACACGTTCAAAGTTCCGTTTCACTTTGACGACGTTTACGCCATCCAGTCGAAACCTGTAATCAGGGATCTGGGCAATTTCGCTAACCTGGAACAGATATTCAAGCGGCGGGCAATCCCACGGCTTACCTTCGCCGTCAACTACCGGCTGGGAGAATTCGATGTGTTCGGGTACCACCTGGTCAACCTGATCATCCACGTGATGAACGGCTGGATCGTATACTTTCTGGCGCTATCCCTGCTGCGCCGCAGCCGGATGCCGGACAAACACTGTCCGGCCGCGGCCCTGGTTTCCGCTCTGATATTTACCTGCCACCCCGTTCAGACCCAGTCGGTCACCTACATATCTCAGCGGCTAACCTCCCTGGCAAGCCTCTTCTACCTGGCGGCGGTTCTGCTCTATATCCGGGGTCGCGAGGCCCAGCGGAAACATGTCCGTCCCCAGGGCAGAGAGCTTTTAAAAACCTCTTCATCGGCGCACAAGGCGGCATCGATTACCATGACATTCAATCGGACCGCAGCTACCATCCTGCGGTTCGTCCCGGCCACTCTGTGCGCCGTGCTGGCCATGTGCAGCAAAGAGAACGCCGCCAGCCTCCCGGGAGCGCTGGTGCTCACGGAATTTCTTCTCTACGAGCGTACCCGGCTTGCCTGGAAACGAAAACTTCCCTGGTTGATCTTCGGTGTCCTGATATGGGGAATTATTGTGCTGGCGGTGCTGGGCTTTTCCGCCCAACGGACACCGGCCGGGAGCCTTGCGGAAGGTATGGTATCCCTGTCACGGGAGCCGGGGACGGTGGGGCGCTGGCAGTACCTGTGCACCCAGTTCACCGTCCTGTGGACTTACTTCCGCCTGCTCACCCTGCCCGTGAACCAGTGCGTCGATTACTTCTACCCGTTTGCCGACGGGTTCACCCACTGGCCGGCACCGCTATCGTTCATCATGCTGCTAACGCTGCTGGCGACGGCACTTCGCCTTGGTAAAAATCACCCCCTGGCGGCCTTCGGAGTGCTGTGGATACTCGTCACAATCTCGGTGGAGTCGAGCGTCATTCCCATCAAGGACGCCATGGCGGAGCACCGGCTTTACCTGCCCCTGTTTGGGTTTTCTCTCCTGGCACCGTACCTGCTCTTTACATTGTTCGGCAGGAAACGGGTGACAGCCATAACAATATCACTGCTGCTCATCGTATTGCTGGGAGTGGCCGCTTACGCCAGGAATACAGTCTACCGTGATGCCGTAACCCTGTGGTCGGACGTGACTGGTAAACGCCCTGACAACCCGCGGGCTCATTACAACCTGGGACATTCCCTACACCTGGCCGGCCGGCTCGAAGAAGCCATTGCCCATTATCAGCAGACGGTGGATATGCAGCCATCCCACCGGGCGGCCCACGGCAACATGGGTATCGCCTACCAGACGTTGAAGCGTTACGATGAAGCCATCGCAGCCCACCGCCGGGCCGCCGACGTCGGCTCCAACCTCCCAACGACACACTTCAACCTGGGTACCGCCCTGGATGAAGCGGGATACAGGGAAGAGGCGGTGGCCGCCTACCGGGAGGCCATCCGCCTGAAACCGGATTACACCGACGCCCATTTCAACTGCGGCAACTCTTACGCAGACTTGCGCATGACCCCCGAGGCCCAGGCGTGCTACGAGCGGGCCGCCCGGTTCGCATACCGTGAAAAACGTTATGAACAGGCCATTCTCTTCGCGGAACGGGCCAGGGAGATGGGTGCCGGCCTTGATCAGATTTTTCTCAATCTGCTCGACCGTCACCGTCTGCCCGACCGTCACCGCCAACAACAGCCAGCGGAACGGTGACCACTTCACATCCAGCGTGCATATGCAGGATGCGCGCGCGAGGCTAGGAAATTCATATTTAAGGATAATTTTATGCTTAACTTTCAATTAATAATCGCTTAATAAGAAACAATTTTATAGCCAAAATGAAAAAAAAAATACGTAATTTTTTGTAGATAAAGCCCTTGAAGCAAAGCAATATCTATGGTAACTTTTAATTACCCATTTTCAAAATTCTATGATCTAGGTATGATTTGATCTGAAAGCTTAGTGTTACTTCACAGGAAAATGACGGAGGTCAATAATGAAACAAACTACCACCATGCTCGTCCTCGTCGTACTGGTTCTGGTTGCAGCGATTGAGGTTGCACCTTCATATGCTCTCAGCCCCCCCCAACGGCAACACTGATCCATCCCTCTTGGAAATTCAGGGGACCACGCTGAGTTATACGGAGAACGCCGCTGCGACTTCGTGCCTGAACGATGCTTCGCCATACGTTTACGATGCTGATAGCAATATTAATAAGGCGACGATTGAGATCACGGGCAATTACCAGAGCGACCAGGATGTTCTTTCCTTTGCCACTTACGGCTCGATAACCGGTTCGTGGAACTCGGTGGATGGCATCTTGACCCTCAACGGATCCGACACAAATACCAACTATGCTACAGCCCTGCGCAATGTGAAATACAACAATACCTCCGAAAATCCGAACACCGGGCAGCGAACGCTGACCTGGCAGCTCACCGATGACTACTCAGCAACCTCCGCTTCCCCCACATCATTCATCAACGTGGCTGCGCAAAACGACGATCCCAGCGTGACTACCAACAGCAGTTTAATAATAGCCAGCAGCGCCACCGGGACCATTACCAACTCACTTCTCGAAACCACCGACCCCGAGCAGGGCGCCGCGATCCTGACGTACAGCCTGACGTCATCAACGGCGAACGGGACGCTGACGAACACCAATACGGCCAACCAACTCACCCATGGCAGTACCTACGATACCTTCACCCAGAGCGACATCAACAACAACTATATCGAGTACACGCACGGAGGCACCGGTCTCTCCGACAGCTTCGAGTTCACCGTCTACGACGGCCAACAAGGCAGTACCAACGGCGCCTTCAACATCATCATCAACACCGCCCCCAGCATCAGCACCAACACCGGTATGACGATGAACAGCAGTGCCACCGCCACGATTACCAGTTCGCACCTGGAGGCCACCGACTCCGAGCAGGGGGCGGCCAACCTGACCTTCACCATCGGCTCGAGTACGACAGGCGGGACCTTGAAACTCAACGATACGACGCTGAGCATTAATAGCACCTTTACCCAGGACGACATCAACAACAACCGTATTGCGTTTACCCACAACGGTACCAGTGCCTCTGGCCTGCTTAATAGCCTCAGGGTCAACGACGGATCGCTTAATAGCTCTTACGCCAACTTCAACATCACCATCAATGATCCCCCCACCCTTGACACCAACAGCACCCTGACGGTTGATGAGAGCGCCTCCGGCTCCATCACCTCGTCGTATCTGCTGTCCACCGACGCGCAGCAGGGCGCTTCAGACCTGACCTACACCGTGGGCACCGCCCCAACAAGAGGCACCCTGTATCTGAGCGGGCAGTCGCTTTCCGCAACCTCCACCTTCACCCAGGCGAACATCGACAGCGGCGCATTTTCTTACACCCACGGCGGTTCCGAGACCACCTCCGACAGCTTCACCTTCACCGTCACCGACGGAGTGGCGACCCTCGACAGCGCGACGTTCAACATTTCGGTCACCGCACAAAACGACGACCCCGTGGTGACCAACAACGGGGTGACGGTGAACGAGGGCGCCACCGTCACCATCACCACATCCCACCTGGAGATCACCGACGCCGAGCAGGGGGCCGCCAGCTTGACCTTCACCATCGGGACGCCGCTGCCTTCAAACGGCGAACTCAAGCTCAACGGTACGGCCCTTGGTGACGGGGACACCTTCACCCAGGACGATATCGATAACAACCGGTTAACGTATGTGCATGGCGGCGGCGAGAACGTATCCGATAGCTTCGCCGGCCAGGTAACCGACGGCGCCGGGGGCTCCGCGGGCTGGAAAACCGTCAACATCACCGTCACCCCGCAGAACGACGCTCCAACGCTGGATACCAACAACAGCCTGACGATCAGCTCCAGCGCAACCGGTACCATCACCAGCTCGCTTCTGGAAACTACCGATGTTGAGCAGGGGGCCGCAAGCCTGACGTACACTTTGACCTCATCTACAGCAAACGGAACACTGACGAACACCGACACCTACGATGATCTCACCCACGATGGCAGCAACACCTTCACACAAAGTGACATCAATAACAACTACATTTCGTACACCCACGGCGGGAGCGGCGCATCAGACAGCTTCTACTTCACCGTCTCCGACGGCGCCGGCGGGAGTATCGGTACCACTCTCTTCAACATCGTTATCAACGAGGATCCGACCATCACCGTGGGTGACAAATCCTATACCGAGGATAACGACGCCTCGGCAATCGACGGCTCGGCCACGGCCAGCGATTCGGACGGGAACACCGACTGGGACACCGGGGCGAAGCTGGAGGTGCAGATCACCGCCAACGCCGATACCGATGATGAACTCAGTATCAGCTCATCGGGGAACTTCTCCATCAACTCGGGCGATTTGATATATACGGGTCCACTTACCGTCGGCGCTGTTTCAGAAAGCAGCGGCACCGCCAAC
>CAYSPT010000036.1:0-50113 GCA_964432985.1 uncultured bacterium
TGAAAGCAACCTCCCGTGCCACGGTGTCGCCATATGAGGCCGCGGTGGTCGACCTTGCCCTGACCCCCACCGGCGGTATCACCGGTTACTGCCTTCTTCAAGGAGCCGCTTACAGCGGCAACGCCGGCACCTTCGTGGTAATCAAGGGCACCGACTACATCGGTTTCACCGACGACGACGGCTCCTTCACCCTCAGCCAGATCCCGGTGGGAAATTACCAGGTGAGCTTCGTGCACCCGGGGTACGAGAGCGTGTACTACCCCTCCACGGTAACCATCCCCACAGCGGACCTGGCCGTGCTCGATTCGATGTCTCTCACCCCGCTCGCCGGGGGGACCGTCACCGGTACGGTGACCGCCCAGGACCAGGAGCCCCTTCAGGACGTTATGGTGGTGGTCGAACACTCGGGCGGCGGCCAGTACTTCACCGTCACCGACGACCTGGGCGAGTACCGGGTGGACGGTGTCAATCCCGGCACCGTGGACGTGGTTTTCAACCACGACCTGATCGAGGACGGGTATGTCCGGGAGCATGTGGGTGTCGTGGAAGGCGAGACGGTCCCGGTGAACGCCGTCCTTACCGACGAGCGGACGCCGGTGTGGGAGAGTACATCGGGGGTGGTGTACGTGACCGAGATCGACCCTTTAAACGGGGGGCTCAACCCGGCCGAGATCACCACCGTCACCGCGGCGGTTGAGTTCGGCCGCTGCCTGGACGCCTCGACGCCGCTCACCTTCGTGGTCTATCACAACACGGTTGAAAGCTGGGACGCGGATAACTGGGAGAACAACCATTACTCCGAGGTGGCGGAAGCGAACCTCTACGACGGTATCCGCGCCGAGCAGGGGGCCGTGATCGAGGGTCTGGAATCCGGGATTCGGTACATCTTCGGGGTCCGGGTGAAAGACCGTCACGGCAACATGGAGTACAACCGCGGCGAGTACCTGTTCGTGGCGGGTGACGACAGTCCCACGGCCGAGGAGCGGGACAACCTGCTCACGGCGGTGGGCAACATCGGTATCGGCACCAAGGACCCGCAGGGTCTGCTGCACGTGGAGGCGGAGTCGGGCTCGGCCTTCGTTGTCAACGCCGAGACCGGCAACGTCGGTATCGGCACCACCGATCCCCACGCGGCTTTGACCGTGGGCGGCGGCGCCCAGCAGGCAACCCCCGCCAGCGAGTCGGGCACCTTCGCGGTCAACGACACCGGTACCGTCATCTCCGGTGTGTGGCAGGGCGAACCTATCGCCGACGACTATATCGAGAGCGTGTCGGGTTCGAAGGTCGTTGGGGATATTCCTGCGTCACAGATTGTCGGGGATATACCGTCCTCACAAATTACCGGCGACATCGCCGCATCACAGATATCAGGGGACATACCCGGTTCGCAGGTGACTGGCGACATTGGCGGCAACGCTGTCGGCGTTACCGGGATTATACCCGTGGAAAAAGGCGGCACCGGCGCCGCCACCGCCGAGCAGGCGCGCACCAACCTGGGTATCGACAGCCTGACGGCCACCGTGTCCGGCGGGCCCGGCGGGAGCATCGAGGACGGCACCATTACCAACGATGATGTCAGTGCTTCAGCAGCCATTGATTTCTCAAAGATAAATGTCATCAAGACAGACATCACCGGCCTCGGTATCCCTGGAGAGGACACCGACACTGTCTACGCCGCCGGTTTCGGCATTACCCTGGAGAACACGACGTTCTCCCTGGATCCGCAGGATGCCTCCACCGGTCAGATCTTGAAATGGACCGGCACCGCCTGGGAACCCTCGGATGACAGCAATACACATCTGAGCGACAGCGATATCGGCAACATGGGGTACATCAAAACAGACACGAAGCTCTCCGACAGTGATATTGCCACCATGGGCTACATCAAGACCGCCGGAGAGACCGATCCAACGGTTGACCTGGACAAGTTGAAGTCGCTGGTACAGAACGATTTTCACGCCCTGGGCGGCACCGACGCCGACACGCAGCTGAGCGACAGTGATATCGCCAATCTGGGGTACATCAAGACCGCCGGCGAAACCGATCCCACCGTCGACTTGACGAAACTGCAGACCCTGGTGCAGAACGACTTCCACAACCTGGGCGGCACCGACGCCGACACCACCTACAGCGCCGGAGACGGCCTCAATCTCGACGGCACAACATTCTCGCTCGATCAGCAGGGTGCCACCAACGATCAGGTGTTGAAATGGAACGGCAGACTCTGGGCACCGGGAACGGATTCGAACACCACTTACACCGCCGGCGCCAACATCACGTTTGACGGCACCACCATCGACGCCGCCGCCGACGGGCACAGCCTGGACGCCGCCGACGGCAGCCCGGCGGACGTGGTATTCGTAAACGCTGACGGCAATGTCGGAATCGGCGTACCGTCCGCCGGCGCATCGCTGGAGGTAACCGGTCCGGTCCTGGTCACGGCCACCGGGGTGACCTTCGAGGTTAACGAAGCCGTCAAGGCCGAAGCGTCCGGCAGCACCACCACTCACGCCGTCCTGGCCGCGGGCACCGGTACCGGTACCACCGGTTCCAGCACCCAGGGCGTCTTCGGCAAGGCGTACTACAACGGCGACAGCACCGCTACTGACTTCACCCTGATGCCCCTGGCCTCCGGGATATTCGGCCGGGCGGCCACCGGCACATACGATAATCCCAACAGCTCCATCGCCGCCAACGCCGTAGGTGTGAGCGGCTCGGCCACCACCGCTCAGCTGGGCAGCAACACCGGCGTCATCGGCACCGCCCGGGACGGCGCGCACCGCAACATCGGCCTGCTGTCCCTGACGAACCTCACCGACCTGGAAATCATCGCCGCCTACACAGCACTGCCCGCCGGGTTCACCGCCGGGCTGTACTCCGACAACAAGCTGGAGGGAACAAACGATTACGTCATCTTCGCCGCCGGTGGCGCCGACGGATCGGGCGGCAAGTCCTACTTCGCCGGCAGCGTCGGTATCGGTACCGTCGCCCCGACGGAAAAACTGCACGTAGCCGGCGGCCTGGCCGTGGGATTCACCACCGGCACCACCGCCGGCACCATCCGGTTCAACGCCGGCACCTTCGAGGGGTACACCGGGACCGAGTGGAAGGACCTGGATGTGCAGGCTGCCGGCAGCGCCTGGACGGAAGAAACCGGTTTCATCCGGTTTGAAGGCGACGTCGGTCTCGGTACCACCGACCCGGGATCGGATTTCGCCGTGTCGGGCGCGGCGGCCATCGGGGCCGGCTATTACCAGACGGCCGCACCCAGCAACGGCCTGCTGGTTGAAGGCAGGGTCGGTATCGGCACCACGGATCCCATTTATACGCTGCATAGCACAAGGAACATAGGTATCACCGGCAACGATCCAAAACTGTATATTGTTGCTAACGAAGCCAATGACGATTCGGCCGTCGTGGTGCTCGAAAATACGGCGCAAAACGCGTCTACCTTCATCGGCCTGGCCGGTAGGTCGGGAGCCACATTATCGTCTGCCGTTGGTGGAGATTTCATAATAAACAACCGGTCAGGTCAAAAAATCATTCTTTCCGCGGATACCGGATACGCCGAGCAGCACCTGGTCATAATGGAGAACGGCAACGTCGGCATCGGCACCACCGAGCCGGCGGAAAAGCTAGAGGTTAACGGTACCGCCAAGTTCCTCTCGCTCACCGGTCAGACCATCGAGAGCACCGCCGTGGGCTTCAAGTTCCCCGACGGGACCATCCAGGCTTCAGCCGGAGCCACGGCGCTCGACGGCCTCTCCGATGCAAAGACGGACACCAACAGTATTTTCATTGGCACAGGCAGCGGCGCCGCCGACGACGGAGATAATTTTAATATTGCCATTGGGATGGATGCCCTGTCCAGTAACGACAGCGGGTATCGGAACATCGCCATTGGCTATTGGGCTCTCAAAAACACCACCACTGACGGTTTCCCCTCCTTTGGTGGCCGCAACACTGGTGTTGGCTACTATGCTCTCCAGGCCAATACCCGCGGAGTGGAAAATACGGCTCTCGGCCATCTGGCACTGGCCAATAACACCGGCGGTTACAGAAACACGGTTATAGGGCATTCCGCTCTCAGCGCCAATATCGCTGGAAAGAGCAATGTAGTTATAGGCGCGCAGGCCGCGGATTCAATAACAGGTGGTGAAGAATGTATCTTCATTGGCGCCGATGTCGAGGCCCAGGGCAATGGAGATATCAACTCCATCGTCATCGGTGCCTTTGCCATGGGGCTTGGCAGCAACACCGTCGTCCTGGGCAACAACGGCATCACCACCACCGCCCTGTGGGGCAACGTCGGTATCGGCACCACCGCCCCGGCGGAAAAGCTGGATGTCAACGGCGCCGTCAAGGTCCTCTCACTCGTCGGTCAGACCATCGAGAGCACCGCCGTGGGCTTCAAGTTTCCCAATGGGACCATCCAGTCCACCGCCGGAGCCACGGCGCTCGACGGCCTCTCCGACGCGATATCCGACGGCTCAAGTATCTTCCTGGGCTCGGGCAGCGGAGCCAACGACGACGGCAGCGATAATATGAATGTCGCGGTGGGGATCGAAGCCTTGCCCGCCAACACATCGGGATATTCCAATACGGCATTTGGATCTGCAGCCCTGAGGGAAAATTCAACTAGTTGTTACAACACGGCGCTGGGGTGTGGAGCCCTGGTATTAACCACTGGTGGAAACAACACGGGTTGCGGGGCTGGAGCCCTCCGCTACAACAGAGGCGGCAGTTCCAATGTTGCTCTCGGGCACTCTGCGGGAAGCCTGGACACTGATGCAACTACCGGACTTGATAGTCCTACCAACGGCATCTACATCGGTGCTAACGTTAAAGGTAAGATGGATAATGAAACCAACGCCATCGTCATCGGCTACAACGCGGTGGGGCTCGGCTCCAATACCGTCCTGCTCGGCAACGATAGCATCACCACCACCGCCCTGAAAGGTAATGTCGGCATCGGCACCACCGCACCGACTACTAAGCTTCATGTATATAGGGCAAACCAGGCTCCCGGAATCGCTTCTCAGGGCGACGGGTGGACCGGTGTGAATGGCGGATGGGTCGATCCGATTATCTTCTGGAACTCGAATGGGAGTTTACGTCTCGGTACTACTACTGCCTGTAATGATGACGCCACCGATTGGGCGGAAAAGATGAGAATTACCAATGCCGGCAACGTCGGTATCGGCACCACCGCGCCGGCGGAAAAGCTGGAGGTCAACGGTGCCGCCAAGGTCCTCTCACTCACCGGTCAGACCATCGAGAGCACCGCCGTGGGCTTCAAGTTCCCCGACGGGACCATCCAGTCCACCGCCGGAGCCTCGGCCCTCGACGGCCTCTCCGACGTCAAGACGGACACCGGCAGCATATTCTTGGGCTCGGGCACCGGTGTCAACACTACCGGCGGCGGAAGCAATGTCGCTATCGGAATCGAAGCCATGAATGCCAATACCACCGGTAACTACAGCACGGCCATCGGCAAACAATCCCTTTACTCCATCACCGGGGGAGGCCACAATACGGCCAGCGGTTTCAGGTCCCTCTACTCCCTCACCAACGGTCTTTATAACATAGCCGTCGGTATGTATTCCCTCCAACAAATCACCACCGGCTCGGGGAATGTCGCTATTGGCTACCAGGCTGGAGAATTACAGGCGGACGGTACCACCAACCTTACAGAAACTCAAAACAGCATCTACATAGGACATGATGTAAAAGGCAAAGACAATAACGATAGCAACTCCATCGTCATCGGCTACGACGCGGTGGGTCTCGGCGCCAACACCGTGGTGCTCGGCAACGACAGCATTACCACCACCGCCCTGAAAGGCAAAGTCGGCATCGGCACCACCACGCCTATCACCAACCTGGAGATCAAGGGAAGCGCCTACCCGGCGGTACGGGTCACCAGCACCGACACCGAGGGGGGCGGCGTGGAGCTGTGGTCAAGCGGCGGCTACTACCATGTCTACGTGGAGAACGACGACCTGGGATTCTGGAACGGGGATGACTTCAACAAGATGACTCTGACCGGGGAAGGCAATCTTGTTATCGGCACCACGCTTCCCAACGAAATCCTGACGGTGGAGGGGCCCGTGAGCCTGATGGGGATCACCACCGAGCCCACCGCCACCACCGATTACGGCAAGCTGTTCGTCAAGAATACCGACGATAAGCTTTACTTCGTGGACAGCGGGGGGACGTCGCACAGCCTGCTTGACACCGTCAAGATCGGCACTGGCGACAGCGACGTGGAGGTCACCGACACCGGCTCCGACGGTACCATCACTTTCACCACCGACAATGCTGAATCAATGCGGATAAACAATACCGGCAAGGTCGGTATCGGCACCACTGTCCCGGAGGCCATGCTGCATATCGAGGGAGGAAAATTCCTCTCCGAGTATACCAATGGCCAGCTCACCGCAGCTACGATAGATGACGTTACCAGTGATTTCGGTGCTCACGGATTAGCCGAGAATAATGCCGGAGACCTTTACATGCGGAGCTACTGGGGTGTCAATATCGACCGTCACGGCGGCAATATGGATCACTCCAACTATACCAATGGATCGAATCCCGACGGAGGTTCGTTGGCGGTGAGGTACCGGACGGATGCGACAACGTTCAGGACCGACCTGATCATAGATAAAGACGGGCTGGTCGGTATCGGTACCACCGACCCGGGATCGCTGCTGCATGTCAACTCAGACAGCGGGAACGCGTATGCCGTGGTTGACAGCGCGGCCAACGTGGAGGCCGGGCTTCAGCTGCACGAAAACGGAGTGATGAAATGGCAACTTCAGAACGCCGGCAACGACGGGGACAAGTTCTACGTCTGCGCCGACGGCGGGAACTCCGACCGTTTCTTGACCATAACCCAGGATGGTAAGGTCGGCGTCGGCACCACCATCCCATCAACCACTCTCGATGTGCAGGGCGGCGCCCAGTTCGGCTCGGGTAACGTCAACCTGGTGGACGCCACCGGGAAGATCCCCGAGATCTCCTCCACCTACTTCGCCAGCCTGAGCGGCCAGAATCTGACCAGCCTGAATGCCTCGAACATCAGCACGGGCACCATAGGGATCAGCAAAATGCCCACCGGCGGGACCTGGAACCTAACCAGCAACCTGAGCATCGACAGTTTCATGTACATTGATCAGGCCAACAAAAAGGTCGGCATCGGCACCACAGCGCCGGAGAACACGGTGCACATCGTGGATAATAACGCCGGTGATGTTCTGAAGGTTCAGGGCTCCGGCGCTCATACCAGGATAGTGGTTGAATCCACCACCGCCCATGACGCCATCTTGAGAATGACGACGACCAATGCCGATTTTGGGTGGTATGCCGATGGTGGTTCCAATACATGCAACCTGTACAATTTCGGCACCAGTGACAACAGCATTTCCGTCGACAGCACCGACCAGGTCGGTATCGGCACCTACATCCCGACGGCCAAGCTGCATGTCAAGGGAGGAGACATTCGTCTGGAGGCCGACCAGCAGCTCGATTTTGGCGATACTTATCGAAAATTGTCGTATCTTACAGCCACCGGTCACATGTCGCTTCAATCGCCGGGGCCGGTTTCAATGGTTATAGATAATAATGGCAATGGCGCAACAGATTACTTTTCCGTTATGAAAGACTCCACCGATCCCGCCGCAGCCACGGAGCTTTTCCGGGTACAGGACGACGGCAACGTCGGTATCGGCTCCACCGCACCCAACGAGATGCTTGATATCGACCTGGGAGCGGGCAGCGTCACCGGCGGTATCAGGGTGGGCAACAACGACGGTTCCGGGAGCGCGTATTCGTCCTATGTGGATAACGGTGAAACGATCTGGTACACGGGCGTCGACGGCAGTGATTCGAAGTTCAAGATCCGCAACAGCGGAACGACCTGGGCGTCCGGAACGGACCGGCTGGAAATCGATGCCGGTACCGGATTGATTCTCTTGAAAGGCGATGTTGGTGTAGGCACCACCGCTCCCAGTTCGAAGTTCTCCGTATCGGGCAACGCGGCCATCGGGAGCGGCTATTACGAGACTGCCGCCCCCACTGACGGTCTCATCGTCGAAGGCAACGTCGGTATCGGCACTACCGACCCAACAGCGCCACTGGATGTCTATGACGGTTGGATTCAGTCTCGGGATGCTACTGCAATATTATCATTGCGTGGAAAGCAAACAGGGACCATGTATGGCTTCACCGATTTTTCTGCCGTTGTCGCTCACGGTGACACCCAGCCTCTCGTGATGGGAACTCATTCAAGTTCAGATGTCGCACTCATGACTAATAGCACACAAAGGATACGGATTACCAATGCCGGCAACGTCGGCATCGGTTCCACCAGCCCCGGCGCCAAACTCGACGTCAACGGCGCCATCAAGGGAACCACCGTGAACACCGGGCAGGGCGATAACGAGCTGTACGCCATGAACCAGAACGTGCGGACCTCCGACAGCGTCACCTTCGCCGGGGTCACGGCGTCCGCCGTAAACACCGGGGTGGGCGACAACGAGCTGTACGCCATGAATCAGAACGTCAGGACCACCGACAGCGTCACCTTCGCCGGAGTGGCAACCGGCGGCACCGTATCAACTGCTAATCTAACTGCCAGCAGCACGATTACACACGGGGACTGGATCTTCAAATCGGCCCGGGGGAAATTGCAGACAACGGGATCGTCGTATGACGTCAACCTGTTCACTCTGGGGACGGATTACCACCATGCGCATGTCGATGTTACCGTCTCCTTCCAAAGTTATACAGGGAGTTACTATCATCATGGGTCTTTCTCCTATTGGGTTAAAAAGGGGACAGGAACTCCGGCAATTACCACTCTGGCTACACATTACAACAGTGATAGCGGAAATGGCCTCGCTATAGACGGATTATATGCAAGCGGAAACGATATCCATTTCAAGATCACCAACAACAGTACGAGCTCGACGAATTACACTATCTCATTTAAGTACACGGTCCTCGATCCCTGGTGATGCTTGGCGGAAGACCCATCTGACAAGGTGCCTGATGATGTGTTGATGAAAAAGGCTCTTGAGCACGCATTCCGGGCTCTTTCCATTGCGTTGCCAAATCTCTTTCATATGCGGTATTATCTATCCCATATATAATTGTTAATTGTTACAAGTTTCCTCTGGGAAATCATCCCGCTTCTTATGAGGTGGATCCTCCGGTCAAGCCGGAGGATGACGAGTTAGGATCGATGACGAGTTAGGATCGATGACGAGTTAGGATCGATGACGAGTTAGGATCGATGACGAGTCAAGTTAGAGGATGACGAGTCAAGTTAGAGGATGACAAGCGAAAGGAGCGCGCCGTGAGCATACACCTGGATTTGATGCAGACCTTCGCCCTGGCCGTGGTGGTGCTGTTCATCGGGTACTTTTTCAACAACCGGATCAAGTTCCTCAAGCAGTACAACATCCCCGCGCCGGTGGTGGGAGGGATCGTGTTCGCCATCCTGACCAGTGTTCTTCACGCCAAATTCAACTTCCAGCTGACCTACGACATGAGCCTGAAGACCCCCCTGATGCTGACCTTCTTCACCACCGTCGGCCTGGGGGCCAGTTTCACGCTGTTGAAAAAGGGCGGGCCAAAGGTGTTTCTTTTCCTGGCCCTGGCAGGCGGCTACCTTATCATACAAAACGGTGTCGGGGTTCTGGTGGCCTGGCTCACCGACCTCAACCCGCTGCTGGGCCTCATCGGCGGCTCGGTCACTCTCACCGGCGGCCACGGCACGGGGGCCACCTACGCCGAGATGTTCGCCAACCAGCAGAACCTGCAGGCGGCCCTGGAGCTGGCCATGGCCTGCGCCACCTTCGGCCTGGTGCTGGGCGGCCTGATAGGCGGTCCCGTAGCCCAGCGGCTGATCAACCGCTACGAGCTGACGCCGGACGAAGACGTGTCAAATATTCCGATCACCGAAACTATCACCTACGACCCGGAAGACGAGGACAAGGTGACCCCGCGGCGGGTCATGGAGACCATGCTGATCATCTCCATCTGCGTCACCATCGGGACGCTCATCTTCACGTGGCTGGGCTCCCGGGGTATCGCCGCTCCCAACTTCATCTGCTCGCTCTTCATCGGCATCATCATCGCCAACCTGTGCGAGATGACGGGGATCTATCAAATCAACAAGGAGTGCGTAGACCTATGCGGCACCATCGGCCTGTCGGTCTTTCTGGCCATGGCCCTGATGTCCCTTCGCCTCTGGGAGCTGGCCAACCTGGCCGGCCCCATGCTGCTGATCCTGATCGTGCAGACTACCTCCCTGGCCCTGTTCTGCTACTTCGTCACCTTCCGGCTCATGGGCAAGGATTACAACGCCGCCATCATCGCTGGCGGACATTGCGGTTTCGGCCTGGGCGCCACCCCCACGGCGGTGGCCAACATGGAGGCGGTCACCTCGAAATACGGGCCGTCGCCGCAGGCGTTTCTCGTGGTCCCCATGGTGGGGGCGTTCTTCATAGACCTGGTCAACGCGGGTGTGCTGCAAAGCTTCCTCAGCTTCCTGCCGATCTTCCAGGTATAAGGGGGTGAGCCGAATGAAAACTACGAACCGATATTCACACAACAACCGGCCCGTCCGCCGCCGCATTCCGTACCAATTCGTCGTCTGCCTGCTGCTGGCCTCGTTCTCGTGCCTGCTGCTCGCCGGGTGCCGCAAGGGCCCCGACCGCGGCGACCTGACCAGTGAGATCCAGGCCAAGCTGGACTCACGTTTCCAGCCCGGGCTGTTCAAGATCACCTACATGACCCGAAACGGCTCCTACCCGTTCAGCGACGAGGACGGCTCCTCCCGCCTGCTGGTCTACTTCAAGGCGCGGGTGGAGTTCCTGCAGGACTACAGCCTGTCGGAGTGGGACAAGCTCAACGCCTCCACCCTGGCCACGGTGCTGGGCGCCAGCCGCCACGGCATTACCGGTATCGATCCCAAGGGCAACAAGAAAGGCGACCTGCTGCGCATCTACGGTACCAGCACCTACCAGGACAAAGCCGGCAAGTGGGTCCCCTCCAACCGAATCGCGCCCAAGATGGTCAAAAAGGAGGACAAACCTTTCTTCGACCAGAAGACCGAATTGGACGAGACCATGGCGGAGCTCACCGGCCGGGTGACCGAGCTGAAGAAGGAAAACAAGCCCGAGCACCTGACCGCCCTGGAGGCGGAGCTGACCCGGGCGGTGAAAAAGATAAACCTGAAGCTGGACCGGCTGGACAACCGAATCTCGCTCACCACCGGGTTCCCCAGCGGCGAGTATTTTGCCATTGGCCGGGGGCTGGAGAAGATGTTCAAGCAGAACAACCGCCCCTTCAGAAGTTACCCCAGCACGGGCAGCATCGAGAACTGCCGTCTGGTTGAGGGACGGGAAGCCGATTTCGGCATCAGCCAGAACGACGTGGCCTGGATGGCCCTCAACGGCGAAGGGCAGGATCTGTTCGAAGAGGCCTACCCCATGAAGAACCTGCGGGCGGTCTGCGCCCTGTACCCCGAGGTCATCCAGATCATCACCCTGAAGTCCTCCAGCCTGCGCACCGTCCAGGACCTGAAGGGCAAGCGGGTCAACATCTCGGTGAAGGGCTCCGGCACCCGGGTCAACGCCCTGCAGATACTTGGCGCCTACGGGTTTGCCGCAGGGGATTTCGCCGAACTGACGGAGCTTGACACCACCCGGGCCATCGCGGCGCTCAAGGATGGCAAGATCGACGCCCTGTTCCTCACCTGGGCGCTGCCCGACCGCTCCATCGAGCGTCTGGCCTCGGAGCAGCCACTTCACTTCATCCCCATCGAATCCGGGATGAAAAAACAGCTCAGCGACCGTATGCCGTACCTGTTCGAGTTCGTCATCCCCCGCAACACCTACCTGGGGCTGGATGAGGATGTGCCCACCATGGGGATGACCGCCATGCTGATCACCCACGGTGACACGCCCGACGAGCAGGTCAAGACCGTCCTGGACACGTTGTTCGAGAACCTGGAAGGCATCTCCGAGGAAAGCATCCAGGCCAACTCTATTTCACGCAAGACGGCCACCCAGGGCATTTCCATCCCCCTGCACAAGCGGGCGAAGCTGTACTTCGAGGAGAGTGTTGGGAAAGCTATTCCAGGAGGAGAATGAAAGAAAGAGGCAGGACTGAGAGGCTTGCGGTGGTGCAAACCGCTAATGTAAAAAAGTGAAGCCTGACCCCCTCACTTTCTTCGCTCCTTGCTCGAGGATGGGATTGAAAGACACTGTTACTGGATGATGTTCTACAAGTTTAATAGAAAGTTATCAGCTTTCGAGGGTACCCCTCTATCCTCTGTCCTTGGGCATGTATCCTGTCAAACACTTTGTCCTCATTTTTAGGACAACCTTCAAAGAGACACATATCTCCACGGTTTGCATCCACCAGCGGCAGGCAAGCAGGGGCCAGCATCACCTGCTCCTGCACCTGGAGCAGCAGAACAACCATCATCTGACCAATCAGGAGCGCACACCACGTCGCATGTCTTTTCTGTTGCCTGTTTTATAGATGCCATGTACTATTATAATAGAGGCAATAAAACAAGTAAGCGTGTAAACGGCAGCAGAAGCCTGTAATCCGAATGATGGACGATCAGCAGCGGATTATCCCTAAAACGGATTTATCGCCAAATGTATTCTTCGCAAATCGTTCGGGTACTATACGGAGCGGAGGACCGTTTCGACATGCAGCAGGACATGCAGCAGGAGCGCGTATCCGCCGGCGGGATTTTCCTGGCTATCGCCGGGTACTGGATGAGGAGATACCGCCTTCCCCTGGCCACGGCTGCGGTGGTGGTGCTGATGGTGGCCACGGGCATCATTCTCTGGCCTGAAGGCGACCAGAAAGAAGTCAGGGACGATCTGCTCAAGCAGTACACGCAGCAGCACAAGAAACAGGCACCCGGGACGGGCAAGCGCGTCCCAATATCCTCCGCCCCGGGCGCCACCGCTTCAGGTTCGTTATCTCACCGGATACAAAATGATCTACCGGACAAGATACTCTCCGAGATGGCCGAGTTCAAGGTTATCCAGTCCAACACGGTTCCCGAAGGCATGGATCCCATGATGGCGGAAGCGGCCAACCTTTCTTCGCTCAACAAGGCGCACCGGGCCATGGAGGAGAAGAAGTACGAAGAAGCCTACATCCTCTACACCCAGGCCCTGAAAGAAAAGAGCCGAAACCAGTACGTGGGGCTTTACGCCTGGGGGGGGATAATGGAGATCTGCCAGCTCAACGGCGACCAGGAGGGCTTCGAGGAGGCCCTGGCGAAATACACCGAGTGCCTCCAGTTGCTCGGTTTCGCCGCCGCCGGTGAGAACGGTTTCGACCTGTTGGCCATGCTCAACAACATGGATGAGTTCCAGAAGAACCTGGACGGGTACATCAAGAAGGTGGACGAACTTTCAGAAGACGTCAAGATCGACAGGACCATGTTCAAGGAACGTCTCAAGGACCTGGGAAGCGAGTTTGAAGGTATGCTTAAACCCACAGGGCAGGGTGAGGTAAATAATACGGAGCAGGAAGGTGGCGGCCGGTGAACAAACGCGGAGTTGCCATGGTGATCCTGATGGCTATCATAGCCGTGGCCGGTTTCTACGCGGTGTACATCTTCCAGCGTTCCATGTCCACCATGGAACGCACCGTTTACAACCTGAACGAGGAAAGGGCATTGGCCCTGAGCCAGGCCGCCCTGAGGCGCTCCATCCTCACCATTCGCGACGAGATGAACGATTTTGACCTGGATTTCCGAAGCTGGTTCATGCAATTCCGTCTGCCCACGCTGACCCTGGACGCCGCTGCCAGCGAGACCTTCGGGCTGTCAGGCGGGGCCAAGATCAAGCTCGATCTGAACGCTACCCCGCTGGGATCCCGGCTCTACGCGGAGCACACCTACGACGCCGCCGACCTGAAGCTCGGTTCGCTTATCGACTCCATGGGGGGCCGGGCGGAGGTGGAGGTAAAAGCCAAAGTAGACCGGGCCTGGGGAGTGTTTCCCGATGATCCGGACTACAATATAAAGGGAGTCACCATCGGCACCGAGGGGGTGTCCGAGAACATCTCCGACTTCCTCAAGGAAATGCTGCCCGAGGGGTCGTTGCGGTTCAACCTAAACCTGCCCACTCCCAAGATCACCATGAAGATCACCATCCGGTACTCCGGTGTCCCGCTTTTCACCCTGGACCTGGCCTCGGTGCTGGGGCTGAACCGGCTGTTCGATCTCAACCGGCTGCTCAGGTCGGTGGGCCTGGGCAACGCCCTGAGTATCGATTTCGGGCAGCTCATCACCAACACGGTGGACAGCGCCTTGAACGATGTGCTGCCCGCCGCCTTCGGCCTGCCCGACATACAGACCCCCAGGGCCAACCTCTGCGTGGAAAAAGTGGGGGACGTCATATTCTCAGTGAAGATCAAGTACTGGCCCGTGGAGGAGTTGCCGGATGAGTATATCGTGAGGACCATCGAGGCCCGCAAGGAGTTCAAGGTGGCCGACTGCCAGCCGATAGCCCCTCTTTACACGTTGTTCGTGGCCAACTCGGCCCTGGCCAACAAGTCCTGCAACGTGAATCCCGGCTGGGCCGGAAACGAGCTGATCGATTTCAACCGCGGCGGGGTACTGCTTCTCAACTCCTTCGACGTCACGAAGCTTGACCAGGCCATCCGCCAGGTCAACCTGCCTGGCAAGGTCAGGGTGAACGGTACTCAGAAAATGAGGGTGAACACCGCCTTCTGGGGCAAGGAGAACGGGATGAAGGGATGCGAGTTTCTCTCCATGGTGGGGCACCCGGCGCGGGAGCGGACGGTGATTCCGGACTTCAGGGGGTGCTACATCTGGGAGTGGGCCTGGCGCCGCTGGTCCTGGCCTTACATGGGGACGGCCAACAGCTGGTACACCTTCCCCACGCTGGGAACCGAATACAACCGCACCCACCCCTTCGGCACCCTGTTTCTCAACTTCCCCCTGGGATTCAACGTCGAGGGGAACCTGGTCCACCGGTACCGGCAGTGGAATTTCCTGTACGTGGAGGTGTTCTGGCTGCCCACACCCTTCGGGGCCATACCGATTCCGCCGGTGCCCTTCGTGATATGGACCACTGACGAGAAGGAGAAGCCGCTGGGATACTCGGTGCCGAACTTCGAGAACATGGCAAAACCGCCCACCATCTTCGATCCCAACGAGCGGATCCATCTCCCAAAGAACCTCTACTCCCTGGACCAGTACCTGAACAAGGCCTCTTACGTCTACCCCACCGGGGCTGACTTCCTGGCCGATTTTGAAAACCGTCTCGATGAAAACGGCCATTTCGTCATCGACGGCATCAATTTCATCGCCGATTCGGTACAGCTGCCCGACATGCGGGTGAAGGGCAAGGGGATGATCGTATCGGCGGGTAACATCAGCCTGGCCGGGTCCATCATCCAGGAAGACGACGACAACACGGTGCTTTCGCTCATCGCCCGGCAGGGGGCCATCATGCACGCCTACGGAGACCACACGGTGGAAGCGTCCTGCTACACCAACGAGCCGCTGCACTCGTCGGGGAACCTGAAGATCAGGGGCAACCTGGTGGTGAACAAGTTCAGCAAGGACAGCATGGGCGGCATGACCGAGGTGGAGTACATAGCCAGCAACACCAGGATGTCGCTGACCTCTATACTCCCGGGGTACGGCAAGTACGACCCGCTTCGGTACTATGTGACCATGTCCAAGCCGTACTCCAGCTACAAAGAGATGAAACAGTGAACACGATGATGAAGCTGATAACCAACGAACTGAAAATGACCGCCTGCGGCGTGGTACGCGGTAGAAAAATCTGTGCACTATACGTTCTGCCAGCGCGAGGGGTCACGCTGCTGGAAGTGCTGCTGGCGGTGGCCATCCTGACGCTGGCCATCCTGCCGCTCATGGGGGTATTCGACATCGCCACCGGTTCGACCAAGAAGAGCATGGCCCAGTCGGTGGCCACCAGCATACTGGTGTCGATCAAGCAGGAGTGCGAGTACGTGCGGTTCGAGGATTTCGGGCAGCTGGCCTTAGCGCAGCCGGGAGTGAGCCCCGTGGAGGTCCCCCCGGAGCACTTTTTTCCCAAGTCCTGGGAGGACCTGGAAAACTGCAACGATTCAGGGGATTACCCGGAGTTCGCCTGCCGGGTGCTCTGTTACCCGTACGAAGACGGAAACTCCCACCTGCACCGGCTGGAAGTGGCCGTGAGCTGGCAGGACAAAAAGGGGCTTCCAAAAGAAGTTAAACTGGGTACGCTTTTGATTTCGCAAAAAGTCTACTGAGGAGGCTCCAGAAATGATGAGAGCGAGAATACGGTTGACCCGTTTATATCATACTTGTGAAACAAGCGGGCCCAGGGGTTTCACCCTGGCCGAGATAGCGGTGGCCACGGTTATCTTTTTCATGATCGTGGGCGTGGCCTACTTTTTCCTCAACACCTACACCACCAAGATGCGCAAGACCGAATGCGACGACATGCTCAAGATGGAGACGGAATCAGTGATGAAAGCGGTCATGAAAGACATCTCCTCTATCCTGGATTTCAAAAAGGATGCCGACGGGAGCTACCGGCTGATGATCTGTCTCAGGGACGAGAGTCTGGAAGAAGTCCACTACAGTCTCGAGGAGCAGGAAAACGGCACAAAAGTGATCAACCGTGTGTTCAAGGGTGTCTCCAACAAGGTCGCCGAGAGCATCCACGAGTTCGACATCACTTACGAGGAAGCGAGCTACAAGATCGACGTGACCGTGAGTACTATCGGAATCCCGGTGGGCTCCGAGGAGGTGCGCACCCACAAGTTGACCCGGACAGCCTACATCAGAGAGAGGCTGCTGGCGTCCCGGCAGCGGTTCTGGGTGAGCCACAACCGCACCGACGCCTGGGAGGCTTCCGGAGAAATTACACTGGCCCAGGACCTGGAGGACATGGCCGACCAGTTCTCCGCCAATATCGAGGGTATCATCGCCCAGGGCGAGGCCTCCTTCCGCCAGGCCGTGAACGGGCTTCAGCAGAACATCGAGGAGCTGAGATCGAGCTCCATCCCCGGGATCGACCGGGGCC
The DNA here is from genome assembly GCA_964432985.1 of uncultured bacterium. Classification (GTDB taxonomy): domain Bacteria; phylum Muiribacteriota; class CAYSPT01; order CAYSPT01; family CAYSPT01; genus CAYSPT01. Next base: position 17,112 of record CAYSPT010000036.1, read on the forward strand.
TTAAGGAGATGTACCGGAACGTCAGGTGGTCCGTGGCCGACCTGGCGGGAAGGGGTATGCGGAGCGTGGCTGAACGCCTGGGCCGTAAGGCCGCCGCGGCCGTCGGAATCGATGACCTCAACGGGGTAATGCAGGAAGTGCGGTCGTACGGGAACAACAAGCTTAACGACGTGGCCAACGCCATCGACGGCAAGATAAAGAGCCTCCAGGCCGTCGACGAGTTGGAAGAACAGCTCGAGCAGCTGCGTAACGCCGGGCGTGGACAGGGTTGGGAGTAACGGGCTTACATGGACCTGGACAAACTGAGAAAGCTGGCCGGCAGCCCTGATATGGAAGATCGCATCAGGGCCCTGGGGTGGCTTGAGCAGTGCAACGACACCGATGCCATGGAGCTCATCAAGCAGGCCACCTACGACTCCGAGCCCGGTGTGCGGTTCCTGGCGAGAAAAGCCTTGAAGAAGCTGAGCAAACAGCTCAACGTGGATGTATCCGAGGTGAAGGTGGACAACAAAGCTTTCCTCGGCCAGGTTTTCTCCGAACTGGAATCGGGTGACGAAAAGCAGAAGATCGCCGCCAGCCGCAAGATCCGGAAGCTGCCGCACCTGGGGGACCTCCATCTCCTATACCACTGCCTTGAAAAAGAAGAGAATCCCCCGGTCATCGTCAGCCTGCTGAAGACTGTTTCAGGATTTTCTCCCCCGCGGGATCATCGTTGGCTTCAGCGGTTCATGTTCTTCCAGGATCAGTCGGTACAGGTCCAGGCCGTCAAGACTGCCGAGGTCCTGTATCCAGGCTCGTTTATGGATTATTACCGCACGATGCTGGATTCGGGCAACCTGATCCTCATCATGGAGACGGCTCCTCTACTGGCCGCCACCGAACGGATCAAGGTGTTTGACGTAATCAAGGGCTTGCTCAAGGACGCTTCCCCCGCCGTCCGTTTGCAGGGAGTTGATATCCTGGGGCGTATCGCCACGATGGAGGCCCGCAACCTGCTCACCAAGATGCTCAACGACCGTGACATGGACGTGCGAATCAGGGTGTCCATGGTGGTGGCGGAGGTTGACCTGAAAATCGCCCGGGAGCTGGAAGAGGAGATACCGGCGCCGCCGGAGGAGGGTGAGGAGCTGTCAAAGAAAAGGCTCAAGGAGATCCTGAAGGACCAGCGGCAGACCATGACCGAGAAGGTGAAGAAGCAGCGGGCCAACGCCAAGCGGGCCATGGCGGCGGCGGCAGCCGTGTCCGTCATCCCGCCATCCAAGCGTGGGAACCTGGAGTTCTGGAAAGAGAAGATCACCTATCCCGATTACCAGGTCAGGCTGCAGGCGGTACAGGAAGCGGGTGTCGCAAGTATGGCGCCGCTGCTGCCGTTTCTCCTGACACGCCTGAAAGAGGAAGACAGCAAGTACGTGCTGGCCAGCCTGGTCAAGGTGGTGGCCAGCCTGGGAGGTTCCCGGGTGGTGGACGACATTAAACCGTTTCTCAGACACGATGACGGCCGGGTCCGGGCCAACACCGTGGAGGCCCTGGGCTCCATCGGGATCAAGGACGTGTTCGACCTGCTGCTACCCCTGCTCAACGACGAAGTCGGCCGGGTGAAGGCCAACACCGTGCAGGTGCTCTGGAGTTTCTCGCAGAAGAAGGTCATCCAGAAGCTTGAAAAGATGGTGGAATCACCCGAGATCTGGGAGCGGAGTTCCGCCATCTACACGCTGGAGAGAATACCGGTTCCGAGGGTGCTGCCGCTGGTTAAAAAACTGCTCCGCGACAGCAACACCGAAATCAAGGTCCGGGCGGCGGAGCTGTTCTCTAAAATCGAATCGGGATCCGGCGGAGAGCCGGGAGAGTTGACAGTGGCCGGCTTCCTGGACGAGTTCGACGAGGTCGAGACCGAGCTCATGAACATGACGCACCAGGATTACCGCCGCCGGGTCAACGCGGCTCTGACTCTGCACGATATAGGTCCTGCTTCCATCACGCCCCGACTGTCCAACCTGCTTAAACTGGAAAAGAACGAGTACGTCATCGCCACCCTGGTCAAAACCCTGGGAAAACTCGGTGGAGAAACGGTGGTCGAAGCCCTGAGACCGTTCCTTGACCACCCCGACAGCCGGGTCAGGGCCAACACCGTGGAGGCCATCGACCTGACCCGAAGCCAGCTCCGTTTTTCGCTGCTGGGCCCCTACATCCGCGATCCCGACGACCGGGTCAGGGCCAACGCCGTCAAGTCCCTGTGGAAGATCTCCCCTGGCAATACCCGCAAACTGCTGGAGGCAATGATCGGCAGCGCCAAGCTGAGCGACCGCCTGTTCGCCGTGAAGTGCCTGGAGGTGGTGAGGACACCCGATGCCCTGGCACGGCTGGAGAAGCTCACCGAGCACCAGGCCCGCGAGGTGGCCGACGCCGCCAGGGAGAGCCTGGAAAAGGCGCAAAATGAAACGTCACTGGTGCCGATGGGGGAAGCCGATGCCCTGACGCTCCAGGTAGCCGAAGAGGTGGCGGGCGAGTCCGCGGAGGTGCTGAAAACGGGTTCCGACTGGGACAAGCTCAAGCAGGTCATCTCGGAAAACATCGAGAAGCTGGGCAGCGCCAAGCCCACCGAGGTCTTCGGGGCCCAATCCATCCTGCAGGAACTGGTGGACGAGGCCACCCTGCCGTATGTCGAAGAAATCCTGGACACCGAGAACAATCCGGCAATCGTGTTGTCGCTGCTGAAATTCGTGGAGATCAGGGAAGGGGAGAAAGCGGTCTACAAGGCCGTGCCCTACCTGAAAGACAGGAGACCCGACATGCAGCGGAAGGCCCGGGACATCGTCCTGAAGCACGACAAATTAGAGATCAACACCCTGCTGATCAACGACCTCAGGTCGGGCAATCGTAAGATCGAAGAGCAGGCCATCAAGGCCCTGTGGTTCATCTTCACCTCCCGAATAAAAGAGATGATCGGCCTGCGAAGATGAGGGGTCAGGTCTCAACATTTGACAGGGAAAAATGAGGGGTCAGGTCTCAACATTTGACATAGCTCGTATATAATATGGAAACAACAGGAATATTTTTCGGCTCCGCGGCGATGCTATCCTTCCTGGCTTTTCTGGCGGGGATGATTACTCCAAAAGCCGCGCTCTGCCTGGTCAGGGGGAGGACACGCTCGTCAATTGCGGTGACCTACAGCGCCGCGGCAGGGATTTTGATGGTGCTGATATATCTCCTCTTGTGCATGCGGTTCACCGAGGGTACGGGAGTGCTCACTTCCATCGTCCTCTCCGGTTTTGTACTGGTGGTCCTGGGACTGGCCAGCGGCCTGGCTGCGCCGGGCGTTTCGGTTTCTTTCGGGGCCGATTCGCGGAAGACCGCGGCCAAACAGTTGGGTGCCGTATTCCTCGTTTTCCTGGCAGCGGCCATGTTGTTCAACGTCTTTGCCGATAGGGCCGCGAGTCGCAAACGGCCCGAGCACTGCCGTTCCCGGACCCTCAGCGAAAAGGATGATCCCGATCCGGTGGGGCCCGGCTTCGAAAAGACCGCTTCGGGATTCTACATCCCGGCTTATCTTTCCGGAGCGGACACCAGTGTTTTCGTCAGCTCCTACGAACCGTCACCCCGGGATGACATGAAAAAACTCGAGCAGCTGGCCGAGGTCAACAAACACGTCGTTGCAGGTACTCTGGATCTCTACAGGCACGCGGAGATGGCTCTCCCAACCTCCATGGCTCTTGACCCATTCGAATACTCTGAGGCAACCTTTCGCCAGATCCACGACGCCCACGAGCCGGATTACAGGTTCATCCGCACCATTGCCTTCACCCTGGCGGCCGTGGGAGACTTAAGGTTCATGCAGGATGACCGGTCAGCGTCATGGAAATTGTACCGCTCGGTGCTGCTCATGGGGGTTGATCTAGAGCACGGACTGGGATTCTACCCTTTCTGGCGCCTGCACTCCGCCTCCCTTACCGTGCAGAAGATAACGTTGAAGCGTTTGATCAGGAGGTTCTACCGGCGAGATTATACTCCTGTGCAGGAGCGGCACATTCTGTCGGAGATCAGCAGTATCATGCGGATCAAACCGGGGCTGTGGAGGGTGCTGGAAGCGGAACGAACGACGTTACATAAATTTGATTTCCTCGTGGATTATCATTTTCTGGCGGAAGGACGGGACCGTTACATAGGGTTTCCCCTCTACAAATTTGCCCGGAGGCTCCGGGAGATCCCCCTGCTCATGTATACGGGGAGCCGGGCAGAGAAACATTTGAGGCAGATGCTCGAAGCTCTGTACGGTGGATTCGAACGAGGCATGAAAGTCGGGTTTCCTCAAGGGATAAAGGTGCTTAACGAAACCGAGCAATTGCACAAGAAACTTAAGGAAACTCCCGGATTTTCAGACAACCTCTTCTCCCCCGCCCGGAGTTTTGCCCGGACCGCCGTGGCTCTGTATACCACCAACTTCCGCTGGCTGTACCTCCGCGACCGGCACCTGGTGTCACTGTACCGCGCATTAAAGCTCATCCATCATATCAACCTGTTTCACGAGAAAACGGGCACTCTTCCCGGCAGCCTGTCGAGTCTGGAGGACCACACCGGCACACCGCTTCCGAGAGACGCTGTGACGGGAGAGAACTTCGAGTATGTCCCCACCGGAAATACCTCCGGTGGTGATGTCCCTGACGGAATTGTCCCCGGCGGGAGTTCATACTCCCTGGCGCTCCCTGCCGGCCCGGGTGACCGATCCGCATTGTTCAGCCAGGACGAATGTACTATTGTCGAACCCCGGTAGCGCTCATTTGCCGACGAATATTCTGGTCACCATGAATAATCTCCAACGTATCCGGCAATACCAGTTCAGTTAGTATGTTTTCAGGTTGCCCATGGTCTTTAAATACGGTACTATTCGTACCGTATGCCAAACGTATTGCAGGCGCTGATGTGGTTCATGCTGGCCGGCGGATTCATGGGTATCATTACCGGCGGGTTCATGACAGTTGTGACGCTGTACTATATCGTGGGAGGCTCCTGGGATGAAGGGGGCTTCCCGTTTATCTACAGCGTCATAGCCGGTATTTTTATCATCGTATTCAGTCACCAGGTGCGCCGGATGGCGGAGAAACTGGGGGAAGGCAGCGAGCAGGCCCGATATGCTTTCAGCACGCTCACTGGCCTGGCCTGTATCGGCTTTGCCCTGGCATCCATGGGCAACGTGTTGTTCCTGTCGGGCATCCCCGTATTTCTGGTTTTTACCTGGTCGCTTAACACGGCGGAAGCCCGGGCCTGGTGCAGCGGAACGATACGGAAACGGCCCCGGGCAACCCCCCGGGTGGCAGGGTGCCTGCTGTTGATTCTGTCAGTACCAATGCTGGTGACCTTCGGTTTTGAGCATTCCGGTATCAGCTTTCTTCGCTACAAATCCATTCATGCTTATCCAGATAGGTGGCGGATAAAACAGAAAATCGACATTTTGATAGGCACTCTTGTACGCTACAATGCCATGGAGCCTCGGCCCGCGGTGACGCTCGAAGAGCTGGAAGGCAGATACATTAAAAAAGTGCCGGTGGATCCGTGGGGGAGACCATACTACCTGGACCTCGTGGGTGAGACAATTGGTAGCTGCGGTCCCGATGGGAAGCGCGGGACCAAAGATGACATCGCCGTATCCTACCAGTTCGATCCCATTCTGATGGACGTCAAGTTCCTGGATGCGGGTGTCGTCCCGGTCTGCTTCCCGAACGAACAGGGCATCCTGGTGCACAACGATGAGTGGAGAAACGGACCCAACGGCGCTCCCAACGAGGGCCGGCCCGGGCCCGGTGACATCATTGAGCTCACCTTTGCTCGGCCGGTGTGGTACGGAAACAAACCATGGAATCCTGCTCACACCGCCTCTCCCGTTGCTGTTGTCAATCCTTCCACTGGTGAGATGCTGCCCGCTGAAGCGGATCTCACCGGGCAGATCACCATGGATGATTTCGTCATTACCAATCAAGTGGTACACGGGGACATCGAAGATTTTGAGATACCCGAAGAGTATTTCCCGTACCTGGTGGGGTTTGATGTTTATTCCATGTACCAGATGGATTTTGATGCGGGAGAAGGCCAGTATTCACACGTTATTTACATCCCCTGGGGGGAGCCGGATACCGTGCACCTCATCCTGGGCGATGTTCAGACAATTGGAGACAGTGATGGTGATGGTGTGATGGAACCACTGACTATCATCACCCCGGGGGAGATGTACCTGAACCTCAATAAAGACAATACCTTCATCGACCGGAAGGCAGATATGAATCCCGTCAAGCCTTCTGCTCGATCCATGCTGCTCAAGTTTCTACCGGATCGAACAGGAGGAAAGTGACGGTATGCGCCCGCTGGAAGATCTCGTAGCCGAGCTGAAAAATCCCTCCGAAGATGCCAGGATCAGGGCGGTCATCAGCTTGATCAGGGTCAATGACGGGCGGGCGGTCAACCATCTCAAGCGGGTTGCCCTGAAAGACGAGAGTCACCGGGTACGTGAGCTGGCCCAAAAAGGGCTGGCTGGGCGGGACCTGCTGGCCAGGAGAGCGGAGCACCTGGGCGGTATAGAGGCGGGTGTCCCCTTCGAGCAGGCGCTGAACGAGCTGGAGGTTTCCCGGGAGGATATCTACGGAGCAGCCACCATGGTCACGCCGCCCGGGGAAGAACAGCCCGAGGGAAAACTGTCCGAAGAGAACCTGGACGGGGAAGCACCGGAAGATGATAAAAAGGTTCCACTGCAGGACCCAACTCCCGGCCCTGAAAACACCCGGTCCCGGTACGTGCTGACCGGCAAGGTGGGCAGCGGCGGGATGGGCGCTATCCTCAACGCCTTCGACACCACCATCCAGCGGGAAGTGGCCATGAAGGTGATCACCAGCGAGCTGGAGTCATCACGCAAGTTTATCGACCGCTTCATCAAGGAAGCCCGGGTCCAGGGCCGTCTCGAGCACCCCAACATCTGCCCGATCCACGAGCTCGGGGTAGATGAAAAGGAGCACGTCTACTTCACCATGAAGATGGTGCAGGGGACTTCCCTGTCCTCGATGATACGATCATCGGATGTGGGAGGGGAGGAGGTCTTGGGAGGGGAGAGTACTTCCGGAGGAGAGGAAGCCCCCGATGCCCACCGGCAGACCGAACTTCTGAACGTGTTCCTGAAGATCTGCGACGCTCTTTCGTTTGCACATTCCCGGGGGATCATCCACCGCGACATCAAGCCGGACAACATCATGGTGGGAGATTTCGGTGAGGTCTACGTGATGGACTGGGGGCTGGCCAAGATTATCGGGGAAGGTGAAAGCGAGAACAGCAGGGCCGGGCTGTTCATCGCGCGCAGGCTCGGAAACGAGCACGGCATGAAGACCATGGCTGGTTCAGTGGTGGGGACGCCGGCCTATATGCCCCCCGAGCAGGCCCGTGGCGAGGTGGACACCATGGACCAGCGCTCCGACATCTATTCGCTGGGCGCGCTGCTGTACGAGCTTCTTACCCGCCGGGTACTGTTCACCGGAAAATCTCCCTGGGACGTGCTGAGCCGAATCAGCCGGGAAGCGCCGCCGCTGCCCTCGCAGCAGTGCGTTGCCGGGACCATTTCGCCGGAGCTCGATTCCATCGTGATGAAGTGCCTGGAGAAGATGAAAAAGAACCGCTACGAGAGCGTGCAGGACCTGAAACGCGACGTTGAACTGTACCTTTCAGGCCGGCCTATCGAAGCCATGGAGTACAGCCTGTGGCAGGTGGCTGCCAAGTGGGTGGCCCGCAACAGGGTCCTGGCCTCCAGCGTGCTTGCCGTCCTGCTGGTGCTCCTGGCTTCGTTTGTCGTGTCCTACGTGCGGATATCCGCGTCTGAATCGGAAGCCATCAAGCAGCGCGACGAAGCCCGGCTTCAGCGCACCCTGGCCCATCACCAGCGGGAAATCGCCGAAGACCGGCACCTGAAGGCAACGGCAAACGAACAGAAAGCGCTGCTCAACCTGGCCTTGATACGCGAGGAGCGCCGGGAGATAGAAGAAGCGATAGCCTTGTACGATTCGGTACGGGAAGAAATGACCCGAACAGGCACCGGCGTCGACCGCTTCATCGATCTCATTAAATGGCGGGCGCGGTACAACAAGGGGAGTCCGGTGTGGGAGGTACGCGCCATAGAGAATCCCGTTGAAGTGCCGTGTCGTGCCATCTGTTACACTCCCGACCGACAGCTGGTGGCCCTTTGTCACAATGACCGGACTATCAGGCTTCACGACGCCGTCACCGGGCGTCTGGAGCATAGCTTTTCCTGGAAGGGGGAGCACGGGCTGTGCCTGGCTGTGAGCCCGGACAGCGCGTATCTGGCCTGTGGAACCGCCGGCCGGGCTATCCGGGTGTGGGACCTTCGCACCCGGCGTGCACACGCCGTTCTGCGGGACCCATCCATCCCCGACGGTAAAGCGCATCTCGGTCCCGTCTTTTCCCTGGATTTCAGCCCCGACAGCGCCCTGCTGGCATCAGCCGGCGATGTGGTAATCAGGCTCTGGAACGTCCGGGACGGGACCTATAATCGGTCTCTCTGGGGGCACCTGGAGGAGGTCAACGCCGTGGCGTTCAGCCCCGATGGGAAATCCCTGGTTTCGGGGGGGCGGGAAAAGAAAGTATGGCTGTGGAATGTTCAGCGCGGCCAACCTGAGAAGATCCTGTTCGAGCACCGGGACCGGATCAAGGACCTGGTTTTCAGCCCCGACGGCACACTGCTCGTTTCCGCCAGCAACGATTCCACCATCAAGCTCTGGGACACTGTGAACAGCCGGGTGCTGGCCACGTTGAGAGGTCACCAGAGGCCGGTTAAGTCGCTGTCATTCAGTTCCGACGGCCGGACGCTGGTGTCCGGGGGCGAGGACGGGTCCGTCCGGTTCTGGGACATCAAAGAGCAGGACATCATCGCCGTGATGAAAGACCCGCTGGGACCCATCCTGTCCGTCGCTTATCACCCCGACGGGAAAACCGTTGCCTCGGGCGGGGCGAGCGAATCGGTGCGGATTCGATCTCTTGACAGGGAACGGCTGGTGCGCCGGCTCGATACCGCCGGTTACCGGGTTTTCCGGGTGGCGTTCAGCCCGGACGGGAACACTCTGGCCGTAGGGACCCGGGGCCCCACCATCGTTCCCGTTATCCTTTATGATGTACGGTCGTGGACGGCGATTGCCAACTTCCAGGGACATGGCGGCCGGGTCCGGGGACTGGCCTTCAGCCCCGACGGCTCCACCATCGCCTCGGTGGGCAATGCGGGTTTGATGAATGTCAGCAGTGTCGAGCACAGAAAGCATATCGCCTCGGTAAACATAGAGAAACAGGAGCAGACCGATATTGTAGCCACCCTGATCGACTCGGCGGCCAACATGCTGGAATCAGGGAAGGGAGACGTGTGGACTACCGCAGGATGCGTGACGTTCAGTCCCGACGGCAACACCATCGCCACCGGCAGCGGCGACGGGACCGTACGGCTCTGGGATGCAGCGAGCCTGAGCTGCCTGCACGCGTTCAGAGACTGCCGCAGCGATGTTCGGATCCTGTCGTTCTCCCGTGACGGATCGCTTCTCATGGCAGGGGGCAAAGGTGAGACTTTTTTCTTCTGGGATGTCGCCGGCCGGCGGTTGACAAACAGCGTGCCGAATGGGAATGGGACCATTGAGTCCATGTCCTTGAGTCCCGACGGGTCGCTGATGGTCTCCGGCAACAGCCAGGGAAACCTGCGATTGTGGGATCTAAAAACCATGCGTCTCATCCGGACCTTCACCGGGCATTTTGGGACCGTAAACTCGGTTGCTTTTCATCCCAACAGCCGGATCATAGCCTCCGGCGGCAGCGACGCCACCTTAAGGCTCTGGGACGCTGCTAACGGCGAATGCCTGCTTGTTCTTCGCAACCATGTGGAGGACGTGGAATCGGTTGATTTCAGCCCCGACGGAAGCGTACTTTCGTCCGGAAGCAAGGACGGGGCCGTCAATGTGTGGAGCTTCGGTGAAGCGCTGAACCCGATTGAGTATACCGCTGACCGGTAACTCGTTTCGGACAATGAAGAAGAGGGGATGACATGACACACGAGGTCTACCGGCTTCCATTGTACTATGACATCGCTTTTACCTGGGATGTCGGTCCGGAAATCGAATTTTTCGGGAGGCTCTTTGAAAAGTATGTCCCGCACCCGGTGAAACATGTGCTGGAGCCGGCCTGCGGAACGGGGCGGTTTCTCATTCGGTTCCCCGGTTTCGGATACCGTATCACCGGGTATGATCTGTCGGCGGACATGGCTGCCTATGCCAGAGACAGGATAAAGCAGAAGGGTGTGGATGATAGGGCATCGGTGTTCGTGGGTGACATGCGCTTCGCCCGGTTCCGGCAGCCCTTTGACGCGGCCTTCAATTCCATCAACAGCATCGGTTACCTGCTGTCTGACCGCGAAATCGCTTCTCATTTGAGGGTCATGGGAGATTCGTTGAAACCGGGAGCAGTCTACATCGTGCACCTGGGTTGCAGCTCTGAAGTCATGGATGGCGTTGATCCGGAGCCGTGGACCCACGAGCGCGACGGCGTTCAGGTCACCACCACCTGGGGCGTGGAACGGGAGGACCCGGAGACCAAACTCAGCTACCAGTATTGCCGGATGGAGGTGTGCCGCCGGGACGAAAATCTTGAGTTTAAGGATTCGCACACTATGCGGCTGTGGAAGTTTGATGATTGGCTCGGCTGTATCACGGGCTCGGGTCGCTTTATGCTGGAAGCGGTCTACGACGAGCGGTACGAAGAGATTCGTCCCGGCACAACGATAACCGGCGAAATGGGGAACCTCTACTACGTGCTCAAATCCACGTAGGTTTCCAAATCCTACAAAATTCCCTGGGTATTCAAGTTGCCCAGGGTGGCGGTGAAGTAGTTGGTGTCCATTCTCTTTTCCGCCCCTGCGAAGGGCAGGCGGTAGGAAAACTGCATCTGAAGGTTGAAGATAGACAGCACCTGGGTCTTGGCTTGAATCTCCCCAATTTTCTGGACATCTACCCGGTGTATCCCCCGCTGCTCCACCGTTCTTTCCAGGGGGAGACAATAGGAACCAATGGCATCTCCTTCCATTGAAAAGGAGTAATCGCTGAAATCTTTAGACTTTGCCAGTTGATCGTACGGTAGGCAGGTCAGCGTTTCGACCCCGTTGGTATTGTGCAGGAACCATCTGTTGGTTTCAGCGTCGATGAGGCACCGGTTGAGGCGGTCCTTGGAAATGATCCTGGCGCAATTGATGATGGCGCTTCCGTAGAAGTTGTTGAAATACGTAATATTCTCAGTGGCAATTCTATATATCGTGTCGTAGGTGATGGTGTACCGAAGAAGTATCGAATCTACAAAGCTGTTGAGTTTCATGTAGATGAACCGCGAGTTGAAGTTCCTGAGAATTGCTTCGAAGTAAAGGGCAAATATAACCGCGTGAAGCGGGGTGTCGAAAACCAGAAAACCACCGTCGCCGGTATCGATAAAGGTATCAAGAAAAGAAGCCAGGCTCTTTTCAAAAGTCTCATTTTTGTATTTCTGGAACAGGAAGGGCTCCGTGGCCAGGCAGACCTTGAATGTCCTGAGCAGCAACTGCTGAAACACGAAGGGAATGACGATCTGTTTGCTTTCCTCGTACTGGCTGTATTGGTAGATATCGATGCCCAGGACGGCCTTCTTATGCTTTATCAGCTTATCAAAACCGATCTGTTTCTTGAAATCTTCCTCCAGGGTATGAAAGTCATCTGAATCCAGGGATTCAGCCGTATCGCAAATGAGTGAATGGTTGCATTCAAAAAGCTGTATCAGAGATTCATGGTCAATGGTATGCACTTAGTATCTTCCTTCCCTATTGCGACTATAGAAAATTATAACAGATAGCCTGAATAATTCACAAACCATTCTGCTGCGGCTCAAAACGAAAGTTCATGAATTATTCGGGATAGAAAAGTACGCTGTAAAATTTTGACTGGAAGACAGTATGATTGTTACCATTACGATTGATAACACTACTCAGGCGAAATGGTAACGAGTTTCGCGCATCCCGAAAACGGTTTTTGGGAAAAACGGAAAATCGAGGAGAACTACCATGAGAAAACATTCCACCTGTTTGTATGATTTCAAGAAAGATGTTTACACTCAAGCAGGTGAAGATGGCATCATCGAGAAGGTACTCCAGGTCCTTCCGCACCATGATAAATGGTGCGTGGAGTTCGGAGCGTGGGACGGCATAACGTTTAGTAACACGCGAAACCTGATCGAGAACTTGGACTATTCTGGAGTATTGCTCGAAGTTGAAAAAGCAAAATTTCTTGAGCTGGATAAAAACTATTCGTCCAGTGATGATGTCATCACGTTGAACGCGTATGTCGGATTCACCGAGGAAGATGGTCTTGACACACTGTTGTCCAATACCCCGGTACCTTCGGATTTCGATTTCCTGTCAATTGATGTAGACGGCAACGATTATCATATCTGGAAAGCGCTCTCCCGGTATCATCCCAAGGTGGTGTGTATCGAATTCAACCCGACCATCCCGACGGAAGTGAGATTTATTCAACCAGCAGATCCTGACATAAACCAGGGCAACAGCCTTCTGTCTCTGGTGGAACTGGGCCGGGAAAAAGGCTATGAACTGGTGTCGGTATTGTCTTTCAACGCTTTTTTCGTGGATTCACAATACTATCCGCTGTTTGGGATTGATGACAATAGACCGGAAGTCCTGCGGCAGGACCTGAGTGATGTTACTTATATTTTTATGGGCTATGACGGGACTCTTTTTCTTCGGGGTAAAAAAGAATTATTCTGGCACGGATTACCGCTTAAGGAATCGAAAATACAGCACCTGCCGGGATTTCTCCGCAAACAGTCGGACCGGTACAACATATTTCAAAGAATGGCCCGTCTGGTATTTTGGACGTTGATTGCCACTCCGGGAGAAGCGGCCAGGAAAATCTACAGACGCCTGAGAAGGTTTTTCAGCTAAGGAGCAGGGCTACAGATTGAACCTGATTTCAATGACGTCGTTTTGCTGAACGATGTAACTGCGGTCAACCAGTTTGACCAGGTTTTTGGCTCTGCAGTCGTTGAGATTATGGCACCGCAGGTAGTCGTCGAAAGGCACCACGTCAGCCTTGATAAAACCGCGTGCCAGGTCGGTGTGGATTTTCGCGGCGCACGCGACGATATCCGCACCCTTTTTGATCAACCAGGCGTGTGATTCTTCCGGCCACGAGGTGTAGAAAAAAATGTAGCCCGCCTGCTCAAAAACCCTGGTGATAATGGTGTTGACGTCTTCATCCCCCGTCGCCCGGTATACCGGTTTTCGGCTCACCAGTTCCATGGTTTTCAACTCGTCAAGTTCGGCTTCGGTAAACTGGACATCACCCAACGGTCGCTCGTTTCCCAGGTGTTCGAGACATTTCAACCAGAGTTTTTTTTCATCCCCGTCGTCGAGCCTGGAAAGACGTGCTTCTATCTTTTCCATGTCAATAATCAAAAGATCGAGTATCGAGTCATCGAGAACCACGATAGCTTCGGTCTGCAGGAACTCGTCACGGACAAACTTCACGTAATACGGAGTAACTTTTCGGGGATTATCCTTATTAACCAGAGCGTTGAGGTTTTCGTCTATGTATTTAATTTTGCCTTCCGGTAAATCAATACCGGTAAAACCTATTTTCATAATGTATCCGAATTTCTCCTCCCTCATAATACTTCGTCATTGCAGACACCAGCAAGGGTATTTACTTGTACCAGGTAAAAATTTGTAGCTATTTTAGCTTATTTATGCTATGCTAGAGGAGCATTAATTGAGTCTGTGGCTTTTCCCTTCTTTGGTTTCATCCATCTGGGCGAGAAGGACTCGCAAATATGTAGGATGTTCTTCCACAAGCAATATCCCGGAATGGAGGCACCACCATGTCTAAAGGTACTGTTAAATGGTTCAGTGACCAAAAGGGGTTCGGCTTTATTACCCCCGATGACGGAGGAGAAGATCTTTTCGTTCATCACACAAGTATCGAAATGGAAGGCTTCAAAACCCTTCAAGAAGGTCAGGCTGTAGAGTATGAAATTGGCGAGGGCAAAAAAGGGCCCGCTGCAAAAGAAGTTCGCCCGCAGTAGGCAATTTAGTCTAATCTGATTAAAATGAAAACCCCGGTTGAGAAACCGGGGTTTTCTTTGTTATGCCAGCTTTTGTTTAAAGCTTGTTCTCCGACGTTAACTTGATTTTTCCCTGCTGAAATTCATTTATGATATATTCATAAAGATCAAAATTTTTACTCTTATACCATTCCATGAAAGCTTCGTTTGAGAGTAGCTCATTTGCTCTTGCAGCAATTACCCTGCAGACCAGAAACTTATTTCCAAACAGTGAGTGTACTTCGTCGAATGAATGTTTTTCCATATCAAACACCTCGCACAGTCAATTTGCTCAAAAGATGAAGAGCAGAAACACGATGAGAGGGGTATGGGCGAAAATGGCAGGCAGGTTATTCGAGGCCACAACCACTTAGAACTGCACGCCGAAATCAACCACGAAGCAAACTCCACTTTACGAGTCTCCACCAACAGTATACTACATTCGACAAAGCATATGGGAGTTATAATCAGCTTTAATTTTCCCTTCGGGGATGGCCAGGAAAAACATCCTACCCAAGTTTGATAAGCAGCAAGGAGAACAGGGTGAGGATGATAATCACTGCTTTGTTCAGATCGAAACGGTCTTTCAAGAGCAGTACCGACAAAGTAATGGGTATGATAAACGATGTGGAAAATACTCCCTGGATAAGGGCCATCGGACCACTTGCAAAGGCTTTAAGCACCAGGTAATAACCGATCAGATTGAGTGTGCCTGCAATCATGCCGTATCGGCCTGCTTTCTTTTCCGCCTGCCGGTCATATCCGCCGGCTGTGGTTTTCGTTATTACATAAGTGTAGGCTGCGACCAGCGTGTATGACATCCAGATGTAATTTATCAGCGGTACCCGGGTCGAAGCGAACTTGCCGGTCAGCATAGACACCGCCGTCGCCGCCGCCGCTACCAGGGCCCAGGAAATGCCCGCATAGACATTATCTTTTGGACCGTTTGGCTTTGTTTTGCCGGCATCGATGCTGGCCACCAGGAGCATGATGAGCGACAGTGCCACACCTGCCCATTGCAGCATGGTTATGCGGTCTTCGAACAACAGAATGGAAAGCAGTATCACGAAAACGGCATTCAACTTGCCGACTGGAAAAGCGATTGCTGCCGGTGCACATTTGAGAGCCTGAATCTTGGATAGGCTTCCCAGGCAGAAAAAGCCCGAATTGATTACGGCAAAGAGCAGAATTATCCACGGATTTCGGAACGGACTGCGCGTAATCAGCAACGCTGTCAGCGACAGGACCGATACCGTGAGGGCGGCGCGGTTTACCACCAGATGATTGGGGCACCCGTACGATGCCGCCAGTTTGTAGGTATAGTTCAAGAAACCATACAATACCGTCGCCGTTACGATGTATATAAACCAGTTCATAGGCGCTCCGGATTTTCAATTCTCCCAATCATTAAATGCAAACACCATGATACTCCCCTGTCCCTGATACCAGCAATAAACAATGGTGTCAAACATACCAGGCATTACAAGATTCTTGAAGTCAATTCCTTGCTTTAAACTTGGGATACCGGTTCAGACACATCTCGCACGCGCACCTGAGAAACAGTCGCAATTCCGGAATCAATACCTAGGCCATTTTCATCGGGATTACTACATTTTATTGAACAGCATGTTTATTTTTCATATTGGCTTCTACGCTTGAATGGATTAAGCACTCAGGACAAAAAATCTTTGGAAATTCTGTAGTAATAAGATATAATGTGAATTAAGAATATATACAGAGAACTGGAGAGGGTGAAATATGGCAAGAGTTAATTACAAATATGAAAAACGCAGAAGAGACCTGGCAAAGAAGAAAAAGAAAGAAGAAAAACGTCAGCGTAAACTGGCCCAAAAAGAAGCCAAGTTGGCCGAAGAGACTGCTGGAAAAACCACCACAGAAACACCTGAAGAGAGTTCTGAATAGTAGGAGATCAATGTTTAGTTCTCTCCTTCCGTGCTTTAAGGAGCCTTTACAGTTCTGCTGTAAAGTGTAAAGCCAGGTGTAAAGTTACTTTACATCCACTTCCCTTACTTATTCCAGACGAAAAAAGAGAATTCCCTTTATTTAAGCGGCAAACAGATGATTCTTCAGCAGGTGGTACGATCTTTGCTCTAGATGGTGTACAGGCAATGAGCCGTCAGTTCCGGCCCAGCCACGTGAAAAAGAGAATAACAGGAGGTACCCATTATGGCAGCGATAGGATCAGCTACTGGAGCAGGAAATGAGCAAATGCTCGCTCTCATCAAGCAAATGCAGGCTTCGCAGGGTAATCAGGGAGGAAAATCTTCGGATATTGGAGAAGTCCTTGCCAATGCAATGATGGCAGCTTCCGAACAGGGAGGATCAACGGATCCGGCTGCCATGAGCAGCGCTGCTTCGAAAGCAGGCCTCGGCGCTAAACTGGATGTTACAGCCTGAACAACTCAGGATTTTACTACGTAAATCCCTAGCCTCGCCAGCAGACGTTCCCACTGTTGGCGGGGCTTTTCCCTTGGAAGAGGCACAAAGAAAAGGCTCTGCCAGTGGAGCGTTTAGCAGGTCAATATTTTTCAAGTTGATCTTCTTCTCTGGGTCAGATAGGCCAGGGCATACACGGCAGCAGCGGCGAAACCCATGTAATATCTCAGACTCTCATTCCAGTGAAAAGCTTTCGTTAGTATGGCCGGGTAGAAGAAGATAAGCGCTGCAAGTAAAAAAAGAAGAACTTCATACCATTTATTTTTCACGATAAACCTTCCCTGAACCGCATTGGTAAAAGCAAAAGCTCCCAGTACCGCCATTCCAAAAATAAGGAAGCCCTGGAAGACATTTTCAACACCGTGTAAAACCAGTTCAGGATTAAAGACAAACATAAAAGGAATAACAGCGGTTCTCAAATCATATTTAAAACCCTGTATTCCCGTCTGAACCGGGTCGGACTTGGCAATGGCGGCAGCGGCATAGGCGGCCAGGCCTACCGGTGGAGTATCATCGGCCAGAATACCAAAGTAGAAACAGAACAGATGGGCCGAAATCGCCGGGATCGCACTGATACCGTTCTGTGCACTCAATTGTATGATTACCGGGACGGTAATAGACGCCATAACAATATACGTCGCCGTGGTCGGAAGTCCCATTCCCAGAATTAAGCTGGCAACTGCAGTGAGAAAAAGAAGCAGGAAGATACTACCGCAGGAAAGTATCTCAACAATCTGTACGATCATGCTGCCGATGCCCATCGTTACGATACCCACTACGATCCCTGCGGTAGCGGTGGCCAGGGCAACAGCCAGCATGTCCCTCGATCCGGCAAAAAGCCCTTCACCGATAAGGCGGAAGCTATTACTGACCGCCCCGGAAATAGTTGTCCTGTTTCTGACCGCCTGAATTATTTCCCTGATAAAAACAATCGCTACCAGCGCCAGAATCGCCCTGTAGGCACCCAGTTTTGGTGTGTGGCGCAGCACTATCAATTCATACAACAAAACCACCAGCGGTATAAGGAAATAGAAACCCTTTTTCAGTACGGTTCTTAATTTTGGGATTTCTTCTTCGTTTAGACCTCTCATCCCCAGTTTTGAAGCCTCTAAATGGGTAATGTAAAACAAGGCGAAATACGAAACGACCGCCGGGATTACCGCAGCTTTAATGACAGCAATATAGGGAAGAGCCAGGTATTCGGCGATAATAAAGGCCGCTGCTCCCATAATCGGCGGCATGAGCTGGCCATTTGTGCTGGCGGCTACTTCCGTGGCAGCAGCGATCTTGCCCGGATAGCCAACCTTTTTCATAAGAGGGATGGTGAAGGTTCCCGTGGTTACGACATTGGCTATGCTGGAGCCGGAGAAAATCCCTGTAAATCCACTTGATACCACGGCCGCCTTCGCCGGTCCCCCTTTGTATTTTCCCAGTAATGCCAGCGCCATATCATTAAAAAAGGTTCCGGCCCCGACCTTGTTGAGCATAGCACCCAATAACACGAACAAAAAAACCGTCGAGGCGGATACATCAAGAGGGATGCCATAAATCCCTTCTGTAGAAAGCGCCAGCTGGCTCACATATTTTGTTAATGAAATTCCCTTTAGAGCAAGAATCGAGGGCATGTAGGACCCGAAGAAAGCATAGGTTGTAAATAAGATAACGATAATTGCCAGAGCCGGACCGATAACTCTCCTTGACGCTTCCAATAAAAGAACAATCAGGGCGACACTGAATATCACATCTCTCATCAAAGGCTTGCCCAATCTCATCGAAATTCCCGTCCAATCAAACATGATGTACAGAACGGCAAGCCCAGCCAGGATGGCCAGGCAGTAATCAATGATAGGTATTCGTTGGGGCTCAATAGGTATTCGTTGGGGCTCAATAGGAATCCGTTTATGTTTGCGGAAAGGAATAGTCAAATAGACGAGGGTGACTGCGAACGCAAGATGAATCGCCCTGATTTTCAGGCTGTCCAGTATAAGTAAGCGAGGTAAGGCGAGCTGCCACAAGGCCCAGGCAATTGAAATCACGGCAACAATTATGCTGTCGATTTTTCTCCCTGGTCCGGAACCTTCTTTACACATCAGTACATCAACCATTTAATCGACGATAAGTCTGGGATCGAGGGACTGTGCCAATCCGGCTTCCTTGTAGTACCGCAAGGCACCCTTATGAACAGGAGCAGAAAGTCCTTCCAGCATTTTTTTCCGTGATAATCCACGGAAAGCCGGGTGGAGTGTTTTGAACTCCTCTATATTTTCGAAAACTTCCCTGGTTAGTGCATAAACAACATTCTCATCAACTTGTTTGGACGTAACAAAGGTAGCTTTCACTCCAATGGTTTCCACATCTTCGGAATTGAGCGCATTCGGATAGAATTCGTGTGGAATAACTGTCCGGGCATAATAAGGAAATTTTTCCAGCATCGCATCAATCCCCGGACCTTTGACCGGGATGATGAACACTTTGATCCTTCCTGATGTAGCCTCTTTTATGTTACCGTTCGGGTGGCCGACAGTGTAAAAGAACGACTCGATTCTTTCATCCTGTAAAAGGCCGGGAGCCTCCACGGCCTTAACATACTCCGGAATCATATCCTTTTCCGAAATTCCCACCGAGGTCAATATATCCCTGGAATTCTGCAACTGCCCTGATCCAGGATTGCCAAGGTTTACCCGTTTACCTTCTAAATCCTTGATATTCTTGATCCCTTTGCCATCTGCGGCAATCAATGTTATTGACTCCGGATGGATGGAAAACACCGACCGCAAATCTTCCTGCTTCCCTTCTTTGGCCCATTCGGCAGAGCCAAAATAGGCCTGATACTGTCTGTCGGACTGAGCTATACCGAAATCAAGGTCTCCGCTCAATACGGCATTGATGTTATAAACAGAACCTCCTGTTGACTCGACCGTGGCCTTGATGCTGTACGATTCGCTCTTTTTATTCACCATTCTGCTGATAGCACCACCCGTCGGGTAATAAACGCCGGTCACCCCTCCGGTACCAATTGTTACAAAGGTGGTCTTCTGTGCCTGGCATCCGCTTAAAAATAAACATCCTCCTAAAAGAAGGCCGGCACTGACGACAATAGCTATGAAGTAATTAAATTTCATCTCATTAAGCCCTCATTCAATTCCCTGAAGTTTTGTTATTATACTTGATGTGCCTCGTTATCGCTTACCGTCGTCGTCTTCGAAAACTGCCGCGTCGTCCTCGCCCTCGATGAGAACTGAACACTACCTGCGGCTTATTGAAAGACACGGACTCAACCTCGGCATGCTCTGAAATCGGCAGCGTCATTTTTTGCAGGATGCTGCACTATTGGAATAACGAAGGCCAGAGTTTTACCCGTACCTGTCTGCGCAATTCCGATGAGATCTTTATGTTCCAGGGCCAGCGGAATTGTCTTATGTTGTATTGGGTAAGCGGTTGTAAACTTCAGACGTTTGATTATTTCAATGATGCGCGGGACAATCCCCAGGTTGTAAAAACTAAATTCTGTTTGTTGCATACTGTTCTCGCTTTCAATGGTCATTCCGTCGACAAGGTGAAGCAGGGTGATGAAAGTAATGAGGACGGTTCAGAACATGGTACATAACTATATCATATATTGAGCGCCCTTTAACTCCCACTTGAGAACCTACGTTCTGCTCAAAGGCCTGTACTTCATCCGGTGCGGTTGATCTGCGGCTTTTCCCAACCTCTTTTTCCTGTCAGCTTCATAATTCGAATAGTTCCCTTCGAACCACTTGACTGTGCAGTCGCCCTCAAAGGCGAGGATGTGTGTGGCAATGCGGTCGAGAAACCAGCGGTCGTGGGAGATGATGACGGCACAGCCGCCGAAATTTAGCATGGCTTCTTCGAGCGCGCGCATGGTGTTGACATCCAGATCATTAGTGGGTTCGTCGAGGAGCAAGATATTGGCGCTCTCATTGAGGATGCACGCAAGATGGACGCGATTACGTTCGCCGCCTGACATCTCACTGGCTTTTTTTTGCTGATCCGTTCCTGAAAAATTGAACCGTGCGACATAGGCACGGGAGTTGACTTCGGTATTTCCGATTTTAATTGTATCCATTCCTCCTGAAATTAATTCCCAGATTGTCTTATCCGGGGCAAGAGTATCCCGTTCCTGATCTACGTAGGCCAGTTTGACTGTGTCGCCTATTCTCAAAGAGCCTGAGTCAGGTTTTTCCGAATCTGTTATCATCTTGAAGAGGGTGGTCTTGCCGGCGCCATTAGGGCCGATGACACCGACAATTCCTCCTGCCGGCAAGGAGAATGTCATCCCTTCAAAAATGAGGCGGTCTCCATAAGCCTTGCTCAAGTTTTCTGCTTCAACAACAACGTTGCCAAGACGCGGCCCGGGTGGGATGTACAACTCAAGTTTTTTTTGCTGCCTGGCAGAGTCCTGACTCAGGAGAGCCTCGTAATTATTGATTCGCGCCTTTGACTTGGTGGTGCGTCCTTTTGGAGACATGCGGATCCACTCCAGTTCCCGCTGAAGAGTCCTTTGCCTTTCAGTCTCAGTCTTTTCTTCATGCTGGAGCCGCTTCTGTTTCTGTTCGAGCCATGAAGAATAATTCCCCTTCCAGGGAATGCCCCGGCCGCGATCGAGCTCTAAAATCCAACCGGCAACATTGTCCAGAAAATAGCGGTCGTGCGTTACGGCAATCACCGTTCCCTCATACCTCTGAAGATGCTGCTCAAGCCAGGCCACCGTTTCGGCATCCAGATGATTGGTCGGTTCGTCCAGAAGCAGGATATCCGGTTTCTGCAACAGGAGCCTGCACAAGGCAACTCGCCGTTTCTCACCGCCGGAAATCACTCGCACCGGTGTATCTGCCGGAGGGCAGCGCAGGGCATCCATGGCCATTTCCAAACGAGCGTCAATGTCCCACGCATTCTGGCGGTCGATTTCTTCCTGCAGTTCAGCCTGGCGCTCAATAAGTCCATTCATTTCATCGTCAGACATTGGCTCGGCAAATTTTTCGCAGATAGTATTGTACTCCTTGACCATGCTGACAATTTCCTGCAATCCTTCTTCCACCACAGCTCGGACGGTCTTGTTAGAATCAACCAATGGTTCCTGCTCAAGATATCCTATCGTATAGCCGGGAGAGATAGTGGTCTCACCATCAAATGATGTATCAATTCCCGCCATGATACGCAAAAGCGAACTCTTCCCCGACCCGTTTAATCCGAGGACACCGATTTTGGCGCCATAGAAATAGGATATGGAGATGTCTTTGATCACCGTTTTCTTGTCGTAAGTCTTGCTAACCCTCATCATGGAATAGATAATTTTTTCAGGCACATGGGTCATTGACAACACCCTCAATTCTCTTGGTAGTAACTATAGAGCGATTACGCTACCATTCTACTGTGCCACGATGAGTCGATTTATTCAAGTTCAAATCTGACAACAGGGGCTTCTTCTTTCTAACAAGCAAAAACCTCTCCTTTTTCTTGCCGGTGACCGTAGCAGGTGAGTATCATGGAGTTTGTGATAGATATCCTGGCCGGCAATTGTGTTGTTTTACACGGATGGAGATAGATAGTGACCACCCTCAGAATAGCCGCTTGTCAGTATCCCGTCTCCGGGGATATGGCAGCGAACCTGCGTTACATTTTTCGTTTTATGCTGCGAGCATCTGATTCTGGAGCAGATATTATTCATTTTCCAGAGTCCGCTTTGCCGGGTTTGGTGCATGTGGACTTTCCGTCGTTTTCTGGATTCGACTGGTCAAGTTTGGCAAGACATACCGGGAGGATCCTGGACTATGCAGCGGAATTGAATATTTGGGTTGTTTTGGGCTCCTGTCGCACGGTAACAGATTCTGATAAACCAAAAAATTGCTTGTACATAATCTCTTCCACTGGTGCCGTGGCTGCAACATACGACAAAAGAGAACTGTACGGAAAAGAAGTGGAGGTATTCAGCCCTGGAGAGCGTCCGGTCATTCAGACCATCAATGGCATCAAATGCGGTTTCCTTGTTTGTTTTGATTCCTGTTTCCCAGCCCTTTATGCATCATATCGAAACAACGGTGTCCAGCTTCTTTTCCATTCCTACTACAACGCTAGAAACGATGGTGCAGCTAACAGTCTTGATGATCTGATTCTAGCTCAACTTCGCACCAGAGCAGCTGACCATAGGATGTGGATTTCAGCCAGCAACTCATCGGCACGCCACTCGCGCTTGTCGACCTGCATTGTCCGTCCGGATGGATCAGTAGTAGGTACCAAAAAGCATGTTGCAGGCATGGTATTTCATGATCTTCCGGACAGAAATCTTGGCTGGACTTATGATAATCATTCGTATCTGCTAAAGGAGTAAAACAATATGAAACAGAAGATGATACTGTTGTTTATGATGTTGTTAATTCTCGCAACGACTCGAGGATTCGCCATGGAGGATAAGGAATTTAAAGCAACAATCAACGGGACGACGCTCCATATATCCCAGCACATCTATGATGAATCCTTGCCGTACGTGGTCTATCTGCATGGGGGACCCGGGGAGAATTGTGCTTTTCCGCGAGCCGTTTGCGAGAAACTGCAGTGGAAAGTGAACGTCGTGTTCATCGATCAAAGAGGCTGTGGAAAATCGGAACGTGACGTACCGTTGTCGACGTATGATTTCGATACGTTGATCACCGATCTCGACGAAGTATTGGATTTCCTGAATCTCGACAAGGTTATTCTCATGGGGCATTCCTGGGGAGGTGTGTACGGATTACTCTACGCCATGGAACACCCGGGAAAGGTCATCGCCTTACTGGGAGTCGACATGGTTTTTTCGTGGAACATGGCACTGGAGCAATACTACCGTTACGCCAGGCACTACGCTTCGGAAAACCTGTCGCTATTCAAAAAAATCCTGGCAGAAAACACACTTGATGATGAAGAGATGATAAAGCTCAAGGAGTTTTGTTATTTCATGCACCAGTATTATCGCGGAACCGGCCAGACGGGAGATAAAGCCCAAATCGAGACGCTTATATCACGTGGTCTCTGTAAAAGCCGAAGCGAGCTCGATTCCATCATTTCCGAGTTGGAAACGGACCTGGCTGAATTGGAATCCTGCTACGCTTCGGGGCGCAAGTGGGACGGATGGGCTGCCCGGGGAATAACCAGGAAATACGGCTGTTACTCCAAACCGTACATGGACGGCGGCAGGGGATATTCAATTAAGCTGTATAAAGATGTTCAGAACCTCTACAGCAATGATGAACGATCCTATAACAACGCTATGATCGACGGTTTGAACGCGAATCATCCCGGTCGCAGCAGAACCGACTATTTCGAGACCTTGAAAAAACTGGAGGCACCGTTCTTTTACCTGTATGGTTCTCATGATGTCATTTTCAAGGATGAGCGGGTGAAACACTACCTTCGGAAAAAGTGCGGGGAAGATCATGTCGTGGATTTCAAACGGGCTTCTCACAATCCCATTGTGCAGGACCCGTACCGGTTTAAAATGACGATAGAACGGATATATGAGAAGTACCGATGATTCGACACGAAATGATTAAGCAAACAAACACTTCTGGTTTCGTAATCAGCAGATCAGGAAGCAACGCAGCCTGATTATAACCACATAGGCACTCTTCCCGGGCCGATTTTATCCAGCCTTCCGGATTCTATTTGTTGATCCAACAATTGAACCAGGCGTGCCCTGTCTTTCGGAAAACGGCCTTCTAAAGGAATGGGATTTGAGGTATGGTTGGCCCGGAAAACCGTACTATCTAATTCAAGGTTGTCTATGATAGTGCGAAGCTCGCAAACAGCTTCGTATTCGGTTACAGTAATGTAATCATCAAACATCAGTCCTTCAGCGACTTCAATGAACCGCAGAGCTGAGAGTAATCGGGGTTGCATTTGATTGAGTATTTGGGCTGTTTTGACAGCATGCTGTTCAGATCCTTCTTTTCCGGCGAGTCCGAGAAGGACCATAACCGAACAACGCAGGCCGGCTTTTTGCGAAAATCGCACCGCATCGGTCATTTCCCGGGCAGTTTCTCCTTTCTTGACTTTTTTCAGAACTTCTTCATCTCCTGATTCCAGGCCAAGATATATGGTATGAAGTTTTAATTCGCGCAATTCAGTAAGTTGGGCCAGTGTTCTTTTCAGAATTGAGCTTCCGTTGGCATATATATTGACCCGGGTTAACCGGGGGAAAAGTTTATTGAGTTCCTGGAGTATGGATTTTAAGTACTCAAACTCCAGAAACATCACATCTCCGTCGGCCAGGAAAATTCTGCGGGTTTTAGAATATTTATGGGCAGTTGTTGTGAATTCCGCAAATACTTCATCAGGATTGCGTTGTGAATATCGCACTGATTTGTACATCGCACAAAAACGACAACAGTTATGAGGACAGCCATACGCGACCTGAAATATCAGGCTATTTGCTTCGGCAGGTGGCCGGAATAATGGTTCAATATATTTCATGATGATGTATTTTTGTAATGATTTCCGTTTGAATTTCGATATAGTAATTCATTGTTGCCTATTCATTTTATTTGGTTCAGTAATTATATCCGAATTGGGCTATCTCTTTGCAAAACATCATGGTGATCTTGTCAGCATCCGCTCTGGTGAGAAGATCTCTATAGTGTCTTTTACCCTTCCTGTAATGGCTTTTTGCTTGAGGAAGATGAATTGTCTCCGGAATGTCCAACCGGTCTGCTATATCCTCCATAGCTTCTTTCAGGTTCTCATACAAATAGATCTTATCCACCGCCTGCTTCCCGTCAATTGAGTATAGTTCACGTCCTTTCTTTATAAGCCTTCGAGGCATTTGGGAATCGATAAACTCAGATATAGATATGCGGGTGTCTTTCCTGCATTTCCAATAATACAGAGAGATAACTCTGTCCCATGGATTTCTCTCAAAACAAAATTTGAAATAGCTATTCCATACATCATCATCAATTAATTTCTTCACATTTCGTGCACTGATGTGGTTATAAAATGTTTTCCTGCGCCCATAGAAGAGACGAATCCAGTCGAATAAAGTGTACTGACGAACAGGAATAAAATAATTTTGAGGATTCCTGAAACCGAGACTTTTCCTTATTTGTTCGTCTTCAAGGGATATTGGAGTAATAATATCCTTTTCCCCGCAAAATTTTGAAAGAGCAATTTCAATACTTGTACCGGCAGTTTTGTTCGTTTTAAGAAAGATAAACCTGTATTTATGAGAGATAATCATGACATCTCGTCCCATTCTAAATAATCAGTTAAGTCTTTTTTTATCAAAAGGTCATCGATGAATGCAAATATCTTGCATCGTTGTGACAAGAAAGAAGTCAATTTGAAGGGAATATCCGAAGAGTTTGAAGTATTTAGAGTCAGTTTTCGAAGTACTCGAAAGCATCGATTATGTCGAGGTAGACTCCGTCGAATCCGGCATCAATAATCTTTTTCAGGTAAGAATCGTTGTTTCCGTAGATAAGGCTCTGCCAGCCGGCAGAAAGTGATCAAACTTTACGTTTCGTTTTAGGTCCGTTCCTTTGATACTTTGATGTTGATTTTACATAATATAGTATATCAAATTATAAAAAATGCAGATGAATCTAAGATATTATGTGACCTGGAAGGCTTGATCATCACTGCATTCAGCGTGTAGAATTAATTGCTGGCTCAGAGGGGATCCTATAATGAAAGCCGCACTTTTCATAATAGATATGCAGAAGTTCTTTCTGCGGGAGCAGCCCGACATCTTTCGTCAAAAGCTGCTGCCGAATATTACCAGGCTTCTTTCGGCAGCCCGCAGCCGTGACCTCGAGGTGATCCATGTTATTACCCGTTACAGTTGTGACAAATCGGATTGGCCCGAAGTGTGGAAGGAACAGGATAGTATCTGGTGTCTTCAAGGCAGCGGCGACGAACGGATTCTTAAAGAAGTCGAACCGCTGCCCGATGAACCGCTGATCGTGAAAACCAGGTACAGCGCTTTCTACCGTACCCCCTTGGAGGATCTCCTTCGTTACCTGCAGGTGGATACTATCGTTCTGGCCGGTTATTCCAGTGACGTGTGCGTTCGACTGACAGCCATGGATGCATACAATCGAGGATATCATCTGGTAGTTCTTTCTGACTGCGTTCACTCGGCCCGTGAAGATCCCGGCAGTGCTCTGTGGTATCTCTCCTGGCTGACAAATGCCCATGTATTTACGTGCGAGGAGTTTCAAGAGTTTTTATCTGAGCACTAACCAGCAAACTGATACCTGGCCGAATCCTTTCCAGGGATTGTGGATGATGTCGTTGGATTGATACTGACTACGATCGTATTCGATACCATTCAATAAATTGTATATTTACCGCTCAGTGCCAGACTGACGTGGTTGCGCCGTTGGCCATGCCGTTGAAGATAAACAACGTGCCGTCTTCATAGGCGCACTCGTATCCGCCCTGGATCGGCATATCATGGTGAAAACGAAACTCCGTCGAGAAATTCGGGCAGCCGGATAACTGCTCGATGGGCGATTCGAACCACTGGGTAACTTCCTCGACCGAAACAGGGCGGGTCAGTTTATAAGTGTACCGGATCTCGTTAGTTATAAGGTATTTCGTTTCTCCCAGTCGTTTCGCTTTCCCGGCCGACAGAAGCCAGTACCATCTTGCTTTGTCGGGGCCAGGCGGCCGGACCTGCGCCGACAGGGTAACGCCGGCGTCATCCACATCCGGTGATGGAGCGGTTACTTCCACGTCTGCCATGGGCTTCCTCCGGCTGATATCGACCACCACTTCCGCTGTTTCCCATTCCATCCGGCTAAGGGAAAGTTCGTCGTCCGCCTGAGAGTAGTCGATCCGGTCGGTCAGGATCCAGACCACGGCCTGCAAGCTCCGGATAGAGAGATTAAGCTTTTTCCCCTCGATCAACACGCGGGCCAGGCGGGAATCGAGCGTCCCGAGTGTGAACCTGATAGAGGAGGACGGGGTGTTTTTATCGAACTCGGCACTATACGCTTCCAGGGCATAGGTGACCGGTTCATCCCCATAGAGAGTAATGCTCGATTCCGCTTGGTCATGGCGGGAATCGTTGATCAAGCCCTTGACGGCGGCGATGACCATGTCCTGGTCACCCCGTTTTGGCGACCGGAGCATGGTCCCGGGCGGGACCGTCAGCACGAGCGACCCGATTGGAGCCTTATCGGTCTTGCGCACGGTCATGCGAATGACATCACCGCTGTTGGGGCCGACTCCCGAGAAACTGGCCTCAACCCAGCCCCGGGAAAGGGCGGTGCCAAGCGGGGTGGCGTCCTCGGCCTGAAGCGGTTGCAGGGAACAAAAGCAGGCAAGGATCAATAGGACCCGGACAAATTTTCGAAGCAGAACCATTTGGAGACCTCATTCGTAATATAGTGTTTCATATCCATAATTTAACTAAAGTTTTCAATGCTTGTATATCACAATTCTAGCACTTAACATCTTCGCAAAACAATGAAAAACATCGGATTGAAGAATGGGTGAGGTTTCCAGTGACCTGCCCCCGTTAACCAGTCCAGTTCCCTGAACGCATCAATGTCGAAAACTCTGCTTGAGGTTTTCCGAGCGGTCTTCGAGTGAAATATTAGATGATACACTAATCCGTCTGATGTATTGCGTTTACCGAAGAATTTTGAAAAAACCACGATCACGTATGTTCTGGGACCATACTTTATTTATAGATAGTTTGGGGATGTCCTGCTGGACCATGATGATCATAACAGTCATGGCGGCAGTCCAGAGTACAATTTCAAAGGGATTCATGGAAAAGAAACCATGCATGGCCAAAAACAAAGGAGAGATTGCCATGGACAGAGCAGTCAGGGATTGACCATATTTACCCGCACCCAATTGGCGGGCAACGAATCCGGTCAGGAACACGGTGATGGATGCAGATAGTGCCGATAATAGACGAATACACCATACAGAATAACATTAGACAAGAGTTTCTACTCTTCGAGAAGTTTATCTTCTTTTGGACAGGAGAATACTTGTCAAGTTCCCCAAACTGGACGATTGCAGTCATTTGCGTCAGATCTGTAACCTGGACTGCCAACAAAACATTGCAAAAAGCTAACTTTTCATATTTGACACCATTTTTACTTGCTGTTGTCTGAAAGCAGAGAGTATCATGTGAATGGTGTCAGCGACGTCGGCCGAATATGGAGTACTCTTGATTTGAAGATAAAATACAAGATCTTATTTGGAATGTGGATCATAATAGTATTGTTATCCATTATTTTTTACAGCTATATCTACACGAAGAAAAAAGCGGCACTGCTAAACGGAATCGATGAGAAACTCTACACATCTGCGGTCATGCTTCGCTCCGTGGTCGGTGAGAATTTTCATGACGAACTAAGCCAGGAAACATTCACAAAGGAACATTACAATAGAGTGATAGTCGTCCGAAACAACAACCTTTGCCGGACACTGGATCTGCAGTACCTGTGGAGCAATATGGTAGTTGAAAATAATATTGTTTTCACCACTTCGACATCCCCCGGGCATGACGTGACAAAAAGAGACCATGCAGGTTTTTTCACTGTCCACACTGATCCCCATGCATTCGACGAGGTATTCAAGACCATGAAACCGACATACAGCTCTTTTCACAATGAATGGGGCCATGGCCGGATGGTGCTGGTACCGTATACCGATAAGAACGGGCGGCCTTATGTATTCGGCTCCAGTATAAGCACTAACGAAGTCTATGTGATCCTGCACAGAACGAAAACCGATACCTTGATTTTCTGCGGCATCGCGCTGATACTCGGAACCATCATCACATTTATCGTGTCCAGCTCGTTTTCCACTCCCATCGTGTCCCTTTCGGAAAGCATCAACAACCTGAGCAAAGGTGAGTTTGATACAACGATCGACAGTAAGATGCTGTCCCGGCGAGACGAGGTCGGAGATCTCGCCAGAGATTTCGATCTAATGCTCACAAATCTCGAGAAAGTGACCGCTTCCCGGGATGAGCTCGACCGGGAAATTAGCATGCGCCAGCAAACCGAAGCGGTCCTGCGGGAGAGCGAATCCAACCTGGCCCGGCAGAAGCGCCTCCTGGAAGAGGTCAACACCAGGCTCCTGCGGTCCAATGAAGATCTTGAAAAATACGC
Source organism: uncultured bacterium (assembly GCA_964432985.1). GTDB lineage: Bacteria > Muiribacteriota > CAYSPT01 > CAYSPT01 > CAYSPT01 > CAYSPT01. The sequence goes on from CAYSPT010000036.1 coordinate 46,853, forward strand.
ATACGTAGCTTCTCACGATCTACGGGAGCCTCTCAGGTCGATTTCCGGTTTTCTTCAGATGCTTCAGATGCGGTACGACAGTAAGCTTGATGACGAAGGCAGGAGTTTAATTACCCGGGCAGTGGGGGCCGCGGCCCGGTTGAATTCACTGATTCTAGGCCTGCTGGAGTACTCCCGGCTGAATACGCGGGAAACATCATTTGAAGCCGTGGACTGTGGTCAGGCCCTGGCCTCTGCCGAGGCCAACCTGGAAACGGCTATCAGTGAAAGCGGAGCTGCCATCACCCATGACCCTCTCCCCACGGTCAACGGCGACCCGGACCAGCTGGTACAGCTCTTTCAAAACCTGCTGGCCAACGGGATCAAGTTCTGCCGGGACCGAACACCGGAGATCCATATAAAAGCGGAGCAGCAGAAGGATGGGTGGAAGTTCTCGGTGCAGGACAACGGTATTGGGATAGATCCGCAGTACCACCATAAGATCTTCCAGATGTTCCAGCGGTTGCACGCCCGCGATAAATTATCAGGCACCGGTATCGGCTTGCCCATCTGCCAGCGAATCGTTGAGCGGCACGGGGGCAGTATCAGCGTGGATTCAGAAGTGGGACAGGGAACGACATTTCACTTCACCATCGCCGTGAATACCGGCAGTTAACTGGTCAGGAAGCAAGCGACCGGGCCAGCACCCGCTTCAGGTCGACATCACTGAATGGCCTGGCCAGATACCCGTCAGCCGAGAAATTCATCCGGCCCAACACCTTCAGCACCCTGAACGCATCAATATCGATAACTCTGCTGGAGGTTTTCTAGGCTGTCTTCGAATGGAGCTACTGATTGATTAACTCCCTCTTCAGGAGTGCAGTGAAATGAGTCGATCGCCAGGGAAGAATTGATCGTTTGTAGTCAAGCTACGATTACTGATTTGTTTTAGCCCTGTTTTCTGATCGGATATACTTAATCTTATTGCCGATTAATATGCCTATTCCAGGCAGAAAACCTGCAAAGAATAAAATTAGATAAAACAGCACAGTTATGGCTATACTTTCCTGTGGCGGTTCCTTAAACATGGCCAGAAACCAAATAAAAAAAGGTAACCCAGGAATTAAAAGCTGTCCCATGGATTTGCGGCGATAGAACAAACCCAAAATGATACCTCCCCCCAGGATTACGAGAGGCATGAGAATTCCCGCGACGGTACCACCACCAAAGGCAAGGACGAGTGTAGAAAAAGCGAGTAAACACCCAAAAAAGAACAAACCGACTGCGGTTATGATGGAAGATATCATTTTTTAAGCTCAAGCTTCTAATAAGTAATACCATCATACTACTCTCTGTCCGCTGATATCGTCAAACTTCTACTTCTTTGCTTTGATATTGTTACATTCGAAGAGTCTCTTTAGTTCTTCGACAAGATTCTGTTCTCTCGGACAAGAATATACTTGTTCAGCGTCCCTGAACACATCAATATCGAAAACTCTGGTACAGATGTTCCAGGTGGTCTTTGAATGGAGTGTTTAGCTATCCTTTTGAGGTTTAAAACCTATTTGTTTTCTTTCTTTACTGGGTGGAGACATTAATTGTCGTATTGCCTTGAACACAACGTCAAACTGGCTATCATACTTCTTTTCCAGTGAATCTACTTTTCTAGCTAGTTCTTCCACGGAAACAAGCATCTTGCGATAACGAACGAATGCACGCATGATTTCGATGTTTACATCAATTGCTCTGCTGCTTCTCAGAACGCTTGACAGCATAGCAACTCCCTGCTCAGTAAAGGCAGATGGCAACTTTGGCGAATACTTCAACCGTTCGAGGTTGTCACAATTTGTGATAACCTCTTCTTTTTCCTTCTCTGTCAGCCTGAACATGAAGTCTTCAGGGAAGCGTCTTCTATTTCTTTTTACTGCTTGATTCAACGTTCTCGTTTCAACTTCATACAGTTCCGCCAAATCCATATCAAGAATTACTTGTTTGCCTCGAAGTGCCATAATCATCCTATCTATCTTCTTTATCACTAAAGGAATTTTCTTCTGCGCCATAATCAATCAACATCCTTTCCCACACAGATTTCAATGCTATGTGATCTAGCAAGCATGCTTTATACCAAATTGTGTGGTTACACAAATTCATTTATTAAAGATGGTTTTCATGAAAGGTAGAAGAAAAGTGTCTCAATTTGATTCAACCAAGTGTCCCATAATGAGACGTGAAATGCCTTCTAACAAGTCTATAGAAGTTAAAATCTTTGAAGTCGCAATTTGCGACATCAAAAGGTGAATTGGCTTCCGGAAATCAGAAGATAAACTCCGGACAAGAGAATACTTGTCCAAGTCCCCGAACGAGTCAAAAGTAAGAAATATCCCGTATACTTTTCAAGTAGTATTTGAGTTGGATTTCTAATCCGTCATATCGCGCTTAAATACCAGGGTTACCTATCATTACATCCAAAATTTACCATCCAGACAGCTTGATCTAACGATAGTCAAACGAATTGGATTCAGCTTAAAATGAAGTCTAATTGATCAGAGACAACATGGGAAGGAAAACCGCTTTAATGTATACCCCATGCATGATGAATAAGAAAAACAGCAGTCCGAATTGCTTGATAAAAAAGGTCAACTGGCATTCCTCGTAGCGCTCGGGAGAATAGTTACGGATGCGGATGACGGATACTGGAATATACAATACTCCCAGGATTACCGGTAAAAGCAGGATAAAATAGCTTTGGAAAAACTCGCTGGCCGCCAACAGCATCCGGGTAAGGAGCGGTAGGGACCCATGACCTTCGAAAATATTCTTGAACGATGGAAGTATGAATGTGGTCTGGATAATCAAATTCAGGATCATACCGAATATGATCAGGGACAGCACTAGTTCCAGTTTGAAATCAAGGATAAATTGTTTTGTTTTCGGTGAAAAATTCATTGGTCTTTCAACCACCTTTCAAAGCCGGTAATCCAATTCCCGAGTCTCAAAATGTGCCCCCTGTATCCCTGTTCTGTATCAATGTGACACAATTTCCGGTTAGCACACCTATCACCCACCTCATGATACTTTTCTGCTGCGGTCACCGGCAAGCTGATCTTATTCGGCTTATTTATTGAGTAAAGGAGTGGACAAGAGTTTGCAGTATTGGACAAGTCCCTATCGTGGACGATTTTAGAACTTCGTGTTTTTCTAAAGTCTGATGGTCGTGGAGCAGTATCCCCCTACTGTCTGCTAATCTACAAGTCTCGTAATGTCCGATGAGAATCCAACCTT
>CAYSPT010000037.1:0-49229 GCA_964432985.1 uncultured bacterium
ACAGAATACCTCACTTTATACACATCTTGCCTGTCACCGTCCAACGCTGACATTGCCGCCCTCTGGACACACGTGGTTTAAATCAGTATTATCTGGATGGTTTTCACAAATACTGTTGGGCTGGTGCAGTTACTTGTACTTGAGGAGGTTTGCATAATGAATATTCCCGACAACGTTAAAGACTTGATTATTATTGGTGGCGGTCCGGCGGGACTCACCGCCGGACTCTATGCGGTGCGCGATATGCTCGATGTCGTCCTTCTGGAAGAACTATCTCCCGGCGGTCAGATTGCCAAGACCGCCGTAGTGGAAAACTATCCCGGATTCCCAGAACCCGTCAATGGGTTCGAGTTGATAGACCGGGTAACAAAGCAGGCCAAATCACAGGGGCTAACAGTTCTCACCGAGCAGGTTAAACGAATCGAGTGCAGCGAGGAATCACCGGTTAAAACCGTCGTGACCAATCAGGGGACACACCGGGCGCTGGCGGTAATCATCACTACCGGGGCACGGTATCGCAAACTGGGTGTTCCCGGAGAAAAAGAGTTCTACGGCCGGGGAGTGTCCTACTGCGCCACCTGCGATGCCATGTTTTTCCGCGGAAAAGACATTGCCGTAATTGGCGGCGGCGACACCGCTTTGAAAGAATCCATGTTCCTCACCCGGTTTGTCAACTCGCTTACCCTCATCCACCGACGAAACCGCCTGAGGGGAGAAAAATCGCTGCAGAACCTATTACTTCAGCACCCGAAGGTCACCGTGATGTTTAACTCGGTGATTACGGAAATCACCGGGGAAGACACCGTGGGAACAATCACCGTCAAGAATCTCTCCACCGAGACAACAGAGCAGCTTGGATTCAGCGGGATATTTTTGTTTGTAGGGATGATACCCAACACCGAATTTCTGGGAGAGGTCCTGGACCTTTCCGACAGGGGTTACATTATAACCGACGATACCATGGAAACCAGCTGCCCCGGCGTCTTTGCCGCCGGGGATGTCAGAGACAAGCTTCTGAGACAGATGGTGACTGCCTGCGGAGAGGGGGCGACGGCAGCCTTTGCCGCCAGACAGTACATTGAAGACTTGAAAGGCGAGAGTTATGCTTGATGCGGGCCACCCGGTCCGACGGGGTCCGAAACCACCTCGACTACCGGTGGCGGGATTCGTGGTGGTCCTGGCGTTCCTGCTGGCAGCTTTACCTTCAGCCCGATGCGAAAAAGGGCAGTCCACGGGTGCGAACAACAACACGGTGAGATTGACGGCTCCTCGAACCGACGGGGCGGTTACCCTGGAGAAACTTTTATCCAGGCGCAAATCGTGCCGGAGCTATGCAGACAAACCTCTTGTTCCCGAACATCTTTCCCAGCTCCTCTGGGCTGCGGCCGGTTTTTCATCGGACACAGTAACCCGGGCTACCAGGACTATTCCATCCGCTGGAGGGATATACGCCGTAAGAGTGTCGGTCCTGGTCAAAGACGTCAGGGGTATGGAAGCGGGAACCTATCATTACCGCGAGTCAAATCACTCGCTCCATCGTCTTTCCGCTGATCTTCCCCTTGAAGAACTGGTTCGCGGTGCCTACGGACAGACAATGATACAGGAAGCTCCGGTGACTATCATACTGGCCATCGACACCTCCCGGATGTCCCGGACATATGGGGAGCGGGCGGAGTTTTTCGCTCTTCAGGAAATTGGTTATGCCTCTCAGAACTGTACACTGCAGGCAGATGCCCTGGGTATAGGATCAGTGCTAATCGGCGGGTTTGATGATTCGGTGATCAATGATACCCTGGGAAAAATCGGCGTTCCCGGGACGGTTGTATGTTTGATCCCGCTAGGATATTATCCCGATTAGTCCGGGGTTTTCATCAGCGCCGCGGCGGTTGGCTGAACATAAATTCGAGCCTGCAAGCGGTTATTCGTCCTTCACAAGATCTCCCAGTATCTTTTCTACCTGGTCGACGCGGACCGGCTTGGTGAGATACCCATCGGCTTTAAGATCCATTCGTTCTATGTCTTCTTTGTCCAGGATCCCTGACACCGCCAGTATTTTAACGCCCTTATGCCCGGTAGTCCGGCGGACCCGCTCGCACACCTGCCACCCGGGCATCTCGGGATTCACCATATCAATTATGACCACGTCGTGGCTTCCGATCCTGAGCTTGTTCCAGAAGTCATGAAAGTGCACGCATCCATCAACTTGATGCCCTTTTTCTTTTAAATCCTCGATTATCAGGTCCAAATCATCTTTGTCGTCGTCAAGGACTAGAAAGTTATATGTTTTACTCATCCAGGATGACCCCCTCGCATTTCACTTTTCATATAAACAATTATTTCAATTATCGGCAGGAAGCTCTACGACTTCCAGCCAGTAACGCCCCAGCATTTTGACAAGTTCGACCAGTTCATCGAATCTGACTGGTTTTCGAACGTAGGAGTTGGCGCCAAGATCGTAGGACCGGGCGACGTCTTCTTCCAGTTGCGATACGGTCAAAATGACAACGGGTATCCGGCGAAGCTCCGGATTGGATTTGATTTCCTTGAGGGCTTCCCGCCCATCCTTGCGAGGCATATTAAGATCCAGCAGAATGATCCCCGGCCGCGGCGCTTTTACTTCGCTGTCGTAGTTTCCGCGCAAAAGCAGGTAATCCATCAACTCTTCCCCATCCCGAACCCGGTAGAGCGAATTGATTATCCGGTACTCGTCGAAGGCGTCCCTGGTGAGATGGTAATCATCGTCGTCGTCATCAGCCATGAGTATAACAACCGGCTTTCGGTTCCTGTCTACAGCTGCCCTGGTACCCATATATCTCCTCCTTTCCCCATCAGAAGTCAGCTCTGAATAGCCGGCAGCACGATGGTGAATTCTGTTCCCTCCCCCGGTGTGCTTGACACTTCGATAGTACCCTTATGCCTGGCTACTATTTTATCGCAGATAGCCAGTCCCATTCCAACTCCTTCGTATTCAAAACGATGGTGTAGACGCTGAAACGGTTTAAAAATCCTGTCGATGAATTTAATGTCAAAACCGATACCATTGTCTTTAATATTGATGGCAACCTGCTGTGATGCGGGCAGCTTCTCAGCGGTAACAGCCACATGAGAAGTCAGCCCCTCCTGGCGGAACTTTATGGCGTTTTGAATCAGGTTCTGCAGCACCTGCCGCAGCTGGACCCGATCACCGGTCACCACGGGTAGCTCTCCTATCTCCAGGATGGTATCGCTTTCTTTGATTATCACCTCGAGATCCGATATGACCTCCCGGAGGATTTTGTCCAGGTCAACCGGTTCAAACGGCTGAGCCCTGGTGGTTACCCGGGAGTACTGGAGAAGATTCATTATGAGGTTTTTCATCCGGGAGGCAGCGTCAGTCATCCGGTCGATATAATGGATCCCGCGTTCGTCGAGGACCTCGTCGTAGCGGTCCATCAACCGGTCGCCGAACATCATGACTTTCCTCAACGGCTCCTGCAGATCGTGGGAGGCAATGTAGGCAAACTGCTCCAGCTCCTGGTTGGAGCGTTCCAGCTCTTTGACCATGTTCCTCAGTGCTTCCCGGGCTTCGGTCCGCTCGGTAATGTCTATTTTCGATAGCAGCACCCGGGACAAATCCTGTTCATGTCCCGGGACCACGTTTAGCTCCATAGACACGTATTTCTTTTTCCCCTTCAGGGTCCAGGTTACGGCGTCGCTGGCAAAGCTAGTCTTGCCCGAAAAGAGGGCAATCAGCAGGTGGGCGAACATCCGGTACGATTCCTCGCCGTAGATGAGGGAAAGATTCTGCTGTAGATCTTCCTTGCTATTTGCCCGGTACAATTTCACCGAAGCCTTGTTAACATCGAGTATCTTCACCTGGCGAACGCACTCCCTGACGAACTTCGGGTTATCCACGATGTACTGGTTGAGATCGGTGATTCCCCTGGCGCGCAACTGGTCGAAGCGCTCCTTAATGACAGAAAAATCTTCTTCCCACAACGATATGGGAGAGTCCTCGAAGAGGCGTTGAAAGCGCTCCTGGCTTTCCCGCAGGCGGGCCTCGGCCCGTTTCAGCTCGGAGATATCGAACATGGAACCAATCATCCTGACCGGGCGGCCGTCTGATGAGTACAAAATGAATCCACGGTCAAGAACGTGGGCGAAAGAGCTGTCGCGGCGCAGGAAGCGATACTCGTCGAACCACACCGTCTTGTTGTGCTCAACCGCCCACTGAAGCCCTGAGGTCACCCGGTCGCGATCCTCGGGATGTATATTCTGCTCCCACCAGTAGGCACGGGGCCCGATTTCGCCGGCCCGGTAACCGAACAGCACCTGCACCGCCTCATTCCACCACATGCGGTCGGTGGCCAGGTCACGGTCCCAGATGGCATCGTTAGTAGCCCGGGCAACGAACTGGAAGCGCTCTTCACTTTCCAGCAGCGCCGTCTCGTATCGTTTCCGGTAGAGGGCCTCCACGAAGGACACCGTGAGCGACTCGATAGCTTCCTGGTCGGTACCCACATATCCGGTCATCTTGTTGGCCAGGATGATCAGACCGAAGGTGCGGTTTTCGTACTTGAGCGGCACGGCCATCAGGCTCTTGATCTCCGCGGCAAGATCCTTGTCCGAGGAAAGACCTGGAATTGATGCGAGTGTGTTGACCACCATCGATTTCCGCTCACTCACCACCTTCGTCCAGATTTCCGTGGTCTCCAACCGTTTGACGACCTTTACCATCCGCACTGCAGCAGAATTCGACACTGGCAAATCAGAGTCCGGGATGGCCGGTTCCTCCCACCCCGGTTCACTGAGAGCAATGATGTCCAGGTTGCCGAAGTCATCCATCTCTCCGATCAGGCCGAACTCGCTGCCCGTGAGATCTTCAGCCACCGCGAGACACCGCTGGGCAACCTCCTCGTCGGTGTCGCAGGTCAGGGTCTCCAGGAGCACTGTATTGATCCCGTCTACCGTGGCCCGCTGCCTGAGGATCTTTTCCGCGGCCAGTTTGCTTTCGGTAATGTCGGCGAACACCGTGGCGAACTTGCCCACGCCCTGGGAGAAGGCGGATATCCTGAAATGCTTGTCCATGGGAGGATAATAGGTTTCGAAGGTTACCGGTTTTCCGGCCCCGACCACCTGCGCGTAGACCTCCAGGTACGGTGCTTCCCTGGTACCATAAACATCCGTGGCTTTCTGGCCCACGATGTCTTCCCGGTGAAGACCGATTATGGATTCGTAGGCCGGATTAACGTCGATAATCCGGTAGTCTCGTGGTTTACCCGCTTCGTCGTAGACCACTTCGTGCAGGCCGACTCCTTCTTTCATTGACGCATAGAGTGTCCGCAGCTTCTCCTCGCTTTCGCCCAGGGCCACAGCGCCACGGCGCTGGTTCAAGGCCGCTTCAAACACCACCGCCAGGGCACTGACCGCCTCGATGTCCTGTTGATCGTAGCCGCCTTCGTTATTGGCCAGGGCAAACATGCCGACGGTCTTGCCGGCACTTTTCAGGGGAACGCCCAGGAAGGAAGAAAGGGACGGGTGCCCATCGGGGATGCCGACAGAATCGGGGTGGCTGGCCGGCTCATTGATAATCATGGGCTGTTCCGTTTTGATAACACTTCCCCATAGGCCGCGTATGACCATTCCCCGTATGGCCTTAACCGCATCAGATTTAGGCATCCGGCATGCGGCCCAGCCGGGATCGCTGATGGCGATAGTGTCATATGTTCCCTCTGTGTTAATTTCCCCGACAAAGCCGAAGCGGCTGCCGGTCAGGTTTTCCGCCACCGCCAGGCATTTTTGAGCCATCTCCTCTTCGGTTTCACACAGCAGACCTTCCAGCAAAACGGTGTTTATCCCTTCAAGAAGTCCGGTCTGCCGTTGAATTTGCTCTTCGGTCTGACGCCGCTCGGTAATGTCCTCGCCGGAGCTGAAATGACCGACGATGTTCCCCCGGTCATCTTTAAGGAGCGTATTGTTCCAGGCGATCAGACGCTCGTCACCACTAGCAGTCAGGATCGGGTTTTCGAAATACTCGACGGGTTCTATCTCGCCGGTCAGGAGTCTGGCGGACACGGCTTTGACCTCGCTTCGCAGCCGCTGGGGGAGAAAGTTGTCGAACCAATTCTTCCCGGTGATTTCCTCCTCATGATAGCCCAGGACTTCGCAGCCCTTGCGGTTGATAAGAGAAACGTTCCCGTTTAAGTCGAGAGCCACCAGCATGACACCGGCGGTGTCCAGGTACATCTGTGCCCGGTCACGTTCCTCTTTAATCTGCTCTTCCGCCTGCCGGCGCTCTTGTTCAATGTTCAGCCCGTACAGGGCAAACCCGATATCGCTGGCGATTTCCTCGAACAACTCACGCTCCTCCGGGTCGTGAATGAACTTGCTCGGCAGCGCCACACCCAGAAAACCGAACACCCGCTCACCGTGTTCCAGACGGGCCACCATGTGCCCCCGGTCCGTCTTTTTTTTCAACAGGGGGCAGCCGGCGCAGGTAGACGCAATATCATCGATCACCGTTACCAATTCGGGCTTTTCCCCCAGCAGCGGGATGCAATAGGGATACGGGCCGCTTTTCAGGTGTTTGACGAACGTGCTGAACCGCCGCCGGGGGATCCCCGCGGAGGTGGTAAAAACAACGTTATTCTCTTCGTCCAACAGAACCGCCCAGACGCTGTAAAAACCGGGTACCTCGGTGAGGTTAGTGCAGGCGTTCTCAAGCAGCTGTTCCCGGTTCTCCTCCCTGACCATGAGCTGGTTGATGGTGTTGATGGCTCTCAGGACCGAGTCCACGTGCTTAAGCTTCCGCTCTGCCAGCTTTCGCCCAGTGATGTCCTTGACGACGGTTTCAACCAGCTTTTCTCCGGATACGGGATCGGCAAAAAGAAAGGAATCGTGAACGACCCAGCGGTCGTCTCCCTTCAAGGTCCTGAAGTGGTACTCGTGATTGTGCAGTTCTCCGTTTTTTTCGAGCAGGTCCCTGACAGACGACTCCTGCTCGACGTAGACTAACAAATCCTTAAGCGGCTTGTCGACGATAGCTTCGGGAGGGCAGTCCAGATCCAGTATATCCACCAGCCCCTGGTTGGCGAAGACGACCACGCCGTCGGTGAAAGTGTACTGGTAGACCCCGGCCCGGCTGTAATCGAGCATCCGCCGGTAGAGCCGCTCCACTCTCCGCTGTTCGGTCACATCATCGAACAGCAGCAGCAGGTGTGGCTCCTCTTCCAGGGTGAAGGGGACGAACCGGCAGTCAAGGTTGGCCTCATGGCCGAAGGTAGTCAGGATGTGGATTTCATGGCGACGCTCCTCTCCCGAGGACAACGCATCTTTAGCCACATCCACCAGTCCTGACCGCTTCCAGGACTCGATGTGGTTGAAGTTTTGCGCCAGGACCTGTTCCCGGGTGCCGCCGATAATACGACCGGCGGCTTCGTTGGTGAAAACGGCCTGACCGGAATTCCGGTACGCAACGATACCTAAGGTGGAGGCTTCCAATATTTTCACGTTCAGGTCCAGGGCTTCGGCTATTTTCTGCTGCATTTTCTTCTGATTGGTAACGTCACGGGATACCGCCGCGACCGCAAATATGCTGCCGTCAGTGTCCTTCACCGGTGACATGGCGATCTCACTGTACACCAGCCGGTTACCAACCGGCATGACGTCTTCCACCCGTATTGATTCGCCGGTTTCGAACACCTGGTCTATTCTTTCCATCCAGATTCTTCTAAACTCGGGGATATGCTTCATGACATCTTCCAGTTTCTCCTTGACCACCTGTTTCTGTGATTTGCCCAGGTAGGACAGAGCTGCCTGGTTGACATAGAGATAGCGGTGATGGGGATCCCAGACCTGCACAGCACCGGGAGTGGATTCGAATACGGCCCTCAGGAGTTTCTCCTTTTTTTGCAGCGTTTCCTGAATCTTGCGGTGCCAGTGCTCGTATGCCTTCAACTCGGTAAGCTTCCGGTTTTTCTTCGCCAGCACCGCAAGAAGCTCCTTTTTGGTCATAGCGGCGTATCGTTTTGTTCTCCTGCTGTCTTCATTAGAGGCCATAATAATTTTATAGTACCATACTCTCATATAAAGAATAAACTATGCAGCAACGGCATCATCGCAGCAATGATATAATCTCATGTCCCTTCTTCAATTCACAGGGTTGAAGGCGGTAACGGCGAAAAAGAACGATGACAGATAGTTGTGTGGGCGTAGCAACTATGAAGGCGAAGAAATTCAAGTAGTTGACAGCCGCTTTCCAAGAACATAGAATTATCGTTGAGCCTGACTTCAGATATCAGTGTGCGGTGATACACGAATCAAACCATATAACAGGAGAGGTGATAGCAGATGAAACTCACGTTTCTCGGACACGCTGCCTTCAAACTCGAAGGCAGTCAGACTATTTACATCGATCCGTTTCTGACTGGAAATCCAGCCGCAGCCATAAAGGCGGAAGAAGCCACCACGGCTGACCTGGTGCTGGTAACCCACGACCACGGTGACCACATCGGCGACGCCGCGGTCATATGCAAACAGACCGGGGCGACTCTGGTCAGTGTTCACGAAATCGCCGTGCAGCAGGCGTCCACCACCGGCATCAATGGTGAAGGGATGAATGTCGGCGGCACCATGACTTTCGGTGATGTCAAGGTACACATGGTGGAAGCCCAGCACTCATCCGAGTCCGGACACCAGACGGGATTCGTGGTGGAGATGGATGGAAAGACCGTCTACCACGCCGGTGACACGGGTGTATTTGGCGACATGAAACTTATCGGAGAGTTCTTCGACATCGATGTTGCTCTGCTTCCCATTGGCGATCGTTATACCATGGGACCGCCTTCCGCGGCCAAAGCCGTTGAACTGCTGGGAGTGAAGAAGGTTGTTCCCATGCACTACAACACCTTTCCCATCATCGAGCAGGACCCCGAGGAATTCAAACGTCTGGTCGGTGATCAGGCAGAGGTGATCATCCTTACATCCGGGGAGGCGGCTGAAATATAACATGAACGGTGAACAGGTTGTAACCGTATCTTCAAAACAGATCTACCGGATCATCAACGCCCAGTACAAGGATCCGTTCCGGGTACTTGGGATTCATCCCCGCACAGTGAACGGACAGCGGTGCGTGGCCATCCGGACATTCCAGCCGAGAACCTACAACGTGGAAGTGCTTGATCTCACCCGGGGGGGCGAAGCGATCCCCATGAACAAGCTGCACAAGGGCGGATTTTACGAACTGGTCACGTTTGATCATACCGACTTGTTCCCCTATATGCTCAGGTATTACGACAAGAACGGCGCCGTCCACGATATCCACGATCCCTACCGGTTCCCGCCGGTCATCACCGAGTTCGACCAGTATCTCATCGGCAAGGGTACCAACTACCAGATGTACGACAAGATGGGCGCGCATATCCTTGAACTTCAGGGGGTCCAGGGGACCCTGTTCGCCGTATGGGCACCCAATGCCCAGCGGGTGAGCGTGGTGGGACCGTTCAACAACTGGAACGGGCGCCGTCACGCCATGCGCATGCACGGCTCCTCGGGTATCTGGGAGCTGTTCATCCCCGGGCTCGACGTGGGGGAAATCTACAAGTACGAGATCATCACCCCCTGGGGCAGCCGCAAGTTCAAGGCCGACCCCTTCGGCACGCGAAGCGAGCTGAGCCCCCGTACCGCGTCGGTGGTGAGCAACCCCGAACGGTACTCGTGGAGCGACGACGAGTGGATGGCCCAACGCCGGGAAAGCAAACCCCACGACAAACCCATGAGCATCTACGAAGTACACCTGGGAGGATGGGCACGAGATTGGGAAGCGCTGAGAGAGGCCCAGGAGGCTGGTGACGAAGACGAAAAGGGGTTCCTCAATTACAAGGAACTGGCCCACAGCCTGGCTGCCTATGTCAAGGACATGGGATTCACCCACATCGAATTGCTGCCCACCATGGAGCACCCGTTCTACGGCTCGTGGGGATACCAGGTTACCGGTTATTTTGCCCCCACCTGCCGGTACGGAGAGCCCTGGGATTTCAAGTACTTCATTGACTACATGCACAGCCAGGGCATCGGTGTCATCCTGGACTGGGTGCCGGCTCACTTTCCCAAGGACCACCACAGCCTGGGGCGCTTCGACGGCACTGCACTGTTCGAGCATGCCGACCCGCGCAAGGGCATGCACATGGACTGGGGGACGCTAATCTTCAACTACGGGCGTCACGAGGTCCGCAACTTCCTGATATCAAACGCCATCTACTGGCTCGACCGCTACCACATCGACGGGCTGCGGGTAGACGCCGTGGCTTCCATGCTCTACCTGGATTACTCCCGGGGACACGGGCAATGGGTGCCCAATCGCTACGGCGGCCGGGAAAACCTGGAAGCTATCCACTTCATAAAGACTCTCAACGAGAAAGTGGAAGAGTTTGCTCCCGGCGCCATGATGATCGCCGAGGAATCCACCTCCTGGCCCAGCGTCTCCCGCCCCACCTACCTTGGAGGGCTGGGCTTCAAATTCAAGTGGAATATGGGCTGGATGCACGACATGCTGAAGTACATGTCAAACGATCCCATTTACCGCAAATTCCATCACAACAAGATAACCTTCTCCATGATGTATGCCTACAGCGAGAATTTCATCCTGCCTTTCAGTCACGACGAGGTGGTACACATGAAAGGCTCCATGCTCAACAAGATGCCTGGTGATGTATGGCAGAAGGCAGCCAACCTGCGGCTGCTGTATGGATACATGTGGGGACACCCCGGTAAGAAGCTCCTCTTCATGGGCGGGGAGTTTGGTCAGTGGAAGGAATTCAACCACGATGAAGCCATCGAGTGGTACCTGCTGAAGCGGCCGTCACACAAGGGTATCCAGCAATGGGTGCGGGACCTCAACCACCTGATGCAAAACGAGCCGGCCATGTACGAATTGGACCACGATCAGCAGGGATTCCAGTGGATTGACTGTAATGACAGCGCCAACAGCGTGATTACTTTCACCAGACAGGGCAACGATCCGGCAGAGGTGCTCCTGTTCGTCTGCAATTTCACCCCGGTGGTCCGGCGCAATTACCGGGTAGGCGTGCCGCTGCCCGGCTTCTGGAAAGAAGTTCTGAACAGCGACGCCGCAGCCTACTGGGGCAGCAATGTGGGCAACGGCGGCGGCCGCTGGAGCGACCAGTGGTCACACCACGGACAGCCGTTTTCGCTAAACGTGACCTGCCCGCCGTTGAGCGTGACGGTGTTCAAACGTATGCAGTAGGCAGTAACGATAAAAAAAAGGCGAGGAAAAATTCCTCGCCTTTTTTTTATGCGGGGTTCTACTTTATCACCGTGGATCCGGCTGGCAGATCGAGAGAGGGAAACTGCCGCTTTTTGGCACCGGGATAGATGATGCAGTTGCGCCCGATTCGGGAATCAACCGGAATGCGGGCCCCCTTGCCCACCAGGACCACTCCCGTGTGCAGATGATCGGGGAACTGCTTGTTGGCTTTGGCGCTGCTTCCGTACCCCACCAGGCAGCCACGATCGAACACGGTATCCTTGTCGGACACCACCCGGTCCAGGACGGCGCCCCGACGTACCACCACATCATGCAGAAGCACGCACCCGGTAACCTTTGCTCCCTGCTCTACCCTTACTCCGGGTGAGAGCACCGAGCGCTCTACGTGCCCGTCAATGAAACACCCACGGGAAATCAGCGATTCCTGCACCACTGCCTGGGGTGAACAGAAGGCCGGAGCACGCTTCTGCAGGTTCCGGTCTTCCGGATTGGTGTAGACCTGCCACCGGTCGAGGTCGAGTTCAGAATCCGGGTCCAGAATATCCATGTGGGTTTCCCAGTACGCCTGGATGGTTCCGACGTCCTTCCAATACCCTTCGAAAGGATAGGCGAAGACCTTGTAGCGCGGGAAAGCGTAGGGGAATATGTGCTTGCCGAAATCGTTCCCCTTGCCGGAGCCGATGATCTTCTTGAGAAGCAAATCGAGAATTCCCATGTTAAACACATATATCCCCAGGGAAGCTGTGTTGCTGGGAGGGTCAGGTATTTTCTCTACGAAATCAACCACCCGGCCGGTCTCGTCAGGTACGGCTATCCCGAACCGCACCACATCTTCCCATGGAACCTTCATGACCGCTACGGTGATGTCGGCCCCCTTCTCATCATGGAAAGCCAGCATTTTAGCATAGTCCATCCGGTAGATGTGATCCCCCGACAGAATAATCACCCGGTCCTGCTTCAAGGACCTGAGGTAGTCGATGTTCTGCCAGACTGCGTCAGCGGTACCCTTATACCAATCGGAAGCTTCGGTACCGGTATGAGGAGGAAGAATTTTGCAGAACCGGTCTTCCCCGATGAAATCCCAGGGAGCGCCGGTTCCAATATGCCCCATCATGGAAATGGGCTTGTACTGGGTGAGTACGCCGACATTGGTAAGGCCGGAGTTCATCACGTTGCTCAATGTAAAATCGATTATCCGGTACATACCGGCAAACGGCACCGCCGGTTTAGCCCGGGAACGTCCCATAATGTTGAGCCGTGTCCCGGCACCGCCGGCCAGAAGCATCACTGCTGTTTTTTTTCTCAGAGAGCTAGCCTTCATGGATTTCACCTTCTCTCCATCAGACGGGAAACATGACGTACCGTGGTGCCGTCCGGGACACACGGATTGACGAAGTCGTCCGGCTCTAGATTAGGATGCAGCACACAGTTGGTCCCGACGGTGAGATCCACCGGCATAAATGTACCCCGTCCCACTATGGTAAGACCGCTTCGCAACTGGTCGGGCATTTCCCGGTTGCGCACCCGTTTGTCACCTTCACCGATCACGCATCCCTGGGCCACCCTGACTCCCTTGTCGAGAATTGAGTTTTTAACCACCGCATCCTGGGCAATGGTACAGTCGTGTATGATAACAGAGTTTTCAACCACGGCTCCGCGTTTGACGTACACACACGGTGACAGCACGCAGTTGGTAACCGTCCCCTCGATGACACACCCGTCTGAGATGAGAGAATTTTTCACACTGCACCCCTTCTCAAACCGTGCTGGAGGAAGGTCGCCGAGCCGGGTGTACTTCAATTTGGTCCGCACTTTCCAGGTTTCAAGATTGATGTTCGGTCTCTTTCCCAGAACATCCATACTGGCCCGGTAATACTCGTCGGGAGTGCGGGTGTAATTCCAGTACCCGTCGAACACGTAACCGTACACTCGGTCTCCATCCTCAATCATTCGTGGGATAACTTCACTGTAGATCTGATATGTCGTCCCGTCCCGGTTGTTTTCCACGATCCGCCTGATGAGCGTATCCCGGTTGAAGATGTAAATGGTCATGGAGGCCAAATTTGATGATGGATTTTCAGGTTTTTCCTCGTAGCTGACAACCCGGGAATCCCGGTCAAGCCCTGCTACTCCAAACCGCCGGGCTTCTTTTAATTTGACGGGAACCAAGCCCATGGTCATGCTCGCTCCGACCTTTTTGTGAAACCTGATCATGGGATAGAAATCCATTGAATACACATGATCCCCGGAGAGCACTATCACCAGCTCGGGATTTTGAGCGGTTATATAGTTTAGATTATGAAAAACAGCATCGGCAGTTCCCCGGTACCAATCGGTTTCCGAACCGGTATCCGATACCCGGTAGGGAGGAAGAATCTTCACCCCTCTGCGACGACCAGAAAGGTTCCAGGCTTCACCGACTCCAACATGTTCGATGAGCGAGGAGGAACGGTACTGGGACAGCACTCCCACCCGGTGGACACCGGAACGCATCAGGTTGGTCAGGGGGAAATCAATGATCCGGTAAATTCCGGCAAAGGGCACTGCCGATTTGGGCCGTATCATTGTCAGGGGGCCGAGCTCTCCCACTCGTCCACCAGCCAGAACCATGGCGATGACATCGTTGAGTACATCAGGCACAGTACTATCACTCTCCTTTTTATACTTTTCCGGTCTAATTTTCTCCGGGATTATTCTCTCCGGGAGTATCTTCTCCGGGAGTATCTTCCTGTGAATCCTCCAGCGGAGCATTAAGACTCCTGGAGTCTTCTGGCAGTATCTCGATGATATGATCGAGCTGGGTCAGTTTCAGAATCTCCAGCACCTGCCACGACACGTGTTTAAGCTTGAGTGATCCATCATTATCGCTGATTGTTCTGTACAGGGTAAAGAGCAGAGAAATCTCCATACTGTCCACGTAACTGACTTTTTCCAGATCCATGATTACCGTTTTAACTCCAGCCGCCATGAGATCTGAAATCTGACGTTTCAACTCACGGCCCTGCGACAGGAGCCGCGTACCTACAAAATTCAGTTCCGCCACGTCTTCCTTTTGCTCGATGACAAAATACTTAAGCGGCAGCGTGAAGTGGAATGTGGTGCCAATGCCCGGATCACTGGTGAACCAGACATTCCCACCGTGGAGACTGACGAAATCTCTCACGAAGGCCAAGCCGAATCCCGAACCTTCCAGGGAGCATCCGACGGGAGCAATGTCTTTAAGGGTCCGGAGCACGATTTCCTGTTCCCGGTCTTCCATCCCCCTTCCGGTATCAGCAACGGAAAAGTGTATTTCCTCGCGGTCCTTTTTGCCGGAGACCGTTATCCTGCCGCTCAACGTAAATTTAACCGCATTACCGATGAGGTTGGAGAATATGGCCTTGAGCTTTTCCCGGTCGGCGGTGACCCCCAGGTCGGCTGGTATCAATGAGATGAAATCGACACCCTTGTTGGACATAACCGTGCTAAAATCGTGACTCACCTCTTCTACCAGAGGTCTCACTTCGACTTCCGCGAAGTTCTCTATCTCGGTCATGAACTTGGTCTTTTCCAAAGTGAGAATATTGTTGACCATTTCCACCATGGCCTTGACGTTGCGATCAATCATTCCCACCATCATTGACACATCGGGATCCTGAATACTCATGAGACCAAGAGCTTCACTGGCGCTGAAAACCGCCTGTAGCGGGCGCTTCAGTTCATGCACGATGAACGAAAGATACCGTTTCTTGACGTGCCTGGTTTCCTCCAGTTCGGCCACCTGCTCTCTGAGACGGCCGAGCAGTTCCGTGTTCCTGCGAATCAGAGCCAACCGCTCGAAGGCTCTGGTCACGCAGAGAGTGAGTACATTGATAGATACCGGTTTGACAAGAAAACCGAATATCTTGCCTGCCAGTTCCCCGGCAGTGTTCTCGGCGGATGGCTGCCCGGTCACCATGATAACCGCCGCATCAGGAGTCATTTCCAGAACACGGGCCGCAATGTCACGGCCGTGAATGTCCGGAAGCATCATGTCTGTAAGTAAGAGATCGGCTGGCTCTTTCTTCCATTCTTCCAGGGCCCGCCGGCCGCATTCAACCGCCCGGACATCATAGCCTTTCTTTTTCATAAGGAAGGTGAACATCTGGAGCGTGGCCTGGTCGTCATCGACAATCAAGACCCGTCCTTTTGATTCAACGGGCTCCGATTCAACCGGTCTCTGTTCCTCTGTAGTGGGTTTTACCTGGTCGTCACTCAAGCTTTGTTACGCTCCTTTCTCTCCGTCCACAACGAATATGGGGATAAGACCGCCGCCGGCGGAAATATTGATAATGGCATCGTCGCTGGTTCGCACCATCCCCCCTGCGTACTGCCCGTTATAGGCGAAAAAATTAACATTGATCTTCTTGTCTACGAAGGTAAGCCCGGGAGCAGCCTCGGGAAGCGGTTCCTCGGGAATGGGAACGTACTCCTGGATAACGTACTTCTGTTTCAACGCCAGATCGATGTGGTCCCTCCACTGGGAAACGGTCGCCGCCGGGCCCACACATACTCCTTTACCGCCGAACATGTTCATGGGTTTCAGCACCAGGGTGCTCTGGTTCTCCTCTATGAATTCCAGCATGTCAACCGTCTTGCCACGGTACTCGACTTTGCGGTCCCGCACCAGCCGGGTCCAGGGAACGTGATCGGCAATGACCTGCCGCTCCTCTTCAGTAAACAGGCTCTGGATCTCTTCCAGCTGGATCACTCCCAGAAGCGATTTGTTGCTGGCCAGTATAGATCGGGGAGAGTTTACCACACAAATATTTCCTTCGCGGTACGCCTTTCTAAGGGGCTTTATATCATCCATGTGATCGGTCCAGTCCGGCAGCCAGCCCCGGCGGTACATGACATCTATCGCTTCGCCGTCTTTCGTTCGCAGAACCTTTCCGTCATACTCGAGCCACCGGGGATCGGAGTAGGCGGACTCGTACCCCCGTTTTTTCAGCCACTCCGAGATAAGCAGAAACTCGGGCAGGGTGGCCGACTTGTCTCCCGCCACCAGGGCAATGAAGGGCCGCTCTTTCTTACCGCCGAAATCCCGGTAGGCCTCCAGCAGGGTGTTCAGCACCGTGGGAATGAACTGATCGGTATGAAACAGGTACTTCCGTTTCAGTTTCTCAAGTGGAGGGATGGTGCCCAGCAGCTCCCCCTCGACATCGGAATACATGGGGCCTCCCGGACTGTCGGTATTGAACTCGATAAACTTGAAAAACTCATCGGTAAGGAAGGCGTCGTTGCGGGTAATCCGTACCTTGGTGGGATAACCGGGATCGATTGCCACAAGTTCCGTCTCTTCCGGTGTCAGCTCGAACAGGTCCTTCAAGTCCGGTTCGGTAAAGTACAGGTCGGTTACCTTCTCGAGCACTCTCATGATCACATCGGTGGCCTGGCGGACCACCTCTATTCTGTCCCGGTCGACAAAATAGGGCTTGATGAAAATTGGAAACGGTTTTTCGCCGCGCAGATAGCAGCCGCGCGTGAAATATTCTTTGTTCACGTCGTCGATCAGCTTCTTAACCGAATTACCGGAAGACTCCATTTCTGTTAGGATTTCCCGGTAATCATCGTTGACTTTTGCCGCCAGCCTTACCATAGGGTCCATCTCCTTCCGCCTGCATCCATGTTTTAATTCAGGATCTTCTTTCAGTGTGAAAAACAGTGGAAAAAAGTTTTCTTTGGAAACACGTGTAATAGTACCACAATAAAGACCATCTCTTAAAGGAGAATATAACTGGCCTGCTTATGAAGACATTCGAATTAAATTGAGCCCGAAGGCCTGTTACTAAGCCCGAAGGCCTGTTACGCGAACGTGTCGTCAGGGAAGGTGGTTAGATCTATTAGCTCCTGTTTAGAGTCGTGGTAGAGTTTATTGGTTAGCCTGATGTTAAGGCACTGACGCCTGAGAATATTCAAATAGAGCTTATTGAGGAGCGTGATATCGCTCTGAGCAATCGACGCCAGTTTATCACTGCTGCAGACGATTACCTCCATGGATTCGCAGGACCTGACCTCGGCGGAGCGGGCTTCCCTGTCCAGGAAGGACATTTCGCCAAAAACGGTGTTTGACGGAAGAGCTGCAATAACCAGTTGTTCGGAATCAGGCATATTTTTTATTACTTCTGCGGTACCCTTTAAGATGACGTAGAGTTCCTGGCGAAACTCACCTTCCCGAATGATTGTCTCACCGGATTCAAATGTCTGGTGTTCACCCAGATTGACCAGGCAATCAATCAATTCGAGCTCGTAAGCCCGGGCCATGGCAATGTCCGGATACCGATCATGGTATTCTCCTTTTTCCTTCAGAGTATGCAGGGTCTTGAGAGTACCTTCGGTAAAGAGAAAATGCTCATCGAGCAGCCGAAGCCGCTCGCTTAAACTTCGTCCTATCGTCCTGAGCATGAGATTGGCAGTAGCCGGATAATGCTCGTATATCGTGAAAAAATCTCTCCGGTGAAGAGACAGCAGTTCCATATTTTCTCTGGCAATGACCGTCGCTGCACGGGTGGAATCATCGAGAAGCGCCATTTCTCCAAAAAAGTCTCCCTCTTCGATACTGGAAATAATGAACTTCTCCCTGCCAAGTACATCCAGGATGACATCCACCCCACCTTTTTGAACAAAAAACATGTGATCACCCTGATCACCCATGTGAAAAATGTCAGATCCCTGGAGCAGTGTCTTTTTCTCAAGGTACTGCACTACTGTCTTGATGTCTCCGGCCTCAAAACAATTAAAAAAAGGAATAGACGACAAATCACTGGCAACCACCATCACTGCCACCCCCATACGTGTTAAAAGGTGAATTACATATTAATGAATTACTTGAATTGTAACACCAAAGAAGAGAGATAGTCAAAGTGTAATAGTAGTAGTGGTTGGAAGACTACTGGATGGCGTGCAGTTTTTCTCTGTCCAGGATCGTTGTTGGGGTTTGCGGTTACTGGATGGCGTGCAGTTTTTCTCTGTCCAGGATCGTTATTTGACGGTTTTCAACTGCAATAGCCTTTATCTGCCTCAAAAGATTCATCTCCTTGCAGACGGTTTCCCTGTTTGTGCCGAGCATGTCCGCCAGCTGCTGGTGAGAAAGAGTGAGGTTGATAAGCGTTCCTTTTCCATTGGGCCGGCCAAATTTGTCCGCCAGCTGGACAAGTTTGAACGCCAGGCAGCCGTTTATATTCATGAATATGCGGTTTTCTATCTCCATCAGTTCGGTATTCAGCTCTTGACTGATCATCTGCCGCAGTGCTTCATAAAATGCATTGTTTACGTCAGCAATTTTATTCAGAACCGCTATGGGAAAGCACACTATAACTGATTTTGACAGGACATGGGCGGTGAATTTGTGGGAATAAGGAAACATAAGCGGATAGATGGAAACCAGGTCACCACTGCTCTTTAACGATACCGTCTTGGTCCTCCCGCTGGGATGCGAACGGTACAGCCGTACCAGTCCCCTGTCGATGATGAATGCATCATTTATCCGGTCGTTCTGCCAGAAAATGTAGGAATTTTTCGGATAAATCCTCGTGGTAGCAGCTGCGCTCAGGGCCTGTAATTCGCTTTCGGCAAGGTGAGAGAATGCGTAATTCTGCCTGATGATTGATTCCATGTCCCCAAACATCCTTCCGTGGATACGGTTTTCACCATGGACCAACAACATGTATACACCTGTTTGTGTTGCAAAAACCGGGCCAGTTGCCATCCCCCACATTTTCCGCTGTTTTTCCTCTTTGACCTGTTTCTTTTGTTCAGATTCTGTATACCACGTGTGATAAATATGTTCTGATTCTGAACAGTACATCCCATCTGCGTTGCCAACCAAAGGTCAACCTGCTACAATATTTTCAGTGCCACAGTTCTTGTGTGTTCTGTGTGAACGGAGTGATGGCAATGCTGGAAGAAATCGAGAATGTGAAACAGGTTCCCGATGATTACCGTAGACGCTGGTTCACAGACAACTACTTTGACCTTATTGTCTGGTACACAGAAAGCGGGGCGCTGCATGGATTCCAGTTGTGCTATGACCGCCTGGGTGACGAACACGCCCTTACCTGGCTTCCTGATCAGGGTTTCAAGCACAACCGGATAGACAACACATTCAAGCCGTACTCCTTCAAGAAAACAGCCATACTGGTAGCCGATGGTATCGTGCCCATAGAATTGATCAAGCTGAAGTTTGTGAAAACCAGCAAGGAATTACATGAAGATATCAAGCAGTTTGTCCTTGAAAAGTTATTTGAATACGAGCGGATCATACGTGCCAACTTGTAACGGCAGGATACCGCCGATCAGTCGCGACGATCACCGGGGAAAGAAGAATTTTCAATGATAAACAGAGTATGCGTTTTTTGCGCTTCCAGCCAGCAGACCGATCAGAGCTACCTGGATTCTGCAGGCAGACTGGGAGAACTGTTGGCCGGGAACGGGATCACCATCGCGTACGGAGGCGGTGCGGTCGGGTCCATGGGGTATCTGGCCAACAGTGCACTAGCTAAAGGCGGTACCGTCATCGGAGTCATACCCCGGTTCATGGTAGATCTGGAGTGGGCCCACGAACAGGTAACAGAACTGATAATTGTGGACACCATGCACCGGAGAAAAGAGCTCATGATAGAGGGCACCGATGCCATCATCGCTCTGCCGGGAGGAACGGGAACGTTCGAAGAGCTGTTCGAGGTCTTCACGTTGAAACGGCTGGGAATCTATTTGCAGCCAATTGTCCTGGTGAATACACGCCGTTTTTTCGAACCGGTCCTCAAGCAGCTCGACCACTGCATCAAGGAGAAATTCATGCATCCCAAACTCCGCCGGATGTGGTCGGTGGCCGACAGGGTGGAAGATGTGCTGGCAACTATTGAGAACGCGAAGCCCTGGGACAGCTCCTATCAGAAATACGCCGCTTTGTAACTGCACACGACTCCGCGTGGGACGACAACTCATAACATAGGCAGGCTATAATCACGCTTTTCAGAGGGGAAAAGAGGCCAGGACAGCACGGTCATCGTCCAGGCGGCCAGTTCGATAAATACGATCACCAGACTCCAGGGTAGAGCGACAGCGGCAAGCCAGGTAAAGTGCTCGGGAAGTGACAGTACCAGAAACAGCTGCCATACCGGACGATACCGCTTGAAAAAGCTTATGGACACGATCAAGAGAAATATCCCGTAGATAAAATGGTAACCGATGAACACTGGTCTGGATACCGCCCAGCGATTGTACAACAACAATTCCTGATTGCTCATGATGAACGGTACGAGCAGGGCAAACAGGGCAATCAAAGGCCCGAGAACGAGATACAGAACAGCTACGAATTTAATCCAAAGACCGGCTATCGGGTCTGGCAGGCGCACCGTTTCGGTTCCTCCGTTCAAAGGGGTTCGATCATACAGGCACTGGCTTCAGGGTTGAAATAGTACTCGGCCCGGCCGTCGATACCCGAGTCGGTGAGAATGTACCGGGGGTTCTCCGGGTCGGATTCCACCAGTTGACGCAGCCTGGTAAGATTCACCATGAAGGTGGAGCGGTCACTGGGGGCGGCTGGTACTCCCCAGACTTTTTCAAAGGCCGCTTCCGCTGAGAAACGGGAGCCCGGATTCCTCATAAAAAAGAGCATGAGCGGGGCCAGTACCCGTTTGCGGAAGAGAGGCACATCTCCGCGTTTATTCTCGTGACAGTTCTTCTTCTCGACATCCAGCCACAGATCGTACCGGTCTTTGCCCTGTCGGAGCTGCTCGACATCACTTGAATCGGCCGGGCTGCTTTCACCATCCCGGATGATCCTGTACTCCGCTCCGGCCCACGAAACAGCCCCTTCGCCGAACCGTGCGGCCAGCCTCCGCTGCATATCATCCACCCAGAACAGCTCCTGCCGGTTCAACCGCATCCGGCAGGCATTGTACTGCTTGTTCAGATCAGCATACTCTTCCGGACAGGTTTCCCGGAGCAGAAGATAGGCTTTGGCCTTGAACTCCCAGCTTTCGCTTTTCTCTGACTCATCCAGTAGCAGGTTGCCCAGGGAAACAACCTGCTTGTCCTGCGCCAGGAGAGCCGCCTCCACCCGGTGGGCAAGCCAGGTCAGGGTGAGCCAGGGAAACGTGTTTGACGGAAAGGATTTTTCCGCCAATTCAATCCATTCCAGCGCTTGTTCAGAATCCGGCCTCTCCAGTGCAACTTCGGCCAGTTCGGTGTATACAAAAGCAATCTCTTTCAGTGCTTCGGTATTTTCCAGCTTCTCCAGCGCTTCCCGCAACACCCTTTCAGCCTCGTCAAAGAAGCCTTCCAGACGGAAAAGTTGTCCCAGTCTCTGGTAGACGGTGCCGACCAGACGGGGATTGCTCACCCGGTTGGCCACTCCCTCCGCCTCGGCACGGGCCTTGATAGAACCGGCAGTGTCACCCGTCATCATCCGGTAAATAGCCAGGTTCGTATAACACAGCGCCCTGGCCTGCTCGTGACCTCCCCCTTCCAGAAGTTCGAGGGATTCTTCCACCAGCAGGCAGGCCTGCTCCAGTTCACCTTTCACCGTGGCCACCAGGGCCCGGTTGTTGAGAGTAGTGGCCCGGGCCAGCGGATCGAAGATTCCTTCCAGGTTTTCCAGGCTTTTGAGCAGGTGCCGGTCGGCCTCATCCAAACGCCGCAACTGGAACAGAAGAAGACCTATATTGTTGTGTACGGTGGACATGCCCAGACGGTCTCCCAGGCTCTCACGAATAGCCAGCCCTTTTTTAAAACAATCCATGGCTTTGTCCACATTTCCCAGCTCTTTGTGAATGGTTCCCCGGTTTCCGAACAAAGCGGCATGCTGTCCGGTAGCGTCCGACCCGCGCAACGCTTCGCCGGCCGTCCTGAGAACCCTCAACCCGGCAGTCAACCTACCCTCCCGGACCAGGATCATGGCCAACCGCTGAGAATACTCGGCAATCAGAGACGGCAGCTTGTTCTTTTTAGCTTTGGCCAGGGCCTTACCCAAAAACTTCTTGGCGGCGGGAAGATCTCCTTTGCGCCACAGCACGACCGCCCGTGACAGATACAATGATATTTCCATTTCGGGAGAATCAAAACATTCGAATAAACGCTCCGCTTCGTCGAGAAGCGCCCGTGAAATGTCTATGGGCGGTTCCAGGCGGTCCAAAACGGCCTGGATGAGGCGGAAACGGTCTATTGGTTTCCAGTTGGCACAGGTCAACTCCTTGAAAAAATTAAAAGCTTTTGCCCGGTGCCCCATCACCGCCAATGACTGAACGACAGCTATTACCAGATCGGGTGGAAGGGTGTCGATGTCCTGCCCTATCTCATACCTCACCGCCGCCAGTTCAGTGTACCTACCGGTCTTGAAAAGATACGGTGCCATGAGGTTAGCCGCTTCGATCACCGCTTCCGGTTCCTCTGAAGCCAGCAGCAGTCGATACGCTTTGAGAGCGTACCTCCCGATGGAGTCCGGGTCCCGTGACCTGAGCACAGAAAGCAGCTTCAAACCGTATGTTTTAAAAACATCCGTTTCCTCATTTTCGGCCATTTCGTGAAAAATAAACTCCCGCACGGGAAGGGAAAGACGGACCGTTCCTTCGTAAGGATCGGTCTCAACCAGCATCCGGTCGGACAGACTGGAAATAGCCGAATCGGCACCCTCAAGAGAGCTTTCAAGCAGCCAGCGGCCGGCGGTTCCGTCGAGAATAGCCAGGTACCTCATGAGTGTTTTTTCCAGCGGGCTGATGGTTCCCCACAGAGGCTCTATCAGACGGGAACCGAGCTCTCCAATATCCCGCCCCGCCAGCACATCGGCGAGTGTCTTGCGCTGCTGGAGAGACAACCCCACCAGCCATCGCACAAATAATGGATGTCCCCCGGTCATTTCCACAGCGGTTTCAATTACTTCTTTATCCGGCAACCGTTCTCCGTGCGCTTCAAAGAGTTTTTCACACAAGCTGACGGCGGCGGCAGGCGGCAGACTGCCCAGGCGGATCGTAGCGATTTCTGACAGAATAACAGGAGATATGGCAGTTATCTGGGACCCGATCAGGACCAGGGCCGATTTACGCAGGAAATGGCACGCTTCATCGATGAACAGTTCAAATTCCCGGCCCGCGAACCGGTGGGCATCATCGATGATCGGAACGATTCCTACATCTTCGAGGCTGGCCAGAAACCGCACGATCACCCCGGAGTTAATGCTGTCGGTTTTGAGTAGTTCAGACAGGAATTCACCGTGTACCGGACCGCAGCAGGAGGAAAGTTCCCCTAACAGTTCCCGCAGACCCATTCCGGGCAGGCAGCGGCACCAGACGACTTTTTTCCCGTCCTGCCAGCCTCTCCACTGACGAACAGCATGGGCCACAAAAGCCGATTTACCTATACCGGGCAATCCCTTGACCATAACTACCGGATACGTTCCCAACAAGTTAAGAAAACGTTTCGTTTCGTCTTCCCGGTCGATAAAAACAGAGGGAGGAGACGGGATACCGGTGTAGTGGTCGCTGCTCAAGGTTATGTTCCTTTCATATACCTGTGAATCGAATATACCATAACCATGCCTGAGAGTGAAAACATTGAAGATGCACCATTAAAGATGCATCATCATGCAAAGAAACATCATCATACAGAGAAACATCATCATACAGAGAAACATCATCATGCAAAGAAACATCATCATGCAAAGAAACATCATCATGCAAAGAAACATCATCATGCAAAGAAATAGCACCATGTGTTGCATAATGAGTAACAATTTTCAATGGAAACAGCTAATTAGTGTAGTAGCCGCGCTTAGCGAGGCGACGGCGAAGGTTTGAGTTGATCTTGAACCGGAGGAACTTCAGGTAATTCAACGCTATTGCGGCGAAGGTTTGAGTTGATCTTGAATCGGCGGAACTTCAGGTAATTCAACGCTATTGCGGCGAAGGTTTCAAGTAGGTCTTGAACCGGCGGAACTTCAGGATACATAACGCCATAAAGGCTTCAATGACGATTCCGGCCACGATTGACCACCATATACCCGGCATACCGATATACATCGAGACGATGTAGGCTCCCGGTACGGTTATGACCCAGTTTCTCATCAGGGACATGAGCATGACGGGCCGGGCGTCTCCGGCGCCCTGGAAACCTGCTCCAACCATCATGGCCACTGCCATTATGCCGTATATTGGAGCCAGTATTTTGAATATGCCGGTGCCTGTGGAAACCACATCCGCTTCCCTGGTAAATATGCTCATTATCTGTGGAGCGAAAAACCATATAAAAATCCCGCAGAATGTTCCGATTACCAGAAACCACGTAATAGCGGTCTTCACTATCCGCCGCGCACGGTCGGGCTGCCCCGCTCCCACGTTCTGGCCGGTCATGGTAATGACTGCCATACTCGCCCCCATCATAGGCAGGAAGACGAACGCATCGACTTTCATGCAGATTCCGTATGCGGCGATGGCGAATGATCCGAATCGTGCCACGGCTTTCATGAGAAACGCAAACGAGGATGACACCATCAGCCGGGCGACCGTAGAGGGAAATCCCACCCGGAAGATTTCCACCACGATACGTGGCTGAAAGGTGAATCTTTTAAAGTCGAGCTTCAGGGGGAAATCTGTTCTAAAAAACCGCCAGGCATAGTAGAGCACTCCCACAGCCCGGGAAGTGACAGTGGCGATGGCTGCGCCGGTTACCCCCCATCCGGTAAAACCGGTTGCGGACAGGAGACGGGCTTCCAAATCCGGAAGACCGAAAAAACCGAACACGGGATTGTGTGAAAAACCGAAGATAAGCAGCGGATCGAGGAGAAAATTGCACAGCGACGAGATACACATGGCTTTGCACGGCGTGATTGTGTCTCCCAGAGCCCGGAAGGTGGAAGCAAAAGCAAACATGAGAAAAATGACCACCGAACAGGTCATGATGACTCTGAGATACGAGACCGCCATGGCGAAAAATTCCGGTTTGGCGCCCAGGAACCCAAGCATGGGCTCGACGATCAAGTTGACTCCCATGGTCACTAACACGGTGAAGACGAACGCCAGGAACAAGGCGTGCTCAGCTACCCGGGCCGCCTGCTCTTTATCCCCGGCTCCCCAGGAGCGGGAAATAAGAGACGACACCCCGATACTCATGCCGCCACAGAAGGTAAACAGGATGACCACTACGGTGAAGCTCATGGATACGGCAGCCACAGCCAGAGCCCCGATCATACCGACCCATATGGTGTCCACCAGGTTCATACTGATATGAAGAAACATGCCCAGCATCATCGGCCAGGAAAGCTTGAAAACAACGGGCAGGATTTTACCCTCCAGGATTTTTGTTCTCACAGTCTTCCCTTCACCTGACGCACTTAAAACCGGCTACGAAAAAACCATCTGTTCCGTGAACATGCGGATACATCACCAGCCGTGAAGTATCTTCGCCAGTCAGGGTCATTGCAGCCGGTTCACCGGGAAGAGTCAGCGGCGCCGGTTCGAAATCGGCGTGTTTTTCCAGGAACTCATCGATAACTAACGAAGTTTCTTCCGGTTCCGTCGAGCAGGTAGAATACAGCAGCCTTCCCCCGGAAGCCACACAGCGGGCAGCGGCGGAAAGCAGGCGCACCTGGAGGCGCTTAAGCTCGAACAATTTATCCAGACTAGCTTTCCATTTGAGTTCCGGCTTGTGGCGGACCGTACCCAGTCCACTGCACGGAGCGTCTACCAGGACCCGGTGGAAGAGCCCCAGATCCTGCTCGAGTGATGAAACCCCGGCCTCGGCCGCGGCATCGGCCGCGGCATCGCAGGCATGTACTGCCGGTGCGGGGAAGCCGCACACAGCGCAGCGCTGCAGGAGTTTTTCAAGCTTGAACCGATGGATGTCCACCGCGGCGATATCGGCCTCTCCCCGGGTGAGTTCCATGATGTGCAGAGTCTTGGTACCCAGGCCGGCGCAGAAATCGAGGATTCGTTCTCCAGGAGACGGTTCGAGCAGGTGGACCACCAGCGCTGAAGCTTCGTCCTGTATGGAGAACAGGTGCACGGGGAGCTTTTTCAGCTGGTGAACCTGGCGCCGGGGAATCAGAACGATGTCGGGAGCGTACCGGCCCCGGCGGCACGTGACCTGAAGCACCCCAAGAGCTTTAATGGCTTCGTCCACGGTGGCAGCGGCGGTGTTCACCCGCAGCGACAATGACGGAGTCCGGTTATTCGCCTGACAGTAACGTCCGGTTTCATCAGGTCCGAATCGATTCTGCCAGCGCTCAACCAGCCACACGGGATGGGAATGCTTGATGGCCAGGTGCCGGGAAAGATCGTCAGCCTCGTCCGGATACGTAATCTCGCCGCTGTTGGTTACCGAGCGCAAAAGAGCATTGACGAACCGTACTTCCGCTTCGTGCCGGCAGGCTCCCCGTGCCAGGCGCACCGTGGTGTTGCAGGCAGCGTAAGCAGGAACAGAATTAAGAAACAGCACCTGGTACACTCCCAGGCGCAGCACGTTTTTAAGCGCTGGCCGGATACGCCCTCCGCGTTTGCGGTGCTGCCCGATTATCCAATCCAGGGTGTTACGGTATTTCAGAACACCGTACACCAGATTGGAAAGAAGACGCGCCTCCCGGGGAGCAATCCTGGCAGAATCGAGAGTCTTACGAATCAAAATGGTGGAGAACGCTCCCTGTTTCTCCACCCGATCGAGTATGTTCAGTGCCGCTTTGCGAATATCCATAGCCGACCAATCGCCCGCCTCGTCAGAGCCCTTCACCCAGGACCTGGCCCACCGTCACGGTACACCCTCTCAAGAAGTCTTCCGCCGTCATGCGGACTTTGCCTTCCAACTGTACCTCCTGAAGCGTCAGAACACCGTCTCCGCACGCTACTTGAAGGCCTCTGGGAGCACCTGCTGATACCACTTCACCCGGTACCACACCGACAGGCGTGGTGGTAGACGCGATGGTAGTTTTCCAAACCCGAAGACGTTTGCCTGACACGAAGGTGTAAGTACCCGGCCACGGGTTGAGGGCCCGGACCCTGTTGTGACATTTTTCAACCGTCTGCTCCCACCTGATGCGCCCGTGCTCCTTGCGGAATTTCTTCTTGTATGAACCCTTGCCCTTTTGCTCGATTGGAGCCAGCTCTTCTCCTGCTTCCAGGCGGTCCAGAACCTCGTTGAGAAGAACCGCTCCCTGAAATGCCAACTTGTCATGCAGGGAGGGGAAATCGTCCTCGGGAAGGATCGGTACCACTTTTTGCAGCAGTACGGCGCCCCGGTCGATGCGGGGATTCATCTTGAAAATGCTGATCCCCGTTTCCTGTCTGCCGTGAAGCAGCGCCCACTGAATCGGGGCCGGGCCGCGATACTCCGGCAGCAGCGACGGGTGGACATTGAGCGGGCCGAGAGGCGGGATTTCCAGAACCTCTTTGGAGAGGATCTGGCCAAAGGCGGCCAGGGCGATGACATCCGGACGAGCCTCTTTCAGTATGGCGATACTTTCCGGGCTGTTGACATCTTCAGGTTGAAATACCGGCAGGTTTCCTGCCAGAGCGCGGTCCTTCACCGCGGAGCGGGAAACCTTGCGGCCGCGGCCGCTTTTGCGGTCGGGGGCCGTAACCACCAGCACCGGAACCCGACCCGATTCTATCAGTGAATTCATGACTATGGAGGCGAAATCGGGAGTACCCATGAAGACAATTTGCACGGTCATTTATTTTTCCTGTCTTCCTTCACATACTGTTTGCTCTGCTTTTTGAATTTTTTCAGAGCACTGTCGAGACTTCTCCTCACCCCGGGAGTCACTCGATCAACAAACAAACGGCCGTCCAGATGATCTATCTCATGCTGCAGGACCCGAGCCAACAAACCGCCATACTCCTGCTCAAATGGGCCGTCTTTGCTTATCTCACCCTGTTCCAGGAGAGCATCGGCTTTAACCGTGACCGCTTCCGGACGGACTACGTCAGCGTTTAAATCAGGGAAGCTCAGACAGCCTTCTTCAAAGGACACCAGTTCCTCCGAATGCGATACGATTACCGGGTTGATAAACGCCAGAGAGCCCTCACCTACGTCGATTACGCACAACCGCCACGACTCTCCCACCTGGGGAGCAGCCAGCCCGACACCCGGCGCCCGGTACATGGTAATAAGCATTTTTTGTATCAGCTTTAAAATTCCATCATTCAGTTCCTCCACCGGACGGGTGGTCCGCCTGAGCACGGGTTCCCCGAAAATCCTAATTCTGTAGACTTCATCCGAATCGGGAACTCCTACGGGCGAATCCCCGAGAGGATTTTGGTTATTGTTTTTACCGTCCATGTACAGTGTTCCTTTCCGAAGCCACATGCTACCACTAAATCCAGGGCCCGTTCAGCATTTTTTTTCCGATAGCAGATCAATTTGAACCGCTGTCATAATGATAAGCGTTCGACAAGCGTAAGAAGTTCCTTTTCAGATTCGGTTTAGACAGATAGTGCTAGAAAAGCATGCTCAATAGGCTTAATCTTTAGCGAGTTTATGGATCCGCCGGTCAAGCCGGCGGATGACGGCCCGCTTATTTCATGAGTTGTCGTTGCTAGGCTGCGAATTCGTGGCCGCAGCAGGCTGACTTGTGAAATATGCGGCCTAGAGGAAGTATCCGACACTAGTGGTAATCGCCATGAGCGTAACTGAACTGAAGTGCGATATGAAAAACTATGTTAATTACCCCGGTGTTTGTGCTTCCTGTCGATGGTGTACGATTTCATGTCGGTCCCGGCAACGTAGAAGTAGACCTTGAGTTCCCGGGCCAGGGGGCCGCCGACTTCTGCCGCAGCCAGGTCCTCCACCCGCACGAATACCGAGCACTCCCTACGCCGCACATTCTGCCCCCGGTTCAGGTCACGGAAGTTATAGGTGGTTATATTATGCATTCTGTCGCTGCCGTCAACCAGGACAAATGTCTCATAGGTCTGCGAACCGGGATCGAATGACGTGACGATTCCCCCGCGGTTCGGATCACCGGTTTTGTAGGTATTGATGTTGTCGCAGGCCATCACTTCCTGGGGGACCATGACAAAATTGAATGAAAGACGCAGATCCTCCGGTACCCAGTAGCCGTACATGTTGTCGTCGGCAGGATCGAACAGCCGGTATTCGGAGACGTAAGGACTTCCGAACAGATCGAAGAACCAGGGGTTGAACTTCTCATCAGCGATCAGCCCTCCCTGATCCTTGTATCCATCCGGTAAATCACCGAACTCAAACTCCCACAACTCCGGGTCCTCTCCAGGTTCGCCTGAGGGATCGCCGTCGATATATGCGACGAATGGCCGGCGGCTGATTTCATCTTTTTTCTGCAGCGTATCGCGGTTTGTCAGGGTGTAAATCCGACTCCTCTGCCGGCGCGCTTTCTGGAACGCCTCCCGCTTGAAATCACCCATCCATATGTTGCCGAAGGAGAAGGTCCTTCTCAAAAAAGAATTGTCAGAAATGTTTATCCGGACATTGGGACGGTCGTCATCGTAGACGATTATCTTTCCGAACCGTCCAAAATACCCCTTGTCAAAAAACTCGTCGTCTATGAAGCTTTCGGGCACGTTGAAATCGGGAGTCAGGAACTCTTCATTGATCCTGACGATTTCCTGGTTGTAACTCAGGGCCAGGTAGGGATCCAGCACGTCCATGGCCGCCACCGGGTCGTTCAGGTTGCCGGAGGAGTACTCCCAGCCTTCGTACTCGCCCTGCTCCACATAGGTGATGCCTTCTTTCCAACCGGGTGGCGTTTCCAGGTTGGCCCCATCCATGGAATGCACCATCATCTTGAGGATGCCGCCGCGGCCCCATCCTGGGTGACGGTTCCCCCAGGGATCATTGTACGTTTCAGAGGTGGTGGCGAAATGAGGGCTGAGCGGTTCTTTGAGATCGGTGAGCGGGATCTCCCACTCGATGACACAGTAGGCCGGGTCGGTGGGCCCTCCCTCACCGGTGTCACCGTCCATGGCATACCCGTTGAAGTCGTACTTGGTAACGGTCACGTTCTCGCTGGTGTTGTCAATTTCGCCGCCCTTGATCCACACGAATTTCTCAAGATAAATGGGGAAGCAGTCGCAGGAATCGCCGTGAACGTACCCCTTCTGCCCGCAGTACTTTCCCTTGATCGGGTGGTAATCCAGAAGCTGCGTCACGTAATAGAAGCTCACGGAAAACGGCAGGTCGCTTGAAGCGTGGCTCGGGTTGTTCTCGATGACCTGCACCGTGATATTTTCCGGGTTGGCGGGGAGCGAATAGTTGAAGTGCTCCCGCTTGTCGTTCCACTCGCTGACCAGGTCCCCGGTGGTGCCGTACAGGGTCTGCGAGTCCTTGAAATGGAAGTACTGAGGCGGCGTCTTGTCCAGCACCTTGACATTGATGATTCCGGGCCTGACGCTGGAATTGGCGGTGCCGCTCTGCTTCACCGCCTGGCCGGTTATATCCACGGTAAAGGGGCCGTGGATGTACTCCACCGCCCCCATGTTGATGGTCCCGGTTTCAATCCAAACAGTGATACACAAATCCACGGCCTCCCGGATTTCGGAGGGGGGAGTGCCGTCGAACTCGGCCACGTCGCGGAACCGCCCCACGATGAAATCCTCCACCTGCTGGCGCCTCGGGGAGATGAGCGACCGTCGGGTATCGGCGTTCATATCGTCGGTTTCAACCAGCCCCTGGTTGCGCATGTACAGCTCGAACAGCTCGTTGACGTACTCCGCCACCGAGCCGGGAAGGACCAGGAGCGTCTCTTCACCGGTCACGGGATCGGAACCGCGGACGAAGCGACGGGTCCGCTTCATCTCGTACCACTGCCAGGTACCCACCATACTCAGGGTGGTACCGATGGAAACCTCCATGACGTACTCCTCGGGCGCCGACGGTGTCTGGTAGATGAACTCCCGTTCCGAGGCTCCCGAACCGGCCCAGACGGGGCCGCCGCGCATATCACCCACCGTGTTGGGGGTGTACTCCATGGCCACGTTGTCGATCTGTTCTTCTTCACCGTTGTAGCCCAGGTTGTTCTTGTCCATGTTCCAGGCCACGCCCTGGTCCTCGATCACCCACTGGGTGGGCTCGATGTATTTTTCCCTGATTATTTCCACCGACTCAAGCATATCGTTACCGACGATTTCGTAATAAATCCCGCACTCGGAGTCGTCGGCGGCCCCGCCGATGGGCGTTCCGTCCACCACCAGGGGAACTCCCGAGGAATCGGGAAACCTTCCCGGCAGCTGTTCCCAGGAAGTAATCCTTCCCCTGAGTTTGTCCCGCACATACAGGGACATATTTCCTTCCGGATCACGCCCCCGGCTGCGGACACTGTACGAGTAAGTGGCTCCGGTCATCTCACCGCCCATGTCCATGGGGAAATTCTTGTAGTTTTCCGGGAGAAGCGGCACTCCCGGAGGCCTGGTGAGTATCTCGATGGTGGTGTTTGGGGGGGCAAAATCTATCAGCTCTATCCGCCATGTATTCGGTTCATCCTCATAGACCACGTTGGGGCCGTAGACATTGATTCTTGGATCGATCTGAATGCTGCACGCCGAGGCTGAAGACAGAGCAGACACAACCAGTAAAATAATTACCCCGGCCAGGGCCGCCGGTTTGTACAAACTGCCGGAAAAGCGGTGGGACATACTACTGTATGGCATCCTCACGGTATTCATAACCTGATCACCTTGCTTTCTACATTTTATAGAATGGGACTTTGGACATTTACTTGATTATATCAAATTGCAAAGTTTTTGTTTACTTTATGCTATTGATAAATACAAATTAGGAAGTGGAAATTTCCTGGGGATCTCTTCTCGTTCGTTGCCACTACGCCCACCACAAGGGAAATCATCGTTCACAGCTGGCGTTACCGTCCTCTGATGAGTGAGCATAGAAAGGACGATTATTCGTCCTTTTGGTTACATGAGCTGATAGGGGTCCATGTCAGGCATTATCCTGACGCGGCTCAACGGGTGTTTTCCCTTTAAAGAAGCCAGAGATTCCCTGTATAGTTTGCGCATGAGAGCTCCCGAGTGCCCTTTGAGTATAATCTGACGCCGGAATTTGCCCCTGAGCCGCTCGTGCGGTGCCCGGCCCGGGCCGAGAACGGTAACTCTCAACTCTCCGGCATACAGCCTTAGAGCCTGCCCCAGGGCTTCCGCCACCCGGGTTACCACCTGTTCACTAACACCGCTGACGATTATGTTGAGAAGGCGTGAAAACGGTGGGTAACCGAGCGCTTTACGCTCGCCCAGCTCACGGTCGTAAAAAGCCTCGTAATCGTGAGACAGGCAGCAAGATATGGCGTAGTGGTCCGGCTGATAGGTCTGGATGACCACTTGACCGGGAACGGGTCCGCGGCCAGCCCGGCCGCTCACCTGGGTCAGCAGCTGGAAGGTCCGCTCGCTGGAACGGAAATCGGGAAGGTTGAGGGTAGAGTCGGCCGCCACCACGCCTACCATGGTTACCGATGGAAAATCATGTCCCTTGGCGATCATCTGCGTACCCACCAGAATATCCGTTTCACCTTTTTGAAAGGCTGATAACACTCTGGTATGAGCGTGCCGGGCACTGACGGAGTCGGCGTCGAGACGGGCCACCCGGGCGCGGGGGAAACACCGCTTTATCTCCGTCTCCACCTTTTCCGTTCCCAGGCCGAAGAACTTGATGGTCCGCCGGCCGCACTCCGGGCACCGGGTGGGAATAGGAGCGGTAAAATCACAGTAATGGCACCTCAGCAGCGAATCACTGTTATGATACTTCATGGATATATGGCAGTTACGGCAGAGAATCACCTCCGCACAGCTGCGGCACTGGACGAAGGTGAAGTATCCCCGGCGATTGACAAAGAGCATGACCTGCCCTTTTTGCGCTAGTGTCTCCTGAATTCGCTCCCGCATACACCATGAAAACATGGTACGGTTCTTGTTCTTGAGCAGTTCACTACGCATATCGACGATTTCCACCTTTGGCAGACTGCGGCTCCCGATTCGCTGGGGAAGCTCGAGGAGATCATACTGCCCGGTGGCAGCTTTATGATAAGTCTCCAGCGAAGGGGTCGCCGACCCTATCATCACCACTGCCGAGGCCTGCCTGGCGCGCTGTAGAGCCACTTCACGGGCGTGGTATCGCGGCGTTTCGTTTTGCTTGTAACTCGTTTCCATTTCTTCATCGATGACTATCAGTCCCAGCGGCTCCATGGGGGCAAACACCGCTGAGCGGGGACCAATGACGATACGCGCCTGACCCTCCCTGATCTTGAGCCACTCACGGCCCCGCTCGCCGCCGGACTGTTTGCTGTGCAAAACAGCTACCGTGTCACCGAACCGCGACTTGAACCGCTCCACGGTCTGGGGAGTCAGGGCTATTTCCGGTTCCAACACGATGGCCCCCTTCCCCATATCGAGTACCCGGGATATGACACGGATATACACCTCGGTCTTACCGCTGCCGGTAATGCCATGCAGAAGGACGGTGCGGTTACGGGAAGCACTGACATGAGCCGCAACGGATTTCACGGCGTGAGCCTGCTCATCGGTCAGAGTGATATCATTAACTCCCGGGTAGCACTGCTCGAGACAGGCTGCAGCGCTTCTCGGCTTCGAGCGCCGTTTGGGCAAGCGGGGAGCCATTATCTTCAGCACTTCCCCCTGCGTGCACATGTACTGACGGGCAATCCACCGCGCCAGAAGCAGGCGGCGCTGATTGAAGACCGGAAACGGGTCCTCGAGAGCAATGATCGGCTTGAGTTTTTCGGAAAGTGGGTCTTCCCGTGATAAAAATACTACCACAGCCGTGGTGGTCCGGCCGCTAAAGTTGATCTTGACACGCTGGCCGATCGTCAGGCTCTCCTGGAGATCGGAGGGTATGCGGTACCGAAACTTCTGCTTGAGGGGGACCGCCAGGGCCACATGAGCAACATTGTATGTCACGAGCGGTCCACCACCAACGCTTCAATCTCCTTCACGAGCCGCCTGGCCCACTCCTGCTTACTCATCGAGGCACCATGCTCGAGGCGGCCGTCTCGAAAAACCAGTACCGGTTTAAGCATATCCCGACCCGGTCCGGTTCGCTGGTCGAGAATATCGTTGGCTACTATGAGGTCCAGGTTCTTGTTTTCGAGCTTGAGCCGGGCGTTGACCACCAGGTCGTTCGATTCGGCTGCGAAACCTACCAGGATCTGGTTTCGTTTTCGCTTTCCAAGCTCCGCCAGGACATCCGGATTGCGTACCAGCGTCATGACGTGCTCATCCTGGCCGGCTTTTTTTATTTTTTCCTCAGAACAGGTTCCAGGACGCCAGTCACACACACCAGCAGACGCCACCACTATATCAACTTCGCTGAACCGGGAAGTGACCGCTTCGGACATGTCCCGCGCGGTTTGAACCCGGACGCAGTCAATTCCATCAGGAATACGAATCCCCTTATCTGCCGCCGTTACCAGGATTACCCGAGCACCCCTGGCGGCAAACTCGCGGCCGATCATGTGCCCGAGCTCTCCGGAAGCCCGGTTGCTTATGTACCTCACCGGATCGATGAACTCCCGGGTGGCGCCAGCGGTAACCAGGACGCGCACATCTTTCATCAAGGTGGATGATCCCGGAGAAGATGATCCCGGAGAAGATGTACCCGGATGAATCGAATCAAGTGCCGACAGCACCTCCTTCAGGATTGCATCCAGGGGAGCCATTCTACCCTGCCCCGTTTCCCGGCACGCCAATTCGCCCTCATCAGGCTCGATTATACGGTACCCCACCCGGCGCAGTCGGGCCAGATTATCCTGGAGAATCGGGTTCTGCCACATACGCCAGTTCATGGCCGGAGCGACAATACACGGTCCATTAAACGCCATCAACGTGGTGGACAGGGGATCATCAGCAATCCCATGTGCCGCCTTGCCGATAATGTTGGCAGTGGCCGGAGCCACCACCAGCACATCGCCGTCCTGAACCAGCGATATATGCGGTGTTGCCTTGCCCTCAAGAGAAAACAGGTCGGTAATGACCGGGTTGTAGGTAAGTGTGTAGAAGGTCACCGGCGTGACAAGCCTGGCGGCGGAGGCAGTCATGACCACGTGGACGTCGATACCATGTTTGACCAGAGACCGGATCAGGTCACAGGTTTTGTATAGGGCAATACCCCCGGTAACACCGCAGATGATCCGTCCTGCGCCAACCCGTCGCGCTTCCATGATCAGCTATGTTCCTTCTTCGGTCGCGGCTGTTAGTCTGCTCGTGCGGCAGCGTTCGGCCTGGATGATACACCTGATTAACTCCAGTGCGCGGTCGAAATCATCGTTGACCACGCAATAATCGTAGGCAGCTACCATCCCGCTCTCTTCTTCCACACGTCTGAGACGATGCTCGATAGCTTCCGCCGTTTCCGCGCCGCGCCTCTTGAGGCGCGCTACCAGTTCATCCACCCGTGGAGGAGAAATAAAAATGAGAATGCAGCGCTGTTTGAACTGCTCTTTGACCTGGACGGCACCGTGAACATCAACTTCCAGCAAGACATCACCCAACTCGGCCAGGGCCTGCTCGAGTTCATCCAGGGATGTACCGTAAAAGTACCCGTGAACCTGATTCCACTCCACAAACTGGTTTTCATCCACCATCTTCTCAAAGGTATCGGTGGCAATAAAATGATAGTTGTCTCCGTCCTCCTCCTGTGGACGCCGGGGCCGGGTAGTGTACGATATGGAGTAATTGAGATCCAAATTCTGCTTCAGCAGCATGTTGCACAGGGTCGTTTTCCCTACCCCGGAGGAGCCGGAAATAATAAACAGAATCTTGTCTCGTTCCACGATGTTCGGGGTCTGTGGCGCTCGAGCCGTTCCCGGCAAGGGATCAGTCACCTCCGGTCAGGCGGCCTGCTGCCGTTTCCGGTTGTATAGCCGAGAGAACTACGTGATCGCTGTCAGTAATAATGATCGCCCGGGTACGGCGGCCATAGGTTGCGTCAATCAACTTGCCCCGGTCACGGGCCTCTTCCTTCAAACGCTTTATGGGAGCCGAATCAGGTCCCACAATAGCGACGACCCTGTTGGCCACCACGATGTTTCCAAATCCAACATTCAACAGTTTAAAATCCATGCCTGTCCTCCCTTTATACATGTACAAATCAAAGCTGTTTACAGCACGTTGCGGAGTTGTTCCCGCATCCGGCCCAGGTGCTCCTTTACATCCACCGCGTGCTGCGACACTTCTGCATCCCGCGCTTTTCCCACCAGGGTAGTAATTTCTCTGAACATCTCCTGACCAATAAAATCAAGTTTTTTGCCCAGCACCTTCTCATCGCTGGACAGGGTTTCCCGGAAAAGGTCATGGTGCGATCGAAGCCTGATCATTTCTTCGTGTATGTTGCACCGATCGGCAAACACCACCATTTCGGCGGCGATTCGATCCTCGGAAAGCACTCCCGCCGCTTGTATCTCCTCCAGATTGGCCTGCATACGTTCAAGGAAAATCTCGTGAACACGACCCGACAACGCTTCTATCGAATCTAAACTCCCCGTGATAACTTCCAGGCTGCCCAGCAGGTCTTTCTCAAGCCTCCGCCCTTCGGTTTCACGTGATATCTCAAGCTCCTTAAGAGCGTCTTCGACCACACCCAGGATACCGGTTTCCACATCCGCTTCAATAGTGCTGTCCTGTGATGTCCGCCGTGGAAAAGCACGGTTGAAATCGAGAAATTCACGAACGGTTGCCGTTCCCTCCAGGCCAATGGCTTCTTTTATTACCATCAGCCGTTCCATGGTTTCGCGGGACGAGGAGATCAAATCCTGCTCTTCCTTTTCGGGGGAAACCTCGATAATGATCCGGGCCGCAACTTCTCCGCGAACGACGCCTTTTGTAATCATTTTCTCTATCGTGTGCAACAAAGAAAGAGGAAGGAATGGACAAGCCAGTTTGGCCTTAGCGCCACGGCCATTGACCGATTTTAACCTGCACCTGATCACTGTCTGGTTACAGGTTGCCGACGCTTCACCGTAACCGGTCATGCTGAGAATCACAATGCACCACGTTTCATTAGTACGTCTTGTCTGTCAAAGGGCAACGAGGAACCGCTGCTGCAGCACCCCGCACGTGCCCCGGGCTGAGGCAGCCAACTGGTGTTGTTGATAATAACACATAGGGCCCGGAGTAA
Source organism: uncultured bacterium (assembly GCA_964432985.1). GTDB lineage: Bacteria > Muiribacteriota > CAYSPT01 > CAYSPT01 > CAYSPT01 > CAYSPT01. Next base: position 37,379 of record CAYSPT010000037.1, read on the forward strand.
CAAGCAACGTGAGACCGGTAGATTTAATCTCATTATTACGCTATAATATCCCCTGGCAGATGATTTTCTGCCTCACGTGGCAGATGATGCTCTGCCTCACTGTTTACCGTACATGGTGTTGGAAAAGCGAGGTTGACCTCCTGGTTAGATTATTGAAATTAATCATCGTGCTGCTTCTCGTTGTCCTTATCGGGGCAGCCAGCGCCCAGTTTACCCGCAAAGCTCTGGATGTGTACTTCAACCGCGGAAAGGTCCAGGTGCCGGACCTCACCGGAATGCCCCTGGCAGCAGCGCTCAAAATGACCCGTGATTATAGCCTCAGCTTGCAGGTAATCGATGAGAAATTCCACCAGGATATAAGCAAAAACCATGTTATCTCCCACAACCCACCAGCCGGTAAGCAGGTAAAAATAAACCGGACCATCGAGGTTACCTTGAGCAAAGGAGCATACCTGGTGGAAGTTCCTGATGTCAGGGGGAAAGAATACCGGGAAGCCAGCATCGACCTCAGAAATAAAGGATTTTCCCTGGGAAAACGCACCTATGTCCACCATGAGGAAGTCAGAGAAGAGTACATCATCGCCCAGAATCCCTCCCAGGGAAGCCTGGTGCCCAATGAAGTAGCCGTTGACCTGCTGATCAGTAAAGGCCCCCGGATCAAGTGGACCGTCGTTCCGGACCTCAGGGGTATGAACCTGAACCAGGTCCGACTCAAGCTGAACCTGATCGGACTGACGGAAGGCAAAATATCCCACAAACTCGACCGCGATACGCCCGACAACACGATAATCTCCCACGTTCCTCCGCCAGGAAGCCGTCTGCGGGAGGGAGACCGGGTAAACCTCCTTATCAGCGGACACGAAATCCGCATGCCTCCCCGGGAGATTATGGCCAAGACCGTGGAAGTCAGCTTCGTGGTGCCCGACGGTCTTGCTTCGAAGAAAGTGAAGATCGTTCTCATCGACGATCAGGGGATGCGGTGCGTCTACAGCCGGACACATCAACCCGGCGACCAGTTGAAGACTACCGTCCAGGGAGTAGGAAAATTGAAAGTACTTGTCTATGTTGACGGCGCCCTGGTTGAAAGGCAGGAGTACTGATGGGCAGGATTCTCAACAACCGTTACGAGATCCTGGAAAAGACCGATGAAACCGACCGGGTCTTGATTTACAAAGCCAGAGTACTGAAGTCAAACCGCCTGGTTACCATAAAAGTACTCAAACAAAAGTGGGTTAAGAACAAAGATTTCGTAAAACGGTTCACCGATGAACTCACCGTGATGACCAGCCTGAGCCACACCGGTTTGATTTCCGTCCTGGACGTCAATTACGAAAAAGGTCTCTACTATGTGACCATGGAATATTTCGAAGGCATGAGTCTGTATGAGGTGATCGTACGGGACATGCCGCTGACGGTTCCCCAGGCACTGAACATCATCATGCAGTTAGGGAAAGTGTTGAATTACGCTCTGGTCAATGGCGTTAAATTCCGGCATATAAAGTTCTCCAACATTATCGTGAACCGAATTGGCCGGATCAAGGTTCTGAGTTTCAGCACGCCACGGGCCATTACTACAAAAAGTCCGCTCCCCATCAAAGAGCCGGTGGGAATAGTCAGCGACATCTTTTTTCTGGGAGTTGTCCTGTACTCACTGCTGGAAGGGGAGTTTCCCAAAAATAAGAAGGACGTTCTCATCACCGATGCCTTTGCCTTCGATCCCGATGAAACCGATATCAGCGTTACCATCAGCAATCGTATCCTTCCTTCCAGTGAAAAAGAAACGCTTGAGAGCATTCTGTTCAGAACACTCACCAGAGAGGTGAGCCGCCGATACGTGTCCATAGAAGACATGCTGCGAGACATCGAGGATTTCGCCAGCCAGCTGCTGCAGAATACTGGGGAAGAAAACCAGCAACCGGACGACCAGAAGACAGTGCGCGAAATACTGTTCGGAGAAGGGACTGCAGCCTCAACGGCTGACCGCGAAGCGGACCAGCGGCAATTGAAACGGAGCCTGGAAGCCAGATTCGGTGCACGCCCAAAGTCAACGGGAGATTTTAAAACTTCGGTTATTTTTGCTCGCAGTGAAGATGAGACAAAGCTCAGGGGAGAAAGCTGGTTTTCCAAGCTCAATCCCACCGTGGTTGTTTTGATTATAGCGGCGCTTCTGCTCATCAGCTTGTTTTTCATACAGCTTTAGACGGGAGGTGACCGGTATGAATATCTCTCCTTCGGTAATGTCCGCCGACATGACCTGCCTGGCGGACCTCATTCGCGATCTCGATGGAGCTGGAGTCGATCGGTACCACCTGGATGTAATGGACGGACAGTTTGTACCCAATATTACTTTCGGGCCCGGGATGGTGAAGTGTATCAGGAAACACACGACATCACACCTCGACGCCCACCTGATGATTGTCAAACCTCAACGTTTTATCCGTCAGTTTATCGAAGCGGGCGCTGACACCATCATTCTGCATGTGGAGTCCGACGCCGACCTTCGCAATACCATGCAGCAGATCATCAAGCTCGGAGGACAGGCGGGAGTAACCCTCAACCCGGATACCCCGCTTGACACGGTAAAAGAAGTGCTTGACCTGGCCCGCATTCTCCTGATCATGTCGGTATTTCCCGGGTTTTCCGGACAGTCTTTCATACCGGAAACAATCGGCCGGATTCGAACCGCCCGATCCATGATCGACCAAATCAATCCACGATGCCGTCTGATGGTTGATGGAGGTTTGACAGCCGATAATGCCGGGGATATCGGGGAAGCAGGTGCCGACATACTGGTGGCAGCCTCAGCCGTTTTCAACGCGGGAATACCGCCGGCTGAAGCAGTGAAGGCCATCCTGGACCGCTTTTGAACACGGTGACAACTATGAACAGAGCTTATTCCATCTGGATCATCGATGATGACGAAAACGTTGTCCGGGCCCTGGTTGCCCTGCTGCGGGACCGGGGGCACCGTGTGCTGGGCTTCACCGACATAGAAAAGCTTTCCAGCGAACTGGGAACTGAATTTCCTCTGGAACTGCCCGACGCGGCCCTGATAGACATGGTCAACCACCAGATGCCCGGCTGGCAAATTTGCCAGAGGTTCCGCGAAACGCTGTATCTCAAAAAAGTCAAACTGATTGCCATGTCAGGAATTCTCGAATCGGAGGACGCCGAAAGAATGAAGCTGGTGGCGGATGCATTTATAAGGAAGCCGTTTACCGCCGAAGACCTCGAGCGTACCCTGGACAATCTGTTTGATGACCGGTAAAGAGAAAGGTACGTGATAACCCGATGCCCGATGCACCGCTTATCGTGTATGCCGCCGGGGGGGTGGCGCCGCCGCTTCTCACATGTGGAGAACTGTTTACCGGTTTAACCGGGATTGATGTTAGAGTCGTCTCCGGAAAACCGGAGGACCTGGTCCGGGACATCCAGGACATGGGTGTCGGCGACCTGATATCCCTGGGAGCCGAGTACTTCATGGATATTCTTCAGCAGCGGGGGCTGGTCATACGGGAATCCCGTGTTTCCCTGGGAACCCGCACCTCCACGATCCTGGTAAGGGATGGGAATCCCAAGGACATAACAACATTGGAAGACCTCGGACGGGACGACGTCACCGTAGGCATCGCCAGCGCAGGATGCCTGGTGGGAGTATGGGAAGACATCGCCGCCAAGGCGGGCCTGACCGGGCAGATACGCAGCAGAATTACCCGGTTTGCCGACAGTTGCGGGCACCTGATCAGGGAGCTCAACACCAGGCAGGTTGACGCCATCATCGGCTGGGAGTCGTTTAAACACTTCAAGCCCGACAGCTTCGAATGCGTCCCGGTCCCCGACCACCTGGCCATCATGCGCAGCACGGCTCTTGGCCGCCTGTCAATGTGCGCCAGGGCCGACGACGCCGACAGGTTTACCGAGTTTCTGATGGGGCAAGACGGTCGTAAGGTATACGAATCACTCGACTGGAGCCGTCCGTAGAAGGCTGTTTTTTTTTTACCGGTGCCCATCAGTTCACCAGTACGCGGTACCAGCTTTTTATTCCTTTTCCTGAGACGTTTGTTGTTTGAACATTTTGGATTTAGGAGAAGAATCATTACCAGCCTGGCGCCGGCAGTAAATAACGTAATCACCTCGCTTTCTATCTTTCTCTGACAGCTGAAAATCCTCCGGTATCCCTAACGGTTGTATCGAGATGACCGTGATGGATAAACTGTCGCTCATCATATCCAGCTTTTGTACAGTGCCTAGATACTCATCGGAGTGGAACTGACCGTTGAAGTGAATGATCTTCTTTCCGGGATTCTTCTTCAGGTAGAACAGTATGGATTCCGCCATGGTATCATCCTTGGCGCACTGGGCTTCGTAGTACCTTTTTAACATCTGTTCCAACTCCGGACCACCTGCCCTGCCCCCCATGTTGGCAGACATGGTCTCGATGAATTTAGTGTAATACCTATCCTCGATCACCGTGAGTCTGCCGGCAATGTTTCGGCGTTGTTCTCGAGGCAGTTTCTCTATCTCATCCCAACCTTGCCTGGTGATCATCGCAGCGTATCGGCGGGGAATATTCGCTGCGACTACATCCAGTTTGTTTTCCCTGGCCAACTCGACCAACGGCCGATAATCGGTAGCATAGTTATTCCATGGCCTGCTTTTTTTCAACATATAACTTTCTGAAATAAACCCGGCAAGATAACTATCAATATATAGTTGGACATCCCGCTCGAACATCTCCATGGACAGGTTCCATCGCGGATCACGTTTGACGAGGCTTTGGGCTATTGAAAATTCCAGCTGATGTGTTATCACATCATCGTGAAGTTCACCCACAAACACCACATCACTTTTAACCTGCACTTCGTCGATCATCGTATCGAAGGAAATTTCCCGCCCGGAGACGGTGTCAAACACACAAAACGATCGGGGAACGGTGTCTCGAGCGAAACACGTGTTAGGCAGCAGACAAAGAGAAATGGCTACCAAAAGAATATTCCGTTTCACAATGCTCATAGTTTAGACTCCTTAGCAGGTTTATTGAACGTCATTCGCCTCCTTTATCGCCGTCAGTTCCGGTGCTGCCGACTCTCTTCATCAGGGGTGGGCGGGGATTCCGCTTCGTCATTCGCCTCCTTTATCGCCGTCAGTTCCGGTGCTACCGACTCTCTTCATCGTGCCCCACTTTGCCTTTCGCCCCAGCAGCCAGCCCAGGATACCGGACAGACGCCAGAAGGAATTGAGCTGACGGTACCCGATGTTTTCAGCCACTGCCGCGATGAACAGGCTGAAGATATGACTGAGCCGGGGATAGAGATGAAACGACATCTCCTCCAGCATCAGAGCGCATATTGACAACAATATGCCCAACCCAAGGGTCACGATCAAAAACGCCATCATCCCGTAGTTGGGTAGCAGCCCGAAGTAGAACAGTACGATCATGTAGATGTAGCCCACAACTTCCAGAATGGGACCCAGGCATTCAAAGAGCAAGAAGAAGGGAAACGCCAGCCAGCCCACGGTCCCGCCTTTTTCGTGGAACAGCAGGTTGATATTCAAAAAGAGGCTCTCGGCCAGACCGCGCTGCCACCGTACCCGCTGGACGCGCAGGGTGCGCAGATCTTCGGGGGCCTCCGTCCAGCAAATGGGATCGGGAACGAATGAAATCCGGTAGGGCTTCCCTGCTATCCGCATCTTTCGGTGTATACGCACCACCAGTTCCATGTCTTCCCCGATGGTGTTCTTACGGTAACCGCCCACTTCGATCACGGCGTCCTTGCGGAACAGCCCGAAAGCGCCGGATATAATCATCAGGGCATTGAGCGGCGACCACCCCATTCGGCCGAACAGAAAAGCCCGGAGGTACTCCACCACCTGGAACCGGGCCAGCAGGTTGGTGGGTAATCCCGTCTCCACCAGGAACCCCTCCTTGATTTTGCTCCCGTTGGCGATACGCACCGTGCCGCCGGAGGCCACCGTGGTCGGATCTTCCAGGAACGGGTACACTACCTGCTGCAGGCTTTCCCGCTGGAGAATCGAATCGGCATCGACGGAACAGAAGAGGTTGTGGCGGGCAAAATTCAAGCCGGCGTTGAGCGCATCGGCCTTGCCCCCGTTTTCCTTGTCGATGACCCGGATGTTTGGATGCGATTTGGAGAAATACTCACCCTTTACCCGTTCGGAGGGCAGATGTTCCTGGTACGTTACCGGAACCGGTATCAAGGAGAATTCTTTGCTCAGTACCTGCAGGGTCCGGTCGGAGGAACCGTCGTTGACTACCAGAATTTCGTAGGCAGGATAAGTCAACTGGAGCAGAGCCCGGACCGAGTTGATGATACTCACTTCTTCGTTGTACGCAGGCACCAGGATACTGACCGGTGGTTCGAAGCCCGAAAACGGCCTGGGCAGGCTCTCAAGCGAGTGAATGTTCATGTAGCGGGAAATGTAGACGACGGAGATGATATTGAGCAGGATGTAGCCGGCATTGATAGCGATGAAGTAGAGGAAAAACACCCACTCCATGAACAGTATCAGGCTATGCGTCGTCATACCATACCCTCTTCCACCATCACCTGCGCCAGGACATTTCTGGCTTCTGGGTTGGTTGTCTTCCCCAGCAGTTCTTTGTACCGTTCATTTCCCACGAAAGGCAGTCCGGCCAATGCCCGGGCGGCCCGGTAGCGGACCCACCACTGACTGTCTCCCAGCATTTTGATCAGCACCTGCTCGTCATCCCGAACACCAATTTTTCCCAGGGCAATGGCTGTCCGGGCTCTGACATACCAGACAGGATGGTTGTGGTACCCACGGACGAGATCCACATCGCGGGGATCGCCCATGCGGGTGAGGGCGCGGAGGCACTCCGAAATGACTTCCGGGTCTTTAGCATCCTGGATGATGGCCTGAACGTAGGTCCGGTACTCGTGGCTGTCAGTTGCCTCCAGGTACCGCACCAGCCGAGGCTGAACATCCGGGGGAGCGTTGAGGGCGATCTGGCCCAGGGGCCTGACCACCAGGTCGCCCCCGGCTTCCTTGATAATGGAAGCCACCTTTCCCTGGGGCCAGTCCTTACGGGTGCTGATCAACGGTATCACCACCGGTACGGCGTCTTCTTTTTCTATTTGTATCAATGCGCGCACAGAAGCCAGCGACAGCACCGGATTCTCCAGCTTGGAAAAGCGGTACAGCTCTCTCCTGGCTGATTTTTCACCCAGATGCCCGAGGGTCACGATTCCCAGGAGCTGCCTTTTGGAGTTTTTCGAGTACAGAAATTCCCGCGCCTCATGGTCCATCCCGAGGGACCGGCCCAGTTTGCTCAGGTTTTCCTTGACCTCACCCAGCAAGGATTCCTGGTAGTAGTTCCACAGGTATAAGAAGAGCATGGTGTCTGATTTCACGATGGCCGGCAGTTCGTTGGGAATCTCGTGGAGACACTGCACCAGCAGGGGGCGCCACATTTTCAGGAATTTTTTCCGGTGACGGTCGAGAATGATAAACCTGACTCTCATGATGACCACCATCACCATCATAAGGACGGCCAGGCCGACCACGGAAATACCCGAGATTGCTACAATCTTGACGAGGGGATCGCTATAGACATTCATGCAGGCTAACGGGAAACAGGCTAACGGGTACTTTTAATGAAGCGTCTGATCCTGGCGGTAAGTTCGCTGAGTTTGAATGGTTTGACGATGTAATCGTCGGCGCCGCCGTCCAGGGCCCGTACTACGTCAGCCTCAGCGGAGCGGGCCGACAGGACCATGATGGGAACTTCTTTCCAGTCCGGCCGGTGCCGTATGTATTCAATCAATTCAAACCCGTTCATGTAGGGGAGCATGATATCCAGAAGGATACAGGCCGGTGGCGACATCATGTCGATCATCATGCGCGCTTCCTGGCCATCGGTGGCAAACAGCAGTTCGAACCCTTCCCGCTCCAGAAAGTAGCGAAGAAGCGTCCGCATTTCTTCATCGTCTTCCGTGATGAGAATGCTGGGTTTGTCCATCCTGAAAACTACCTTCCCGGTCCGTATTGTGCGAAGATAGGCGAGTTGATATCCGCGTCGCGGCGTATCGAAGCACCAGTCACGATGGGAGGATACCACCCGATATAACCCGTGTCAACCGCACATCCGCTACAAACCATGTTCCCTCCTAAAACTCAACCTTACCACACTGTACCTGGAGAATCTGCTAACCTTGATCTTCTTCAGGTATGTGAATCAGAACTCGTCAGAAGCCGTTCCGGTTTTTGTGACACCTCCCCTCTTTCTTATATAATAAATATGGGGTTCTAAAGACATACGTATTCCAGGCACCCCTTTTAATACACAGTATTCACCTAGTCATATACTGTTATCGTATTCTTTTAACTAAAATCGAAATAGTAAAATTAGATAAGTAGAAATAGTGAAGGTAAAATGATATTTTATATGTTTTGATGAGTAATTTAAGAGAATTATTGTTTTGCTTAAGAACCAAGTTATTTGGCCGCGCGGCGGGATATTATGATATTATAATCATCCGAGTAGCAAATCGATAGCGTGGAGCGCAGGGCATGAATAAATTATTGTTTCAAGGCTGCTTAAAAAGCGTAATAATTGCGTTGCTGCTGATCACAATGTTTCCTTTTACCGGGCCCACCCGGGGAGAGGAAACAGGAGACCCGGCGCAACAGGAAACTGCTTCCACTGCGCAAGACGAGTTGCACGTGGACGATGCCTTTGCCAAAGCCCGATCACTGGCCTTTGATGGCAAACGGCAGCGTGCAAAGCGTATTCTAAAAAATCTATTGAAGCGCAAGCCCAATTATACCGACATCCGCGTGTTCCTGGCCCGTGTCATGGCCTGGGACAAAGAGTTTGAGGAAGCCCGGCTTCAGCTCGATGAAGTCATCAAGGTCAAGCCCTTCCACCATGGGACGCTCAGGCTCTATTTTGATATAGAGATGTGGGATAAGAAACCGCAGAAAGCACTGGATATCGCCGAGCGGTACCTTAAAGAGCATCCCGACGATCACGACTTTCTCTATCGCAAAGCACGGTCTTTGTACGCGCTTGATAAAAAGCTGGAATCACACCTGGTGCTCAATCACCTGCTAACCCTCGATCCCACCTACGCCCAGGCACACACGCTCCTGACCCGGGTGGAAGACGATTTCAGGGAAGCGGAAGGAGAAGAGCGGAAAAGGCAGAGAACACCGGCGGAAGAAGAAAATGTCCAACAGGAAGGAGAAGAGCGGAAGAGGCAGAGAACACCGGCGGAAGAAGAAAAAGCCCAACAGAAAGAAAGCGATGCACCGGAAATAAAACGCAAAGGCAAACCCCCTTCGGTTAACGTCATGTTCAATAAAGCCCGCCGGTACGCTTTTAACGGTGAGCGCCAGAAGAGCATGGACCTGCTGCAGGCCATCCTGACACCCAAACCAAACGAGCATGAAATACGGGTTTTCCTGGCCCGGGTTCTGGCCTGGGAAAAGGAGTACGTGACCGCCCGCAAAGAGCTCAATTACATCCTCTCGAAACGACCCTATCACCGCCAGAGCTTCCAGGTATATTTCGATATCGAAATGTGGGCCAAGGACCCCGGCAAAGCACTGGAAATAGCTGAGCGGTATCTCGACCATCTACCTGGTGACGAAGATTTCGTCTATCGACGTGCAAAAGCGTTGCGCTCCCTGGGACGCGACACTGAAGCATGGGAACTGGTGGAAAAGATTCTGGACGAAAATCCGGAACACGAACGGGCCTTGAAGCTCAGAGAGAAGATAAAGAAAGTGCTGTGGCCGGAGCCAGAAGAAGAGCAGAAAGAGGAAAAGAAACCGGTGGACTCCCAGGAGTTAGACAAATCGGATCGGGGTGAGCCGCCTACGCTTGCGGAGGTGTACAACCAGGCACGCTCCTACGCCTTCAACAAGGAACGAGACCGGGCCAAGGAACTGCTCGAAGAAATACTGAGAGCGAAACCGAGAATCAAGTATGTAAGGACCTTCCTGGCCCGGGTTCAGGCCTGGGACAAGGAGTTTGAGGAGGGGCGCGACAACCTGGAAATCGTCTTGAAAGAAAACCCCTTCCACAAAGAAGCGCTGCAGGTTCTCTATGATATCGAAATGTGGGACAAGCGTCCGCACAAGGCACTGCAGATCACCGAAGCGTACCTGATCATGAATCCCGAGGACCAGGAATTCCGCTACCGCTGGGCCAAAGTACTCAATTCACTGGAGCATAAAGAGAAAGCCATTCTGGTTCTTGAAGACCTCCTGGCGGAAAACCCGCAACACGAAGACGCCGGCAAACTCTACGACCGACTCACCGGAAAAAAACAGGAAGAACGGCGTATGGGCGGTCTTGACGTCACCCGGGAGCCCGACAAGGTCTCGGTGTCCTACAAGCGGGAGATGTTCAGCAAGACATTTGCCGACTGGGAAACCATCTCCTACTCCTACTCGCAGAAAGTCGGTCCCGTTCATAATCCCTGGACCCTGATATTGAGACTCAACACTGCTACGCGGTTTGGTAAGGATGGTGAACAGTACGAAATAGACATGTACCCGAAGATCTGTGACGGTACATATGCTTATCTCAACTTCGGCTTGTCCAGCGACTCCATCTTCCCTGAGCAGCGTTACGGCTTCGAGGTCTACCAGAGCCTGCCGGGTAGTTTCGAATTTTCTCTGGGATTGCGACACCTCATATTCAGCTCCTCCACCGTCACCATCTACACCGCGGCACTAGGCCATTATTTCGGCAGCTACTGGGTCTCGCTCAGGACCTATCACACGCCCAAGGATGTGGGGAGTTCCAACTCCTGGAACCTGACGCTGCGGCAGTACCTGTGGGGGGGAGACAGCCACCTGGAGTTTTCCGGGGGCTTCGGCAGCTCACCGGACGACGACTACAGCAGCGATCTCATAGCGGAGCTGAAAAGTGAAAAGTGGGGGGTAGCCTTGAAACGCAGACTGAGAAGTGAACAGTATTTCTCACTCGGATACTCGCACGACCGGGAAGAAGTCCGGGAAGGCGAGTACAGAACCAAGGAAACTTACAGTATTGGACTGGAGCACCGGTTATGATAACAAAACTTTTTTCTACTTTCGAACGGATTTTCTTCAAGCTGTCCCTCAAGACTGTGGCCCTGTTCGGTTTCATCTGGCTGATGGTGGGATTTGTCTCCGGGACCTCCACCCTGATGGGACCGGTCAGGTGGCTCACCTCCATGGCCCGCTCCTCCGGATGGGGGCACTCCCTGGAGTCGGGATGCGTAAAAGGCATCATCATCCTCTACGTGACTGCTTCGTTTTTCGTGGCCTGCTGGCTGACCAGGATAATGCTGAAGACCTCGAAGAAGCACATCAAGGTCCTCATTCCCCTGGTCTGCTTCCTGTGCGCAGCCGGCGCCCTTTACCTGTTTCTCAATCCCGCCACCAGCGGGTTGGACCGGGGCGAGGAGGAAGCACTCACCGAGCAGTTCACCTTCGGACCCTACCCCACCGAGAAGCGCTTGACGGACCTGAAACGCAAAGGGTACACGGGAGTCATATCGCTGCTGCACCCCGCAGTGGTACCTTTTGAACCGAAGCTTCTGGCCGACGAGCGAGAAGCCGGGGACAAGGTGGGACTGAGAATAATCCACATACCCATGCTTCCCTGGGTAAGCGAGAACAAGGAATCGCTGGCCGTCATCCGCGATCTGGCAAGCAAACCCCAGGGACGCTACTATGTGCACTGCTACCTGGGAAAAGACCGGGTCTACCTGGTAAAACGAGTCATCGAAACCGTGTCTCCTAAACTGAAAATAGGGTCGGTATCCTCGCTTCGAACGCTTCACAATATTACTAATTTCAGGGCTCCTGACAT
>CAYSPT010000038.1:0-21994 GCA_964432985.1 uncultured bacterium
CTTATGCGACCGTTATTGACTTCACCCCTGCTGTCTGGTATATGTTTTTATATGATATCCAAGGTTATTTTCGGGACATCCCCGTTCATCGGAGCCGGACAGTTTGGTCCCAAAGCCCGTGTGTACCGGGACCGTTTCTTGCAGAATCCCCAGCTGATGGCCGATTTTTTCTCTTATTTCATCAAGACATTTCCCGATGGATGGGTCAACATTCTCCCCTGCCCGACGATGCTCGAAGCGGTCCGGATAGCTTATGAAACCTGCGGGAAAGAGTTTCCCATCATCGGTGTGATTACCGATGACGACCTGGAAGCCGCCCTGGATGACTTTCAAGCGGTGAACACGAAAATACTGATGATCCACGGGGCCCTGTCAGACACGCTGGACATCCCGCGGCTGCAGTGTATCACCAACGCTATCAATCGTCGCGGGTACCAGGCTGGAGCCTCTACTCACAATACCGGGAACACTATCACCTCTCTGGATGCAACCGACCTGAATCTCGAGTACTACCTGGCGCCGCTCAACTACACGGGCCGGCACGTGCACCCGGGGCTTGACCAGGCTGTAGCCGCAGTACAGAAAACCGAAAAGTACGTAATCGGGATGAAAATTCTAGGGGCGGGAGAGCTTCCTCCGGAGAAAGCGGTACCTTTTGCCTACCGGTACGTCAAATCCGCAGCCATTGGCTTCACTGAACTGCGTGAAATCGACGAAATAGCTGCCCTGGTCAAGTAATATTGAACGAAAGGACGGCGGTACTGTGGTCCACACCGAGCTAATGATACGCCTGCCGTTTTTCAAAGAATTTACCCCGAAAGCTCTGGAAAGCATTGCCCTCAGGCTCTTTCAGCGAGACTACTGGGAAAGTTCCATCGTCTTTAAAGAGGGCGAAGAGAAAGATGAAATGTACTTCATTCTCAACGGCCGTGTGGACGTCCTGTGGGAAATAGGTAAGAAACGAAGGATCATCCTGGAATCCATCGGTCCCGGAGACATCTTCGGAGAGATAGCCAGTTTGCTCGATATCACCCGTTCGGCCACCATTATGGCGGTGGAAGACCTGGAAACACTGGCCCTGGGACATTACGATTTCTTATCGCTCCTGGAAGAAGATCCCAAGACGGCCTTTTTCTTTTTGAAAGCGCTCGGACGCAACCTTAGCCACAAACTCCGTTCTCTCAACCAGCGGCTTCTCTTCGCCGAATCAACGCTGGCCACTCTGGTAAAAATGAAAAAACCAAAACCATACTCTCCAGGTAAAGCATCCCCTGAAACTATGAAACACCCTCTGGAGATGGTCGCCTTTCTAAAAGCCCAGGGGAGTGTGAAGATACTGAAGGATATTCACAGTGCAAAAACCCTCGATCCGGATGTACTGGAGATTCTCAAAAAGTACGGTGAACATAGTACCTGTGATACTGGCAAGGTGCTTATCCACGAAGGGGGCATTCAGCACGATTTCTACCTCATCCTGGACGGTCTGGTGGAAGTTTCAAAAAACATCGGGACCGATGAACGGATCATCCTGGTTCACCTCGGTCCGGGCAGCCTGGTGGGAGAGATGGCTTTTCTCGATTCAGATCTCAGGTCAGCCGAAGTCCGTGCACTGGAACCGATAGAGCTCTATGTCTTTCATGGTCAGAAAATAAAAGAATTGATCAGCCATGATCCCAAGCTTGTCAACAGGATTTATCTCACCATTATCCGCCACCTGTGCTCGAATATCATGAGTACCAACAGCCTGTACATCTCCGCCAAAAGAAAACTACTTTCAAAAGACCTTTCCTGAAACAAACCCGTTTTTCTTACCCTGACTGATTTACATTTCTGCCATCGCAGCGGTATAATGAGTACGTTGCGGGATTCTGTCCAATTACTATAAATTATGGGGGAACTACCATTACCGCCCAGGAGAAATACGCCCAGTTAAGAAACATACTCAAAGGGGATGGTGATGGCAAGCTCAAAGAGCAGGCCATCGATCAGCTCGGAAACGACGGCTCTCCTCGGGCCATCGCTCTTCTGCTTGAATGCCTGGCTTTTTCTCATTTCATGCTAAAGGAACGGTCCCTCAAGATTCTGTTCAATATCAAGAAGCCTATCGTGTATGAAGGGCTCCTCTTCATTCTCAACCAATCCAAACCGGCTATCCTGGTGGAAATCCATGATCTGGCGCAGAAACTCTCACTGGTGAGTTGCCTGCAAGAGCATATGAATTCCTGGAAAGCCAACCCGCAGCATTTCACTGCCCTGGCAGCAGGACTGGAGCTCCTCGGACTTCTCGGGGAGGAAGGTGATGTTGAATACATTGCATCATTTCTCTACCACTCCAGCGACTCGGTGAAAAGTGCAGCCGTGATAAGCTTAAAAAAAATTGAATCTCCTGTCTGTATCACATTTCTTTTTGCTCCTCTCAAATTAGCCAACGAGAAGCAGGCCCTGGACATTCTCGATCTCATCGGGACGTACTGCGAGGAGAAGCACATTCTTCCCCTGCTCTATCTCATGAAGGAATCGAGTGTGGTCGCCAAAAGCAAAATTCTCGAGATTATCTCTACATTCCCTGCAGAGCAGGTGGTCAAAGTGGTGAAGATGAATGTAGATAAAGATGACCACGATCTTTGCCTGGCCGCGCTGACCCTGTTCGAGTCTTCGGGGATGATCGAGGAAGCCCGCTACTTGAGAGATAAATTCCAGATTACAGATACCATCGATCCAGCCACTGCAGGCGCTGCGGCTCAATTGGGAGTGGAGATCAAGGCCATGGGAGATTTTGTCCTGGTGGCATTGGCGGGAGTTCTCGATGTCTACTCCTTGCCAACTCTTAGCCAGATTACAGAAAAACTGATTGTAACCGGACACACGAATTTACTTCTTATCTGTAACCGTTTGGAGCGGGCAGACAATGAGTCAATCAAGCAGCTCGATCATTTGGCCCAGAAGATAAAGCTCTTCGGCGGTGTACTGAAACTCATCGGACTGACTGTTGTCGATAAATCGGTCAAGGACGATCTGCTGCATCATCCGGAAGAGTTCGACGACATCCGAAGCGCCGTGCTTTCGTTTACAACTAAAATAAAAGAGCATCTCATGAGCCTCAACCCGGACATGGTACCTCCCGGCAAACGGGTGGAAGTCAAAACCCGGGGCGGGACTAAAGCCGCTGTTCGAAGCTCGGTAGTAACATGTTATGATGAAAGGAAAATCACTCTGAAGTGGTTTTCCCAGGGCCCCGACGACATATTCAAAGAAGGGCTGAGCCCGATGGTGAAACTGGTCCTGGTCTATAACAATTCTGTTATGGAATTTGAAGCGGAAGTCATCGACCAGGTCTTCTTTCCCGATCCCCATATAGTACTTCTCAAGCCCCGCATGGGCAGGAAAATTGATCACCGAAGGCATGTCAGAATTGCATTGGATGTGCCGGTCAGCTTCTATCATGTCATCGACTCTTCCAAAATCAGGAAGGATCTGAAAGGGTACTGTAAGAACATCAGTGTGGGAGGAATGCTTCTCACCACTGAAGAATACATCCCCACGAATGGGCTTATCGTCGCCATGTTTGAAAACGATCCTGTTTTTTCAGGCAAGAGGGTTATGGGACGAGTGGTGAAATGCTATCAGGCCAGCAAGGCCGAAGGGATATGCCTGGAGTATGGGATCGAATTCCAGAAGCTTGGCGAAACCATGACGCAGATATTGAGCCGATTCGTGTTCGACTCGGTCAGTACCACCCAGATGGTGTGAACCAGAAGAATTACCGTTCGAGACGGTCCTTACCGAGTCGTTCCAACTGCCTGATATACCCCCCTGCGGAGTCCTCCTCGGGGGGAGCAACGGTATGCTCGGGAGGTAGGATTCCTTCCTGGGGGGTAGCAACGATATCCTCGGGAGGCAGGAGTTCTTCTTCGGGGGGAGCAACGATATCCTCGGGGGGCAGGAGTTCCTCCTCGGGGGGAGGGATTTCGCCTTCGGGAGGCAGGATTTCACGCACTTCCGGATTGTAATCGCCGGGATCTTCCTGCTCGATAGCCCGATCTTTTGACATCTGCTTGTCATGGGAAATCTTTTTCAGCTTCTGCCACAGGGTGACCTTGGGTTTACGAGCGGCTTTGCGGTGCGACAGATCCATTATTGACTGGGCCCCTCGATCCCATATCTGCTGCAATCCACTGGCCAGACGCTGTCCGAAACTTGTTTTGATGAAGTAGTTGCAGAGTGTGCCGCCGGTTATTGAGCCGACCATACCGCCGATTATCGCTCCCAGAAACGGCATAGGACAGAGAGCCTGGCCGATGACTGTGCCGGCCATACCGCACAGCGTCCGCGCGGCCAGGTTGGTGGCGTCGATATTTTTCATGGCGGTGCCCATGACTTCGCCGAAGCGTTTCGGGGTGTTGCTTTCGATATCGGCGCTCATTTCGTATCCGAGCCCCCCGCCAAAACCGGAAAGTGCCCCTGATAACAACGATGCAGCCATGAGCCCGTAAGGGGGATGCACACTCATGAGGGTGTACTTCAAGCCGGCGCCCAGCAGGCCGGCACCCTGGTCCAGCGCTAAATGCACGAATATGGACGGTCTTAGTACCTCGTACTTTATTTCTTCCCAGTCAATAGGATCGTTGTCGTGTATTGCGCCGCTGATGTTCCTCCAGATGGTTTTGCCCACACGGAGTTTGACATCGTAATTGGTCATAGTGTCAACGACGTTTACTTCTTTCGCTCCTGTGTCAGCGGTGGCCATAGGAACGGTTACCGCATTGCACACCATGAGAGCCGTCAGCAGAAGAGGCAGGCATCGCCCGGCCCCGGCGAGGTTTCGTAACGTTCTGTTCATGATAAATATCTCTCCTACAAGTCGTTGAATATCAACTTTATATTTTAAAAGAAAGCTGTCAGCAAAACACAGCTTCACCTTTTACCTATAATAGTTCCCTTTTCGATTTCCTGTAACAAAATTAAAATGGATGTTGCGATATAGTTATAACAGTAGATAATCAAAAGGTCAAGGACAGCGTGCGTCCTTGACCTTTTGTCTTTACCAATTACTCAGGCCGGCAGCTTACATGCGTCAGATGCAAGCTTCCGCCCTTTTGGGCCTATTCAGGAATCTGATTGGGCCTTATCAGGAATCTGATTGGGCCTATTCAGGAATCTGCTTCCGCGTATTTCTCCTGCTCGGCTTTCCAGATCGCCCGTGCTTTCCCTTCGAGTTCTTCCATCTCACGAGCTTCGTCTTCCGCTTCACCGGTCTCTTCCGGCCCTCTCAGGTTCTTGTACCAGAAGAAGTACAGCCCGATGCAGCAGAATGAAAAGATTATCATACAGGTAAAGAACTTTACCCAGTCGTGAAGCACGAATACCATGGAACCGAAGAGAAGCGTCATCTGGGCCACGATTGCCAGCACCACGGAGATGATGTCGTTGAGGTGCTCGATGGTAACCTGGCGAACGAACTCGAAGCTCATCCTGTACTTGATCTTTCCCCAGGCGCCGCCCACACGAATCTGACGGTAGAACTGCTCCAGCACCTTGGGATCCGTCGGCGTAGTCATCAGCGTGGCGATAATGGCGACCACGATGGTAATGCCAAAGACTACCGGGAAGGTGATATACGGCGGGAGCTGGTAAACCGGGTCCAGTCCCTGTTTGATGAGCTCCGCGTTGCCGCTCATACGAACCATGTCGTACACCCTGAGAATGATGGCTCCTACCAGTCCGACACCAACGCCCCAGGCGAATCCCCAGCCGTTGAACCGGTGCCAGTACCAGCGCATGACCATGGGTATGAAGAGAGCAGCGCCGAGACAGGCGGTGATGAAGGTCCAGATCTCGTTGATGTTATTCACCGTCAGGCTGAGGAAAAATCCCAGAACGGCAATTAAAAGTGATGACAAACGGCTCTGACGCATCAGCTGTTTTTCGCTGGCTTCGGGGTTGATGATCCCCTGGTAGATGTCCTTGACCCAGTAAGAGGCACCTGCGTTAACAGTGGAGTCGAAGGTGGACATAGCCGCCGCGATGAGACCGGCCACCGCCATGCCCCGTATACCGTCCGGCAACTGCTCCCTGACTACCAGCGAAAGTACCTTCTCCGCGTTGTCAATTTCGAAACCGTTCTTGACCAATTCCCAGCCCAGCAGGGCCAGTCCCATGATCATGGTCCACCGGAAAGCCAGCAGCAGTATCCACTCGGCGGTAAGCAGTCCAGCTTCCCGCTCGTTGCGGGCGGCGTAATAACGCTGGGACATGTACCCGCCGATACCACCCAGGCCTTCCAGCACTCCCTTGAGAATGAAGAATCCTACGGCGAAGGTAAACATGTTTAACTCGGGATGGTCCGGCACCGACATGGTAAACGGAAGGGAGAAGTCAGAGAATTCAGCTGCCTTGTCAGCACTCCCCATCAGCTCCGTCAGAGTGGTCCCGCCCATCAGGAAGAAGGCTTTCACCGACACGAAAATGGCTACTATGATAATTAGAATTTCCTGCAGCACATCGGTGAACACAACACCGTACAGACCGGATGAGACAGTGTATGCCAGGCCCACCGCTACCATGATGGCGGAGCAGATAGCCGGAGAAAACGGCAGGAACTGTGAAAGAAAGATACCCACGCCCTTGGAGAAGTAGATGATCATCCCGGTGCAGAAGAGGAGCTGGGCTATGGCGGCCAGGGTACGGGCCGCTTTCCCGTCGGGACCGTCTCCGAACCGGAACTTCATGAACTCCGCCTCTGTCATCACCTTGCTCCGGCGGTACCACTTGCCCAGAAAGACCATGAGGAATGCCAGCGGTATGGCTGCTCCTCCCCGCATGGCAATCCAGAATCCTTTCAAACCGAGCATGTAAACAAAGGCCACTATGACCGTGGTGCCGGCCACGTCGAAGTTGGACGCCGTTCCCGAAGCACCCAGGACCCACCAGGGTATGGTCTTACCGCCCAGGAAGTAGTTAGATATCCCCTTGGACGCAATCTTGCTCATGATGAAACCGACGACCATGATCAGAGCAAAATAACCAATGATGATTGCCTTGTCAACAAATGCGAGTTTTATCGCTCCCATGTCCATTCCCGTTCACCACTCCTTTCAGTTTCCTCTGAAATTGTATGAAGACGCCAGGTACACCAGCGTGAAATCAGGGTCAGTTTTCCTCTATCACTCCTTCCGCCAGTGACTCAACCACATATCGTTTTTTTTACGAGTTTTAATTATACCACTAACCTTCACGTTTCCGCTCGGGAGGATATATTAGCTTTGTTTTCAAAAAGACCCAATTCCCCCAGGGCAATGGATCCCAAAACTCCGGCTTTACCGCCCAACTCAGGAGGTACGATATATCCATCGATATGTTCGATAATGTGCGGGGACTGGACGTAATCATTCAAAAGTTCCCTGACTTTACGGCGAATCATCGGGAACATGTGAGGCTGGTTCATGACCCCGCCCCCCATGACGATTCTTTCCGGAGAAAGTGTGCAGATGAAATTGACCAATCCCAGGGCCAGGTAGTGCGCTTCAAGTTCCCAAGCCGGGTGATCGGGTGGCAAATTCTGTGCTTTTGTGCCCCAGCGCTTCTCCATAGCCGGGCCGCAGGTCATTCCTTCCAAACAGTCTCCGTGATAGGGGCAGATGCCGGGGAACGGGTCTTTTTCGAAGTCATGAGGCAGTCTGATGTGTCCCATTTCCGGGTGGACCAGCCCGTGCATCAGCCTCCCGTTCATCATACCGCCTCCGCCCATTCCCGTGCCGATGGTCAAATAGATGAAATTATCACATTCCCGGGCGGCACCCCAGCGGTATTCCCCCAAAGCGGCGGCATTGACATCGGTGTCGATAGTAACCGCAATGTCCAGGGAACTGCCTACCAGACCCGCCAGATCGGTGTTGCTCCATCCGGGTTTGGGCGTGGTGGTGAGATAGCCGAAGGTGGGTGATAAAGCGTTGAGATCGAGGGGGCCAAAAGACCCGATTCCGATGGCTTTCAACGGGTACCGGGTGGAGTGTTTTCGGAAAAAAGCCACAACGCGGCCGAGTGTCTCATCAGGAGTAGTGGTGGGAAATTGGGTGATTTCCGGCATATCGTCCGGTGATCGTCCAACCGCGCAGACGAACTTGGTGCCCCCGGCCTCTATTCCGCCATAGTAGCTCATCGTTGTGTTTTCCTGTTTATTTATCACGCACGTTAGTGATAGCGCGCGCGCTCCCCACGCGCGCTGTGCATCATAGATGAGAAAGCAATCACACATTTTACTATCGTCTTATAGAATATGCGCACAACTATAATACGAACCGGTCAATTTTGTCAAACGGGCCGCCACACCTCAAATTTAACAGTACTTTTCACTTCTACTATACCTTATTGCTGCCGGTGCACTACACGAGCAGAAAATGGCAGGAACACATACAATGGATAGGTTGGAACCCGTTGCAACTCCTCCCGATGAACCTATGTATTGTCTACACTTATAGAGTCGAGGGCGGAAATGTTAACCTGAGGAAAAGAACAAATGTAGTTGTAGGCTGAAAAGCCTTGACAACTTCCCCACCAACTTGATTAATTGTCTGAGTCCCGGGAAAGGATGAAATGCAATGACCGGCACCACCAACCAGTTGATTTCCCCGAAAACGGCAGATCTTTTTGACACCCTGATTCCCCGCATGAGAAACCAGGACCACCTGTTTTTCAATAACGGTGAACTTCGCGAACTAGGTTCTGATCTTGACGGCCTTGAACTGCTGGATGTTCTCATTGACGCTTTCGTTACCGGTGAGAAGATCTATTACACCTGGAAACCGGAGGCAACCAGCAAGCAAGCCGGTTGTTATGACAGACAAAGCAGAAGATTTCTTTCCCTCGACATCCCCGATTATCTGGATGCTATCGAATCCGTTGTAACAGGCAACGCGTGTGATCCCCCCCCGGCGGTGATTGATTTCAGTTCCTGCTCTGCATCAGAGGAGGTGGCGGCTGTGCCTGACCTGGTCGGACAGGGAAGCGCCGTTATTCTCAAGCATCTTAAGCAGCAACTGGGTACACAGGCAGGTGATATAGAGAGAGCCTTTTACTCATTGCTGAAAGATCGCATTATCGGCGGCCGGAAGTGCTTTATCGACAGCACCGTTATCGGGGGACCGGAGGCGCTGGTAACGGCGCTGCGGCGTGTCATCGAGGCGAGCGGGAAGGCACAAAACCTGGAACGGGAACTGTCCGGTTTGCTGGAAAACGATGGTTTTCTACCGGGATTCGGGGACACCCCGGACAGAATACTGGAAACCCTCAAACTCCTGCACAGGATACTGGTCGAGGGCCAAGGAGGCGCTATAGAACCATTTCTCAAGCGCCTTCCCCTGGTCTCCAGGGTGCTGCTGCTTTCCCCCCACGGTTTTTTTGCCCAGAAAGATGTTCTCGGCAAACCGGACACTGGTGGCCAGGTAGTGTATATCCTGGACGAAGTTAAGGCCCTGGAAAAAGAACTGCAGGAGCGCCTTTTTAGAAGCGGGCTTGATATCTCTCCCCGGATCTGTATCCTGACCAGGCTGATTCCCGAATCGGAAGGAACCACCTGCCACATCCCCCTGGAAAATGTAGAGGGGACCTCCTGTGTAACCATTCTGAGAGTACCGTTTAAAACTACCGATGGCACGGTCGTGTCTGAATGGATACCACGGTTCAGGATCTGGCCATACCTTCAACGGTTTGCTTCCGACGCACACCAGGCCATAACCGACACACTGGGCGGAAAACCTGATCTGATCGTGGGTAACTACTCGGACGGAAACCTGGTGGCTTTTTTACTCTCCCGGGATTTCGAGGGAGTCCCTTTTGCCATCGTTGCCCACGCCCTTGAAAAATCCAAATACACTTTCTCAGACTCTCTCTGGGAGCAGCATCAGGACGAGTATCATTTCGCCGAGCAGTTCACCGCCGATCTGCTGGTAATGAACAGTGCAGATTTCGTCATCACCAGCACCCGCCAGGAGATAGTGGGCACCGACCACACCGAGGGCCAGTACCAGTGTTACCGGTTTTTTACCCTGCCGGGGCTGTTCCGGGTGTTAAACGGGATCGATACAGCCAGCCCCCGGTTCAATGTAATTCCTCCGGGTGTCGACCTGGATGTGTATCATCCACGAGGCCGTGGGGGGAAGAAAGAGTTGCAGCGGACGGCCAGGATACGAGATCTTCTGTTCCAGGACCGGGGACCGGATATCTTCGGGCACCTGGACGATCAGGAGAAACAGCCGTTGTTTACCATGGCACGCCTGGATACTATCAAGAACATCACCGGGTTGGTAGAGGCTTTTGGACGTTCCAACTCTCTGAGGAAGAAGGCCAACCTGGTCCTCATCGCCGGGAAAGTGAACAGGGACCAGGCGGATTCGGACGAGGAGAAACGTCAGATAGATACCATGTACGAACTGATCGACACCTACAACCTGCATGGAAGTGTCAGATGGTTGGGAATCGGCCTTCCAAAGCCTGACGCCGCGGAAACCTACCGCGTCATTGCCGACTGCCGGGGCCTGTTCATCCAGCCTGCCCTGTATGAAGCTTTCGGGCTCACCGTCCTGGAGGCAATGCATTCAGGAATACCCACCGCTGCCACCAGGTACGGGGGGCCGCTGGAAATCATTCAGGATGGGGAAAACGGATTTCTGCTCGACACCAGAGATCCCGGCAGCCTGGTTGACGGACTGGAACAGCTGGTCGAAACCATGGACCGGGACATGGGCTTGTGGAAGAAGATCTCCGAAGCGGGAATCAAACGGGTGGCGGAAAACTTTACCTGGCCGGTCTACAGCCGCGCCATGCTGCAGGCGGCAACAGTGACCGCCCTCTACCGGCAGTCGAGTAAAAAAGAATGGCGGCAGACGGCCACGAGTTACGCCGGAGCCGTCTACAAGCAGCTTAGACAACTGGTTGCTCGGGAGACTCTATCACTACCCTGAAACCGATGTGGTTGCACTTGGTATTGGGAGTGTCCCCGTCCCGGTGGGCCGAACGGCAGTACTCGGCCTGCCGCATCCACGAGCCGCCGCGTACCACCCGGTTATACCCGTAATCCGGCCCCTGGGGATCGATGACCTCGCTCATCCTGTAATAATTCTCTTCGAACCAGTCCTGGCACCATTCCTGGACATTACCGTGCATACCATAAATGCCCCATTCATTCGGCTTTCTCTTCCATATGGGATGCGTGGTACCGCTCGCATTACCCACGAACCAGGCGTAGTTGAAAAGCATGTCGGAATCGTCGCCGAAACAGTACTCCGTGGTCGAGCCGGCCCGGCAGACATACTCCCATTCGGCTTCGGTAGGCAGACGGACCTTCCTTCCGATCTTTTCGGTAAGCCTCTTGCAGAAATCCCGGCAGTCATTCCACGAAACATACTCCACCGGGTGCGTGTCCCCCTTGAAAGAGCTAGGATTGTTATCCATCACTTTTAACCACTGTTCCTGGGTGATCAGGCTCTTGCACATCCAGAATCCCTTGCTTATTTTCACCCAGTGAACCGGCTTCTCCATGAACCGCCCCCGTTCCGAGCCCATCCTGAACTCTCCCGAGGGAACCCACCCCATGGCCAGGTGGACCTGACCTCCCAGAAATTCGTCATAGCGTTTGCCGGGAATGACCTTCTTCATCTTTTTTTCCACATCTACCTCTTCGAAGGTTGACGCCATCTTAGCGCAGATGTTACAGCAGTTGTTATCTTTGTCCAGATGATCGAGACACAGATTTTTTCGGGCGCACTTGTTGCAGATAAATGACCTCTCTTTTACCTGCTGTCCACAAATGTCACAGTACTCGAAAAGAGGTTTTTTGTCGGCATCAACTACAACCTGTTCCTGTAAAGGCGTTCCGCAGATGCTGCAAAAACGGGCGTTTTCTGCTAACTCTTCGCCACATGAAGGACAGCGGTTGATCTTTGTCTGCTCCTCCTGGACCTCTTCAACGGGAGCCTCCATCAAGCCTCCGCACATCATACAGAAATTACCTTCACCTTCAAACCCGCACTGGCGGCACTGGTTCATATTCGATCACCTTTTCCCGGTGGTTTCTTTTTTGCTATTGTACACCAACAGAGTATAGCTTCGTCAAGATAGCCGGACACTTTGGTTACCGGTACTATTGGTTTGAGACTGTTAAAAACCATCCTATGGCCTGCAATACACTGTTCGGAATACGTACAGTAAACACACCACCTATGTTCGTTTTCTGGACACAGAACCAACTTGTTCAGACGAAAAACCCCCATTTTCTCTGGTGTATACTCGTGGCACGAAATTTGCAAATTAGCTTAGCGAAGGACAGTGGGGTAGCAATTAGCATGTCACCCGACGGGTTCTATACAAGGAGGTTGCCCGGAAGTGCTCGGCCACGGATGAGCCAGTAATTCCTGCAGACAGGTTCTGGTATCAATCCCATTCTGGCAACTCTCCTTACATAACTGGGTAAGGAGACCAATGTGGACACGAAAACAGACCGCTTGATATACATCATCGACGACGATTCAGACACAGTAGAACTTCTGGCGGATGATCTGGAGAGAAAAGGATACCAGGTTGCAGCCCACACCAGGGTCCATTCATTTTTTGAGAGGTTCAAGACCAAAATCCCGGATGCAATCATCGTGGACATGGTTATACATGAAATGCCCGGTTGGCAGATAATAAAGAAAATCAAGAGCACGCACGATCTTGACAATGTCAAGGTCATCGCAATGTCCGGGATTCTGGAGGAACAGGACGTGCGCAGAATGGGATTGAAAGCCGATTCGTACCTGGAAAAACCGGTCAGCGCCGATACGGTCGACCGGATTTTAAAAGAATTACTTCTATAAGGTCCTTCCAAAGCATTGTCTCCACCTGGTCAAACTGCTATACTCCATTCCGGTGAGCTACTACCGTTTACGGTACTACTATCGTTTACGGTACGATTACCGTTTACGGTAACCTGCCGCCGGAAAGGTTGGTGTTCCTGGTATGACCGACTTCTTGAGGAATCTATGTCCACTTTTACTAACCGCAACAACCCTGGGAATGGCGGCTTCACCCGCCGGAGCCGAACTGGGACTGAATGTTATCGAAGACGAAGACAATGGCTATTCCGTGCAGATCATGTATGGTACCCAACCCCTGGCGCAACACGACGGCGGTGGCGAATTCAGCCTGGTAGTTGAAAATGCCGACCGATCATACCATCAGATCGTCAAAGGGTGGAAAGCTTCATCTTATCGGGAAGACGACGACACAATTGAGCTTTCAGGCAGAATTTCTCTGGGCAATCTGATTGCCAACCTGGATGTGAGGGTTGTCTACGAAAAGATCAACCGTCACGTGGTAAAAAAGCAGGTCCATATCGTTCAGAATAATGCCCGCCGTTTTTTTTACAGTCTTGAAAACAGGCTGGAACCCCTGGAAATACCGGCCGATTACTGGAGCTTCAACCAGGAGTCCTGCCGGGGAGGGTCACTGCTGGAGTATTTCCCCGCCGCCGGATTCCGGTTGAAAAACGGGGTGGCCTGCGGGCTGCTGACCGACGCCGGGCACCGGAACCTGTGGACCCGCAACGTGCGTAAACGAAGCGTGGTGGGTAGCTTCGACGTATCAGGCTTCGCTGCCGTCAAAACCATGCCCGATCGGGACCTGGTAACCGTTTCGAAACCGTCTGAGCGCGACAGAGGAGACCATTTTGTAGCCTTGAATTTCGGACAGGTATTCAACTTCAACCAGGGATCCAGCCGCGATGTTGCCTTGCCCTCACCTGATGCCTGGGTGTCGCTTGAGGGAGGAACACTCAAACTGGCCGGGAAGAAAAAGGATACTCAATCAGGACCAAACGGTGGGGCAAACGGAGAAAACAGGGAAGGACACGCCTTCACCATTGCCGGATCAGCGGACAAGAATTCCCTCAGCGGCAGCATCATTCCAATTCCGGTAAAACCAGGCCTGTTCTATGACGTCAGTTTCCGCTACCGCTCAAACGTGCCCACCATGGCCACCCGGCTCTGGGCCGCCGAGGAAACCCATGATATCAGCCTGTACAACGACCGGTTGAAGGCTTCGAAGGCGAACTGGAGCACGTTCAGCCAGCAGTTCTACGTTACCGACATCAAAGAGGAGGAAGGGATACACCGGCTCGTTTTATCCAAGGGATACGGTGAAACGGCACCTGACTACCGTCTTGAAGTAAAGGATTTCAGGGTCACCGAGCACTATCCCGTAGTCGAATGCTATCACCCGCTCGATATGGCTGAAACCTCGGTAAAGACCATGTTTATCTTCGCCGAGCCGGCTTCAACGCTACGGGACTACCGCCTGGCCAGCCAGGTGCGCCTGGCTGAGGGATTGGGATTCAAGGGCAACCAGGTAGAAAAGATCCTGTTTGCCGATTTGAATATGCTGACCTGGATATCCGATGCCGGAGACCTGACCCCCCATATGGTTCCCAGTCTGAACTACTCTCCCGACATGTACAACCGCGACTCCTTCTGGTCGGCTATCGCCCTGTACGACCGCGAGCTTAATGAAGCCATCTGGAACAAGTGGGCGGCCACCCAGAACACCGACGGCGGGATTGGTACCATTATCACCCCCCTGGTTGGAAGCGAGGAGTTTACTCCCAACGACGCCACCCTCTGCTTCATCCTCTGGGCCTTTGTGAATAAAAAGCGTTTCAACTCGCGGCCGGACATGGAAAAAGTCGAAAAAGCACTCGCCTATTGCCGCGAGAACTTTCCGCTGGATGACGAAGGACGCATACAGGCCACCACTCCCCTGTGCCAGATGGATGTGATGTGGACCCATGACCAGCGGCAGGTGTATGCGGTGAACCAGGGCATGTGGGCGGTGGTGCTGAGATGCGCGAAGGAACTGGGATGCCGGGTTACCGATGATGAAATAAGCAAGGCCCAGGCCGCCTACCGCTCCATGTACGATAATGAGCGCGGTCACATCATCAGCTGGACGAAGCGCCCCGACATCATCGCGCTGTACGATATGATGCCGGAGTTTCTGAGCTGGTGGTTCTGGGACGAACCCATCCTGACGGCAGAAGCGGTCATCAACACATTGGAAAAATTTCCTGTCTACAACGACTGCCTCCCCATCATGTGCAAGGACGACGGGACCTTCTTCGTGGAGAGCGACCATCCCTACGATGTTCCCGAAATCCGCTGGCACGCCGGTATCTACTACAACGGCGGCAGCTGGATGCGGGTGGAGTACCTGGCGTACGTGGCTGCTTTAAAGCATGGGTGGCCACACGCGAAAGACCGTATGCACAAGCGCCTTCTGGCCGATATCAACAACAAACCGGACGAACCGCTGAGCCACGAGTGGATGCCCTGCAAGCCGGGAGTGGAGTGGAATATGTCCAAGGTCTTCGCCTGGAACGCCTTCATCATCATCGCCAACGAAGTGGCCGGGCTGCGGTAAGAAAAAGAAGACCCAAACAAGATTTTTCGATCATATACAGCAACAACTGGCACTGCTTGACATTGCCACCATAGTTACTCAAACTTACTTTAAATACCAATTAATAACTAAATTTGACAAAAAGTCCAGACACATGACATACTATAGATAGCACTCAACTGGGAAAAATTGACACCAGCAGATGAAATGTCATACAAAACCGCCTGCTGGTAAACAGGAGGAATTTCCATGAAAAAAGTTCTGATAATTTCTCTGGCTACCATTTCCTGCCTGTACTTGAGCTCATCAACGCTTTGGGCCGAACGGCTGGTACTGGCTACAACCACCAGCACCTACAACAGCGGCCTGCTTGAGTTGTTGAAACCACGCTTCGAGCAGAAGTATGGACACACCCTGGACATTCTGTCGGTGGGTACGGGCAAGGCCCTCAAGTATGGCCGCGACGGCAATGCCGACGTGCTGCTGGTCCATGCTCCGCCGGCGGAGGAATCATTCATGAAGGACGGCTACGGTGTGGCCCGGGTGACCTTCATGTACAACGACTTCGTTATCGTCGGACCTGAACACGGGAAGCTTCCTCCATTGGACAAAGTGGAAGATCTTTTTACCTGCATTGCCGGAAACAAACTTATCTTCATCAGCCGGGGCGACGACTCGGGAACCCATAAGAAGGAAAAGCAGATCTGGGCCCGGACCGGTATCAAGCCGGAAGGGGATTGGTACTGGTCCTCGGGACAGGGTATGGGCAACACCCTTCTCATTGCCGGAGAAAAACAGGGATTCACCCTGACCGACCGGGGTACCCTGCTGGCCTACGCGAAAAAAGTAGACTTGAAGATCGTGTATGAAGGTGACTACATGCTTCGCAATCCCTACTCCGTCATAGTGGTCAACCCGGCCTTGAGCAATAAAATAAATTACCAGGGCGCACTGGATTTCATGCACTTCCTGCTGCTCCCGGAGACCCTGGATGTGATTTGCACTTTAAAAAAGGAGGGAAAGGTCCTTTTCAAGCCGTTGATTACTCCGGCTGCCGAATAACATGGAACCGTTCTTCACAATTCTAACCGATGGCTTCAAGCTACTGCTGGGAAACGCCACCGTATACCGGATACTCGGCCGCTCACTGCTGGTAAACGGTACAGCCACCCTTGTAGCCGCCCTCTGCGCCATACCCCTGGCCCTGCTGGTAGACTCCATCCGGTTCAAGGGCAAGGACGCCGCGATCACCATGATGCAGACCCTGACCGGTGTGCCACCGGTAGCCGTCGGACTGATGGTCTACCTGTTTCTCTCGCGAAACGGCCCCCTGGCCGACCTGGACCTGCTTTTCACGAAAACAGCCATGATCATCGCCCAGGTGCTGATCGCATTCCCCATTATTTTCACCATCTCGCATTCCCATTTTGCCAAGGTGGATGAGCGAATCAGGCTCCTGGCCCGAACCCTGGGAGCAACCGACATCCAGGTAGCCCTGAAGGTGTTCTGGGAAGCTATAAACGGCAGCATTACCGCTGTCATGACTGCCTTCGGAAGAGTGGTGGGCGAAGTGGGGGCGGTGATGCTGGTAGGAGGTAATATCCAGGGGCGGACCCGGATCATGACCACCACCATCGTGCTGGATACCAGCAAAGGCGAGTTCGAGCGGGCAGTGGCCCTGGGCATCATCCTGATCGTGGTAGGGTTCCTGGTCAATTTCCTGACAGTGTACTTTTCCCGGCTCTTTTTGCGAGGTGAGACCTGACCGTGCCACAATCCAATTTTATTTACCGGCTGAAAGACCTGACATTTTCCTACGAAACAGGGAGTTTCACCCTGTCGGTAGACGAGTTGTCCATCGAGCAAAACGGCATCACCGGGATAGCCGGTCCCTCTGGGAGCGGTAAGACCACCCTGCTTCTCAACCTGGCCTTCCTGCTGGTGGGACAGTGGACAACATTCGAATTCGAAGGTCGGCCGGTAGATAGCAAACGCCTGATATTGCTTCGTAACCGGGTCACCTACGTTCCCCAGAACCCCATCCTTTTTTCGGGAACAGTGGAATCCAACCTTCTCTACCCTCTCAAGCTGAGAAACGTCAAGGACCGCGAAGCGAGAGGACTGGTGAGAGATGTTGCCGAAATAGTTGATATTGAAAATATCCTGGAGAGCCGTTCCCACCAGGTGTCGGGGGGAGAAGCCCAACGGGTGTGCCTGGCCCGGGCACTGGTATTCGAACCCGATGTGATCCTGTTGGACGAGCCCACAGCGAACCTGGATGAAGAGAATGTGAACAACATTGAAAAAGCGCTGAAGGCTGTATCCGAACGGACCAAACTCATCCTGGTCTCACATGACATGGAGCAGGTGCGGCGGTTGTGTACGAACCTCAGTATCCTGAGACACGGCAAACTGCGAAGCGAAAGAAGCAAAGCATAAACATTGGGATTACGGTTTTACTCTTGGGATTACGGTTTACTTTGGGGATTCCAGTTTTACTCTTGGGATTACGGTTTACTTTGGGGATTCCAGTTTTACTCTTGGGATTTCGGTTTGCTCTCGATACTTACATCCAGTACAATAGTCCGGTAACCATGCCGCACGCCGGCAATATTATCCGTGTTCGGGGGCACAACACCATGACTTCTGAGAAACAATTCTGCTGCATTATCAAAGTCACGTTCGAAGAGCGCAAACGCAACCTGTTGGGGATTTTCATCATGGCCGGGGAATCCCGGTACAAAAAAGTATATTGCTGCACTCCCCTGGTGAATTATTATTCCGACAAGCTCAAGGAGCAGACAAAACTGTCGGTCCCCTGGGACATCCTGCTGGACACCATATCCCATGAATATGGGCTTCTGGACGATCCGGTACTGTCCGGGCTTTCGGAAAATATCCGCCAACGATTCGAAACCTTTTCACCGGAGCGCGCCGACCGGCTGCTGAGGATAATCAAGGAAATCAACAACTTCACCCTCCGAAACAAGATGATGCACGAGCTCATCATGGAAGATCTCAAAATCCTGTTCCGCGACGGCGAGTTGGAAGCCGAAGTGAACATTGAATTGGCCGCTTCTGTTCCACAAGCTCTTCTCCCGGTGAAACCGAAACCGGACGATAAAGTCCAGGAGGAAACTGAGACTCCGGAGAAAGAGGACGAAAAAGAACCGCCTCCCGAGAAATCACCGCCACCGAAGAAGAAAAAAACTGCCAAAAAAACTAAAGAAGATGCCCCTCTCAAAGAATCGCCGCCGCCGGAGAAGAAAAAAGTCGTAAGGAAAGCTAAAGAAGATGTGCAGCCCAAAGAAGCCCCGCCGGAGAAGGAAAAAACCGCCAAAGAAGCTGATGAAACGGGAGAAAGTCCGACGGGCAAACCGGCTGAAGCCAGCGTCTGCGAAGTTGAGCTGGTGGTCGATCCCATCGACGGCGCGCCAGCCAGGCAACTGGAGGCGGGCGACGGGGTGCTTTCCTTCAGGACGAAAGGGGTCCGGCTGCCGGGCAAGGTCATCTCCATCGCTCCGCAGAAAAAAAAGCCCAAGTATCTGGTGGTGCGAATTCAGCTGGCAGAAAACATTATAGGCAAAGCAATCATCCTCAAGAATGCTCTGGTTCACGTCGAGAAACCACCAAAACAGGAGGAACCGACTGAGCAGCCGAAAAGAAAATGGCTCAAAATAGTGCTGATTATTACCGTTCTGCTTATCATCGCCGGTATAGTCACCGCAGTAATCCTTTTGTTTTAGCCATATAATTTATTAATCTTTCCTCGGTAGCAGAATAGTTGGAAGATTCTTAGATATTCAGGAGGAGACACTCATGAGTTTTCCCAGCAATTTTGTTTGGGGTGCGGCCGCCGCCAGTTACCAGATAGAGGGTGGCGCGTATGACGACGGCAAGGGGCTTTCGGTTTGGGACGTGGGCTGCCGGCGGTCGGGGAAAATATGGGACGGAAACACCGGTGAGGTGTCCTGCGACCACTATCACCATTTCCGCGACGACGTGTCCCTCATGGCCCAGATAGGCCTCAAGGCCTACCGCCTGTCCATCTCCTGGCCCCGTGTTCTCCCGGAAGGAACCGGAGCGGTGAACGAAGCGGGGATCGACTTTTACGACCGGCTGGTTGATGCGTTATGCGAGCAGGAAATCGAGCCCTGGGTTACCCTTTTTCACTGGGACTACCCTTACGCCCTCTACCAGCGGGGAGGATGGCTCAACCGCGACAGCGCATGCTGGTTTGCCGAGTACGCACAAATCATAGCCGAACGGCTCTCCGACCGGGTGAGGCACTGGATGACCCTCAACGAACCCCAATGTTTTATTGGAGGAATGTTTGCCGGCGGGCACGCGCCCTTCAACTCCTACGGTTTAACAGACACGCTTTTAGCGGCCCACCATACTCTCATGGCCCACGGACTGGGAGTCCAGGCCATCCGGGCCCAGGCCAGGAGTCAACCGTTGGTGGGAGCGGCGCCGGTGGGAATAATCAAGGTCCCGGCCACTGACAGCCTTGAGGATGTAGAGACTGCCCGGAAAGCCACCTTTTCCATCACCGTGAAGAATTGCTGGAACAACACCTGGTTCACCGACCCGATGATGCTGGGCTCATATCCCAAAGACGGTCTGACTCTCTTTGAAGACGCGGTTCCCTGTATCCGTAACGGCGATCTGGCAACAATCTGCCAGCCGCTGGATTTCTACGGAGTCAACATCTACCACGGGGAGACGGTGCGAACCCGAAGCGGCGGAGGCTGGGATGTGCTACCGCTGGGAGACGGCCCTGCCCTGACCTCCATGGAATGGCCGGTGACCCCGGAAGTTCTCTACTGGGGGCCAAGGTTTCTCTATGAACGTTACGGGCTTCCTGTCTACATCACCGAAAACGGTATGGCTAACAACGACTGGGTCCATCTGGACGGAAAAATCCACGATCCTCAGCGTATCGATTTTCTCAGCCGGTACCTGCGGCAGTTGAATCGGGCCAGTACGGAAGGAATTCCCTGTGGTGGATATTTTCTCTGGTCGATAATGGATAACTTCGAATGGTCACACGGCTACAAGCGCCGCTTCGGGATCATTCATATAGATTACGAAACCCATAAGCGCACCCTGAAAGACTCTGCCTTGTGGTACCGTGACGTAATCGCCTCAAACGGTGCCTGTCTGTTGTAATCAGAGCTATCACCGGAAATCGGAGATTTTTTCCTTTTTATGTTTCAGGCACCTCGAAGGTCACCTTGATATCATCATCATCATCCCAGGCGACGTAGACGAGCTTGTTGAAATTAAAATAGTAGGAACTGGTATCTCTCAGCCCTGCACGCCTGACAATCTTGACCAATACCATTTCCTCCCCGGAAAGGTAAAAACATATTTCAGTTACCTTTTGCAGCTCCAGCACCAGCTCTTCTCCCGGGCGGTCGAAAAACAATTTTATCGTACCCTCGGCCTGTGCACCGGTGACGACTCCCACCGCCAGTGTACAGCTGACCAGAAATACCAGCAGGCATTTTTGCATGTTCATGAGTTCCCCTTTCCTGTGAAACACATCTGCATCTGGGATAGACGGAAGAAGCTGCGAAACGGTTACATCTCATTCGTGGTAGAGAATATGCATTAGAGAAATGGTATACTGATGCCTGGCCCATCCAGCCAACCAGTTCCCTCCTTGACGCGGAAAGCGCCAATTGTCCGCTACTGTTACCAGGAGATTACATATTACCGGGAGGTTACAGCAACTTATTATGTCTAAAGCAAATCTTAACAAGCTGACACGGGATTATTACGATGCCCAATTCAGAATGTTTCCGGGCGAGGCTACTCTGGCCGGAGATCATCGTTTTGACTCAGACCTGGGAAACTACGGTAAAGAGGCCGTAAAACAATTCATCAGTACGTTGAAGACTATCAGGACGGGGCTTGGTAATCTCGATACCACCGAACTCGACCACGATTCGATAACGGACCGGGACGCCCTGGTGTCCGAGTTACATTCTATGCTAACCAATTACGACACCTTGCGGGAGTTTGAGCGAAACCCTTCATATTACCTTCCGGTTGACGATCTCAACGTGCTGGTCACCCGGAACTTCGCTCCGGTCGAGGCACGCGCTGAACTGCTTTTAAGCCGGCTCAGCCAGTACCCGCGAGTGCTCGAGGAAGCTGAAAAAAACCTGATAAATCCCTCCCGGCCATCCGTCGTAAACGCCCTGGATGAAGCACAGGGCAGTCTCGATTTCTTCCGAAGCACCATGGCGGAGATCGCCTCGAAAGTACCGATACTTCTCGGAAAAGAACTCGAGATCAAGACCGAAGCCGCCGGCGGCGCTACCGAGGATTTCATTCACCGGCTCAAGCATGTAGTGCTGCCCAAAGCACGTAATGACTGGGCGGCCGGTACGGAACTCTACAACCATCTGCTCAGGGAGTGGCACCTCCTGCCATACGATGGGGATGCAATTGCCGCCCTGGCACGGGAGACCATCGAGAAGACAGAGAAGGAAATGCAGCTTCTGACTAAAGATATAAGGAGGACCCAAACAGATATAAGGAGGACCCAAACAGATAT
>CAYSPT010000038.1:22094-34244 GCA_964432985.1 uncultured bacterium
AGATATAAGGAGGACCCAAACAGATATAAGGAGGACCCAAACAGATATCAAGGGAATCCAAAACGACGATGCCAGCGTCTCATCCCCGGTAAATACCCTCATCAGACAGCTCAGACAGGAGTATCCAGAACCGCACGAGATCACCAGTGCCTACCAGTCCATGGTGAAAAAGCTGAAGCACTTTATCAGGGAGCGGGAAATTGTTACCATTCCTGATGAAGACCGGCTCGAGGTTCGGATCACGCCACCTTTCCTCCAAGCCTATTTTCCCACCAACGGTTATGAGCCGTGTCCGATGCTGAGCAAATCCGCTACCCCGGGCATATACTGGGTCACCCTTCCTCCCGGACGGCTTTCGAAGGAGGAGCGTCACGATTACCTGAGCGAACACACCATCTATATCATTCCCACGGTTACCGCTCACGAGACCTATCCCGGCCATCATCTCTCCTGCCTTTACGCACGGAACTCCGTCTCCCTGATACGGAAAATGGCTTGCAATCCCCTTGCCGATGAAGGCTGGGCTTTTTACACCGAAGAGATGATGGAAGAACAAGGCTTTCTTCAGACAATCGAACAGAGACTTTTCCGCCGCAAGGACCAGTTGTTCAGAGCGGTTCGCGCCCTGATTGACGTAGAGATACACCGGGGAGCGATGTCCCTTCAGCAGGGTGCCGAGCTGCTGTCGGAAAAGGTGTGCCTTGCCCCCGAGGTAGCACAATCAGAAATGCGCCACTACGCCACCGATCCCACACGCGCCATCTGCTACCTGGTGGGTAAAACCGAAATCATGCGCTTGCGGAACCGTTATATGAGTACAACCGATAACGCAAGTTTGTTGAAATTCCACGACGATTTTCTGAAAAGCAGCATGATTCCGCTGAGCCTGATCGAGCGATCGATGTTTGAAACGCTTGCTTAGCGAGGCTTTTTTGCCACTATGGCGAACTCGTTTGAATCCGGACCGTAGGGAGTTCCGGCAACATCAGAATAGAAACCTTCAACGATAAATCCTTGCTGCTCGAACTCTTTGCCAAGTGAGCCCCGGCTGAAATACTGCAGCCAGTTGTATATCACCTGCGTTCGGGCGGCTTCGAATATCGTGTATTTGTCGAGTACAACTTTTTCTTCTTCGTATTTGAACGTGTTCAGAAAACCATAATACGGCGCAGATGACCAGAATCCGCCGAGCAAGTTGTACTCGTACTTTGAAACTTCGCGTGTTTGCCCAAAAGCATTCACAGAATATACGTCGAGCAGAACCGAACCGCCCGGTTTCAAGAGAGTGTAAAATTTGCCGGTCAGGATTTTTCTTTGCGCGGGACTCAGCGCGCTGTAGTCGCACATGATCATTACGATAAGATCGAAGCTCTTTGCAGTCTCAAGCTCGAGATAGTTCTGTCTGACATAGTCAATGGTCAGACCTTTTCGCGACGCTGCGTCCTGTGCGTACAGGATAGAGCGGGCAGAAAAATCTATCCCGGTGACATCAGCGCCGTTTTCCGCCAGGCGAATCGAATACAACCCGGGTCCGCATCCGAAATCAGCGACACTCGTTTTCGCTCCCACCTCGAAACGAGAAGCTATCCACTCCACGGAACGATCGATGAAACCGGCGTTGCGGGATGAAACATCGACTGTTTCATCGAGGTGGAATTCGAGCATTTTTAGGGATGTGTGCTCATC
The DNA here is from genome assembly GCA_964432985.1 of uncultured bacterium. Taxonomy (GTDB): domain Bacteria; phylum Muiribacteriota; class CAYSPT01; order CAYSPT01; family CAYSPT01; genus CAYSPT01. Next base: position 23,781 of record CAYSPT010000038.1, read on the forward strand.
GGTCCACAACGCTTCCGCGGTGTAGAACTCGAAGGGTTCCGGGCGGTGATTGATGTTCCTTAAAAGCTCATACATTGCTATTTACCTTTTCATTACCATGTATACTTCACGACCATATGTCCGGGCAATTCAACTGCCATGCATATTCTATTTTACCTGATACGGCCCGCAGTTTTTCACATTTTTCCTGCCATAAAACCGGCTGATCTGCTATGATGGTATTGATGGCTTTTTTATTAATTAAGGGAGGTTAACCGATGAACAAGCGCAGTTTATATTTGTCGCTTCTCGTATTTCTTTTCTGTATCCTGTCCAGCCACGCTTCCGGCCAGTCGCTGCCTGTCGGACAGGCGGACATCACCGTCGAAGATTTTCCAGAAAGAACTATACTCGGTTCCATGAGGCTGCCCCTGTTCAAGGGGATGGGCTTGTCCAGGGAGACCTATGTCAAGTATGTGACCGAAGAGGTCATTCAAGGTATGGCCGGCCGCAACTACGAAAATTTCAACTGTTTCGTCCGCAATGTTCCCCTGCTGGATGAAGAGATTTCCGTCATTTTCCTCCCGGCCTCGCGGGAAATAACCAAGGCGGCGCGGGCCGATTACCTCAATGTTATGGGGCGGACGGACCGGGGAAAGTCGCTCTCGCGCCTGGGACAGGCGCTTAAGACCCAAAAAGTGCTTGAAGAGCGGGCGGAAGCCATGAAGACCCGGACACCACAACCCATACCGGAGAAGGACGCTGAAGCTGAGCCCGACATCAGTTTCCCCGACGACGAAGGGCTGCACGTCTCCAAGTTGATCGAATGGTGGTACTACACCGGCCATTTCCAGTCCGATGAGAACCGCAACTTCGGTTTCGAGCTGTGCTTTTTCCGCTTCACTCCGTTCATCTACTTCGCCCACGCGGCCATCACCGATATCGACGGCGGCAAGATCCACTACATCCGCCGGATCTTTCCGGCCACCTCCGTGTCGGTGAAGCGGGGAGAGCTCGACCTCACCTACGGCGGGTGGGGCAGCAAGGCCATCGGTTCTTTTACCTACGATATCTGGGCTGAAACTCCCGAATTTTCGTTTCAGTTCCTGCTGCGGTCCCTCAAACCCCCCATGTTGATCGGGGACAGCGGCATCATTGAAATGGGCGTGGACAGGCCCTCGTATTACTACTCTCTGACCCGCAACGCCGCCAGCGGGACCATAACCCTGAACGGAGAGGACTACCAGGTCAGCGGAACGGGCTGGATGGACCACCAGTGGGGCAACTTCTTCATGTCATGCATCTGGGGGTGGGACTGGTTTTCCCTGCAGCTCGAGAACAACATGGAACTTAACATATTCAGCTTTAAAGACAGCCAGGGCGAGCAGACGAATCCTTTCGTTGAGATACTCCACCCGGACAACACCAACGAGTTGCTGCGCCAGGTGGAACTCACCCCGCTTTCCTGGTGGCGCAGCCCCACCACAAACATCAAGTATCCTTCCGGATTTCACATCTTCCTGCCCGATAAGAATTACCATTTCGATGTCATCCCGAAGTTGAAGGAGCAGGAGATTCCGGCCAACCGCTTCTCACCGGATTTCATCGACTACTGGGAGGGCGCCTGTTCCGTGTCCGGAAAACTCGACGGCGTTGAGGTAGAAGGAAAAGCCTATAACGAACTGTGCGGGTACAAAAAGGACTAACCCATTAAATAATGTCCCGCGGAACAGCCAGAAAAGCTGCCGCCGCGGGACTTTTAATTGATCAACCGATCTGCTTGAAAAGCTCGGTTGAACTGTTTGTTACTCCATCCTGCTTTACAGTTTGCTGTCCACGAAGAACACTGGCATGAGACCGCCGCCCTGGTGGACGTTGACGATCTGCCCCGCTGCCGCGCGATTGAACGCTCCGGCAAATGCCCCGTCGTGCACCCAGAAGTTGATGTTGACGTACCGGTCCTCGAACCCGGTCAGTTTGCCGTCCTCGACGATGGGAAACTCGTCAACCGGAACCTCCACCTTGCGCTGTACAACGTAGGTCGGCCCTACGGTCAGAGCCTTCTGAATAGTAGCATCCCATTCAGCCTGGTCCGCCAGCCACCCCATGACCGCGCCGAACCCGCCGTAACCGGCGCTGGGCTTCAGAGCCAGCAGGTCCTTGTTCTGACTGATAAAGGGGATGAGATCTACCTCTTTGCCTTCAAAGATGGTCTTCCGCTCCCTGACCATCCTGGTCCAGGGGATGTGTTTCTTGAAGGCGGCAACTTCCTCCTGAGTGAACATCGAGAAATATTTATCTTCGGTCATGATCTCCAGGATGGCTTTGAAGTCGCCGGTGGCAGCGGTGATTGGATTCACCATGCACACGTTGCCGTCCTTGTAAGCCTTGATCACCGCCTGGCAGCCACCCCAAAACTCATCGTTGATGAAGTCGGTCAGGGCGTCCCGGTAGATCAGGTGGATGTGGTTACCGTTCAGATAGAGCTTCTTCCCGTCGTAGTCGAATTCGGAGGGATCGGCGAACCACGAATTGTACCCGAGATAACTGTAATACCTTGCAATTGAATGAAAATCGCCCAGGATGGTGGACTCGTTCCAGCAGACGATGGCGATATTGGGCCGGGGAACCGGGGTTCCCATTCCCTTGTTCAGGCACCACTGCTCGTACTTCCTCCTCAGCGCCCGGTGGTGGCTGTCTAGCAGCCGGTCAACGGTCAGATCATATGTCTCTGCCAGCTTTCTTACAGCCGGTAAACCGCAGAATATCTCCAACATATCATCGTTCCAGCCCATCCCCGATGGATCGCCGCAGTTGAATTCGAGAAACTTGAGGTCCTTGGTTTCCTGATTGAAGAACAGGTCATAACGGTTGACCATCTGGATTCCCGGATATCCCGGGTTGATCCGGGCCAGTTCACCTTCCCGCCCATCCAGTTCGATGATGTCGGAGAAGGTGCCGTCCTGCAGGTATGCCCGGCCGATTTTTTCCAGGCCGACAGCCATCATGGAAGTAATCGTAGAAATGAACTGCCGGTCGGCGTTTTCCACAAAATACGGTTTCAGAAAGGTAGGAAATGGATCTCCGTTCATGTCCATTTCCTTCTCTATCATTCTTTCCGTTAACATAGACATCTGGTCTTCCGGGTTCATCTCCAGCAGTATTTTTTTGAAATCTCCGTTAACATTTTTCAGCAGTCCCATTTCAAATCCTCCCTTTCTCCAGTTTTTTGGTTAATAGCGTGGCGGGCACGGTCACAACCCATATCGTACCGCTCCAGCCTACAGGGTAGTATATCCGCAGACTACTACATCAATCAAACAGACAATTAATTGCTGCTTTCTACACTTAGTTATCAGAGGGCGGGATTGACCAGCATACGTTACTGAAGTTTGTTCTAAAGGCAAAATGGAAAGTGAGCGTAAAATATATTATAATATGCATATTGTATACTTAGACTAATTCAGGGCCTGAAGCGAAGGTTTCATCGCAGCACCAGATCTTGACAACTGGAGGAACGACAATGGAAACCCTTGACACTATTGTCTCCGGACTTGATAACGCCCAGGAAATCAAGCGAATACAGGCCGTTGTAAATCTGGTCAAATACGATGATATCCGGGTCATTCCGTATCTTCAGCGGATGGCCGAACAGGATGAAAGTGCACAGATCCGCTACCTTGCCCGAAAAGGCCTGAAAGTTATCAAAGACAAGGCTCTTCAGCACGACGCCTCGATGCCGGACACCCTTTCGGATACCACCACAACCCAGAGCACCGGCTACAATGTCCGCAGCCAGGTGAAAACACTGGTTTCCTCCCGGATGACCGAGGAGCGCAGCAAAGGATTTAACCTGGCCGCTCGCCTCGGGGATCCTGAACTCTACCCGGCTTTGCAGGCCGCCTATTTAAAGGAAGAGGACCCGGTCCTTAAGTCAGGTATGCTCCACAGCCTGGCAATCGTCGGCGGCGAACGAGCACACACCGTCATTCAAAACGCCCTGAAAGACGACGAGCATCGCCTGAGGGCAAACGCCGTGGAAACAGCCGCTATGATCGGCGACGATACCCTTCTCCAGTTTATTGTCCCACTGTTGAAAGACGGCGATCACCGGGTGGCCGCCAACGCAGCCCTGGCCTTGAAGGAATACAACATCATAACCGTTCTGAAACGGCTGGGAGAAATGCTTGAATCACCTTCGGTCAACCGGCGTGACGCCGCCGCTTTTGCTCTGGGAAAACTCAACAGCGAGATGGCCCTGAACCTTCTTCTCAAGGCCAGCCAGGATGATAAAAAATCAGTTCGAATGAAAGCCGTCAAGGGCCTGGAAGCGCTGGCGGGGAACGGAAACGAGCAGGCGCATTTGGCGCTTGAAAAAATCTTCACCGAAGATGAAGAGGGATTAACCGATTACTTTTCCCTGCTTTCGGAAGAGCAGACGTTCAAAGATATCAACCACGAAGATTTCAATGTCAGGCTCGAAGCGGTGAAAAACATGGTGCAATCAAAGGAACCGGATGTCCTCCCCCTTCTGATAACCACGCTGAAAAAAGAGTCGGACAGCTATGTCAAAGCCGCCATCATCCGGGGACTCGGTGATTTGGGTACCGAAAACGATGTGCATGCGATCATTCCTTTTCTCTCCGACAGAGATGATCGTGTACGAGCCAATGCCGTCGAGACCATCGGCTGGCTTGACCGGAAAGAGAACCTGGGCCGACTCATTCCCTTTCTGGAAGACCGCAACAACCGGGTCAGGGCCAACGCGGCGGTAGCTCTCGGTGAAGCGTATCCAAAGAAAGTTATTGAGGCCCTTAAAGAAATGGCCAGCGTTCCTGATATCCGAATGAGGATCAGCGCCGCCTACGCCTGCCTGGAAATCGCATCAGAAGAAGTTATCGACGTATTGGGTGAGTTGGCCAGGGACGATGATCTGCGCGTATCAGAGAAGGCAATTTCTTCTCTGGGAATGCTAAAAGATAGAGGCAACAAAGCAGCGGAAACAATTATCAATTCGTTAGTGGCCCAGGGAGACGACCTATCGGTCCACGATTCTTTTATTGCCTATGATGACGGGTCAATAATTCAATTGGCTCCTTCAGGAGGATTGGCGCAGACGCAAAAATCGGTGCTGTCGTCACTCCGCTCCACCTGCGACATCAGTCCCGATGTGAGCCTTCACGACACAGCACATCTAACCGGACTAACCGGTAAAAAGCTGGCTGGAAAACCCCACCTTCATGGGAGCGATGAAAAATACCTTATCGCCGGGGAAATTGCCCGGGGCGGCATGGGTATAATTCTCAACGCGCTGGACACAGACATCCGCCGTGAGGTGGCCATGAAAGTCATTACCGGCGGGATTGCTTCCTCGACGGCGGCGGTGGAACGCTTCATAGAAGAAGTACAGGTGCAGGGACAGCTGGAGCATCCCCACATCTGCCCGGTCCATGAGCTGGGCACCGATTCGGGGGGCAAGGTCTATTTCACCATGAAAATGGTGAAAGGTTCCTCTTTGGCTGAGACCATTAAGGAAGAGCAGGAGAAACATCTCGAGCCCATCGACGCGCGCCGCATAACGGAGCTGCTGGGTATGTTCATGAAAATCTGCGATGGCATCGACTACGCCCATTCCAAGGGAGTCATCCACCGCGACTTGAAACCGGGCAACATCATGGTGGGAGATTTCGGTGAGGTCTACGTCATGGACTGGGGTCTGGCCAAAATAGTGGATCGGGATGACACACATAAAAATTCCCTGGTAATCACCGACCGCCAGGAAAATGAGGACACCATGAAGACAATGTCCGGGTCCATTGTAGGGACACCCGCCTATATGCCGCCGGAGCAAGCCAGGGGCCTGGTAGACGAAATGGACGAGCGGTCGGATATCTACTCCCTGGGCGCTTTGCTTTACGAACTGCTAATCCTGGAACCGCCATATATTGGCAGCAATCTCTGGGAGATCCTGGCGCAGGTCTGCAAAGAGAGTCCCGAGCTTCCTTCCGAGAGGAATCCCTGGCGGGGTATCCCCTCGGAGCTCGATTCCATCGTGATGAAATGCATGGCGCCGGACAAGGAAGACCGCTACCGGACTGTTCACGAGCTGAAAGAAGAAATTGAGCTCTTTCTTTCCGGACGGCCCATCGGGGCCATGGAATACAGCCTCTGGCAGGTATTCACCAAGTGGGTGGCCAGAAACAGGGTACTCGCGGCGGCCATCGCAGCCGTGGTGCTGGTTATCGTCATTTCCTTCTCTGTGTCCCACGTGCAGATCCGCCGCCAGAAAAACATAGCGGAAGAGCAGCGGGACGAAGCCAAAGAAGCCAAGGAAGCTGCGGAAACAGCCCAGATCGAAACCGAAAAGCAGCGGAAAATCGCCGTGAAGAACGAAAATGAGGCCCGCTTGAAGCTGGTCGATGCCCTGGTGCAGCGGGGCATGTTCATGGAAGAAAACCTTGAGCTGACCAAGGCCTCGGAAATCTACCGCGATGTCAAGGAAATCATTACCAAGAACGAGCTGGACTGTTATCCGTATATCGACCTGATGCTGTGGAAGGTGGAGCACGGTTTCGAAGGGTTCTACCAGCCGTTTCAGACCTTCAAGGACCATTCCAAGACGGTCACCCGGGTAGATTTCGGGCCGGATGGAAAAACACTCATTTCATCCGGGAAAGACGGAAAGATCATTACCTGGAACCTGGAGTCAGCCACGGCGTCGACTACCTTCCCGCCGTCTGACAGTGAAGTTACCGTCAAGGGCGGATTCAACTGTGTGGACGTGTCCGCAAACGGCCGGCTGGTGGCGTTCAAAAGCAGCGATACTACGGTCCACGTGTGGGATCGGGAGAGCGGCGAAATCCGCCAGATATGTGAAAGCAATAAGAAATTCTCCATAAATTGCCTGGCCATCAGGCCCGACGGGACCTACCTGGCCACCGGTCACACGAGGCGGCGCCTGATGATATGGGATGTGGCTACAGGGGAACGCTTGTTCAAGAGCCAGTCCCACACTGTCGACATTTCCTGCCTGGCGTTCACTCCCGACGGGCAGTACCTGTTCTCGGGAGACATCCGCAAAGTCATTATGCGCTGGGACCTGCTGGATTTCAAGCGGGTTGACCATTTCTGGGACCACAAGGACGATATCTTCAGTATGGCGTTCAACTCCGACGGACAATGGATGGCATCCGGCAGCCTGGACACCGACATCCTGCTAAGGGAGTGGCAGGTCCCCGACTGGAAGGAAGGCAAGTATGCCTTTGCCGGACACGGCGACGCTGTGAACAGCGTGGTGTTTCATCCCACAAAAAATCAAGTGCTTTCAGGAAGCGCCGACGGGACCATCAGGGTTTGGGACACCTTCAACCGGACACCGGTTTCTGTCATCCGCGGGCATCTGGGCGGGATATTGTCACTGGATGTGAGTCCCGACGGGAAAACGCTGGCCACCGGCAGTGACGACACCACCGTCATGCTGTGGCGGACGAGCGAGGAAAACAGGGTCATCACCGTTCCCAGCGGTCTGCAGGAACCCCGTACGGTGGCATTCAGTCCCGACGGCAAGCACGTCGCCTACGGAGCGCATCAGTGGGTTGTGAATACTCCCGTTTTTCTGATTGATACGACGACCGGCGCCAAATCGGAGAAATACATGGAGCACTACCAGGGCACCTTCAGTGCCGCCTTCTCCCCGGACGGACGGCTGCTGGCCGGCGGAAGCAAGGACGGCGGCAAGGTGGACCTCTGGGACGTACGGGAAAGAAAGGAAATCAGATCCTATTCCCCGGAAAAATCCAACACCTTTATTTGCGCGGTTCTCTTCAGTCCGGACGGGAAATACCTGGTGGCCGGCGACGACGACGACATGATACGGTTCTGGGATCTCAAAACCCTCGAATGCGTGCATACCATCAGGGAATGCGGCCATGATGTCATTTCGCTAGCCTATACCTCCGAGGGGACTGAACTTGTCGCCGGCCTGGGCAACGGTGTCATCAATTACTACGACGCTGAAACGAAGGAATTACTGCGCAGTGTTCAGTCTCCCGAAAATAATCTCGAAACCTGGGCGCTGAGCTCCCATGGACAGGTGGCCGTCTCGAGCAAAAAGGAAAACCAGATCAAGCTCTGGTCGGTTAAGGACGGCAAAATCCTGGCCTACTTGAAAGGGCACCAGGGAGAAGTGACGGCATTGGCTATTACCCCCGATGGAAAGCTGTTGGCTTCCGGCAGCATGGACAACACCATCAGGTTCTGGAGCATGAATGACATCCTGACCGGAATCGGATACGCCAATGAGCCGGATGAACGGATACCGGTCTTTTCACCGCTCATCACCTTTCCCGGGCACCACGGCCGTATAAAGGCGCTTACGTTCAGCCGGGACGGCACCATGCTCGCCTCCGGAAGCTTCGATCTAACGGTCAAGATATGGAAGTTCGGTGACGCTATCAAGCCTCGGAAGTTTTGATAAGCAAGACGTCCCATACCTAACCGCTCGGCTACTTGATGCTTCGACTACTTGATTTCGAGAGCCAGTATGGTAATATCGTCATGGGATTTCGGACGGGCTATCCAGGTATGGAGGCTGTCCATCAACAAACCGGTGATTTCCTTAAGCGGCAGTTCTGGATTCTCGTTGATGATACCGGACACTCTCTCGAGCGAAAAACACTCGTCGGTTTCCCTGTTTCGCGCTTCAATAATACCATCGGAGATGAGGAATAAGCGTGATCCTGGAGGGAGATGTTTTACCTGCTCGTTGAAGGTGCACTCTTTGAAAAATCCGACACCCGAGTCTCCTTCATGCCACTCCTGGACGTCGTGCCCCGGGAACTGCGCCAGCAGTGGCGGATGCCCCGCTCTGACATATTTTAACAGCCGTTTGGATATATCCAGAACACCGTAAATCATGGTAAAAAACTGCATGGTGTCCTCCGTAATGAGGAACCGTTTATTCAGCGTTCCCACGACCTCCACCGGGGAATGTATGGTTCCGTCTGCATCTATCAGCAGGTTGTCCTCTTCGCTCCAGTTAGTCAGCATTCGGCTCAAGGTAACGGAAAGCAGCGCGGCCTGCACGCCGTGGCCGGCTACGTCCAGAATATAGAAACCGATATGGGAGTCATCCAGGCGGAAAATGTTAATGAGATCGCCGCCCACCTTCTCGCTAGGCTCAAAAAACCAAACCGTCTCGATTCCTTCCAGTTTCAAGGACTGCGGCGGCAGCAGGCTGCGCTGGATTTCACCCGCCGCTTCCAGGTCTTTCTGAATGGAACACAGAGCCCGGTCGAGCTTTACATTGGCCGCAGACACCTTTCGTCTTTCTTCCTTCAACCGGTGTGACTGCCAGAACTCGCGCCGGGCATAGAGCTCGATGGTGTAGCTGGCAAACATCCCAATGAGATTCCCGCCGATAAAGAAAAAATTATTGTTGATTATGTTGACCGCCGAAGTCGAGCCCAGCCAGAAAACAGACAGTTCGTAGGCCAGGACGATTGTCCAGCCGGCCACGGAAGCCCAGATAAATCTCAAACCGATAAATGAGTACCCATAAATGAAAATGAGTATCAAGCCGGCGTAATACGAATAGGTGACCTGTTGAGGAGCTATGGCCATCATGGCGATAACACCCAGGCCGGCGAGTATCACCGTAAGAGACAGGCACATCTGCCAGCTTTTCTTGAAATACCTCGTGTATGAAAAGATGATGACCCCGGCCATGAACGGAATGACCAGTCCAAACCGGATACGCAATAATGCCACCAGGTGCCAGGGTGCCAGCCAGTAGTCGAGAACACCGAAAACACCATACAGAAATATTCCGAATACCAGGGCGAGACGGACCTGATTCAGAGACCGTCTGAAAAGAGCCGAAAGGAATCCATCCTCCAGATCTTTAAAAAATGACAGGGTGAATCTGTTTATGCCAGTTTCACTTTTAAATTCATTCATTGCTTTTTTCACACCTTGACAATCCATGCAAGTATCAATCATATGTCATTCTTGGGACTTGAAGTCAAGTGCATAATCTGCTATTACAATATATGAGAGGGGGGCAGTATTCTTTTCACCATGTCACCGGAGCGAAACCTGACCTTCATTATTAAGGTTAAATTCGAGGAGCCCAACGGGAACCTCCTGGGAGCTTTCATAGTCATTGGGGATACCTCCGAGAAGAAGCTCTACGCGTGCCATCCTGTCATCATCCATTATTCCAAGACGTTTGCCGATACGGCCAATCCTCTCTCCCCCTGGCCGGCGTTTTTGGTCACCCTCAAGCAGGAAAAAGGACAGATTTCCGATCCTGTTCTGCTCGATCTGATAGCTAAATTAACCGCTTATTACGGGACGATTGATCCTCAGTGGGTGGATCGAGTCAGTCACACTCTTCTTGATACACCCAATCCCCATCTCAAAAACCAGATGATGAACGATCTTATCCTTGAAGACCTTCAAAAGCTCTTTGCGGATGGCAATCCG
>CAYSPT010000038.1:34344-37945 GCA_964432985.1 uncultured bacterium
CCGGAGACAGAGGAGGAAAAGGAACGCCGCCTGCATCTGGAAGAGTTGAAGCGGAAAAAAGAAGAGGAAGAGTTGAAGCGGAAAAAAGAAGAGGAAGCCGAAGTCCGGCGACTGGCCAAAGAGAAAAAGAAGAAAGATAAAGAGGAACGCATAAGGAAGGAAGCCGAGGAGGCTGAAGCCCGGCTAAAAGCCGAGGAAGATAGGAAAAAACTCGCGAAAAAAAAGAAACTGGAAGAAGAAGAGCGCCGCAGAAAGGAAGCCGAGAGTGCTGAAGCTCGAAGGAAAGCCGAGGAAAAATTAAAGCAGGAAGAGGAAGAAATACTCCGGCGGAAGGAGGAAGAGGAAGCACGGCGGAAAGAAGAGGAAAAGAAGAAACGGGAGGAAAAGCTCCGCCGGAAAAAAGAGGAAGAAGAGAAAGCGCGGCGGAAGGCCGAAGAAGATAGGAAGAAACTAGAGGACAGACGGAAGAAAGAAGAGGAACGACAGAGGAAAGAGGAAGAAGAAGCACAGCGTAAGATAGAGGAAGAAAACCGCAAGAAACTTGAGCAGCGGCGGAAGAGAGAAGAGGAGCGACAGAGAAAAGAGGAAGAAGAAGCGCAGAGAAAACTCGAAGAGGAGAAGAAAAAGAAAGAAGAAAAGAAAAAACAGCAGCAAAAAATAAAGAAGATGATGGTCCAACTGGACAAAGAGGACAAGCAGGAACGGCTCAAACAAACCAGAGAACGTATAAAAACATCCATGTCAGATACATCTGACGAAGAGGAGGAAGCCACGGACGTGGTCCGTCTGGGACTGGATCCGGTAAACGGGACCCCGGCCATAGACCTGGAAAAAAAAGACAGTGTGGTGGCGTTCAGAAAAACCGGATTCAAATTGCCCGGCCGCGTTAAATCCGTCAAAAGAAACAAAGTAAACCCGGAGTACGTTATAGTCAAGATAGCTTTATCCGACAAGGTTGTCGTCAAATCGGAAGTTTATTTCGACACGAAAATCTGGATAGATAGAAATCCCAAGGCGGAAAAAGAAGAAACTTCATCCGTCTGGAGCACCATCTTCAAGGCCTGCCTCGTTTTGTTCCTGGTGGCGCTTCTGGCCTTAGTTCTCATTTTCATCATCAGTACAGCCTGAATTGTACATTACAATTCCAGTGAAGCTGCCGGTCAAACCTACCAGCCGAAAACATCTACCCGCTGACCACTTCAACGTGTTCCAGGTAGTACGTAAGAGCACGAACGGCCTGACGAATCACGCCATCGTTTTTCTCAATCGCTGCCTGCTCGATTTTCTTTCCGATGACCGTTATCTCCTGAAATCCGTAGCTCGCTCCCGATCCCTTCATGCTGTGCCCGGTCAGCCTGATTTTGTCATAATCGCCCCCGTTCAGCGCTTGGAGCATAAGTTGAATGTCTTCGCGGCGATTGTCGAAATAGCCGGGGATAAGATCCTCCAGGTCGGGATCGATGGTAACCACAATTTTTTCCAGGGATGGTGGAACGGCTTGTTGTTCAGACGAGATATCAGGTGCAACATCGCTTACGGTTGATCCAACAGGCGCACCCGTGCCTGTAGATGGAGTTGCCGGTGAAGCTACGGCTGCATCCGGAGCAGCCTCGCCGGCAGAGGGAGCTGCCGCTGCGGTCTGCTGGTGTTTAGCCTGAGCGTACCGGTTGAGAACCTGAAGCAGCATGGATTTCTTTAAGGGTTTGGTAAGATGTAGATCACAGCCGGCGGCCAGGCATTTTTCCCGGTCCTTCTCCAGGGCTGAGGCCGTCAACGCCACGATAGGCGTGGGAGTACGCTCAGTATCCTTCTCCCATTCCCGTATGAACCGGGTAGCGGTGAAGCCATCCATGATAGGCATTTGCATATCCATCAATACCAGGTCATAGCTGGACTCCTGGAACCGGTCAACAGCCAGCTTCCCATTCACGGCCACTTCCACCATGTGAGGGGTCTTCTTGAGATAAAACAGGATGAGCTTCCTGTTGTCCTCCGAATCCTCCACCAGGAAAATCCGCAGCGGACTGATTTCCCGGGATTCATCAGACTGGTCGACATCCTGATCGGCAACCTCCAAAGTGAGAGCGCTGCGAACAGCGAACCGTGCGGTAAACATGAAGGTGCTTCCCTTGCCGACCTCGCTTTCAACCCATATCTTCCCATCCATCATCTCCACCAGGCGCTTGCTTATGGTCAGTCCAAGACCGGTACCGCCGAACTTCCGGGTGGTGGAAGAGTCCGCCTGGGAGAAACTGCCGAATATGGCTTCTGACTGCTCGGGAGGAATACCAATACCCGAGTCTTTCACCTGGAACAACAGGCTCGTTACCTTCTCTTCTCCTCCCAGGACCGGCCGGATGCTGCTCCGGTTCAATGGCTCCAAATAGACCGAGACCAGCAGCTGTATCGATCCCTTGCTGGTAAACTTCATGGCGTTGCCCATCAGGTTGATGAGAATCTGTTTCAAGCGGACCGGGTCGCCAGCAATGTAGCGGGGAACATCCGGCCCCAGGTGGCAGTTAAGTTCAATCCCCTTCTGATCGGCCTTGAGGGAAAAAATGTCTATTACACCACCGGTGATTCTCGCCAGCTCGAAATCGACGTTTTCCAGGGTCAGCTGGTTGGCCTCGATCTTGGACAGGTCCAGGATGTCATTGATCAGATCGAGCAGGCCCTCTCCGGCGGTCCGAATAATTCTGGTGAACTCCTGCTGTTCATCGTTCAGGGTGGTTTCCCAAAGCAGCTCGGACATGCCGAGAATGGCGTTCATAGGTGTGCGGATCTCGTGGCTCATATTGGCCAGAAAGTCGCTCTTGGCCTGGTTGGCCTCGTCGGCGAGATTAGCCATTTTGCGAGCTTTGTCGATCGAGGTGGCCAGCAGCTTGTTGGATGTCATCAGTTCCCGGTTCAGCATCTCCGCGTCTTCCCTGCCTTGCCGGATCTCCTCCTCCGCTGCCTTTTGGGCGGTGATATCCCGGGAGATACTCATGAATCCGATGACGTTTCCCATCTCGTCGTAGATTGCCGAGGACGAAAGCAGCGATGGAAACACGGTCTCATCCTTGCGTTTGTAGTCCACTTCCCGGGTGAACCGGCCCTCCCCTTTGAGTGCCTCCCGGATACTGTGGTCATGGGCGGCATCGACGAAGAGAAATTCGGGTTGTCTACCCATCATTTCATCCTTGCGGTACCCAAGTGTCTCCTCAGCCGCCGGATTGAACTCGGTTATCCTCCAGTCGGCGTCAAACGCGATGATCATGTCGATGGAGCTGTTGATGATGTTTTGCGTGTACTTCTGGGCTTCCTGCAACTGACGCTCGGTGCCTTTGCGTTCCACCGCGTGCCGGATAACCCGTATCAGCAGTCCCCTGCTAAACTCACCCTTGACCAGAAAATCCTGAGCCCCGCTGCGGACCGCCGTGATACCAAAAGATTCGTCATCCCGCCCCGTCAGGACAATGATAGGAACATTGAAGTAATCGAGAAACTGCAACTTCTCCACCGGTTGCAGACCCTGGCTGTCAGGAAGAGACACATCGAGCAACACCGCATCGATGGATCCGGCTGTCAGAAGTTCCATCCCCACTGAAAGGCGGTTGGC
>CAYSPT010000038.1:38045-41747 GCA_964432985.1 uncultured bacterium
CCGCCCCACTTGATTGTCCAGCGATGCCAGGTTGGAAGGTTGTCCGAGGCCACCTCCATACGCATGGTGTCCGTACCGCCTCCCTGCAGAACATACCGTATGGCCCGTCCCCCACCGCCGGCGTGAAGCAGCAGAAAACGTTTCATGTTCTCACCACGCATTGTAGCAAATATGTACTCCCAGTCACCGTTTATGCACGGTTTGTCCTGGTGGTTGATCCCGCAGGTCTCAAACTCAATAATCCCTGATTCCCGCGGACCGAAATCGAACCGCTTCGGTTCGCTGAATCCTTCTCCGACATCCTGTTTTTCCTCTTTTTTGCCGTCGTTGTCTTTATTTTCGTCGTGGCCTTTTTTATGACCGAAACGCCGGCAGTATTCGTCTGATTCGTAGAAGAGTTTACGGGCCTTTTCCCGGGTCACTTTCCCGCTGTTGATCTGCTCAATCCAGTGCTTGAGTCCTCCTTGATCGGGCTTACGCTGCAGTATTTCACGATACAGCGATCTTACGTACTCTTCAGTAGAGCGATTATCACCGTTATCGCGATTGTTCCCATCATCCTTTTTGGGATCTTTCCGGGGTTCTTTCTTTTTGTCAGGTTTATTATTTTTATCAGACTTATCCTTCTCCTCGTCGCGCCTGTCCCGTCTATCCTCGCGTTGATCCTTTTTGTCTCCCGTATCACGGTAGTCTTCCAACAGGGACCGGTTCAACCATTTCTGGGTGCGGTCGACAATATCAGGGTCCTTTTCAACTTCGGGAGGGTCCTCGATACCGAAGAGGGATTTTACAAAACGCTTGAACCGGGAAAACCACGAATCCCCCTCGTCATCTGATGTCCTGATGGACGTTATCTCTTCAGCCAATTCCTGTGGTTCCTCAAAACTGGTGGATCGCGGACCCGGTAGTTCAGATTCCATTTCATCTGCAGAAACGTAGTTGAATGAACTACCAAGCATCAAAATAAGTACCAGAAAGGTACACATCGGAAAATGGCGGGATGAGGGCATTATTTAATTCCTTTCTTAAATAACCCGAATAATTTTAGGTTAAGAATGGGATTTTACCTTTAATAGATAAAAATGGTGAAATCAGTTACAGAAAAATTTCTGAATGTGTCAAGGGTAAAAGAACAAACCCAGGAAAGCTTTAACAATCTACAACAAAAAAGCAAGGAGGAAAGAAGGGAGAGTATTGCATTTTTTGGTGAAATACGATACAATTATCGGGCAGTTACTTAAGTCTGATGCCTTACCCCTAATGGAAGTACCTCCAGTTGGGAGATAGGGACGGACAAATAAGCAGGATGTCCTTCTAGAAGCGATATCCAGGAATGGAGGAAGTAACATGGCACAAGGTACAGTGAAGTGGTTCAGCGATCAGAAGGGGTATGGCTTCATCACTCCTGACGATGGCGGCGAAGATCTTTTTGTCCATCACACCAGCATCGACATGGAAGGCTTCAAGACCCTTGCAGAGGGTCAGTCTGTCGAGTACGAAGTGGGAGAAGGCAAAAAGGGACCGGCGGCAAATGATGTGCGCCCCCTCTAGCTGACTCTTTGACAGCTGAATCAAACGAAGGCTCCGGGTACTGCCCGGGGCCTTCTTTATTTTTCTTGAGTTCATCCTGCTCTTCACGGTAGACTGGTTACCAAGATTAGAGGAACAAGAGCGAGACGAATGATCGTTGTATGAATAGTATGTTCGAATTCAAGAAAAACCTGACCCATCATCTGGCCTGGCTTATGGTGGCCGTTATCTTCCCTCTATCCGGGGTTGCCAGCCAATTCGTACTGTGTGTCAGTGAAAAAGGAGAATCCACCCTGGAACTCTCTTTAATGGGACAATGCCAGGTCTCGCACCCGGGTGAAGAGGAGCATAATCACCCGGTCCCCGGGGAAACTTTCTTTAGTACATCCAGTAAAATCGAGTGCGGCCAATGCATTGATGTTGCGGTTACATCCGCCATTGTCAAAGATAGAAAACTCCGGTACCGCAACCGTTTTTTCATAAAACTAATTCAACCCACCGACGG
Source organism: uncultured bacterium (assembly GCA_964432985.1). GTDB lineage: Bacteria > Muiribacteriota > CAYSPT01 > CAYSPT01 > CAYSPT01 > CAYSPT01. The sequence continues at coordinate 40,081 of CAYSPT010000038.1, forward strand.
ATTATTCAAGAGTGCCTTCCGTGCCATGAACCGGTTCTCAGGGTATACAGCGCACTTCAAACGGAAATCCACGCCGCAATCTGAGCGAAATTTGTGCAGCACCATCCTTTTGTTATGATCGGTTTATGTACCGCTGAACAGCGGCTGCACTCATATCAGTTAATTCCCGAATGATCACATTAATTTCAACCATGAATGGAGGAATGCAGCACTATGATCAAGAAGATTATCATACTGGCTTTCCTGCTGAGTTTCAGTCTCATCGCCCTCCCGGCCTCCGGCACAAGCCCCGAGAACCTGGAACTGACGACTTCTTCTGAAGTAACACTCAAGAACGCCATTGACCTGGCCCTGGAAAACAGCCCCCAGCTCGAGCTTGCCCGCAACGAAGAGGAAGAGAGCACGGCTCTCGTGCGGCAAGCGGGAGCTAGACCGAATCCGGAGTTTGAAGTGGAAGTTGAAGAACTGGCCTGGGCCGGGGAACGAGATGGATTCAACACCGCCGAGCTGGTTTTCTCTCTTAGCCAAACCATTGAAACCGCCGGTAAACGCGGTCTGAGATCCAGGTTAGCAAACATAGAAGAACAGCTCAGTAACTGGGATTACCGGGGAAAAAGGCTGGATGTCATCCAGGATGTGACCGGGACCTTCATCAGAGTGCTGGCGGCCCAGCGAAAATACGCCCTGGCCGAAGAATTGCACCAGTTGACATCACGAGTACTGGAGATAGTTTCTGAAAGGGTAAAAGCAGGAAAGGTTTCTCCCCTGGAGCAGGCCAAGGCCAGGGTAGAGTCATCAACAAGCCTGTTAAAACTCGAGCAGGCTAAACGGGAACTTGAAGTAGCCAGAAGCATACTGGCCTCACTCTGGGGAAGTCCTGAACCTGTCTTTCTGAAAGCATTGGGTGACCTGAAGGCAATCAGCAGCCCTCCGGCATACGAACAGCTTCTTCCACTTCTTGCACAAAATCCGGATATTGCTCGATTGTCCTGGGAGATCAAGCTTGCTGACAGCGAACTGCAGTCTGAATTGGCAGCACAAAACTCAGACCTCGAATTGAGTGCCGGAGTCCAGCGGTCCCAGGAAACAGGGGATAAGGCTTACATTTTCGGTATCGGTACCGAGCTGCCAGTAAACGACCGGAACCGTGGAAACATCGCCGCTGCACATTTGCGTACGACCCGGGCGGAAACATCCCGCCGAATGGTTGAGCTCGAAATACGTACGTCCCTTTATGAATTACACCGTGATTTTATGCTCTCTTACAGGGAAATAACCGTTTTGAAAAAATCTGTAGTGCCTGCAGCCCAGCATGCTTTTGACGCTGCTCGGGAAGGCTACCGCCAGGGTAAATTCGAATATTTGGATGTCCTGGATGCACAGCGCACCCTCTTCGAGGCAAAGGACGGATATATCGAAGCGCTGGCAGCTTATCATAAAGCTAAATCCGGTATGGAACGGCTGATCGGGCAAAGCCTGGAGCCGTTGACCACAGGTCAATCAGATGAAGCGAAAGGAGCACATCAATGAAACCAAATGACACTTTTACCGGTCACCGGAATACCATGTTCTCACTCTGGAAAGTCCTGGTCCTGGCGTGTATTATTATTGCATGCCAGACGGTTATTGCCCAGGAGACAGGTAGAGCACCCGGCCAGAAATGCCAG
>CAYSPT010000038.1:41847-46640 GCA_964432985.1 uncultured bacterium
TTATCAACGATGATCACCTGGCCCATATTGTGCCGCGGGCGCCCGGTATCGTCCGTAAAGTGGAAAAGGTGCTGGGTGACCACGTTCAGAAAGGAGAGATACTCGCCTGGATCGAAAGCGAAGAACTGGCTGAAAGCAAGTTGGATTTCTACATGAAGGCGACCGAACTGGGATGCTGTGAAATAAAGCTAACCCGGAGCAGGGAAATATTTGAAAACATTGGCAAACTCCTTGAACTGCTAGAAAAAGAAGCCCCACAGAAGGAACTGGACAAGCTCGATGGACTGGAGATGGGCGAATACCGGGGGCAACTGCTCACGGCCTATGCCGAGTATCTGGCCGCCCGCGAAATACACGAAAGGGAAAAGCGTCTGCGGTCCAGGGAAATTTCCAGCGATCAGGCACTGCTCGAAGCGGAAACAGCTTTTAAGACGACCAGAGCTATCTTCCTTGCCGCCCTGGATACAGCCCGCTACGAGACACTGTTTTCCTACGGTGAGACTATGCAGGAACGCCAGGTAGCCGAATTCGAAGACGTCTCCGCCGAGAAACGCCTGCGGCTCATGGGAGCTGATGATGCAGTCGTGGAAAAACTACGGGGGCTCGTTCCCAAAACGGTAGAACTGAAACCATGTCTCTGCGACGATCCGAACTGCGGGAAGCATACGCAATCTTCGGTGAGTGAGACACTGGGTAAGGACAAGCGGTTTGCCTGGTACGCGCTGCGAGCACCCTTTGACGGACAGATAATTGAAAAGCACATCACCCGGGGAGAGAAACTGGGTGACGACACCGAGACATTCACAATTGCCGATATGGACACGGTATGGGTAGATCTCAACATCTACCAGAAGGACCTCCCGTTCATTCAGCCGGGACTCCCAATAGTTATCTCCGGCGGTAAAGGATTCACCGACGTCACCGGTACCATTGACTATGTTTCTCCTATTATCAACGAGGAGACCCGCACCGCTCTGGCACGGGTTATTCTGCCCAACCCGGAAGGTACCCTGCGGCCGGGGCTTTTTATCACCGGTTATGTAACAACAGGGGAACAACTTTACCAGGTGGTGGTACCCAAGGATGCCGTTCAGACCCTTCACGACCAAAACGTTGTTTTCGTGAAAACGCAGCAGGGCTTTAAGCCTGTTGCTGTCACTCTGGGCAACAAAAGTGCAACCCATGTAGAGGTGCTGGCCGGTTTGTCTCCCGCACAACAATACGTATCACGGGGAGCATTTGAACTCAAAGCCGAAATGATCACCAGCACGCTCGATTCCCATGCCGGGCACGGGCACTGACATGAGAGCACGGAAGGCAGGAGAACCATGCTAAATAAAGTAATCAATGTCTCTCTGGAATCCCGGGCCCTGGTGGTGATAGCCGTGCTGGTGGTGATCGGCCTGGGTTCATTTTATTACCGCAGCCTACCGGTGGATGCCTTTCCCGACATATCACCCATCATGGTCCCGGTCTTTGCCGAAGCCCACGGTATGGCCCCCGAAGAGGTTGAACGGCTCATATCCTATCCCATTGAATCAGCCATGATCGGGCTGCCTGGAGTCACCCAGATCAAGTCGACGTCAGCCTTCGGTATGGCGGTCATCTACGTGTATTTCAGTGACGATACTGACATCTACTTCGCCCGCCAGCTGGTGGCGGAGCGGCTGGCAAGCGCCATGAGTGAGCTTCCCGAAATGCATGAACCACCTACCCTGGGACCTATATCAACCGGACTAGGGCAGATTTTTATTTATTATCTGACCCTGGATAAATCCATCGATACAGGGGGAAAAGATCCCAACACCTATTTGCGGGAGCTCAACGACTGGGTGGTCAAGTTCCAGCTGCAGACGGTACCGGGAGTGACCGACATCCTCTCCATCGGCGGACACGTCCTTCAGTATCAGATCCGGATCGATCCCTTCGCGCTGCACAAATACGGGCTGGCCATGGAAGAGCTGGTGGAAGCTGTCAGGGAGAACAACCATAACGCCGGGGGGCAGTTCCTGGTACTGGGTGCAGAGGAGCACCTGGTGCGGGGAATCGGGCTTTTGCAGAGCCTGGATGACATCCGGGGAATTCCTATCAAGGTGGTAAACGGCGTAGCGGTCACGCTGGCTGAGGTGGCCGAGGTGGAGTACGGTAACGAAATCCGCCGGGGTGTGGTCACCCTCAACGGAGAACGGGAAGTAGTGTCAGGGATGGTCCTGAAGCTCTTCGGAGAAAATACCTCCGAAGTAATATCCCGGCTCTACCGCAAGGTAAAGGAGGTGCAAAACTCGCTTCCTCCGGGGGTGAAGCTGGTCCCGTACTACGAGCAGGCTGAACTGGTTCACCAGGCTACCTGGACGGTGAAAAAAGCATTGATTCAGGGTGCTCTGCTGGTGATACTGGTGCTGGTATGTTTCCTGGGGAATCTCAGAACAGCCTTCATCGTTGCCCTGGCTCTGCCTCTGTGCGCCCTGGTATCGGTGATTTGCATGAAGCTGTACGGTATCAGCGCCAATCTGATGTCACTGGGGGGTATCGCAATCGGAATAGGTATGCTGGGTGATGGTGCAATCGTCATGGTTGAGAATATTTACCGCCATCTCAATAGCGCTCCAGGAGAGCAGCCCGACAAAACGGCTGTCATCCGGGCAGCAGCACACGAGGTGGCCCGGCCTATCGCTTTCTCAATAGCTATCATCATCCTGGTCTTCCTGCCCATTTTCACCCTTCAGGGAGTGGAAGGTAAGATGTTTTCACCCATGGCCTTCACCATATCCTTCGCCCTGCTGGGGTCCATACTGATGGCCCTGATCGTGGCCCCTGTTCTGTCGCGTTTTCTTCTGGGCAACGGAAAGCGGGCAAAAGACAACATTTTTATCAGGACTCTCAAGAACGCATACCACCCCATGGTAACCTGGGCGGTAAAGAAAAAGTACCTCGTCATGGCAGCGGCTGTAGTTGCATTCGCCGGAAGTTTACTGCTGGTTCCCTTTATCGGTACGGAATTCATCCCTACCCTGGAAGAGGGCTCTATCCTGATCGGGGTGACCATGTCTCCATCTATATCCCTTGAGAAAGGTACAGAGACCATCTTGCGGATGGAACGGCGGATTGTAAAATACGATGAAATAGAAGAAACCATATCGCGCGTCGGCCGTCCCGAAGCAGGCAGCCATCCCCACCCGGTCAACTATGCCGAAGTGCACATCGAGCTGAAGGACCAATCTCAGTGGACACGCTTTCATTCCAAACAGGAGTTGGTGGAGGCATTGAGCAATGATCTTTCGCGTATCCCGGGAGTCCAGTTGAACTTCACCCAGCCGATTCAAAACGCCTTTGACGAGCTGTTATCGGGAATCAAGGCGCAACTGGCTATCAAGGTATTCGGGGATGACCTGACAGTTCTGCGACAGAAAGCCACTGAGATCGGTTCTGCCATCAACGATGTCCCCGGCCTGGTCGATCTATCTACGGAACAAAGCTTCGGTCAGCCCCAGGTTCAGATTATCGCCGACCGACAGGCCTGCTCCCGCTTCGGTGTCACTGTGGGCCAGATACTGGAGATGATCGAGTTGGCGGTGGGAGGAGAAGTTATCGACAGCCTGTATCTCAACACCAGGCGTTTCGGCATTCACCTGCGGCTGCAGGAACGGTTCCGGGTCGATCCCGAAGCCATAGAGAACCTGCTGGTTCATACCCTGGACGGATCTATTATCCCCATTTCACAGGTGGCCAGGGTGGAACAGGTGATTGGCCCCATCCAGATAAACCGCGAAAACAACCAGCGCCGGTGGATCGTCCAGGGGAATATCCGCGGACGCGACCTGGGGAGCGTGATTGCCGATATCCAGCGTATCATCAAGGAAAAGATAGAGCTTCCTCCCGGTTATTTCGTGGAGTATGGGGGGCAGTTCGAAAACCAGCAGCGGGCCATGGCCCGGCTGGCGGTGATCGTACCGTGTGTCATTGCCGCAGTGTTCCTTATGCTCTGGATGTCGTTCGGGGTAGCCCGGTATGTTTTCATCATTATCCTCAACGTGCCGCTGGCGCTTATCGGCGGTATACTGGGGCTGTTCCTGGCCGGTGAGTACCTGTCTGTACCGGCATCGGTGGGCTTTATCGCCCTGTTCGGTATAGCCGTTCAAAATGGTGTCGTTCTGATCAGCTACATCAACGTGCTGCGGCGGCGGGGAGTTTCTCTGGACAGGGCAATTATCATGGGAAGCCTGCTACGCCTTCGGCCCGTGCTCATGACTGCCATAACCACGGTACTGGGTCTTCTCCCCCTTCTTCTGGCCACGGGGCTCGGCTCGGAAGTGCAACGTCCCCTGGCGATAGTAGTAGTCTTCGGTTTGACCTCATCAACCCTGCTTACGCTGTTTGTCATACCTGCAGTCTACCGGTGGCTCGAACGGGATCAGGCCCCGGCCAGGCCGCAAGTATCTATTGATTAAGGAGTACTCTATGAATTATGTTATCGCTTATTTCAAAAAAGATCATTTAACCGAAGTCATCCTTCCGCTTCATCAACTGGAAGGTTTAAGCGGCGTATCAGTATCGGAGATCAAGGGATTCGGCCGTGGCCGGTCCAGGGACGCCGCAGCCCGAATGGAGGAAGAGCCGGTTGATTTCATACGACGAATCCGACTCGAAGCATTCTGCCCAGCCGTCCTGGTAGAGAGCGTGATTGACATCATCGAGAAAAACGCCTTCACCGGGCATGCCGGAGACGGAAAAATCTATGTGATGCCCCTTCAGCAGGCGGTGCGGATCAGCACCGGGGAGCGGGGTGAAGAAGC
>CAYSPT010000039.1:0-46111 GCA_964432985.1 uncultured bacterium
CCCACAGCTACCGGGTGGACAATAATCCAACAAATGCTAACAACTCAACGTACGCTGCCAACCCGGCCCCTGCCAACGCTCCGGCAAACAACACAAGCGGCAGTTCTAACCAGGGCGGAAGCGGCGGCGGGGGAAACAATTACACCAGTCACACGTGGCAAGACCGCAAATCGCCCGGGATCAGTTTTGGCTCGGGACCGGTGGGGCCGGCGTTCCTCCTGCTGTTGGTCTGGCTGAAGCGCAAGAAACAGCAGGTGTAGCGAAACTATACGAAAGCCGGCGGCAGAATTCCACCCGCCGCCGGCTTTTGACCCGAAAGTTGCGGTCAGTTTCGATTTGCAGCAGAAGGCTACTGCAACTTTCGGGTTAAGGGAGGGGACATCATGAAACGCCGCGAACTTTTCATCTACATCGCCGCCGTGGTCATCCTGAACCTGACGCTGCTGTGGGAGCAGGTCAACGAACCGATGATATTTCTTTCTCACAAAGTCATGGACGGTCAGGTGTGGCGTCTCTTCACCCATCCCTTTGTGCATGTCAGCTGGTACCACCTGCTGCTTGACGGTGTGGCCTTCGTTGTTCTCTACCTGCAGCTTACCGAGCCGGAGCGGTTGAAAAGAACCGCGTATGTGTTTGTGTGCGGAATCACGAGCCTGGTTGCCGCCGTCAGCGCTCTTCCGGCCACGGGAGCGTTCGGGTACTGCGGCCTTTCCGGTATTGCCCACGGCTTGATGGCGGTCAGCGCTCTGGAACTTATTTTCACCGCCTCGGAAGACCGCTCGAAGCGCCGGGCCGGATTCTGGTCCCTGGGATTATTGACTGCCAAGTGTCTCTATGAAGTGCACACCGGGAAGATGTTCTTCGGTTTCATCCACATGGGAATGCTGGGTACACCCGTGGCCGCGTCACACGCCGGTGGTGTACTCGGAGGTGCAGCCCTCTTCCTTATACTACGCGGTGTTGCCACGGTGCGTTCACTTTCACCATGCACGGTTTTCAGCCTGTCCTGAAAGTGAATCGTCTGTTGTGCGGAATGCTAATAAATGATATAAACCGAATAATTCATAAGCTTTCAATGGGTTGCGAATTATTCGGATTAAAAAAGGCGGTTCGGGATGGTTGGGCACAACGAGTTCGAAGAGCTGGTATCACAAGCCATGGAGGAGATTCCCGAAGAATTCCTTCAGCAGTTGAAAAACATCAACGTGGTGGTGGAAGAAGCCCCCTCCCGCGAGCTTCTTCGCTCCATGGGGCTTGAGGGAAGAGGAACCCTGCTCGGTCTGTACCAGGGAGTTCCCCAGATACGCAGAAGCGTGTTCCAGACCTTCGTCATGCCAGACAGAATTACCATTTTCCGCCAGCCTATTCTGGCCATCTGCCGCAGCCGTAAAGAGGTGGTGGCCCAGGTGAAGAAAACAGTCATCCATGAAATAGCGCATCACTTCGGAATTTCGGACAAACGTTTGAGAGAATTGGGATACTGAGACTCTATGCGCATCGATCCTCTTGCTATTATCAAGAAATTCTATTCCCCTGGAAGCACCGGGTATCATTTTCTTCAGAAGCACAGCCGGATGGTGGCGGAAAAAGCGCTCGCAATCGCTCGGCGTCTTCCACATTTAGAAGCGAACCTTGATTTCATCCATGAAGCGGCTATGCTGCACGACATAGGCATTCTTTACACCCATGCTCCTCAGATCGGATGCCATGGCAGCAAACCGTATGTCTGCCACGGTTACCTGGGGCGGGAACTACTCGAACGTGAAGGTTTTCCGCGGCATGCCCTGGTGTGTGAACGGCACGTGGGAGTAGGGATATCACTGCGGGACATAGAGGAGCAAAGCCTGCCGGTTCCCCGGAGGGACATGCAGCCGGTCACCATGGAAGAACAGATTATATGCTATGCCGATAAATTCTTCTCCAAGGACCGCCGGACCCTGTGCCGGGAGTGCCCAGTGGAAGCAATAAAAACGCGGGTCGCACGGAACGGTCCCGGTAAAGTCGAAATCTTCGAAGCCTGGATCGAGATGTTTGGGAGTTGACAGTTTGAGGCCGTATACTGTTTTCGCATACTCGTTGAGGCAACTCGTGAAAAACAACCTTATCGTTGTTTCGAGAGCCAGGACCCGAACATGATGGTGAGGCACCCGGCGAAGGGGAACGTTCTGAAGGCTCCGCTGAGGTTCCCCAGTATCAGCAGAATACCGACGATTACCAGTATAGTACCCAGTTTTTGCATGATAGATTATCCGTTTTCCAGTTCGAGTCCCACGGGACAGTGATCGGAGCCCAAGACGTCCGGAAGGATGAAAGCCGCCGAAACAGAGTTTCTAAGTACCTGGCTGACAAAGAAGTAGTCGATTCTCCATCCGACGTTCCGTTCCCGGGACCGGGTTTTATAGTCCCACCAGGAGTAGTGCCCCCCTGTCTGCTCGTAGAGCCGGAAGGTGTCGTTAAATCCGTGAGAAATAAGCGAGTCCAGCCAGGCGCGTTCCACCGGCAGAAATCCCGAGGTCTTCTCGTTCTCCCTGGGCCGCGCCAGGTCCAGCTCGGTGTGGGCGGTATTGAAATCTCCACAGATTACGAGTCGGTCGGTATGCGCCGTGCGATACCAGTCCAGGTAATGGAGAAAGGCATCGTAAAAATCCAGCTTGAATACCAGCCGTTCGCGTGAGGACCCGCCGTTGGGAAAATAGATGTTGAACAACGTGAACCCGGGATAGGTAGCGATAATGGTCCGTCCTTCCCGGTCGAACTCATCGATTCCGAAACCCATTTGGATCTTCAGCGGTTGTTCGCGGGTGAAAAGTCCCACGCCGCTGTACCCTTTTCGTTCTGCGGCGAAAAAATAAGTATGATACCCGTTAATGGTTATTAAATCTTCGGGGACCTGTTCATGAAGCGCCCTGGTTTCCTGAAGGCACAAGATGTCGGGATTATCCTCGATAAGCCAGTCCTTGAACCCTTTGCGGTGAACGGCCCTGATGCCGTTTACGTTCCAGGAAAGAATTCGTGCAGCGCTCATGACATTCACCTCCGCCACATTCTGAAATAAGCTGCCGGTTGCACCACGAAAAGTATAGCATCTAGTTGCTGATGCGAGCAAACGATAAAGCCTTTTCTCACGCACCTCTTCCTCTACTATCGTGTGGTGCTGTATCATAAAAATCAAGATCTACCGTGAGTGTGTAGACGTTTAATCTCAAGGAGGGAGTGTGATGATGAGCAGGATGGTCTCTACTCGGAAGATACCTTTTTCTCCGGCCCGGCTGGTTGCGGGCTTCCGGTGGTGGGCAGGCGTTCTGCTGCTGGTCACCTTACCGCTCCTTCTTTGCTCCTGTTCGTTAAGCGCAGCCACCGGCACCTCTTCCATTCCGGTGGTCACCCCGTTTTATTCCTACCGGGTCGTCAACACCTATTCCCACGACCGCGAAGCTTTTACCCAGGGCCTGGTTTTTTATAACGGATTCATCTACGAAGGAACGGGGCGCTACGGCCACTCCAGCCTGCGCAAGGTTGAACTGGAAACGGGTTTTGTGCTCAAGCAGTACAATCTGCCCCTGCAGTATTTCGGCGAGGGTATAACCATCTTCGGAAACAGGATTATCCAGGTGACCTGGAAATCAACTTCCGGATTCGTCTACGACCGGGAATCTTTCGATCTTTTAGAGCAGTTCACCTTTCCGGGTGACTGCTGGGGATTGACGCATGACGGTACCCGGCTGATCATGAGTGATGGTACGGCTACGTTGTATTATTTGGACCCCGTCTCTTTTGAAGTAGCTGACATCGTTTCGGTTACCGCCGATGGAAATCCCCTGCACAACCTCAACGAACTCGAATATGTCGGCGAGGAAATCTACGCCAATATATGGGGAACGGACCGTATTGCCAGAATCTCACCTGCTACCGGGCGGGTAACCGGTTGGATCGACCTGTCGGGAATTCTGACATCCGAAGACCGTGATCCACCGGTGGATGTGCTCAACGGTATTGCGTACGATCAGGATCTCAAACGGCTGTTCGTGACCGGGAAACTGTGGCCGAAACTGTTCGAGATCGAACTGGTGTTACCGGAGTGAGTTAACCCGCTTATTTCCTCGTGCCAGGAGGGCCTCCGCCAGGAGGGTCTAGTTTACCGGTAGTGGTCAAGCAGATCGATAAGATCCTGTGGTACATCTATTCCCAGCTCGAGGGCTATTTCCAGGTGCTTGACTGCCTGGCTGTATTTTTTCTGATCGTAGTAGATGGCAGTCAGGTTTATGCGCGCAAAGCCGAAAGCCGGATCGATCGCAAGTGCTGACATGAAGGATTTCTCGGCTTCGGTGAACATCCCGATATCGCCATACACGTTCCCCAGGTTGTTGAAGACCTTCGGATCGGTAGGGTCGAGCTCCAGTGAACGTTTGAAAGAAGCGATGGCTTTGTCAGGCTGCCTGGTTTCGCTGTAGGAGTTACCCAGGTTGTAATGGTATTTCGGGTTGTCCGGTTTGAGCTTTATGGCATTCAGATAAGCTATAATTGCTTTTTTCGGCTCCTTTGCGGCTGCGTAAGCGTTGCCCAGATTGACATACGGCTGGCCTTGCTGCTCTATTTCGATGGCTTTCTTGAACATATCGATGGCGCGATCAGACTCGCCGGCTCTCCGGTATTCGATGCCCAGGTTGTTGTACACGCGCCAGGAATCGGGATTACACTGAAGTGCTTGTTCATACAGGGTCTGGGAGTCCGTCCAGCAGGTGTTTTGCTTGATGGTTAGCGCGGCTAAAACGATAATCAGCAGGATGACTCCGGCGAGCAGGGTTTTTCGGTTCAAACGGTGGTGCTCCAGCAGGTGAAGACCGTGTGCCGCCAGCAAAAAACATCCCATTGACGGCAGGTAGAAATATCGCTCGGCCATATATGAGGAGAGGGGAATTATCCCGGAAAAGGGCAGCAAAGTAACCAGGAACCACATAATGCCGAACGAGGCCACCGGAGCACTGGAGCGTTTCAGTACAGCGAGACAGAGCAGGGCGAAGCAGATGAGCACTCCGGCGAGGGGAGCGAGCTGCGTAAAAGAAAACACAGGGATGCCGTAATCTATGTGCAGGTTAGCCGGGTACACTAAAAGACGCAGATAGCCGGATAGGGCGGCAAAGAATCCCGGCAGTCGTGAAAGCAATTTTCCTGTTTCGATCAGTGCCGCCGGTGATACCCGTACCGTCAGCAGGATCCCGGCGCTGAAAGCCGCGGCCATGGCAGCGAAAACTATGAGGTGTATCAGCCGGGGCCATGATTTAAGGGACAGGCCGTATACCAGGTAATACACCAGGAGAAGGAGGGGAAACACCAGGCCCGATTCCTGTGAAAGCAGTGCCAGTCCATAACATACAATGATGATGATTCCCCGCATCACGCTAAGTCCCCGCTCCTGTTGGATACAACCGTTCATTGTAATAAGCAGCAGTAGACTGCTGAGGAGCATTCCCCGGCTGGCTATGTGGGTGACCGCTTCGGTATGGACAGGATGAACGGCAAACAGAAGGGCAATGAGCAAGGCGGTGCGCCGCTTGGCTGTCACAGCTGCCGCCAGCCGGTAGAAGCACAGAGAAACCAGCACGTGCAGAAGCAGGTTGATCAGGTGATACCCTGTTGTCGTATCCCCCCACAGGTGCCGATCGGTGAGAAAGCTGATCATGGTCAGCGGCCGGTAGTAAATGACCGGGTCCGGCGTTTCCAACTGCACCGGATTATTCAACAGGGTAGGGAGAAAAGACCAACTGGTGAGATACGGGTTGTCCCGTACCAGGGGAATATCTCTCCAGACAAATCCACCCGGAAGCGCGTTGAGATAGACTACCGCTGAGAGGACGGCGATAAGCACTACATGACGGACCACCGATGATTTTTGCCTACCCGCTTTAGCTTCTCTGTCTGTTGGGCTGTCGCTCATGAGTTCTTTCCCGTCTGGCTTATCGTTTAACGTTTAGCCGCTTCGAATTGATATAGGCATCGTACATGCTTTGTACCGGTCTGTAAAGGTCCCGGTAAACAGCGTCCCAGTAAATCCACCGTTTTTCCTGTCCCGGAACATAACCTTCGGGAAAATCTTCCAGCAGTGAGTCGTATTTACCATATCCGTTCCGAAAGGTTGTGGTCATGAACAGTTCAAACAAAATAGTGTTTAATTCACGGTAGTCAAGAGACGTGTTCCTTTTCAAAAACTTACTTGCGTAAAGCTGTCGGTAACCGGTGGTGGAGGGGGTGTCGTTGGTAAAAATGACGATGGGGCCGTCCCGGCCCTGGACCGTGGCTGCCGAGGAGAATCCAGGAAGATCGCCGGTCACGGCAGCCGCTTGAGAAATCGAATCGGGCTTGATGGTGGAGTGGGCGGTGTTCATAATTATCAGGTCGGCGTTCTGAAGTATCTGTGCTTTATCCAGCGTGTGGTAGAATCCACCCCACCGGCACCGGTGATTGTAACTGTTGAAGCTGGTCAGCATGTTGAGATCATAGAATATCCTGAAGGGCAGGTCGGACCGGTTGCCGGAAGAGCTGTTGACGAGGTTCATATCGTAGACTACTCCGGGAAATAGGTGATACATCAGGGCCAGGGCTGTATTGGGTCCGAATCCGTCGATGACGAAATTGCGGGTGTATTTCCAGCTTCTTTGCAGAAGTGGTCGGGCCAGGAAATCATCGGTCGAAATTCCCTGCTCCTTGATGAGAGGATCAGATTCCGCCAACGCTCGCTCGATCTGCTTGATATGAACCGGAGTGTCGAGAAAGTAGGGGCAGTATACCCGGTGAGAGGTGATGGCTGCGTATTGCAGCAGGGAAACCGCTATTAAAATCCCCGTCAGAACTATCCTGTGTTTCTTCGTTTTTATTTGTTCAAGCCCTCTGAAGATCAGAAGTACCGCCGGTATCAGGCACGGAGCCACGTGTCTTGGCTCCTTCACCGGTTGGAAGATGAGTAAAACTAGTGGTACCAGGAACCACAGCCAGAGTACCAGGTCTTTCCGGGCTGCTTCGTCATGCCGGCATTGTGTAAGTGTACCGATTTTCAGAAGGGGCAGCGCCAGAAACGGGACCAGCATCATCAGCATCGTTTTGTAGAGGTGAACAGCGTAGAAGGTAATGGAATCCGCCGAAAATATCCGGGGTGGCCCAAGCAGCTTCATGATGGGAAAGAGCGTATTTCCCAGGGTCCGGTAGTACTGGATGGACACCGGGAAAAAGAGCAGCTCGATGAGTATCACAGCTGCCGCCGCCCCTGCCACAGCTGCCGTCAGACGAATCATCTGCCGTCGCTTCTTGTCGCAGGCGAGAAGAACGAATTCTCCTATAAGCGGTCCGATGAAAAAAAGAGGGAATGTCATCTTCATCATCAGGCCGATTGTGAAAATCACGGCGAAGAGAATACCGTATCCCCCACGGGTAAACCCGTCGGATTTGAACCATAGCCCAAAAGCAAGTGCGACTATGGCGCAGAGAGAAAACTCCAGGTATAGTTCCCGGGACAGTCCTGTGATCAACGGACAACAAAGAATGACCAACAGGACCAGAAAGGGAGGAATGGACAGCTTCACTTCACGGCACAGGAGCGTAACCGCCACGGCCAGGATGGCGGCAAAAAGTATGTTGGTCCACAGAGCGGCGGGAATGGAATTACTGAATTTAACCACCGGGTACATCATAAAGGGGAAAATAGAAGGCAGTTCAAATTCATTGTAGGCCCGGTCTCCCCGGACGAAATCCACTGCGAATTGATAATACTGATACGGATCGAGCCAGGAAAAGGAGTCCCGGTCGCAGATGTCCAGGTGGAAATCTACGGCAAAGACGCCCAGTACCAGGATCAATCCAATCCAGGCTATCAGTTTGGTTACACGCCGGTTTATATCCATTGGCCAAGGTGAACCGCGTCCAGCCGCCGTTCATTCTACCCTCCTTGCTCAAAGGGCGGGAATTTATTAGCTTTGTTATTGAATAATGTTCTACAGGCTCCTTTGAAAACAGTCAGCACTCTTGGGTACATTATAACGGAAAATCTGCTGCGAGAGTGTTTCCTTGTGCGAGAATGTTTACTTGATTTCCAAACCGGGGACGGTTACGTAACCGTCTTCTCCGGTAAGCACCTTCCTCTGTTGAGCCCGAGGCGGCAGCACCACATCGAACACTGCCGGTGCTTTGTCTTTTTGTGCTCCACCGGGTTCCCATTCGGTAGCTTTGCCCCCGATAGGGCGAACTCTTCCGGGTGCGTTACCGTCGTGGCTTAACACAGCCGGTAAGATCCTTGTTCCGGCATCAAGGGCGCCCATTATACTGGAAGGGACCTCCAGTACCACCGAGGTTTGAAACGGGTCCACCAGCGCTTTGACACCGGACTGGTATTCCACTTTCGATCCGGACAGCGCTTTGGCCATGGCGCTGCGCCATCCATCCGCGGTAAGGGCCGTGTGCCAACCTCCGTCCACTTCGAAATTCCGTCCCTCCAGCGCGTCCAATACGGGATTGTTGGTGTTTCCGTTTTCGTAGATATACACGTCGAAGGTCTGCAGCGAAAATCCCGCTGGTCCGGACCAGGGATTGTTAATCTGCCCGGGGAACCTGAACCTGAACAGGTTGGTGTCCACCGTTCGCAGTACATCAAATCCGGACAGGTCGAACACTCCCGATTCAAACACGCCTTCCTTCGGATAGACGTAGGTACCCGGACCTTTGTCGTCTCCCCGGGGATCGTCCACCGAGAACACTACCTCGGCGTCTGAAAGCAGGCTTACCGGAAAGGTATAGTGGGATGTAGCGTCGGGGCCCGGCAGGAATTCCATCTGCTGATTGGCTCCTTCCCACTGCACCACTACTCCAACCTGGCTATAGGAAGTGGCTCTGATAATCGACCAGGGCAGTGATATCTCGACTACGTCCATGAGCATCCGCTGGATTTTGACATACTCTTTCTCGGGAACCCCGAAAGGCATTGATTGAACGATGAAACTACCCCTTTTGGCCACCGGAATTTCCACCAGGGTCATGTGATCGTCGGTGAATCCCCCGGCAATTTCGGGATAGATGAATACCCTGAACATGCCTTCTTGATAAACGGGATTGAGCCCATCACCCTGGTCTTCCGCCAGTTTGAGTTCTGCCATCAGGTAAAAGTTGTCCCGGTCATAGGCGACGGCTGCTTTTTTCAACGTACCACCGCTGGCCATGGTCTGGGCTGCTGCCCCCGGTTTCAGTTGTACTCCTTTGGACCACTCGTCCGGCGGGTCGATCATCCCCTCCACAGTGGGGGTGACATAGCAGCGGGGCACTTCGGTCGGTACCACCGTCGAAGGAGGTACGATGGGTTTGTCGAGAAAGTCGGGCGCTTCCTGTCCCGTGAGGGTGTACACGTTTTTGAGGGTATTCCTGAACTGCCGGTCGAAATCGCTGTCGTTGGTGCTCTCCTGGTCGGAGCCGAACCACCAGAACCAGTCGGATCCCTCGGCGGCCAGCATCTCGTTCCAGACCGCTTCCTCGGCATCTTTGGAAAGTCCCCCGCTGTCCAGCACGCTCTGCCAGTAGTCCCTTACCTGGCGGAGCATGTCCCAGCCCTTGTTTTCCTCCTCTTCGCCGATCCAGATGTGGAAGTCGGCATCTATCCAGGAGCCGGGCCACAGGTTTTCGATGGCCGGGACTGTGAAGTCTTCCGGAAGCGATGTAAGGTAGTCGCTGATTCGTACTGTTTTAAGCCATTTTTGTTCCAGGGTGAAGTTCCGGTACAACTCGCGATGGAAGGCTTCCGCCCGTCCCGGATAGTGCTCCCAGGCATTTTCACCGTCGAGTACCACGGTGACGATGTGGGGAGCGCCGGCAGGTATCTTATCGTGGATGTCTTTCAGCTTTCCAATGAAGTCGGCCACGGCGTCCGAGGTTTCCATTTTCGGGTATAAAAATCCGATTTTGTCAGAAAGTTCAGTGTCCCGGAAAAGCATGTACAACTGGTGTTCGCCTTCCTTGACCGTGTAGGGAAGATATTTGTGCTCGATAGTAAGGGATTTGCGTCCCAGAGACCGCTGCAGCACCTTAACATCACTCAGAAGCCACTTGAATCCCTCTCCGCCCACCAGCGGGATAATGTCCTGCCCCACGCTTCCTTCTCCCGGCCACATCCCCTTCGGGTTGCGGCCGAACAGCTCTGCGTAAAGCTTTTTGGCCATGTTCACGTGACGCCGGGCGTCTTCCGGCCTGGAAAAAGCCGGCGTGGGCAGCGGCTCTCCCGGAAGGGCCACCGCCGCCAGTTCGGTGTTGTACACCAGCGGCAGAATGGGATGAGCGTAGGGGGTGGTGATTACCTCGATTTGGCCGGTTTCCTGGGCTTTGCGGTACGTGGGGAGCACTGACTCCAGCAAGGATATCTGTGCGTCGAAAAGGATTTTCTTGTCTTCTTCAGAGAAATGTTCATCGCTCAAACCCTTGTCCCAGAGTTCCGCCAAGCTGCCTTCACCGGTCCTGAACATGGGATGGGACCATGTCAGGTCGAACCAGACCTGCAGGTCCCGCAATTCGTCTGCCGAGAATTGGTGGATCGACTCCTCGGGGCCCAGACCATCCCGTTTGTCCAGCAGAGCACGGTAGGGCGCGGAGGTGTCGAGCATGGTGGGGCGCGGCATGTCGAAGTAGCGCACCAGGAGGTAGAAACGGTCGTCGTTGTCCAGGGTGGTAGCGTCCTTCATGGTGGAGCGCATGCGACGGTCAGTGTGCTTTCCCGCCTTGTACATCGAAATGATGTCTTTCATTTGCAGCATAAGACTGGGAGTGATATTGAAAGTACACTTGACCTGAGGGTAATCCTGGACCAGTTTCACCATGGGGAGATAGGCGTTGGCGGAGTGGATCCGAACCCAGCCTTCTTCGTACTCCCCGGTTTCGGCATCCTTGAAGTAACGCGGCTGGTGATGGTTCCAGACCAGGGCAAGGTACAGGGGGTTTGGATCGTCTTCCATGGAGACAGGCTCTCCCCGTACCGGTTCGGCAGCGGGCACGGTTTCCACGACCGGAGGAATTACTTCTTCAGCCGTTCCCGGCTCAGGATTCTCCGGTGTACCATCTTCCAGCGCCGGTGTTCCGACCTTGTCCAGGGCGTCGGGATTCTCGATCAGGATGCGGTCTTCATTCATCTTATCATCAGCCATAGATTCGAGAATATCCGTACCGGATTTATCAAGTAATTTAAAAATCTTCTCCTGCGACAGTGTGTCCGTTGTGGGTTCCTGGCCGGTTACCGCCGGGGTAATTCCGAGCAGGGCTGCAGACACGAGGATCGCCGGCAGAACAATGAAAACAGCCACCATACTGTTTCGTTTCACGTACTTATCCTCCTTTTTTGTAGCCCGAATAATTCACAAAACCTCGCTGGGATGATTCGTAAATCATTCTGGTTTAAGGGTATTTGCACAGAAAAGTATAGCACAACCGGTCGCCGCAGGCGAGCCTGATGACTACCGTTTCCATTATTCTATCTGTTGAAGAAATATCAGGCAGTTTCTATTGGGTTCTTCCATCTTACTTGGCTCTATCTGTTGACGAGATATCAGATGGTTTTTGTTGGGGTCTACCATCTTACTTGGCTCTATCTGTTGACGAGATATCAGATGGTTTTTGTTGGGGTCTACCATCTTACTTGGCTCTATCTGTTGACGAGATATCAGATGGTTTTTACAATGATATTCGAAGCAAATAAAATGATAAAGTGAAACGTGCTGCCGTGCACAGGCAGCCAAAACTGCCCTATTAGGGCAAAACTGCCACGTAAGGGCAGTAGACATATGCGCAACCGTTTCCAGACAATAAACGTGGTTTTGAATTTCCTGGGCTCGCTGTTTCTGGTGCTGGGAGTCATTCTTCTTATACCTCTGGTGTTTGTTGTCGGTGGGGGGGAGCTGTTTCACAGTACAGAAACCTTGCGGGCATTTATCGTCTCCAGTATCGTGTCATTTGTGATCGGAATGGTTCTGCGTGCGTTGTTTCGCGGGGGTGTGCCCAACAGCGTCCAGGCCATGCTTATCTGCAGTCTGGGCTGGCTTGGTTTTTCCGCTGTGGGTGCAATTCCGTTCGTGATCGGTATCCACTCCAGCTATCTGGACGGTTTTTTTGAAACCATGAGCGGATTCACCACTACCGGTATCACCATGTACACGGGACTCGACCAGATGCCGGCGAGTATTATTTTCTGGAGAGCGTTGACCCAGTGGCTCGGGGGCCTGGGAATCGTTACTTTTTTCCTGGCGGTTACCCATCGTGGCGGAAGTGCTCACCGTCTGTTCGGCGCGGAGAGCCACAAGATTGACGTGGGCCGGCCGGTTCCGGGGATCGCCCGGACGGTCAAAATCCTCTGGGGTATCTACGGTGCGTTTACTATACTGATAGTTCTGGGGCTCATGGCGGCGGGAATGTCCGCTTTCGACAGTGTCTGCCATAGCTTTACGGCCCTGTCCACCGGCGGCTTTTCCCCTTATGACGCCAGCATAGAGCACTACCGCCTGGCCGGGTTTTCCCATTATGTATTCATCGAGTACGTCCTGATACTGGGGATGTTGTTGGGCGGTACGAATTTTCTCATCCATTATCGAGTGCTCAACAGAAGTTTCAGGGCGTTGTGGGACAACACGGAAATGCGTTACTGGTGGGGTTTCATCGGCGTATTCGTGCTTGTCATTACGCTGGAGCGATATCTTAATCTCGATCCTCTGGCCGGACTTTGCAGTGGCGCCGGTTTCTTTGCCCGGCTTGAGGAAACTGTCAGAATTGTACTTTTTCAAGTGGTTTCCATTCTTACCACCACCGGATTCGGCACCCGGGACATCGGAACGCCCTTTTTCGGTCACGCGGCCCGTCAACTGTTCCTGGTTATGATGGTGATCGGCGGGTGTGTGGGCTCGACCGGAGGCGGAATCAAAGTGCTCAGGATCAGCATTTTGATGAAGCTGATCCGCCGGGAAGTGTTCAAGCTGCGCACCCCCCCCCGGGCGGTGTCCACCGTGCTGATTGATGGCAAACCCCTGGATTCAAACGAGATCTACCGGGTGAGCGGGCTGTTCTTCACCTGGATCGTGTTGCTGGTTACCGGAGGTTGTGCCACAGCCTTATTTTCGAACCTGGATGGGTACAGTGCTGCTTCCGGTATGTTCAGCGCCCTGGGAAATATTGGACCCTGTTACATCCCGGTTCCGGCAATGGGGCAGCTGCACCCGTTCATTAAAATAGTTTACATTTTTGGTATGCTGGCCGGACGCCTGGAAATCCTGCCAGTATTACTTCTGTTCAGCCGCCGGGCATGGCAGAAGTAGCTCCATTATGCAAGGAGGAAGCAAACCATGTACGTTGTTGTTGCCGGAGCGGGCATTATCGGACACCAGATAACCAAGATGCTGGTGGAAAACAAACATGATGTAGTGGCCATAGACCGTGATCCGGATGTCTGCGAATCGATTTACGCCGACACCGGAGCGCTCACCATACACGGTAATGCCACCGATATCAATGTGTTGGAGCGGGCGGGTGCGGACCATGCGGATGTCATTCTCTGTCTCATGCGTTACGCGTCGGACAACATCGCCTGTGCCCTGGTGGCCAAGAGCCTGGGGATCCCCCGCATCATCGCCCGCCTTCGCAATCCCCGGTATGAAGAAGCGTACAAGCTGGCGGGGATCACTACCATCGTCAGGATGGCCGACTTGCTGGTCAACCAGATCATCATGGAGGTAGAGCAGCCCAAGGTGCGCCGTATCATGACCCTGGGCGCCGGTAAAGCCGGGATATACGCCGTCAAGATTCCTCCCGGAGCACAGAGTATCGGTATGCGGGTCAGGGAGATAGCGCAAAGCAAAGTCTTCCCGGGAGAATGTGTTCTCATGGGAATCTACCGCCACGAAGACGAAGACTTTATTATTCCGCGGGGCAACCACAGCGTCAGGGAGGATGACACCGTTTTTCTGATCGCCAAGAGCCAGGACATAAAACAGGCTACCGACTTTCTGGCGGAAGAAATTTGAAACCGGAACAGATATTCGTTAAGTCCATTCGTGACGGCGACCGGGAAAAGGTGCGGCAGATGCTCGCCGAGTACCCCCACCTGCTCCACACCCAGCGCCAGGGCAGGGATTCACCGGTGATGATCGCCGTGAACAACG
The DNA here is from genome assembly GCA_964432985.1 of uncultured bacterium. Lineage (GTDB taxonomy): Bacteria > Muiribacteriota > CAYSPT01 > CAYSPT01 > CAYSPT01 > CAYSPT01. The sequence goes on from CAYSPT010000039.1 coordinate 14,163, forward strand.
ACCGGCTCGATATTGCCGAGATACTCCTGCGTGCCGGCGCCGATCCGTACCAGTATTCGGACAGTGCCGGGATTCATGGAGTAAGTGATACGGTTTTAAACCTTTTGATCCGCCGCAAACTGACTCACCTGGTGGATGTGGTGCTCGAACTGAATCCTATCGTGAATCCCGTATCACCTTCGTATTCTCCTCTGTTTGCCGCGGTGGAAGAAGCAGATGCCCCCATGGTTGAAAAACTCGTCGGGCGCCGCACGTCAATCGATACCTGGCGGATGCCGGGCAGCGCTTACTATGAATCTCCACTGTTCGTGGCCGTACGTAGAAAGAACATGCCTCTGGTCAGGCTCCTGATTTCTCTGGGAGCCGACGTGAACTATACCTGCCAGCACGGATTCGCAGCGCTGCATACCCTGGTGGCGTTTTTCCGCCTCGATGAGGAGTATTTTGAAATCATGAAAGAGTTGCACCGTCTCGGTGCCGACATCGATTCCCACGACCGCTGGGGCGAGACCCTCCTGCACAAAGCGGTCCGCCTGGCGCAACCGCCCTACCTGACGGAATGGCTGCTTGAAAACGGCGTAGCCGTGGATGATGAGGACGCCTGCGGTTACACGCCGCTTCACAAGGCGGCGGCCCGTGGTAACGTTCCCGCGGCCGAGCTGCTGCTGGCGCACGGAGCCGACATCATGGCAGCCGACAGCTTAGGCCGTACACCGCTTCACCGCGCCGCGGCCATGGGGCGTCTGGAAATGGCGGAGTTTCTGTTATCCCGGGGAGCGGAGCTGAACGTACCGGACCGCTTCAGCAACACACCGCTTAACGAGACCATCTACTTCAACCGCCTGGCGGCGTCGGATTGGTTCAGGGAGCGGGGAGCCATCGGTTTCGATGCAGAAGGCGGAGGGGCGGTCAGTGGCGGTATCCCTGGCGGCAGCAGTGCCGCTCCCGGCGGCGACGAGGAGGATTCTGCCCAGGTATTACAAGAAGCTGTGGACATCCTGGAGATGGCACAAACGCTCGAGTCGGCGATCAACAGGAAGGATTACCGTGATATCGAGGCTGTTTACCGGCGGGACCACCGCCTGGTCGATTACCGTGAAGCGGAGTTCGGGGTCACCATATTGCACCTGGCGGCCAAGGGCGGATCTGGATGGAGGGCAAACATGCTCCTCGCCTTCGGTGCCAATATTCATCCATTGTCAAACAGGTGTGTCACACCGCTTCATCTGGCCATTGCCGAACAGAGAGTATTCACCGCCATGCTGTTGATCCGAAACGGCGCGGACATGGCCGCTAGGGACGAGCAGGGGATCATCCCCCTGGATCTGGCCTACATTTATTTCCACAAAGGGAACTATAAAGCGTTGCGTACCACCGTGGAGCAGCACGGAGACATTTTTGCCGTGGCGAACATGGGAAGCGTGAAGGGGATACGCGATTTATTGGATGAAAATCCACAACTGACGCAGACAGTCGATCCGTACGGCCGTACGGCCCTTCACCACGCCGCCCGCTGCGGTGTTACCGAAGCGGTCAGCGAGCTTATAAACGGTGGAGGGGATGTCAACGCGCAGGACTGTGTCGGGAATACACCGCTTCATTTGTGCCTCATGGAGAAACGCCACCGTCTAATTATGAACATAAATTTCCACGCCGCCGCCGAAGCGCTGCTCGACGGTGAAGCCGATGTGAAGATTGTCTCCGAGCAGGGGCGAACGGCGCTGGACATATATAAAACGGAGGTGTTAGTGCAACTCGGGCCGCACAAAAAACCACCGCCGCCGGCCAGCCTGAAAAAGAAATTCTCCCGCCGCCGGGTAAAGAGCTTTCTTCCGAAGATGTTCCGGTAACCGTTTCTTTCCCGCGTGTCCGTCAGTCTTCGGATGTGATGGCTTTCGTTACTTCACCTGGTTTCGGGAACCGGCCGGTTTTAAATTTAGAGAACACTGTCTTCCCGTCAACGACGACATCAAAAATTCCGCCGCTGCCGTATACAATCGTCGGCTCAACACCGAATTCCCGTCTGATTTCGGCCGCCAGACCGGCGGCCCGCGAACCGTACCCTCATGAAGAGCAGTGACGGATTTCGACGTTTGTGATGCGTGGTGCGTCCGGCGCGGCTTGTGCGTCCGGTCGTCGGCCGGCTTCCTGGGCTCTGCCCACAGCTGCCGTAGGAGACGATGCTGCTGACGACTGACTTTCTTCCTGTGGATTGGCAGCCGTTTTCGGGGCAGGTGGTAATGCTGGTTCCTGGCTGGTGCTCCGGGTTCTGGTAACCGTTTCTGCAGGTGCGGGTGCTGAATCCTGCTTCACCTCAGTAGCTTTATCGCACCCCGTAAGAAGGCTCCCCAGTACTAAAAGCATAGCCAGCAAGCATATCTGCACCGTCTTTAAACGTGAGACCTGCATCAAATTCTCCTTTCTAAACCCGGATATTCATGAATCGTTCGGGTTAAAATTCTTCTAAACAAGAAAACCTACTTTACAGGAGAATAGTTCCCGATGTGCGGCAAAAGTGTGCGGTAGATTTTTTCCTCCATGGTACCGGGACGGTCAGATAGGGCAGTCGAGTAAAAATTACTCCCCTCTCTTGAAAAGGAAATCCGGTGCCGGGTGTGCGGCGATTGCCGGGCAGGGGTATAGGTTTTCCGTGACGTTTCCGTGATAGCAATATCTGCAAATCTATATGTTGTGACCTGCTGAAACGGACCGTTTTTAAGGATGAGCGAATCGGCCGTATACACGGCGTAAGTGTTGACCACCAGAACCAGGCAGACCAGCCAGACCGCGGTCAAGACAATGGCTAATTGAACATGACCGTCTATAATGTTGTATTCGGCCCTGTAGCCGGCCGTGGCGGGATTCATGACCCGTGAACCGAAGAAAAGCACCCGCGAGTCTTGACCGGGATTGAACAAACGGAACAGGGACCTGATCGCATAGTTGCATATATAGGCGGTGTGGGGAACTGATGCGAGAATACCACCTAACATATAGGGGATAAAAGGCCACCGCAGGTCTTTACCCACCATATTCGGCACCACATGGTTCAATCTTGTAATGGGCCAGGTTATATAGAAAACCAAAATAGCCGCAAACACAATTATAAATAGAAACAGCTCCGTAACAACATATTTTTTGTATCTTCCCTCCTGGCTCAGTTCCAGAAGTCGTGAGCTTTCCCGAACATATGCTGTATCAGGGGGGAACCGTGATGTCAGGTAGCCGTTGAGCCGCGCCGTGAGCTTCCAGGTGAGGACCGGAATGAGAACGAAAGCTACGGCGACCGATACAATAATTTGAACCATTGTGCGTCCTTACCTAATTGCGGTCCACCATGCTGCTGCCTGATGTGTATCGTGCCGTCTCTTTGAGCTCGAAGGTGTGGAATACCGCCGAGTACTTGGCTTGCAGGTTCTTGTTGTACAGCTTGTTGATCCTGGTCTTTTCTTTTAATTTCCACTCGTCACACAGCTCTTCCAGGGCTTTTTGCAGCTGCCACTTGTGGGTGAAAAGATGGCCGGATAGATAGCTCAACGCTGCCAGTTGGCCTTTGGAGAACCATTCGCGGCTGAGGTGCCGGCCGCGGTCGTCAAAATCGATCAGCATGGGGTAAATTTCGCAGAGTTTCACCAGGGTTTTCCACTGCTTTGACTGATCGAGTCCGCTTTGTGCCACGGCTTTTTTAAACTGGTACGCTGATTCGTACAGGTTTCCGGTCACCCGGTCGTACCGGTGGTCCGTCAAACCCCGTGCTTTGAGCTCCGAGGCAACCTCGTGTGACAGCATGAACTGCACCGGGTGAAAGACTTTCTGTGCAAAAACGTTTTGCATGAAGAACAGCATGAAGAACGTGATTACTCCGGCGATAATAGGGGTGGTCAGCCAGCCCAGTGATATTCGTCCCATGATGCGGTAGTTGATGCTTTTGTTCCTGGTGGCTATTCCGATTCCGATGATAGACCCGACTACCGCCTGGGAACTGGAGACAGGGACCAGTGGAATGGCCGGCAGCCCGTGGGTGACCAGCCAGTTTTCCAGTGCCACCGAGGCGAACAGGAACAGCACCAGGGCCTGGGAGAGCACCGTGATCAGGGCGGCTACCGGAGTGAGCTTCATCAAACCTCCTCCAACGGTGGTCATGACCTTGTACGAGTAGGTGTACACTCCAACACCGATAGCAATGGCGCCCAGGAAAAACAGCTGCTGGGTGCCGGTCAGATTGAGAAGATCGAACAGTTTTACGTTGTGAAACGGTGAAGCAGGCACGAATACTCCCATGACATTGGCGATGTTGTTGGCCCCCAGGCTGTAGGAGCCGAAGGCGCCCACCACGATGAGTCCCGTACGGGTCAGGGCATCGACCTCGAAAAGGTGCAGTTTGCTGATGGTGAGAAGCCATTTTACCAGATTGAAGATGACGAAGGAGAAAAAAGCCGCCAGTATGGGGCACATGATCCAGGAGCCTACGATCTTGGTCAATGAGTAGGGGTCGGTCAGGTTGCCCGAGTAAAAGTTCCAGCCGATGATGGCGCCCACGATGGCCTGCGAGGTGGATACGGGCAGCTCAAATTTGGTCATCATAAACACGGTGAAGCCGGCGGCCAAGGCCACGATGAAAGCGCCCGCAATCTCGTTGACTGCGCCCAGTTTTCCCAGGGTGTGTGACGCTCCGGACCCGCCGATGACCGCGCCCAGCAGCAGGAATACACTGCAGATCAGGGCAGCAGTTCTGAATTTCACCATCCTGGTACCAACCGCTGTGCCGAAGACATTGGCCGCGTCATTGGCGCCCAGGGACCATCCCAGGAAAAGCCCGCTCGAAAGAAAAATCAGGATCATCCGTCATATCCTCCCATCTGCGATATCAACCAGTCTCCATCAGCTTTGACGGCGATTAGATAGACCGCTTGATAGTGTAGATGTTCAAACGCTCGGCCACCGCTTCGGCGTGGTCGGACACCCGTTCGATGAAGGAGATGAAGAACCTGAGATGGTTCTTGTGCGAAAGCCTGAGATCTTCCTGCGCGAAAATGGTGCGCTTGATCCGGTCGGCGATGACATCGGCTTCACCTTCGAAGAACTTTACCTTGTGCACGTGGTCCTTGACCGCTTCGATATTGCGGAAGAACGCCCGGGTGGCGCACACCAGGGATTCAGCCGCTTCCTTCGATACCCTGAGCAATTCCAGCAAATCTTTTTTTATAGCGGGAATAATCGTCGGTTTTTCAATGTCAACAGATGTGATGGTCTTCTTGGCGGTGTCGATGATGTTGTCCATGTTTTCCAGAATGGCCAGCACGTCTCCCCTGAAGTCCGGGATGAGGGCCTCGGTGTAAAGCCGGACTTCGATGTCTTTACGCAGTTCGTCCGCCTGGTGTTCCATGGAATCGATCCGTTTGTATTTCTCCTGAAATGAAGCCATGTTGTCTTCTACGTATGCGGTCATGGCCATCTCGAACACCATGACGCCCTGGCTTATCAAGTCCAGGAAATTGTCCACTTTCTTTTCCAGCATTTTTGTTTTTTTGAAAAGAATGTCCATACGTCGTTCACCTCGCTGAATTCAAGTATACAGGTAGAGGCCGTCCGGTGTAAAATAGAAATAACTGCTGATTTTGTAACATTCAATTTGTTATTGTAATAATACATAGTAAGACAATAGAATTTGCTTATTCTATCGAATTTACATTTCCTGTTGGAATACAAATTAGCAAAGGTAGGGGAAGGAGTGGGGTTCTGTGGTTTTTTCTCTGTCACGTTCGATTCCCGCAAAAATTCTGGCAGTCATGGTTGCTGTAACCTTTTTGAGTGCTTTTACAGTGCCTGATGTTCTGGCCGGTGAAGCAAAGTCCGGTAAGTCCGGCAAGATAACTGGTTCCATTGTCGGTGCGATTGGCGGTGGTGCTGCACTCGGTATTATGACAGCTTTTGTCAACGGAGCATGTGTGGCTTTCGGTGGAGCGGCGATTATACCGCTTGCGGCCGGGATACTGGTTGGCGCTGGCCTCGGGGCCGCTATCGGGTACGGCAGCGGAGCCCTGATTGATAAGTTGACCAAGGGCAAAGGTATCGGTGGCAAGATTGCCGGTGGAATCCTCGGAGCCGTGGGTGGTGCTGCGGCGGTGGGTACCATTACCTGGATTGCCAACGCAGCCTGCGTTGCTTTTGGCGGAGCGGCCATAATTCCCATGGCCGGCGCGCTTGTGGTAGGAGCCGGGCTCGGTGCTCTCATCGGTCTTGGCGGCGGCGCACTTCTTGACAAGTTTACCGGCAAGAGCCGCGGCTTGAAGAAGACCCCTGGTAAAATTCTGCTCGACGCAAAAACCGATATGTAGCAGCACTGTTTACTGTAGTAACAGTTAAGAAATAGCCAGATTAGCAGGCAGCAGGCACCTGTGTGCTTCGCTGCCTGTTTTTTTATATATAATTTTATAAAAAATTTGAAGAGGCAATTGATTATTGTTGGGTTTTGGGATAAGCTTGAATAAGAAATCTCTATCGGTAAGGTATTTTTTACGGTAAAAAGTTGACATAATTTCATTGAGAAAATGAAAAGCCTCGGACATTGAGGAGGGCACGCGCAGATGAGTATTCAAATCGGGAGCACGATCGAGTCGTTCGCCATGGCCGACATGATCCGACGCAACCAGGAAAGTCTAAAAAAAATCCGTGAACGGTATCCGGCGGGGGGAATGGATCACCTGGCAGCACCCACCACCGGTTCATTTGATTCCGCCAGGATCAGCCAATATCGTACCGACCTGGTGTCGGTGCGGGCCCGGCAGTCGAACATTCAGGGAGGGCTTTCACTGCTTCAACGAGGTGAAGTGGCTCTGGACCAGATGCGGGACATTCTGGGAACGGTCCGTGACAAGATCAGTGCCCTGGAAGGAATGGACAATCTCGCCACCCGCCGCCGGGTCAACGAAGAGGTGGAACTGCTCTTGGCTGATTTCGAAGAAATCGCCCAGAGCACGCAGTACAACGGGATACACCTCTTCAACCGGGCTTCGTCTTCTCAGACACGTATGGCCACTGTCACCGCTCCGGGTGCAGGCACGTTTGAGGAGACGTTCATGGTTGATGGGGGAGACACGGTCACCGAGCGGTTTACCGCCGATACGGAGACCCGGGAAGTTTCACGGGCGGTTACGGCGGGTATGCCGGGCACCAACGGCGGGGTAGAACCGGTGGACCTGACCTTCCCGGGGGGATACCTGGATGATGTCCAGGAGACAACCCGGGTTACTGCTGAAAGCCAGGAAATATTTGAATTGGGCGGTATTCCAGAGCCTGACACACTTCAGATTGCCGTCAATGGCCAGGCTATACCCGAAGCCGGGACGGGCGGAGGGATCGTGTTTGACCAGGACTTCGCCGGCGGCGCAGGCGGGCTGACAGTGGACGGGGGAACGGCCACGGTGCAGGACGGGCAGCTGCAGATCCGCTCCGAGAAAAGAACACATGCCACTGCCATGACCGGGGTGACTGCCGATACCGCCACGGTAGAGGTTGATTTCAACACCCGGACAGACAAAATGCTAAAAAAACGTAATGCCATGGTGGTGTTCGGTTACCAGGACGAGAACAATTACTTCCGGGTTGGATCCCAAGAAAGCTCGGACAGACTGACTATCGAGCAGATCACCAACGGCAAGAAGAAAACTGTCGCCTCGGTGAAAGAAAAGGTTGGAACTGCCACGGATTATAACCTGCGTGTGGAGTTGGATGGAGAAAATGTCCGGCTGTTTTTGAATGACGAGCTCAAAATGGATGAGAACGTAAACGGGCTGCAGGCGGGACAAATCGGACTGGGAGTTCATCATGGAGTCACCAACTTCGACAACTTTCAGATAGAGACGCCCGGCGCCGACGGATTCATTCAGGATGGTAACAACGTCAGCTTCACCGGTGACACGGTTCCCCGACAGGGGGACGAGGTGACGTTCAATTACCAGACCCCCCAGGATTACGAGGAATTCGACCTGGGACTGGAGGAAGGAGTAACTCCCAATGCGGACACACTTCAGGTGACGGTCAACGGGCAGGTGGTAGAGCCGGACCAGTACACCATGGAGGGTGACACACTGACGTTTACCGGTGACGTCCGTCCCGGGTACGGTGATGAGGTCGGTGTCGGTTTTCAAACCGGCGCGGAGCTGACGGAGATAGATCTGGACCAGGTGCTTGGAGGGGATGCTCCCAACGAGGGTACGCTTCAGGTGTTCAAAAACGGAATTCAGCTGGCTCAGGATGATGAAAACGGCTATACCGTGGAAGGAGATGTCCTGCGGCTCAATGGTGAGGGGCGCGGGGATGCCGACGACCAGTATGAAATTCGTTACCAGACCGAAGAAGCTTTTGACGAAATTACACTGCAAAACGAGCCGGCCGGTGACGGCACCGCTGGTGAAATCGGCGTGACGGTGAACGGTGTGGAGATACAACAGGATGCTTTAAACGGTTTCACCATTGAGGGTGACACGCTGCGGCTGCACGGTGATGCCGTCCCCGCCCTGGGGGATGAAATAGAAGTCCAGTACCAGGTCGGTGACGAGATGCGCAGCGTAGAATTAGAGCAGGAAGATGTCCTGGCCGACACGGTGAAGGTCTTTGTCAACGGGCAGGAGCTTGCCCGTGATGAAGAGAACGGGTTCACCGTGGAGGGCAACGTGGTCAACTTCAACGGAACCGCCGCGCCGCAGACGCTGGACCAGGTTACCGTTCAGTACGAAACTGACGGTGAGCGCTTGACGGAGTTCGAACTGGAACGGACGCCGGAGGCCGGAACGTTTTCCCTCTCTCTCGACGGCCGCCCTATCCGTGAGGATGAGGAGAACGGATTCACTATCGATGGGCGAACGGTACGGCTGCACGGTGACGCCATACCCGAGGGAGGAGAAGTGCTGGAGGTTAAATACCGTTTCACCGGAGGAGAAGGGGATGAAGCGGGCGGAGAACCCATTATCCTCACCACCGTTAACGGTGACAGGTTGACCACCGCCTTCCCGGCGGACTTCACCCGAGAGGGACTGAGCCTGGATACGTTCAACCTGGACGACAGGGCCGGAGCACAGCAGGCTTTGAGTGCGCTGGACAGTGCTGTTAACCGGGTAGACCATGCCATCGACCGGACAAAATTCCAGCAGCAGGAGCTGGGCATTGCTATCGACACGCTGGGGCATCACGAAGAACGCCTGGGGCAGTATGCTAACCTGCCGGCCCACCGGGGTGGGTACAGTCCTGATTTTCTGGGACAGATGGTCACCGAGATGCTTACTAATCTCGCCACCACGCTTCTGGCCCAGGGTGATTTGAATTCACAGCGTGCCACGTCGCTTCTGGACATGTAATGAGGTTCGGAAAGCAAAGCGTAGCAAATAGGGCGTAGTGGCAATGTACAAGAAGAATAGAAAGTGTAGCGCAGTGGTTGTGAACAAGAAGAATCCCTGGACTGGAGAAGCCCCCATACTATCGTGGGATTTGGAAGGAAAATCTGTCCTCTCCCCTCAGGCCTGGCAGGAGTATATAAGGAAACGCCGTCAACAGGCGGACATTGGGGAAGATATCCCCTGCAGTGAAGATATCCCCTGCAGTGAAGATATCCCCTGCATGCTGGTTTTTACCGACGATTACCTGGCCATGGCGGAAGACATTCTGTCTTCCGGAAAAGAATATGATAGTTCTTCTGATGCTCCTGCTGGCCTCCCCGGATATCTGGGAATGGTAAGGACAGGCGAGTGGAAGGGAAAAACAGTGGGAGTCGCCAGAGTAGGTGTTGGCGGACCGCTGGCAGCCTCGACCATGGAGCAGTTGATTGCCCTGGGTATAAAGTATTTCATTGCCGTCGGTATCGCCGGTGGGATCGCTCCTGACATCCGTCTGGGCGATATTCTTGTTCCAGACCGTGCCCTGCGGGAAGAGGGAACGTCATATCATTACCTGCCCCCAGCGCCGTATACAGAGCCCTCCGCACTGCTGCGCAACCGGATCGAAGCTGCTCTAAGAGAAAGAGACATTCCTTTTAGCATCGGCGGAACCTGGACCACCGATGCCATTTGGCGCGAGACGGAAACCAAAGTCCAGCGGTACGCCTCACTGGGGATCGTGTCGGTTGAAATGGAGCTGGCCAGCCTGGCAGCCGTGGCCCGGTACCGGGGAGTCGAGCTGGGGGCCGTTTTCTGCATCAGCGATCTCGTCGGCCGGGAAGGCTGGGAACTGGGTTTCCATCACGCCGAACTGGAGAAGGGAATGTCCGGTATAATGGAATCGGCGTTTGATGTTCTGGGCTCTCTATAGTTTTCGTTTATTTGTATACCTGGTACATCCAGGACAAGGAGCGGTGGTGCACTGCCATGCTGCTGTTTTCAGATAAACCGTACCGGTACTTTCCGCCGAAACCGAACCGGCTGCTGATCTGGTTTTTTCAGCAATACAACAGGCTTTTACACCTTCCCGGTTCGGAGCATCGTATCCGGTCCGTCACGCTTCTCAATGCAAATGTCCTGGACGGGCTGAGAGCCAGATCACAGAACCATATCCTGTTTTTGCCGAACCACTCCACTCACAGCGATCCTCAGATCATGATGGAAATCCAGCGGCAGATCGGCCTCCCCTCCCTGTTTATGGCCGCCTACGACCTGTTTGAACGAAGCCGGTTCAGGGCCTGGATCATGCAAAAGTCAGGCGCGTTTTCCGTAGACCGTGAAGGCAGTGACAGCCAGTCCATGAAGCAGGCGGTTGCTTCCCTCGTTGATGGAAGGTACGCTCTGACTATTTTTGCCGAGGGTAACGTCTACCTGATGAATGACCGGGTTACACCGTTTTTGGACGGGGCGGCCTTCCTGGCCATGAAAGCCCAAAAAGAACTCGGAACGGAGACACCGCTTCACGTGGTGCCGGTTTCTATCAAGGTTACCCACCTGGAGGATAAAAGACCGGCAATACGTTCCATGATCGACCACGTGGGGCAGGGCGCGGGAACTCACTTCGATCCTCAAGCCGGTCCCGTGGCGGAGCTGAAGCGCATCGGGGTAGAGGTGCTGAAGAAAAACCTCCTCCACCGCGGGTATTTTCCGCCACAGGAGGATAGCGAAGACATTACATCACTGCTGAAAAAAGCAGCGGAAATGATTATCGTTCGGCTGGAGGAAAAGATAGAACTGAAAGTACGGAAACGGGATGAACTGGTCGACCGTGTCCGTAAAATCAGGCGGGCCCTTCACAAGATAAGGATTGAGTCGGATCCCCGGGTGGATCAACCCCTGGCTGCGTCCTGGGCGGATGAAGCCATGCTGGCGTTCCGCATACTCACCTATTCAGGAGATTACCTGGACGAGAAGCCCACTATGGACCGTTTCGGCGAGACCGCGGAGAAGCTTCTGGAGGACTTGAATTCCAGGGTCGTCCCGCCGTATGGGCCCCGGTACGTATCGGTATATTTTTCCCCGCCCTTAAACCTGGCAGATCAACTCGATGATTTCAACCGCCAGGCACGTCGGGTGGTAAAAGACTTGACCCGGGTATTTGAACATTCCGTACAGGAAGGGCTGGATATGCTCAACGCTGCCAATCCTCATCCCGGAGGCGAGTTGTTCCAACATACTTGACGACAGCGTCACGCTTGATTGATCTTCCTCAAACTCCTGATGAAATTTTTATAGACAGACAACGCCGTTTGAGTGTATGTTCTGGAGGAATTTAATCCAACCAACCGGGAGTGATCAACATGTCCGAACCCTTGTATCTGCGGGTATACGCTTACTATGATGGAAAGTGGGAAAGTCTGGTCAGTTTTTATGACGATTTTGAACATTCGTTCAGACGCACAGTCAAGAAACAGCGCCTCGCCATCGACGTCCGGGTGGTTAAACTGGTCAGCGGTGATGAAATTTCCCGTGAAAAAGGGCTTCACACCGAGTTCCACCCCCGATCCATCGATCACATCAACATGACAGATGTCATCTGGGACAGGGTTGGAACAATGGTGCGCAGCGTGGGAACCTTTCTGGATCTGGCCGTTATGAACAGCGGCACACAGGTGCTCAATTACCCGGTTTCCATCGACGAAAGCAAATCACGGGATTATATTCTGGCACAGGCATTGGGATATAAAGTACCCGGTACTGTTTTTTTCCCGGAAGGCCACTTTATGCGAATGAAAGAAGTTCCCGGCGATCCCAACCGGGTGGAGTTTGACATCGGATTTAACGATCCCATTGAAAACATTCAGGGCTTGCCGGCGTTCTTCAAGCGGGCTCACGGCGGGGGCCGGCAGCACGTGTACCAGGTCAAAAACAAGACGGACCTGTTCAACCTCTACATGCAGACCAGCAACGAGTCCATGCTGTTACAGGAGAAGATAGAATTTGATCGGTTTATTCGTACATTTGTCTTCGATGACCGTATTATTCACTGCAGCTATGACATGGAAAAACCAGACGGTCAAAAATATTCCTGGCCGGGACTGTCCATCGGAGACCAGGAGTTTCTCGACAAAGCCATGGTGAGCCTGGCCGGTAAGCTCCTTACACCGTTTTGCACCATGGAAGTGGCCCACCAAAAAGGTACGCACAACTGGTATTTCATTGATATCACCAACGGCTGTAACTTTGATATGCGGGAATGCGAGCTCTCGCCGGCCGTGTACCGGGTGGTCAAACAAACACTCATCGACCAGCTTATCGACAGGCTGTTGAAGCCGCGTCCCATAGTCGTGCACACCCACCTGCAGGCACACGTGTTGAAAAAACAGTTGTTCAGGGCGGAGCTCAAGGGACAGAATCCGGTGCACCTTCTTACGTTTGCTGGCGAATACAATATCGATCTGCAGGGGCCCAGTTATGAACAGGAGAAAAAAGAGTACTTCAAGCGATACCGTCAACTGCACAGCTAAGAGCGGAGCGGATATATGAGCTGCCGAACGATTAATCTCACCGACGAATTGTACGATTACCTGTTGTCAGTCTCCCTCAGGGAGCCCGAGCTGCTGGGGCGGCTTCGTCAGGAGACAGCCGGTCTTGAAGATGCGCAGATGCAGATATCTCCGGAGCAGGGGCAGTTCATGGCCCTTTTGGCCAGGCTGATAGGGGCGCAGCGGACTCTGGATGTCGGTGTTTTCACCGGGTACAGTTCGCTGAGTGTTGCCCTGGTTCTACCGGATGACGCCCGGATTGTCGCCTGCGACATCAATCGTGAATGGACGGATATCGCACGGCGCTACTGGCGTGAAGCCGGTGTGGAGCACAAGATTGAACTCTGTCTGGCCCCGGCGGCCGACACGCTCCACCGTCTTGTAGATGAAGGGCTGGCAGGTACATTCGATTTCGCGTTCATCGATGCGGACAAGACGGGGTACGATGAGTATTACGAGTGCTGTCTGGCGCTTCTGCGCTGCGGCGGTCTCATGGCTCTCGATAACGTGCTTATGCACGGCCGGCTGCTTAACCCCGACGAATACATCGATGAAGTAAGGCAAGCGATGCTGTCAATGCGTGAACTGAACAAGAAAATTCACACCGATGCGCGGGTTGATATAAGTATGGTCCCCATCAGTGATGGGCTCACCCTGGTCCGCAAGCGTTAAACCGATTACTTCAGAGCGCCACTAAAAACTGCTTACCGTGCCTTCCATATATGTTCCAGGAAAAGATTGGCGCCGTCGAAGATTTTGCCGGTAAGAACGTCGTTGCGTTCGAACATACCCACGCCTCCCGGTGTTCCCGTCATGATGATATCACCATCCTCCAGGGTGAAATGACGCTCGATCTCCTCGAATATATCGAGCGGTTTGTTGATCATCATAGTAGTGGTTCCCCGCTGTCGGAGTTCTCCGTTAAGCCAGAGTTCCAGCGTGAGATTCCCTATGTCTTGCGGGCAGGGGATAAATGGTGAAAAAACCGCTGAGTGATCGAAGGATTTCGATTTTTCCCACGGGAGTCCCCTGGCTTTGAGCCTTTTCTGGACATCCACCAGGGTAAGGTCGAGACCGAATCCCAGTCCAGCGGGCTTCGCCTCTTTCATCAAGAAGCAGAGTTCTCCTTCATATCTGCAGATGTTTTCCGGTTTGATAAGCTGTGAACTTATAGAACTGTTTGGTTTCATAAAGAGGACAATCTCGTCGGGATCACGGTTGTTAAGTTCTTCGATGTGCTCTGAAAAATTTCTACCTACGCAGATGATTTTAGACGGGAAAAACGTTTCTTTGCCAAAATCAATGCTGTTCATAGGGATGATCCTTTCATTTCGATTCCGGAAAAATCAGGAACCGCTCCGGTACGTGCCCGGTGAGCCAGATACCGCTTTCGGTCTGAAAGAATACCATTCCTTCTTCGTGCATTTCAAGGGACCTCACCACCAGTACTACGGGTTCACCGTGACGGGTGCCTATTGCCACGGCGTCACGCCTGGTGGCGGAGAGATGAACGTACTGTCGTTTCCGCCTGTTAATCCCTGATCCTTTTATCGATTCAACGCGGTGTCTGGCGGTTCCGTGATAGAGGATTTCAGGTGGCCGAACTGGTACCAGGTCCAGGTCCACCGGGATGGAGTGCCCATAATTGGCTCTGATACGATTACCGTCATCGCTTAAAGAAAAACGTTTTTTCGGGCATGATTCCACTATCTGCCTGACTGTGTGCTCGTCAATATGATGGCGATGCCCACGGGCTGCCTCGATGACATCAAACACGGCAACCCAGCCGCCTTGTTCGAGGCTGAGTCCAAGAATTCCGGGACGATGCCTCAGCACCAGACTGAGAAATTTGCTTGTTCTTATCCGGTCCTTTTCATTCATACAGACACAGTATCCTAGTATTGCTGAAAAGGCAATACCGGCTCTTGGCAAAGGGTGTCTTGAGGTGATATCATTATCGGTGAGATGGAAAATGTCAAAAAGGAACTACCACCAGACCGCACTCAGCGTTGGAGAAAACTGGAACGTATTCTTGACGAACTGGACCACAATTCTCTCCGATACCTTCCTCCCGAATACCTGGTAGAGCTTGGAAAGCTCTATAACGAGACCCTGTCGGATCTGGGAGAAGTGCAGGCATTTGGTGATCAGCCGGAGCTGAGGCTCTATCTCAATAACCTTCTCGGCCGCGCATATGGTCATATTTACCAGAAGAAACGGATTCGGTTTCGTGAGATAATTGATTTTTTTATCTGGGGCTTTCCGGAACTGGTCAGACAGAGGATACATTTTATCGCCGGCGCTGCGGTGATTTTCCTCTTTGCGTCATTGATTGGTTTTTTGTGCATTACCAATGACTCAAAGCTCATCTCACTGGTTGTTTCAGATTCGTGGCGAGCGGGAATTGAGAACGACATAAAGCAGGGTAAAATAGGTGCACATTTCCCGAATGAATACAAGGCAACCATCTCAAGTAAAATAATGTTCAACAATATCAAGGTATCGTTCCTTGCTTTTGCCTGGGGAGCCTTGCTGGGTGCCGGCACTATTCATGTTTTGATTATCAACGGCCTGCTGTTGGGCGGTCTCGCGTCAATTTACCACGCGGGCTCCCTGCACATTGAATTCTGGTCCCTCATTTTACCCCATGGAGTGATAGAACTGATCAGTATTTTCATATGCGCCGGAGCCGGTCTCATGCTTGGATATGCTATTATCAACCCCGGACCGTACCGGCGGCGGGATTGGTTTCGCCATGAGGGACTTGAGGCGGTAAAACTGGTTATCGGCTGCATCCCTCTGTTTATAATCGCCGCCATAGTCGAAACCTATATCACACCTGCTCCGCTTGGACTGATGATAAAATATGTTATTTCAGCGGTGCTGCTGGCCGTCACGGTGCTTTATCTGGCCCTTTCTGGTAATGATGGGCTGGATTTCAGCCGGGTGTGGGATGATTTGAGATTGCTGAAAAAGCAGTACACATGAGTTGCGCAGTTGTGGTCAGAAGATAATTTTACCCAGAACGTATTTCTTGAGTTTCCTCATGTCAGCTTCAAGCACCGTAGTGAAAGTGACCTGGTATTCATAAAAACGTTTCTTCTTCTGAACGTGCTCTATTCTCCGGGCCACCTGGCCGACAAGGTTCTTAACTTCCAGGTCACAGGGCATAAAGCCTACCACGATAAAAGATCCCTCCGCCAGGGGCACCGGTGTCATGATCAACATGTCACCGTCACTTATTTTGAGTCCCAGACCGGGAAACTCCATCTTGGACAGTTCCTTGTTCGGGAGAATTTTTCTGAACGTCAGGGGCAGACGGCATTCCACCCGGGTATACGGGCTGTGCTCCACAATACGGGCGGTTCGGGGAATGAGGAGCTTGATGTAGGGGCTGGGAGCGTGCCCTTGCTCGCAAACTCTGGTGCTGCCTTCGAGGGTGTCGTGGTTGGAGACCCACATGAGTGTGCCGTTTTCGTCGACGTTACCTTTGAAAATATCCGAATCATTCATTATTTCCCACAACAGCATGAGCCTGTTTTTCTCCACTGAAAAAACTCCTGATGAACGGTGTTTTTTTACTTTCTTAACGGAGTAGGTCAACTCGACCACATCGCCAAGGGAAAACATGCTCTCTTTGACTTTAACCATGGTTCCGGTGCGCGGTTTAAGAAGAAATGCCCGGGCGGCTTCGATTCCCCGAAAGAACCTGATCGACGGCAGTTGTTCGGTTTTAAGCACCTCCGGCAGGCACTTGAAGTTGACAGCGGCAAATCCACCTCCCAGCCGCCGGAGCTTTTTCTGGGCGATTTCCAGGTAGGTGGTGCCGTGGCGGTCGATATTCTCGAGATGACCGCACTCGAGCACGATTTTGGTGCAACCGCTTTTGACCATGGTTTTCAGGGTTTTCTCCAGTTTCGGAAGGGAGTGCACATCCAGGCAGCCGAGGATTTCAATCATGGCAGCTCCATCGAGGTTTTTCACCTCCAGCAGCATACTGGTTTTTTTTATGGCAGTTTGAACCTGTTCATCCTGTTTCTTCACCTGGGCGGTGTAGGTTTCCAGAACTGTTTTCGCCTCGTCTTGCCGCCCGGTTTGCTCCAGGTAGGCCATCCAGGCTTTCAACAGGGGCTGGTCGATGTTTTCCTCTTCGGGTGAACCGAGATGTTCCACTACAGCTCTTTCGAGAATCATCTGGTCTATGGCCTGAAGCGTTCCAACAATTTTGTCATTTAACGGATCGCCGTTCACACTCACCTGGCGAACCAGGTTGGTGGTGGAAACCGGGTCGGTGGAATGTTGTATGAGCGTCATAATCCGCTCCACAATCACAGTGCTCACATTCTGAAGGGAATCGAAAAGGCAAGCGGGAATCTCTGCCACATCGGCGAATCCGAGAGCTTCGATTACCGACAGCTTGATGATATCATTGTCAATAAGGTAAAGCTCCGGCAGTTTCTTGATAAAATCCTGGTTGCCGGTCTTGCCCAGAACGCGGATGATACCCGCTACCAGCGGATAGCGTGACGGCACCTCCCGGAACGTCTCTATCTTGTCCATATACCGGGTTATCAGGTCGAGCTTTTCAATAGTCTCTATAAGATCTTTTTTGACACTCTCGGTGCTTCCATCCATGACATCCAGAAGGTATTGGAAAACAATTTCGCTGTCCTTGAAACTCAGGTAGGAAAGAATCTCGTCTTTTATCTCGACCTGGGGGGCTTTCAGGGCTTCGCTCATGACTTTCAAAGCTTCAGAACTACCATCAACCCAAAGAGCCTTCAAAGCTTCTCTTTGTTTGTTCTGGTCAAGCTCGAATATAAGGCTGTCCTTAAGTTTTGCCAGTTCGCTATTGGGCGACATCAAATCCCACCATTACTCTGTTATCATCATTCATTATCGCACTCTTTTACTCCACAGGCAAGTAGGCTCTCAGCAAAGCCTGCCAATTGCCATCGGATTCACGACAATTGCTCATCGATGTACTTCCTTAACTCCTGCCGGTCCTTATTGCTTTCGGGAACGAACATGATCGTGTATTCGTAATAGCGTTTCTCCCCCGAGACGTGTTCTACTCTACGAGATACCTGTCCGGCGAATGTCCGTGCTTTCAGCGTGGGCGCGTCCAATTCAAACACGATATTCGATTTCTCTTTCAACGGCAGGGGGGTGGTGAGCAGCAGTTCAGACTCGGCCAATATCAGGCATATGCCGGGATACTCCGTTTCAGAAACCTCACGGCGTGATACCAGCTTTCGAAACGTGACAATGAGGTGACATTCCACAAATGGTGTGGTTACCGCCCGGATTGTCCTGGCAGTTCTGGGGATCACTATCGACACGGCCGGATGCAGGGGATCGCCCTGCTCGCAGACCCGGCTTTCGGAGCGTACCCGGTAATCTTCCACGATGAACGTGAGCGTGATGTGGTCATTTTCAAATTCCCTGAATGTTTCGCTTTGATCCAGTACCTCCCACTTGAGAGACATCTTGTTCCCGTCCAGGGAGATGATTTCCGTCGAACGGTGTACTTCCTGGTCACCGGCCTTATAGGGTTTATAGGTAATTTCCAGCCTGTCCCCCGGCCTGAAATTGTTCTCTGAAAGCCCGATTACCCTGTCTGTCTCTTCCTCCCGAGAACCACCCGAAAATGAATACAACGCTTCGGCTATATCATCAAAAAAGGCACTTTCCGGAATGATTCCGGCGAATCCGGCGCTGCCGCCGAATGAGAAATTTACCAGTCGAATACCTCCGTGTGATTTTTTCAACTCCGACTCCATGTGAGCCAGGTAGGCTGCCGTGTGCTGCCCGGCATTCACCAGGTGGCTGCCTACGAGTATAATCCGGGTGTATTCTTCCTTGATAACGCTGCGGAGTATTTTTTCCAGACGTCGCAGCGTGTAGAGGTTCAGTTCTCCCTTGAGCCACAGCAAAGCAATGCCGGTGACGTCCTTGAACTCGAATGTCAAATTCTGGTGGGCAGGATCGTCAGGAGGTGCTTTCATCTGTGCGGCGATTTCCGCGAACTGCTTTTTGAAACGCCGGGCTTCGTCGAAGTTACCGGTTCTCTTCAGGTAGGCCCGCCATCCGTAGTAAAGTTTAATATCGGTGAGACAGCGTTGTGTCCCCACAGTTTCAATGACAGCTGCTTCCAGCTGCTCCCGGCTGAAACCGTTGAGAGCCAGGGCTATCTTGTCCGCCAACAGTCCCCCGATCTCTCCGAGCAGGCTGAGTAAAAAAGGCACCGAATCACTGTCTCTGATAGATCCTACGACCTCCACCGCCATCCCGGCGGTCTGGAGGTCGAGATGCGGCAGTGATTTCAACAGAGATGTGGGACAGGAATCGGGAGGTGATGATTTGATGGTACTGATTACCGCTTGTTGGATCCGTGCGTCATTGATAGAGAAAAGTTGTTGGATTTCATTCGTGATCGTGCTGTTCCCGATCGTGCCGAGAAATCGTATGACGGCCGCCAGTAATGTGTACTTATCGGGGCTTTGGCGCAGTTTACCGAGTTTCTCCAGATAGTGTTTTGTCAGTTCTTCCTGTCCGATTGCTTCCTGGATGGTCCACCGGGTAGCTTCGGAACCACTGCTCATTATCCCGGTCAAGTGGTCGAACAGTTCTGCGTTATCGGAGAAGCTTAAGTACTCGAGTATGGCCTGCTTGACCTGGACCTGAGGGGAGGACAGAGCATCAGCCATGATTTTCAACGCCTGGAGACTGCCGATAGACCAGAGCTCTCCCAGGATGGCTTTCTGATTCTCACTACTGAATTCGTAGAGAAGACGTTTGCGAAAGCTTTCCAGTTTTCTCGATTCAGACATGGTTTTCCCCACTATCTACCTAATATCTTATAATCGGCTTATTAATAGGGGATATTAACCTGGAAATGAAGTTGAACCGGTTAGAGACTTCCTGCTTCTTCCGAGATACGGCTATAGATCACGTCCTTGATTTTCATCCGGTCGGCGTTGAATATCATGGCATAGGTGATCCAGCATTTGTAAAGTTTCTTCCGGTTTTTGACCATTTCGGTGGCGCGGACGACGGAGCCGATCAGTCGGGCCACCTTAAGCTCTGCCGGATGGAATATCACCACGATGTGCATTCCTTTTTTCAGAGGGGTCGGAGTGACCAGCTCCATACCTCGTTCACTCAGCAGGTGGCACAGCCCGGCAAATTTAGGGGAAAGCTTCTGGGTAGCCGGGTTGAGTATTTTCATACATGACACGCTGAAGTTGCAGTCGAGCCGTATATCGTCCCACTGTTCGATTACGCGGGCCGCTGCCGGCCGTGCAATGGTCAGGATGGATTCCGAAGACTGATCCCGCACGCTGGTATCCGCTTCAAGCAGCTTATTGTCAAACGTCAACCGCATTTTGATTGACCGGTCGACATACTTGTCGAATGCGTCGGTAACGTCCATGACCGGCCAGTCGAGGGTAATGCGCCCCGGATCTAGTGACCGGATTTTGCCTTCCCGGTTTTTCTTTATCCCGCCGGCGGAGTAATGCAGCTCCACCAAGTTTCCCGGTTTGAGCATCTGGTCATCAACAGGAAGCGTTTTGGCGGTCTTTTTCTTTTGTAGAGAATCTTTTGCCGGCGCCAGGCTCTTGTAGAATTCGACATCGGGCAGCCGGGTCTTTTTTTCCGAATCGGTGAAGCAGGTAAACTTTACCAGCTTGAAGCCTCCCAGGAGGTCCTTGAGTCTGCGGTTGGTCTTCTTCAAATAATCGAGTGACTGGCGGTCGATATCCTTTAATTTATTGCAGTCAAGAATCAGGCAGGTGTAACCGTCTTTGATTACCTTCCTGACCTGGGTTTCGAAGGAAGGAAGCGTGTACAGGTCCAGAACGCCGTCGAGGGTCAGGGTGGCGAAACCGCCTTCCTCTTTGATGTCACACGATAAGGATTCCCTGGCATGGGCGCCGGAAGCAGCCACCGCTTGTTTGTCGGATCCTATACGGTATTTTTGCCGGAAAGATCTGGCGTCGTCTATACGGCCCACCTGTTCCAGGTACAGTATCCATGCGTTCAGCAGGTGCTCGTCGAACTCTTCGTTGGGTGCACCGATATTTTCTATGACCGATTTACTCAAGAAATCGTAGTCGAATTGCTTCAGGGCGATGGTGAGGCGAGAAAACTTGAATCCGGAAGCCTCGACAAACATGTAGAAAAGCGGCAGCACCGATTTAGGATTCTGCCAGTTGCCGATTATTTTTATGGCCCGGCTGAACACCTCGTTCCCGGCCATCTTGAGGGCGGAAAGCAATGGGCCGAGCCCCTTGCTTCCGTCATCAGTCAGTTCCAGAGCATCAAGCACCGCCAGCTGCACCTGGTTATTGTTGACGAATATTAAATTAGCCAGGTCCGGAATGATTTTTTTGTCCCCGACTTTGCCCAGGAACTGGATCATTCTTGTCAGCAGTGGGTAGCGGAGCCCGTCATGGCGCAGTTCGTCGAATTTTTCCAGGTACCTGTTATGGAGATTCAACCGTTCGAAGGTCTCCAGCATAATCTCTCTTGTACTCTCATCTCCCTGGTCGAGAACCTCTATCAGGTGATCGTATACTTCAATATCATCTTTTTTGCTCAGATAATCAATTATTTCGTGCTTGATATGGACCTGGTCGGATTTCAGCGCCTCGGCCATTATGGAAATGGTCAGAGGATGGTCGTTCATCCAGAGATTTTTTAAGGCGGCTCTCTGGTGGTCGGAATCTCCCCCATTGATCAACTGGTCTCTCAGACCAGCCAGTTCAGTCCCAGCAGCCATTGCGAATCCCATCGTCAAACTTAAAAGCCTGCCAAAAAAAAAGCTGGCAGCGTCGGGTTTTCTTAAACGTGAACCATTTACAAGAACGTCAGTTAATCAGTTACCAACTATATGTAACGTGATCTTTGAGAATATATATCCGCAAAGAGGGTATTCTTTCCCACGATACAGCTATTTTATTGTAGCAACAAAAAATACCTTTACGCAACTTGTAATTTCTCCTCTGCGGGAATACCGGCGGTAATAGTAAGCTGTAATTAATATATCTGAAAATCATATACCTGAGGCTGCACCCACTTTTACAGTCGGGCCCTGAGCTTCAAGGTGAGATAGTTGGTCAGCACTGCGGAACAGACCTGGTCGGGAGGCAGTACCAGCGGGATAACACCTACGTTTTGGACTGCTCTCTGGGCGCCCTTGATACGTCCCAGCACCTCGTGAGCCACCACTTTGCGGTAGACATCCTCTTCAGTTTTTGGGATTTCAAACGCTGTTTTCTTTATCTGGGGATCGGTAACCGATACCACCACCGGCAGATGTTTGCGGCTTAACAACCAGATGCTTTCTCTGAGCTTCTGGGGAGCGGCACCTGCGGCCAGATCGGTCAGCATGACCACCAGAGACCGTTTGAGCCGGGTATTGATGATGAAACGGAAAATAGCTTCATAATTCGGTTCCACACGGCGCGGCTGCAGGTTGTAAAGCTGGTCGAGAAAGTAGTGATATTGCCGTTTACCTCGCCTGGGGGCCAGGTACTGGTGGACACGGTCGGAGAAAACCGCCAGACCGACTTTGTCCTCCTTTCTGGTCACCACATGCCCGAGCAGCAAAGCTGCGTTTACCGAATAATCCAGCAGGGTGAACTTACCTACTTTGGCTCCCATAGGGCGGCTGCAATCTACTATGATGAGAATGGACTGGTTGATTTCCGACTGGTATTGCCTGGTGATTATTTTATTTTTACGGGCAGTTGCTTTCCAGTCGATGCTGCGAAACTCGTCGTCGCTGGTGTACTCTTTTAAGCTTTCAAACTCCGTGCCCATTCCTCTGCGCCGCTCCGGGGTAAATCCCGTTTCCAGTAAGTGGCTTCGTTTGATCATCAACTCGAAACGGGATATGTTGACGATGCTGGGATAGACCTTGATCTGGGTTTCAACGGGAAAGGCTATTTGACGCATGGTCAGTTCCAATACACCGCGGTAACGAATGATGACATTGCCGAAGCTAAACGAGCCACGGTTCGAGGGAGTCACCTGGTAGGGTATCCTGGTTTCGGAACGCTGCTGAAGTTCCAGCTCGAATTCTTCTCTGTCAACGTCGAATTCCAGGGGGTATTCATCCCGCAGTATGACCTTGAGTGGTTTCCAGGAGCGGTTATAGAGCTTGATGACAATCGTGTTTTTTTCACCGATAGACAGCTTGGTGTGACATGTCCTGGTCACAACGATGTCTTCCGGCGTGGGTGTCATACGCACGTCCAGAAGGATGAGCATGGTGACCAGAGTGTTGAAACCGATAAAGATGATGATGGCAACAAAATGGTTCGGAGCCAGCATCAGCGGTAGCGCCCCAGCCAGAATCAGGAGAATAACCCTGGTGGTCAGCGTAATTCCCTTCAAGGATATACCGTGTGTTACCTTTTCCATTCTGTCCTTACTCCATTACCGTGGTACCTTCACCTGGGTCAAAACAGCATCGAGGCTCTCGTCCGGGGTTATTCCTTCAATTTCCGCTTCCGGCTTCAGGATGATTCGGTGCCTGAGGACCGGATAAACCATCATCTTCACGTCATCGGGAGTGACAAAATCCCGGCCGTCCATGAGCGCCACCGCTTTGCTGGCCAGGAGCAGACCAATGGAGGCCCGCGGCCCGCCGCCCACCAGTAGATCTTTCCAGCTCCGGGTCGCGCGGACGACATTGGCAATATACTCGATTATGGAGGCCTTGGTTTTTACTTGCCGGATAGCGTTCTGGCAGAGGGAGATCTCTTCTGAGGTAGTTACCTTTTGCAGGCCGACCCGGCTGAGCTCATCCGAGCGGAATCCTTCCTCGAACCTCTCAAGAATGGCATTTTCTTCTTCTGCCCCGGGGTAGGGAACCAGAATCTTGAAAATAAACCGGTCGAGCTGTGCTTCGGGGAGCGGGTACGTTCCCTCGTATTCCAGTGGATTCTGAGTGGCCAGAACGGTAAAAATGGAAGAGAGCTTGAACCGGTTTCCCTCGATGGTCACCTGGCGCTCCTCCATGCACTCCAGCATGGCCGACTGGGTCTTGGCCGGAGCACGATTGACTTCGTCCGCCAGGGCGAAATCCGTGAAAATCGGACCTTGTTGGATCTTGAACGTGCTGGTTTGCATGTCGTAGATATTGGTGCCGATGATATCCGATGGCATCAGGTCCGGAGTCATCTGGATCCGTCTGAACGTGACACCGATACAGTGAGCCAGTGTTTTGATGGTCAAGGTCTTGGCTGTTCCCGGCACCCCTTCCAACAGAACGTGACCGCGTATGAGCAGGGCACCCAGTATCAGGTCGATCACCTGGTCCTGCCCGACAATCACTTTTTTGATTTCCCGTTTCAGGTTGCTGAAAATATCGTGCACCCTGGTTTTGTCAATTGCTTCAGTTGGCAGTGCGTCAGTCATAAATTTTGAGCTCCTTTCGGGTGGCTTCAAGAATCCTAATGTAGCGTACCAGTTTTGTGGAATTACGCTGTTCTTCCTTGATGATTGATTCCAGCCCTTTCATGGCTGTTCTAAGATTAGTGACGAGATGGGGATGGGTAGACTTCAAGCGTTCGAATATCTGACGGTCATCCTCTTCCGCTGGCAATCCCAGTCGCCGTCTTAACGCCGACAGAAATTCGAAGAGCAGCCGTTCAGCTGTAAAACTGGCGGCCTGCATTCGCATGTACAGTCTCCCCATGCTGCTTACATAGGTGTCCACACTGTAGCCCTCTTCGGGTAAGGGCACGGGCCTGGTAAACCTGCGGCTCATGGCGTAAAAGTACACGATGAGTCCGATGAGCATCTGCGCCAGGACCCAGCTGATGGGATTTGCTTTGATCATACTCCACAGTGTTTTGTGCGGGACTTTCTTCTTCACAGTCGTAATCGGTCTCGGTGGAGCGGCGGTACTTGTCCGCACCCTGGCCTGGATGGCAAAATCCGGGTCCGGGGAGTACATGTAAACGGTTGTGCCGGATGTAAGGTTTTCCACCAACCGGGTAACAAGCACGATGTTGTCGGTTTTTTGGAGACCATCCGGATAGAAAAGTTCCGCATTGGATACGATGACGATCTGTCCTTTTCCCCGGTAGGTGGAGAGCACTGTGGAGTTGCCGCTCTCATCGGCCAGATGGGGAACGAAGGAGGCCCCCTTCTTAATATTGACCGCGCCATAGGAGCTGGTGACGTCCCTTACTTCTTCCAGGTGAGGAAGGGGATTGGCCGGGTCCTCCCTGGTTTCCGGCCGGCCTTTTTTAATTTCAGCACCGAACGCTTCGGCGATCCGGCTGTGCTCGGAAAAGAATATGAGCAGGCTTCCCCCATTTCTTACCCATGGTAAAATTTCTTTCTTGAACTTAAGTCTCAAGGTGTCCGGCGGGTCGAAGAGAATTATCAACCGGCTGTCATTACGCGGCAGGCTGCTTGTGTAGTGAATGGTGTAACCAAGACGTCTCAGGTAGTAATAGAGAAACGGTTTGGGTTTGATAATCACCTTTTTGATTATGGTTCTCGTACCGCCTCCGGAAGGTGCTTTTGACGTGGGTTTGCCATCGGGGGAAGGAGTGTTTATCTCGATATCGGAAAGGCTGAACAGGTTGATTCCCCACATGGTAAAGATAAAGCAGCACAGGAGCAGAATCAGGTAACCTTCTATTGTTTTCTTCATGCTCTTCCCCTCGTGCTGCCAGCTGAAAGCCGCTGGTAAAGGTTGAGAAATACTTTGAAATCATCCATGGCAGGCTGGTTGAATCCATAGATCATCCGGTCGAACAGTCTCAACGGTGTTTTGAAGATGTCGAACATCTTCAACAACCGTGATTCTTCCTTGAACGTGGTGAGGTATTCACCATTGGTTTTCGTACGGTCGAAGTCGAGTATCTTCTGCTCATCGAGCAACACCAGGCAGGCAAGGGTCATCAGCCTGATTGCCAGTTCTATTTGTCCTTTTCGCGCCAGTTCCACTGCTCGTTGCTGAAGAGTAGCCGGATGCGCCATTTCTTCAGGAATCGGACCGCTCTCAACCTCTCCTCCCTGGTCTTTGGCCTCCATGTTTTTCTTGATGGATTTGTATATGAAATAAATGAGTCCGCCAACGAAAACGGCGGTGATTGTTATGAGAAGAAAATAGAGGAATTTCACCAGTGATTTGCCCGAACTTTTTTTCTTTCTTGGTTTCGGTTTCGGTTTCGGCTTGGGCTTTGGTTTAGGTTTAGGTCTCGGTTTAGGTTTTGGCTTGACCGTCGGTTTTTTGGGTTGAGATTTCGGCTGTATTTTCGGAGTGGCCGGCCGTGAGGGCTTTCTGCTGGTGGACTTCGTACCTCCTATTCTTACCGACTCCTGCCGGGAAGATTGCTGCGAGGTGCTGCTTGATGTATGTGTCCCGGATATGCCTGAGCCGCTTCCCGAACCGGATCCCGATGTCGAGTAACCACTGCTTCTGCCGGCCGTGCCGCTGCCGCTGGAAGAAGAGCCGCTCCCGGAAAATGAGCTGCGCCCGTCGGATCGCCCACCCACGCTGGAAGACGAGCCGCTCCTGGATCGCTGGCCGGTAGGCTGAAAAGAGGTACCTGACTGGTACCCTCCCCTGACAGAGGTGAACTCACCGTCGATTCGCTCGGCAAAAAGGCGATCGCATTTCACAGGTGTGCCGTTCCTGGAATAAAAGGCCTCGCCGCCGCACGGCGCGCGTGAGGTGTTTCTCATCAGCTCGTCCAGGATAGCCCGCATCTGCTCTTCAGTGACATCGGACTCTCTGGGTGCAGTGTTGATGGTGTCTCTTAAACCTTCCAGGGTTTCGGTCAGATATCTGAGATACACGTTCCGCTTTTTTACCGAATCCTCCAGGTTGATATCTTCAAGCGTGTTTTCCGCCCAGCTGAGTTCCAGGCGTCGGTCATACCCGTCAGAGAGGGTAATCCATCTGGTTCGAGCAAGATTAATCAGGCGGTCACAGGCTTCGGGGGATGGACGGTTGTCGGTTCGGTAAGCTGTTTCCAGGTCGTTGATGACCGACTTGATAGTATGATCGAATTCATTATGGGAAAGTGCCAGTGCCGGTCCCAACATGTTTATGATCAAAACCAGGAAGACCAGGGCTGTTTCAAGGAGTCGTCGTGGCACGAGTTTCCTCCTCCATCTGCATAACACACCGGGTGACGAGAATGTGGAAGCCTATCCAGAACGGGTCGATCAGAATGTCGGCCACCAGGAGCAAAACGATCTGCTCCAGAGGCATCGGGTTGTGGACGAAGATTTCCATGGACAGCATGAGACCGTAGCCGATGCAGAGGTAGAATCCGGCGCTTACCACGAGAAACGTGGGATAGAGTCGTTTGGCCAGTCCACCGAAGGGTGAAAATATACCAATACCTTTGTTCCGGTGAGCACGTGATGAATCCGTAAGAAGATAGCGAGGCAGCATGTGGGTGGTTTTGTAGAGCACCAGGATGGATATAATCAGTCCGAATACGAGCATGGGAGTACTCTGGGAAGCAATGAACATGATAAAGGGGATTCCCGGCACCAGCAGTGATTTGAGGATATTGGCTTTAAGCATTTCAGAGTAGCGTTCAGCTGTGAAGCCGCGTTTTGCCAGAGCCCGGGCCGTCCGGTCACGGTAACCGCCGAGGAACGCTCTGCCTACCATGTCCCAGGTGACGGGCCGCAGAAAGAGGTGGTACATGAAAATGGCCGCCGCATAGCGCAAAGACAACAGGTCTTCCCATTTGAAAAGCTGTCCCCGGGCATCATCAAAACCCCATGAGAAAAAAAATATTATCCCCACTGCCAGGACTATTTTAATGAGACCGGTTTTCAACGAAACAATCGTGATACGGCGCAGGTTTGATTTGAAAATGAACAGGACTTCGTCGAGAACCTGTGTGGGACTGTGAAGATACTCCAATTCGGTTTTAATTTCGGTCTTGACCTTGACCCTGGATGATACCCCATCGTCAATGAGCCGGTTGTAGATTTGAAAGGCGTAGAACCTTATATGTTCGTCCTCGTCGGCTCTGAGGGCCTTGGCCACCTGGAGGACGCGGGGATCGGAAAGCGTAGACAGGCGCTGCATCCCACGTCTTCTGAGCTTCGAGTTGCCGCTTTCCAGGTCGCGAAGACACTTTTCAAATATGTTCTGTTCCATGCCGTTTTCCAATCAGCGTTGCCCGGTATTGAATGGTGGTCTAACTGCGTCCTGCTGCGGTTTCTTGATGGTTCGGATAACGATGGTCCCGGACACGAGATCACCGATTCGCTGGTGGTGCTCCGACAGGAACATGCTCAGTATTCCGCCTATGAAAAAGGGGGGAAACAGATCAGCTACCCGCAGGAGGTTCCTGGCGGCGGAAGGGAAAAAATCCACCCGGTGTCCATCGATGGTGACTACCCTGATTCCCATGTATTTCTTTCCCGGTGTTTGACCATCATGAAGAACTTCGAAGAATATGTGATACCCCCATAGAATGATAAAATTAATGGCTATAAGTACTCCGGCCAGGACACCTTCATGCTTCATGAAGGGTACTATTTCGTGGAACATGGCTTTGAATAGAAAGTCAAATACAATAAACAGTACGATCTGAATAAGGAAATCGTAAAGAAAAGCGATCCCCCGGCTGGCCAGGCCGGCCAGCTGATACCGGATGATGATATTTTCCGGTGTAATAATTTTAACGTCCAGCGGCATGCGAGATCTGGCTCCCAGATGAAGCAATTATTGCAATAAAGTATACCACCAGCCATGATTGCTCTACAAGCATTTAGTTGAGTACGCCGGGATGTTTCATCATGTGCTTGCGTGGGCACCTCAGAGAATGATAATATGGGCTGCTGCGAAGGAGACATAAACCGTGAACGTCGACCTCGACCAAAAGAAAGCTCTTTTAGAAGAACACCTTGAGCGATACTGGGAACAGCAGCTAAGAGACCCGGCTCGCCGCGCGCGTTATGAGCCTTATCTCGACCGGTGGCGGGCCATGTACTCGGTGCTGTTCAACGACGAGCGGTTCCTGACCCTGGCGGAACCGGTTTCCCGGGATACCCGCCTGGGAGTCTCCCAGTATTACATGCGGTATGATGGTGTCTTTTGTTTTCAGACAGCGGTACTCAGAGAACCATCGGGAAGAGAACTCATTCTTGCCAACCCTCTCAGGTTTCCTTTTGATCCCGGCGCGTCGGAAATCCGTCCCTATCTGAGCCGCAAATACGAGCATCTTTTCGGTCTGCACATGAAAACCACCACCAAGGTGAAAAACAGCCATGGCAGGAAAGACCACGCCTGTCAGCTCGATGAGGGTTGGCGGATCTGGACCAACCAGAAAAACAGCAGAAATCCTATTCAGGGATTCTATTTTCATCCCCAGCAGTTGTGCAACTGCCCTGTGTTCAGACGGGACAACTTCGTCTTCGGTTTTCCGGTGCGCCCGGCATTGCATTACATGCTTTTCCAGCGGAAATTCGAGCCTATTGTGAAGGGAGTGCAGTGGTTGCTCGAAGAGGCTCACCGCAAACCCTTTGCCAAGCTGCACCCGATTGAGCTGGCTGAACTGGGCGCCACCGGTTCGTCTTCCTTCGGAGACGAAGAAGACAAAGAAGATTTCGACGTGGTGTTTTATGGCAACCTTCAGCGTTTACGATCGATCAGGAATTTTCTCCTGGATGGCATTCGCCACGGGACATTCGACCCTGTATTTGCCGGGCAGGTCCGCAAGCCCAGGGTTTACAACAATGAAGTAATTATCAAGTTGATCAATTCACGGTTGTTGATCTGCCCGTTTTTCGTTCTCGATGATGACGTGTACGACCCGCTTGTCCACGCTATGATAGAGCCTCTCGAACGCCTGTACCGGATGCAGGCAACCGTGGTGGATGATTCCGGTAACATGCTTACCCCTACCAGGGTGAATGTTATGGAAATGGGGGGGCGCCTCTGGAATTCGTATGGAATTCAGGGATCGGTTCCCCTCATCATCATGCATGGATTCAGACGCGGTGATTTTTACCGGGGTGACCATGTGCGCATTAAAAATCCCTTTGTCGTGCGGGTACATCCTGCTTTCGGCGAGCCTTTCATCGCTCTTCTCACCGCTGCCTGGTTTGACGTGGATATAGTCAGACGCGCCTGGTGAACCAAGACTTCAAGGAAGTTTTCACGAAGTACTCGATTCATTATCTGCTTGTGCTTCTGGTTGTATTTAATGTGGTCGTTTGGCTGTTTCTGCCTCGTTTCCGGTTCAGTTTCATAGTCATCCATCATTCGGCTTCTACCCGGGATAATTATGAAAGCATCAGACGCTACCACCAGAAGAAACACCCATTATGGTCTGATGCGGCCTATCATATTATTTTCTCAAACGGAAGCACGGACGTCCCCGCCGGATTTCTGGAACCCACCGGTCGTTACCGGTATTTTCACTATAGCACCGCCACGACCAGCGTCGAGCACAACCTTAAAGGTCTTCACCTGTGCCTGGTTGGAAACTATGATAAGGATGAAGTCCCAACTAACCTTCGGGCTCCAATTGCTAATGTTCTGCGTCTTCTACAGAAAAAATTTGGTATGGATGATGACGATATTCTTTTTCATCGTGACTGCAATGCAACCAAATGTCCCGGAAAACATATAACCAGGGAGCGTATTTTTACCTGGCTCCACGAGTATGCTGACAACTGTCCCGAGCACATACGGAGCCAACAGGAAAATTGTTTAGCCGCAGCCGGATTTTCCTCCCGGACCATCAGGCCGTTTATTGCCAGACTGTTTCTCCTTGACTTGCTTATTGCCGGGATCTGGTTGACAGTATTCCTGGTAGTGAACCGGGTACACACTCACCGGAAAGTGTTGCCACAGGGTTCTTCAGATGAATGAGATCATAACCCGCTTAATTGTTGCAGACCTGATTTAAGCGTGTCCAGGTGACTGTTGGGCTCATTCTTCAACGGTGTGGTTCAAACTCGACCTGAGTGGTCCTAAATGACTCGCGTAATTTTTCCAGCGGTTAACCGACTGGTTGTAGATAGGATTGCGGACCTGCTCGAAACTCTGGGTTTTTACCGCCCGCTTCGAGCGGTAGAACTGCAGGCAGCGATCGTCCCAGTCCAGCCCGATGAAGTCGATCATCCGTCGGCTGGTGGTTTCCAGGTCAGCCACGATTTCCTCGTAGTTGATCTCGAGCATGGGTATAGACAGAACATCCTGCCAGTGCCGCATGGTCCTGCAGTATTCTGCATAATAAAATCCGATGTTGGTCAGATCGTAGGCATAACTGTGGTCACCGCCGAAATCCTGGAAAAAGATCGACAGGCAGGTGTCAAGTTCGTTGCGCCGGCAGTGGATAATCCGGGCTTGAGGATACATCAGCCTGATCAGCGGCAGATGCAGATAGTTGTAAGGCATCTTATCCGTGACCCGTTTGACTGGTGTGGAGCTGTCCAGGTGTCCCAGGGCGTTAATTTGTTCGAGGTACCGTTTGGCCAGGTGGTCCATTTTCGCTGAATCAATCGTTTCCAGACACCTGGGGTAAGATGAAATGGTCCCTGCCTGTTCTGCAATCTCACAGGCTATATCCTGGATGTATCTCAGTTCTCCTGCTCCGAAAACCGCCGGGTGGCTGGATATGATCTGTTCGACCAGGCTGGTTCCCGATCTCGGCATGCCCACTATAAATACCGGTAGATTACTGCTTGCCGACGACCGTTTCAGTGCGGCGAATCGGCTGGCGGTGAAAAAATCGCGCCAACCAGCTATCTCCAGCCGGTAATCGACCGCTTCGAACTGCCGTGGCTTTAAAGCGTTTCCCCTGGTGAACTGGTCGAAAGCCTGGTCGAAGTTACCGGTGGTATCGAGCAGTTTGCCGAGCTGGAAGTGAAGCCGTCGTTTTTCTCCGGTACTCAGTTGTCTGTTTTCTGCAAACTCTCGCAGCAGTTTTATCGCTTCCCGACGGGAGATAAATTTCCGGGGAAGCTTTGTGTAGGTGGTGATCATACCGAAGTTGTATCTTCCTGATTCTATACCAGGTTT
>CAYSPT010000040.1:0-45548 GCA_964432985.1 uncultured bacterium
TGGAGCAGGGGCTGCGTTTCGCGGTCCGCGAGGGTGGTCACACGGTCGGCGCCGGTGTTATTGCCAAAGTGATCGAATAGATCACTCGTGATCGAGTAAAACGAGATTACGCGTGATCAGAGTAGCTAGGTAATCGGCGGGTAACCAGAAACTGGTTACCCGAAGGTGATCGCGCAGCGATCGAAGGTGATCGCGCAGCGATCACCAGTAATAAGGAGGCAGTCATATCACAATGCAGAATAGGATCAGGATAAGGCTGAAGACTTACGACCACAAAATACTGGACAAGTCTGCCTTGAAAATCGTTGATACGGCGAAGAGAACGGGAGCGGAAGTAGTTGGCCCCGTACCGCTGCCAACTGAAATCCAGAAATACTGCGTTCTCCGCTCGCCGCATGTGGACAAGAAAAGCAGGGAGCAGTTCGAGATCAGGACGCACAAGCGGCTGATCGACATACTGAACCCTTCTTCGGATACAGTCGAGGAGCTCATGAAGCTCGATCTCCCGGCTGGTGTGAACATCGAGATCAAGCTTTAAACCGGCTTGATCGCTCTTGAGCGATCTTAAGCGCTCTTAAGCGCTCTTAAGCGCTCTTGAGCGATCTTAAGCGCGAAAGCGACAAGCTGGTTTGATGACAGGACGGAGGTGTAATGAAACCGTGTTGGGAATCATCGGGATTAAACAGGGTATGACCCAGACGTTTCAAGCCGACGGAAAGGTAATGCCGGTTACGGTAATCGAAGCCGGCCCCGGCACCGTGATAGGAACGCGTCTGCCCGATAAGCACGGTTATAGTGCGGTTCAGATCGGATTTAAAAAAGTAAAACCGTCCCGTATTACCAAGCCGGTAAAAGGACAGTTCGAAAAGGTAAATCAGGAAACGCACAAGCTTCTCAAGGAGTTCAGGGTTGAAAATCCTGGAGAATTTGAGATAGGGCAGGAAATAACCGTCGGAATATTCGCAGCCGCGGAAAGGGTCAAAGTGACCGGTGTGTCGAAAGGCCGTGGTTTTCAGGGTGTCATAAAACGCTGGGGTTTTTCCGGCGGCAAGGACACCCATGGATCCATGCATCATCGGGAGCCTGGTTCGGTTGGAGCCGGAACCTATCCGGGGAAACTCTGGAAAGGTACCAAGCTTCCCGGAAGAATGGGGAATAAGCAGGTTACCACCAGGGGGCTGGAAGTTGTGAAAGTTGACGAAGAGAGAAATCTTATCCTTATCAAGGGATCTGTTCCCGGAAGTCGTGGCGGAACGGTTCTGATTGAAAAGATAGGTTAACGAAGGAGGATACAGAGCAATGCCGGAGATAGGTGTCCTGAATTGTGAAGGACAGGAAGTTGGAACAATAACTCTGGACGACACTGTCTTCGGAGTACCGGCGAAGCCGCACGTGGTCCAGCAGGCGGTCAGATACCAGTTGGCCCACGGCAAAATGAGAACGGCAAAGACGAAGACCAGGTCCGAGGTCCGAGGAGGCGGCAGGAAACCCTGGCGCCAGAAAGGGACCGGCCGGTCTCGTGCCGGAACGATACGCTCGCCGCTCTGGAGAGGTGGAGGTGTAACATTTGGCCCTATTCCCAAGGACCTGTCAATCGGTCTTCCCAAGAAGGTGCGGAAGCAGGCTTTGAAGTGCGCGCTTTCCGACAAGCTGAGAAGTCAGATGCTCAAGGTCATCGATAGCATCAAGCTTGAAGAGCCGAAGACCAGGGAGATGGACAGTGTTCTCAAGAAGCTCGAACTGGCGGAAGACACCACGTTGATCGTCACCGCCGGCCCCGACGAGGTGCTGACGCGTGCGTCGCGTAACCTGCCGAAGGTGAAGCTTCTGAGAAAAGAGGGGCTGAACGTGTATGACATTCTGAGGTTCAAGAATCTCCTTTTCACCCGCGAAGCCGTGGAACAAGTGCAGGAGGTGCTCAAGAAATGAATTTAACTCCTCAGGATATTTTGATCGAGCCGATTGTCTCTGAAAAGAGCGTCGGTGACATGGAGTACAACAAGTATATTTTCAAGGTCCATCTACAGGCCAACAAGAATGAAATCAAGAAAGCTGTGGAGCAGATCTTCAAAGTCAGGGTTGTGAAAGTAAACACGCACAAGTTCCGGGGGAAGAAAAAGCGTCTCGGTCTTTATCAGGGACGCCGATCCAACTGGAAAAAAGCCGTGGTTACACTTGCCGAGGGCGAGCGAATAGAGCTCTTTGAGGGGCTCTAGACGTCCGCAGGACGTTACTAGACGTCCGCAGGACGTTACTGAACGTCCGTCAGGACGATAGCCCTCGATCGACAGTAGCATATAATAACGAAGGGATGGTTAGCCATGGGGCTCAAGCGATATAGACCGACGACTCCGTCATTACGTTATCTGCAGCGATCTGATTTTGCCGAGATAACGAAGAAAAAACCGGAGAAGAGCCTCCTCATGCCGAAAAAGCAGAAGGCGGGCCGGAACAACGCCGGCCGTATCACCGTCAGGCATCGTGGCGGTGGGCACAAGCGGAACTACCGGATTATCGATTTCAAGCGGAACAAAATCGGAATCCCGGCCAAAGTCCACTCAATCGAGTATGATCCGAACCGCTCGGCCAGGATTGCGCTTCTACACTACGTTGATGGTGAGAAACGGTATATTCTGGCTCCTATCGGGCTGAACGTCGGCGATACGGTTATTGCCGGTTCTGATGTCGATATCCAGCCTGGTAACGCCTTGCCGCTGAAGAACATACCTCTTGGGACGATTATTCACAATATCGAACTCAAGGAAGGCAAAGGCGGCCAGCTTGTGCGCTCTGCCGGCGCCGGTGCCCGGATCATGGCCAAAGAAGGTTCCAAAGTGCAGGTCAAACTGCCTTCCACCGAGGTTCGCATCGTATCCAACCGGTGCTATGCGACTATTGGCCAGGTTGGAAACGTGATGCACGAGAACCAGGTATGGGGTAAGGCGGGTAGGACCCGCTGGTTGGGTATCAGGCCTACGGTACGAGGAGTTGTCATGAACCCGGTGGATCATCCGCATGGCGGCGGCGAAGGTAGAGCCGGCCAGGGTAATCCGCATCCGGTGACTCCCTGGGGAAAACCCACCAAGGGGTACAGAACCAGGAAGAAGAAAATGTCTGACAAGCAAATCGTTAAGAGACGCCGTAAATAGTACGGGTGAAAGAAAGGAGTAGTTCAGTTGGCACGGTCGTTAAAGAAAGGACCATTTGTTGATAATCATCTCATCAAGAAGATTCTTGAGATGAATAAAGGTGGTAAGAAACGGGTTATCAAGACCTGGTCGAGACGATCGACTGTCTTCCCCGAGATGGTGGGACACACCATCGCCGTGCACAATGGTAAAAAGCATGTTCCTATCTACATCACCGAGAACATGGTGGGACACAAGCTGGGAGAATTCGCTCCCACGCGGTTGTTCCGTGGACACGGCGGGAAGACGGATCGCAAGGTCCGGCTCAAGTGACGAACTGGATTCTCGCACTCTTGCATTTCAGCTGGAACGTCAATGGCTGAAATCGAAGGTGATGGGAGTTTGTGGCGAAAGGATGATCGAATATGCCCAGATTAGTGGGTAGCGAGCTTCCTATAGATAAATCGATATCTGAAGCAATGGAAGACGATATTGCAGGTCTTCGTCCCCGGATGGTTTCCAAGATTTTGCGGGAAACCAAAATAAATGGGAACAAGATGGTTGAAGACCTGACGGGTAAGGAACTGGATCGGCTTGAGAAAGCGATACCACGTCCGATGGCACGCGCGAAGTACGTGCGGTCGTCGGCGACCAAAGTAGGACAGGTGCTCGAACTGATCAGAGGCAAGAACGTGGCCGAAGTCATCAGCCTCCTGAGCTTCACGCCTAAAAAGGCAGCACTGAGCGTTAAACATGTCGTTCAGTCAGCCATGGCAAATGCTCTGGAAGCCTATGGTATGGACGCGGACAGGCTGTATGTTTTCAAGGCCGTCGCTGATCAGGGACCGACGCTCAAGAGGTGGAGGGCCCTTTCAATGGGGCGCGCCTCTCGCATCCGGAAGCGTACCTGTCATATTACGGTGGTCCTTAAGGAACGAGAGGAGGAATAGTTAGCCATGGGACAGAAGGTACATCCCACGGGTTTCCGCTTGGGAATTATAAAGAAGTGGTCCTCCACATGGTTTGCGGATGGCGATGAGTATGCCGAGTATCTTCATGAGGATCTGAAGATCAGGAACTTTATCAAAAAGAAATGTAGAAATGCTGATATCGCCAGGATTCTCATCGACCGCCCAACGGGCAAGAAGGTCAATGTCACCATCTATTCCGCCAAACCCGGGATCATCATCGGTAAAAAAGGTGTCGAGGTGGAGAAGCTCCGCAAGAAGCTGAAAAACTACACGAATCGCGAGACCTACATTGAGATCAAGGAAGTCAAGAATCCCGATCTCGATGCCCAGCTCGTGGCAGAGAGTGTCGTTCAGAAACTTCTGAGGCGTTTCAGCTACCGGCGTGCCATGAAACAGGCGGTTTTCAGAACCATGCGTTCCGGAGCTAAGGGAATCAAGATCCACTGCGCCGGGCGTCTGGGAGGAGCTGAAATCGCGCGAAGAGAGCACTATCACGAAGGCAAAGTCCCGATGAATACTCTCAGGGCCGATATAGATTACGGTTTTGCCGAGGCTAACACCACCTACGGAC
The DNA here is from genome assembly GCA_964432985.1 of uncultured bacterium. Classification (GTDB taxonomy): domain Bacteria; phylum Muiribacteriota; class CAYSPT01; order CAYSPT01; family CAYSPT01; genus CAYSPT01. The sequence goes on from CAYSPT010000040.1 coordinate 4,671, forward strand.
TCATTGGTGTAAAAACATGGATCTACAAGGGTGAAGTGTTACCGGGGCAGGAGGCCTCGAGCGAGTACTAATCGATTATGATTTTGCTCGGGATGATGTTTACTCGGGATGACGTTTTAAGCTGGTAGATGTTTTAAGCTGGTAGATGTTTTAAGCTGGTAGATGGAGGGAGTTAGAGTACCATGTTAATGCCCAAGCGAACGAAATACAGAAAGCAACAGCGAGGGCGCATGAAAGGTAAGGGGCAAAGCGGCTGCAAAATAAGCTTCGGTAGTTATGGCATTGCGGCTCTTACCCCTGGCTGGATTACAAGCCGTCAAATTGAGGCCGCCCGTATTGCCATGACCAGGCATATTAAGCGCGGTGGTAAAGTATGGATTCGAGTTTTCCCCGATAAGCCCGTGACGAAAATACCGGCTGAGACGAGAATGGGAAAAGGTAAGGGCAGCCCCGAGTTCTGGGTTGCTGTGGTCCGTCCGGGCAGGGTTATGTTCGAACTGGATGGAGTGGCCGAGAGTGTTGCCAGGGAAGCCATGAGACTGGCTTCAGCCAAGCTTCCCTGCAAGACCCGATTCGTCATGAAACATGATGTATAGGGGGTGAGTCGAAGTGAAGGCTGATCAGCTCAGAGATCTGACGATGGATGAGCTTAACCAAAAATATAGCGACTATAAGGATGAGCTATTCAATCTTCGCTTTCAGGCGGTTACCGGGCAGTTGAAAGACAATATGCGCGTGCGCAAGGTAAGAAGGAATATTGCCCGTATTAAAACCGTACTCAGGGAGAGAGAGCTCAATGTTGGGAGTGCTGTTGGAGGAGGAAGACCATGAAGGAAGCAAGACATCGCAAGAAGCTGACGGGCGTTGTCATCTCGGACAAGATGGATAAGACCGTCGTCGTCGAGGTGACGACCCGCACAAGGCACCCCCTTTACAAAAAGGTCATCAAGAGTACGAAAAAGTACAAAGCGCATGATGAAAAAAATCTTTGCAAAGATGGCGACAAGGTGCGGATTGCCGAGGTTCGTCCCATCAGCAAAAGCAAGTGCTGGATTGTCGACGAGAAACTGTCGGAGTAACTCCTGGCGTTTTAACGCCAAGAGGTGGTAACGCCGAGAGCTGGTAACCTGTCTCGCGAAATGGAGGGCGAGCAGACATGATTAGCGTGGAATCAAGACTTAAGGTAGCGGATAACACCGGGGGCCGGGAGATCCTGTGTCTCAAGGTTCTGGGTGGTTCCAGGAGACGATACGCGAGAGTCGGGGATATCATTACGGCCGTGGTGAAATCGGCTAATCCCGGTGGTCTCGTTAAGAAATCGGAAATCGTCAAGGTAGTAGTGGTGCGGACCCGCAAGGAATTCAGACGTCCCGATGGTTCGTACATACGTTTCGACGATAACGCGGGCGTAATCATCAACGACGCCGGGGATCCCAAAGGAACGCGTATCTTTGGTCCGGTTGCCAGGGAGCTCAGGGAAAAGAAGTACATGAAGATCATTTCGCTGGCGCCCGAGGTGCTGTAGCTGTTTTGCAGCGCACGCAGCCGTCCTGGCTGTAGGCAGCCGTCCTGGCTGTGGGTAGCCAACCTGGCTGGAAACGAATGTGATACGGAGGACGATCATGGGCAGGAAGAAAAAAGACACAACAAAGGTCAAGTCCCATGTCAAAAAAGGGGACACAGTTTATGTCCGGTCCGGAAATTACGATTACCGGCATAAAACGGGCAAGGTCCTTGCTGTGGAGAATGGCGGACGCCGTGTACTGGTAGAGAACATCAACATGATCAAACGGCACCAGCGCCCGTCCGGACGGATGCAGCAAGGTGGAATAATAGAGAAAGAAGCAACGGTTGCTGCTGCCAAGGTGATGCTTTTCTGCACCAAGTGCAGCTCGCCCACCCGGGTCAAGAAGGTGACTCTCGAAGGTGGAAAAAAAGTGCGGGCGTGCGTGAAGTGCGGCGAGATTGTCGACCGGGTGTAAATATACGATCAGGTAGCAGTATACGATCGGGTAGCAGTATACGATCGGGTGGCAGCAGCTGAAACCTGATTTTCTAAGGAGGCGTTCAAAGTGGCCGGAGAGGTGCGACTTTACAAGAAATACCGCGAAGAGGTTGTGCCGGCCTTGATGAAGAAGCGGAACTACAGCAATGTTATGCAGGTTCCCCGCCTCGTCAAGGTAGTGCTCAACATGGGCCTGGGAGAGGGAAAGCAAGACAATAAACTGCTTGACTCGGCCGCCGCAGAGCTGTCCATAATCAGTGGGCAGAAGGCTGTCATAACCCGGGCACGGAAATCGATAGCCGGATTCAAGATCAGGACCGGAATGCCTATCGGGGCCAAGGTTACATTGAGAAGAAATAAGATGTACGATTTCATCGACAAGCTTTTCAATGTGTCAATACCCCGTGTCAGGGACTTCCGGGGATTTTCCACCAGGTCGTTTGACGGCCGCGGAAACTTCACCCTGGGCTTGAAGGAACAGCTCATATTTCCTGAGATTGACTATGACAAGGTGGATAGGATCAAGGGTATGGATATCACCCTGGTCACCACGGCCAATACGGATGAAGAGGCCAAGGAACTTCTTGTCATGATGGGACTGCCATTCAGGCACGCAGACGCCTGAACCAGGCAAGGAAAGGAGTGGAGGACTGGTGGCTAAGAGGGCCCTTAAGTTAAAGGCTCAGCGTAAGCCCAAGTTCCAGATCCGAGCTTACAACAGGTGCCCATTGTGCGGGCGACCCAGGGCTTTTATGCGTAAGTTCAGAATGTGCCGGATTTGTTTTAGGTCTTTGGCCAACGAGGGAATGATTCCTGGTGTGGTCAAGTCCAGCTGGTAAAATAAACCCTCTGGAGGGATGAAGTATGTCGATGCAAGACCCTATCAGCGATATGCTAACGAGGGTCCGGAATGCTATCCAGAACGAGAAGGAACGGGTGGACATTCCTTTTTCGAACATCAAACGTGAAATTGCCAAGATACTGATAAAAGAAGGTTATATCAAGGATTTCAAGGTTGTTCGGGTAAGGAACAAGAAAACTCTCAGGGCCTTTCTCAAGTACGGGTCAAAGCGTGAGAGGATCATTTCAGGTATCAAGCGGATCAGCCGCCCCGGACTGCGGGTGTACGCCAAGAGCGACGAAGTACCGAGAGTCCTGGGAGGGCTGGGAATTGCCATCCTTTCGACATCGAAAGGACTCATGACTGGAAAAGAGTGCAGAAAAACCAGGGTCGGCGGAGAAGTTCTCTGCTACGTCTGGTGAGGATGCACCTTTTTGAGGAGGCAGAAGTGACATGTCCAGAATCGGAAAACAGCCCGTTGCCATTCCGAAAGGAGTGGAAATCACCATAGACGGGCAGAATGTTACGGTTAAGGGAAAGAAGGGCAGTCTCACCGGGGATTTCCATCCCGATATGGAGATACTTCAGCAAGACGGAGTTATCCAGGTGAATCGGCCCAGCGACAAGAAACAACACAAGGCGCTTCACGGACTGACCCGGGCGCTCCTTGCCAACATGGTCAAGGGCGTAACCGAGGGATTCGAGAAGCGGCTGGAAATTGTTGGTATCGGCTACAAGGCCCGGATGGCTGACGATAAGCTCGAGCTCAATATGGGATACTCACACCCGGTGCTCATGGAAGTACCGAAGGGCCTGGAAGTAGAATGTCCCAAGCCGATCAAGATAGTTGTTCGTGGAATTGACAAGCGTGAGGTAGGCCAGTTTGCTGCCCAGGTACGGGATGTGCGTCCGCCGGAGCCCTACAAGGGCAAAGGAATCCGGTATGAGAATGAGCACATCGTCCGCAAGGCAGGTAAACGGGGTGCCTGATAGTGGGAGGCGTGATTAAGGAATGAGTAATACTATCGACAGACGGGATTCGCGCCGTAAGCGGAAAACCCGCATTCGAAAAAAGATCAGTGGTACTGCTCGTTGCCCCCGGTTGACTGTATTCAGAAGCGTGAAACATCTGTACGCTCAGCTGATTGACGACGAAACCGGAAGGACGCTAGCCGCGGCTGCGACCGTTGAAAAGGTCGTAAAAAGCGACCTGAAGAACTACGCGAACCGCGCGGCTGCGAAAAAAATCGGGCAGATCATAGCCGAAAGGGCAAAGGAGAAGAATGTTACCAAGGTCGTATTCGACCGCTCCGGATTCAAGTTTCACGGGGTAGTCAAAGCGATTGCCGATTCGGCACGCGCAGGCGGCCTGGAGTTCTAAGCCGGGAGGTGTTCCCGGTACAGGGGAGGTTAACAACGAATGGAAAAACGGCAGCAGGGAAGATCTCATGGAAGATCTCGAGGCAGGAAGTTCGACGATAGGCAGTTGGAACCGCCGGAGTTTGAAGAAAAGGTTATTCACGTCAACCGTGTAGCCAAGGTTGTCAAAGGTGGCCGGCGTTTCGGATTCAACGTGCTGGTGGCTGTGGGAAACCACAAGGGCCGGGTAGGTATCGGCCTGGGGAAAGCCAACGAGGTTCCTGATGCGGTCAAAAAAGGTATCGAGGCGGCCAAGAAGGACCTCTACGATGTTCCTATTCTGGGAACGACCATTCCCCACCTGATTAACGGAGTTTTTGGTAAAGCCATAGTCGTGTTGAAACCGGCCAGCCCGGGTACCGGCATCATCGCCGGCGGAGCCGTTCGGGCCATTATCGAGCTGTCTGGTATCAAGGACATCCTGACCAAGTCGATCAATTCGAAGAACCACGTGAACGTGGCCAAGGCCACCATGCAGGGACTGAAGGACCTGCGAAAACTGCACGAGGTTGCGAAATTGAGAGGTTTGTCACCCCAGGAAGTCCTGGGTTATGGAGGTGAGCAAGATGGGGTCGAAGCCTAAGGATGCGCGGAAGCTTAAGGTTACATTGCGAAAGAGCCTGATCGGCCGGCCCGAAAAGCACCGGAAAACCGTCAGGGCTTTGGGGCTCGGTAAGCTGAATTCGAGTGTGGTCCAGGAAGATTCTCCGTCCATCCGGGGTATGATCTTTCAGACCAAGCACTTGCTGGAGGTTGAGGAGTTGGAATCATGATGGATCTAGCTCATTTGAGCGTACCGAAAGGTGCAAGAAAAAAGAGGAAAATACTCGGAAGAGGGAACGGGTCCGGGCATGGGCGGTACTGCACCAAGGGCATGAAGGGGCAGTTGTCCCGCTCAGGCCGGGGAAAAGGACCGGCCTATGAAGGTGGCCAGATGCCTCTCACCCGCCGTCTTCCCAAGCGTGGATTCACCAACATATTCCGCAAGGAAATGGCAATTATCAATGTGGGAACGCTTGAGAAACGGTTCGAGACCGGCGCGGTGATTACACCGGAGCTTCTTCTCAAAGACAGGATTATCAGGAAGCTTAAAGACGGTCTCAAGGTACTGGCAGGGGGAGAAATCACCAAGGCCATAACGGTGAAAGCTCACTACTTCTCAAAAGCTGCCGAGGAAAAAATCAAGTCGGCTGGTGGTACTGTTGAGGTGATCTCATAGTGATTGAGTCAATTAGAAATGCATTCAAGATCCCGGAGCTGAAGAAGAGGATTCTTTTTACTCTGGGGATGATTGCCATCTACCGGCTCGGCACGCACATCCCCACTCCGGGTGTTAATATTGAGAAGCTGGCAAGCATGTTTCAGCGGGGCGGAGTACTGGGATTCCTGGACCTGTTCTCGGGAGGCGCTCTGAGCCGTTTCAGCCTCTTCGCGCTGGGGATAGCTCCCTACATCAACGCGTCCATTATCATGCAGCTGCTGGTGTATGTCATTCCCTACCTCGAGCGGCTTTCCAAAGAAGGTGACGATGGGCGCAAGAAGATCTCCCAATTCACCCGGTACGGAACAGTTGTTATCGGGGGACTGCAGGCGTTCGGCATAACCTTCATGCTGCATCGGCAGGGAGTCATGCTGCCCACGCTGCAATTCTGGCAGTTTTCTGCCATAGTGGTCATATCTTTGACTGCGGGGACCACCTTTTTGATGTGGCTGGGAGAGCAGATGACGGAGCGGGGAGTCGGCAATGGTATATCGCTGTTGATATTCGCCGGGATCGTGTCCCGTCTGCCGGCAGCGGTGGTGAAGATCTGGGCTCAGTTCCAGGGGTCATCGTTCTTTTTCCTCAAGTTTGCCTTCCTGGCGGTGGGATGCGTGCTGATCATTGCCGGAGTTGTGTACATATACGAGGGGCAGAGGAAGATTCCCGTGCAGTACGCAAAACGCGTTGTGGGCCGCAAGGTCTACGGCGGGCAGAGTACGCACATCCCTCTCAGGGTGAACCAGGCCGGTGTCATTCCCGTCATCTTCGCCATGTCGATCTTGATGTTCCCGGGAATGATAGCCAACATGTTCATGAGCCGGTTCGCCTCCGGGACCATGATCTACCGGTTCTTCGAGGGAGTGGGCACCATGCTGCAACCGCCGCATGCGATCTACTACCTTCTGTACTGCGGTATGATTATTTTCTTCTCTTATTTCTACACGGCAATTACGTTTAATCCCAAGGATGTTTCAGACAATATGAAGAAGTGGGGCGGTTTTATTCCGGGTATTCGGGCCGGCCGGCCGACGTCCGAGTTTATCGACCGGACACTGGTCAGAATCACCCTGGCAGGGTCCATTTTCCTGGCCGCTATCGCGATCATGCCGTCGATTTTGATCCATTTCTTCAAGGTCCCGTTCTGGTTTGGCGGAACGGCCCTGCTGATCGTCGTGGGTGTTGCCCTGGACACCGTCAAGCAAATGGAAGCGCATATGGTGACCAGGCATTACGAGGGATTCATGAAGAAGAAAGGTAAATTCCTCAGGTAATTTGTGAGGGGATTGTTAGTTGTGAATCTGATGATAATCGGGCCTCCGGGCGCCGGCAAAGGTACTCAGGCCAAAAAAGTGGCCGAAGAGTTTAACCTGGTGCAGGTCGCTCCCGGCGAGCTCATGCGCCGCGCTCTGAACAAGGGTGAGGAGCTGGGATTAAAGGCTCGCAAATATATGGAGCAGGGAGTGCTGGTTCCGGATGAAATCATCGTGGAGCTTATGGAGTGGCGGCTTAGCCAGCCAGATGCAGTCCAGGGCGCCATACTTGACGGATTTCCCCGCAACCGTTCCCAGGCCAGGGCGCTTGACGGCATCATGAACCGCCTGGAAAAATCGCTGGACGGCGTGCTGTTCATCGATGTGCCGGATGATGTGGTGGTGGAGCGGCTTTCAGGAAGGCTTTTATGCAAGAAATGTGAAAAGGCGTACCACCTGGCGTTCAGTCCGCCGAAGGATGAATCAGCCTGTGACAGATGTGGTGGAGAACTCTATCATCGCGAGGATGATAATCCCACTACCATCCGCGAGAGGCTGCACACCTTTCACAGCGGGATGGATGATCTCATAGAAGATTATGGCCAACGAGGCCTGATCTTCAGAGTTGATGGAAACCGGGATATTGAAGATGTACACCGGGACCTGGTTGGAGCGGTTCATTCGCTGGTTGGTTCGGTTGGGGAGAAGCAATGACATGATCGTTTTGAAGTCTGCCTCGGAAATCGAGCAAATGAAAAAAGCCGGTCGGGTAGTGGCTGAGGTACTGGCCAAGATCCGCTCGGAGATCAAACCGGGCATAACCACCGGTGATATCGATCGGATGGCCGGGCAGATTATAAAAAAACGTGGAGCTGTGTGCGCTTTTCCCACGGAGTTCCCGGGGGTAGTGTGCTCTTCAGTCAACGAAGAACTGGTGCACGGTATTCCTGGTAAGAGAGTTCTCAAGCAGGGAGATATCGTGAGCGTCGATCTGGCCATCAAGCTGGATGGAGTGTGCGCCGATGCCGCGGAGACGTTCCCGGTGGGAACCGTATCGGATGAGGTAAAAAGGTTTCTCAAGGTGAGCCGCCGTTCCCTGGAAAAGGGAATTGAGCAGTTCCAGGAGGGGAATTTTATCTCTGATATCAGCCGGGCCGTACAGGAGTGCCTTGAAGATGGCGGCTACGGAGTTATCAGGGATTATGTCGGTCATGGAATAGGCAGGAAAATGTGGGAGTCACCCCAAGTGCCCAATTATGTAACGGGTGCCCGGGGTCCCAGGATCCGCAGAGGCATGGTATTGGCTTTGGAGCCCATGTCGAGCATGGGGAACTGGGAAGTGAAAACACTGGACGATAAATGGACGGTGGTTTCAGAAGACGGATCGTTGACATCTCACTTCGAACACACGGTGGCGCTGACGAAGAATGGTCCTGAAATACTGACTGGAAACAGTGTTATGCAGGCACAAGAAGCTCTATCACAGGGTTGAGCCGACAGAAATATTAGTTTGAAGGAAAAGATTAGCTGACAGAGAGATTAGCTGACAGAGAGAGGAAGCCGTATGGCCAAGAAAGAAGAGAAGCTGGAGATGATGGGGAAGGTGCTCGAACCATTGCCCAACGCCATGTTCCGGGTGGAACTGGATAACGGGCACAAGGTCCTTGCTCACATTTCGGGAAAGATGCGGATGCATTTCATCCGGATTCTTCCCGGTGACAGGGTGACGGTTGAGCTTTCGCCATACGATCTGACGCGTGGACGTATCACGTACCGTTATAAGTGAAGAACAGGTACACAGTACGGTCCCAAAGCGACGGTCGGTTTTTCTGGCTTGGGGAACGAGAGCAGGTTATTGTTCTCTTTTGAAAGGCGGGAGTAATTGTGAAAGTTAAAGCTTCGGTTAAGGCCCGGTGCGAACACTGCAAGGTAATCAAGCGCAAGGGGAGCACCAGAATAATTTGCAAGAATCCCCGGCATAAGCAGAAGCAGGGATAGGCTTACGGGGGAGAGGAGGACGTAGAGGACAATGGCACGAATCTCCGGTGTGGATTTGCCACGAGAGAAAAGGGTTGAGGTTGCCCTGACTTATATATTCGGTATCGGCCGCGCACGGGCCAATGGGATACTGGATGAGGCATCCATTGATAAGAACACCAAGGTCCGGAATCTGACTGAAACAGAGATTACCAGGATACGAGAGGTTATCAATCGCAAGTTCAAAGTGGAGGGTGACCTGAAACGAGAGATCAGCCAGAACATCAAGCGGTTGATCGATATTGGTTCTTATCGAGGGATACGCCACAGGCGCGGTCTCCCATTGCGAGGACAGAAAACCAAGACGAACGCCAGGACCCGCAAGGGACCGAAGAAGACGGTTGGCGTGAGGAAGAAAGCTGCCAAGTAAGAAAGGAATGGTTTGATGGCTGCGCGAATTAAAAGGAAAAAAAAGGAAAAGAAGAACGTTCCCAAGGGAGTAGCCCATATCCAGTCCACGTTCAATAACACGGTTGTAACAATCACGGATCCCACGGGGGCCACGATTGCGTGGGCCAGCGCGGGAATGACAGGTTTTAAGGGTTCGCGGAAAGGCACTCCGTTTGCCGCCGGCCTGGCTGCCGAAAAAGCCGGGCGGGAAGCAATGAATCACGGTATGCGTGAAGTCAGCATCCTGGTAAAAGGGCCGGGGGCCGGTCGTGAAGCAGCAATACGCTCTTTACAGGCGGTTGGTCTCGAAGTCACCCTGATCAAGGATGTCACTCCCATACCGCACAACGGGTGCCGTCCGCCAAAGAGAAGAAGGGTTTAGAGGAGGTAGACAGAAATGGCGCGATATCATGGGCCAGTCTGCCGGTTCTGCCGCCGCGAGGACAGGAAACTGTTTCTCAAAGGACGCCGTTGTTTTACCGATAAATGCGCGTTCGAACGACGTCCCACACCTCCAGGTGTGCAGAGCCGATTCAGGAGAAAGAAATCGGACTACGCTGAACAGTTGAGGGAAAAGCAAAAGGTCCGCAGAACTTACGGGATTCTGGAAAAGCAGTTCCGTAACTATGTGGAAATGGCTATCAGCGCACAGGGTGTTACCGGTGAAAACCTGTTGCAGTTGCTGGAAAGACGGCTGGACAATGTACTTCACAGGATAGGATTTGCCGAGTCGAAGAAGCAGGCCCGGCAGTTGATCAAGCACGGGCATTTCATGGTGAACGGAAGGAAGGTTACCATTCCGTCCTACCTGGTGTCGGTTGATGATCGTTTAGAACCCGCTGCCAAGAGCGTTTCTATGGTTCCTATTCAGGCTGCCAAAGCAAAATCTGCCAGCGAAGTGGTGCCCGAGTGGCTGGAGCGTGATCTTGAAGCGCTCAAGGGCCGTATAATCAGGTTCCCGGAGCGCGCCGACATCGACAAAGACATCCGCGAAGCGCTCATAGTCGAGTACTATTCGCGGTAACGCTTTTAGAGAGCGTTAATGCTCGTAGTCGAGTACTACTGGCGCTAACTAACGCCTACTAGGCGTTAGCGCCGAGGCGTTAACGCTCGTAGAACGTTCAGTTGCAGCACGAGTAAGTGATTGAAACCAACATTATCATGTCTTAAGGAGGTACAGGGGTACAATGATTGAGATAACCAAACCAAGAATCTCGTACGTATCCTATCCCCCGGACGAGGAGACCAACCTGTCCTACGGGAAATTTATCGTCGAGCCATTGGAAAGAGGATATGGCGTTACACTCGGAAACACGCTCAGGCGCGTGTTGCTGGCTTCGCTTCCGGGTGCCGCCGCCATTGCTATTCGAGTTGACGGCGTTTTGCACGAGTTCTCGACCATCCCGGGTGTTACCGAGGATATGACAGAGATCGTCTTGAACATCAAGGAAATCATCTGCCGGCTTCATACTAGTGAGCCTATCGTCATCAGGGTGGACAAGAAAAAACCGGGTGAGCTGGTAGCCGGTGATTTCGCTATCACGTCGGACATCGAAATAATGAATCCCGAGCATCATATTGCCACCATCGCTAAGAAAGGCAAGTTAGGGATAGAGCTCGTATTCGCCCGTGGACGCGGTTATGTTTCCGCCGAGCAGCACGAGCGGAATGACTCTCCGCTTCACACGGTGTTCGTCGATTCCATCTTCTCGCCGGTGAAGAAGGTCCGTTACGAGGTGCAGGATGCCCGTGTGGGCCAGGAGATCAATTACGATCGTCTTATTCTCGAGGTGTGGACAAACGGAAGCGTCAAACCAGACGAGGCAGTGAACTTTGCCGCCCGCTTCTTCAACGAGTATCTCAGACTGTTTATCCAGTTCAAGGAAATGGAACGACTGGATGAAGAGATCATGATCAAGGAAGCTGAAGAAGAGGAAGAGGACAAGAAGATGGATATCCAGGTTAAGGACCTGGAATTCTCCGTCCGGGCGCGTAACTGCCTGAAACGGGCGAACATCAAGTCTCTTGGCGAACTGACCGATTTGACGGTGGCTGACCTTTTGGCCATCAAGAACTTCGGCAAGAAATCGCTCACGGAGATTAGGGAAAAGCTGGCTCAGTTCGGACTGTCGCTGAAAGGCGAAGATGACGACAAGGAGTCGGAAGGGAGCGGTTAAGGGTGCGGCATAACGTTAAGGGAAGAAAGCTGGGCCGGACCACCAGTCACCGTAAAGCGCTTCTGAGGAATCTGGCCAGATCGGTTTTTATCAATGCGAAGATAACAACCACCGAACCCAAGGCGAAGGAAGCCAGGTCAATCGTGGAAAAACTGATTACCCTGGGCAAGAAGGGTGACCTGACTAGCCGTCGCCGGGCTCTGGAGATACTTCCGGACAAGGATGTTGTCTCGCTGGTCTGGGGACTTGCGGAGACGTACAAGGACCGCCCCGGTGGATACACCCGGGTTACCAAGATTGGGATCAGAAAGGGTGACGGTGCCCCGATGGCGGTCTTGGAACTGGTATGATCGACGTTGAGAAGGTGTCGTACAGCTACCGATCTCACTTGTCAGGTGAGATCTACATGGCGCTGAACGACATCTCACTCACGATCGGGTCCGGTGAATATGTGGCCGTTGTCGGTCGAAACGGATCAGGGAAATCTACCCTGGTGAAGCTGCTCAATGGGCTTCTCCTCCCTGATTCCGGCCGGGTCGCCATTGACGGTGTCGAAACCACCGACAGTGAGCGAATCTGGGATGTCCGGACCAGGGTAGGGATTGTTTTTCAGAACCCTGACAACCAAATAGTGGCTTCAGTAGTGGAAGAGGACGTGGCTTTTGCCCCCGAAAACCAGGGGCTGCCCCGGGAAGAAATAGTCAGGCGGGTAGAGGAAAGTCTGAAACAGGTGGAACTCTACGATCTCAGAGAACGCCTGACTCACGAGCTTTCCGGCGGTCAGAAGCAACGCCTGGCTATCGCCGGGATTCTGGCCATGCGGCCGCAGGTGCTTGTTCTTGACGAGTCAACTGCAATGCTGGACCCGGTGGGACGTGCAGAAGTCATCGCGACGGTGGAAGAGCTCCACCGGCGGGAAGGATTGACGGTTATTCACGTTACCCACTGCATGGAGGAGGCAATAAGGGCCGGACGGATCATCGTGATGGACGCTGGCTCCGTGGTCTTTGACGGCCCTGTCGGCGAATTGTTCTCAGATGCCGCCCTGGTAAAGGAATGTTATCTTGACATGCCGGCACTGGCCCATCTGTCCGTCATGCTTCGCGACGGTGGGCTGATTATCCCGGACGGGCTCTTTACCGTGGAGGCGATGGCACAGTGCCTGACGCGCTGATAGAGTTTGAGGATGTTTCGTACTGGTACGGGATGGACACGCCGTCCCGGGTCAGAGCACTGGACGGGGTGAGCGTCGACATACCGCCGGAACAAATAATCGGCGTAGTCGGTCACACCGGATCGGGAAAGAGCACGCTGGTCCAGCTCATGAACGCGCTGCTCCTGCCGGTGGAAGGTCAGGTCAGGGTGTTCAAGCAGGAGACGACGTCGAAAGGCGCCGACCTGAAAGGGCTGCGGAAACGGGTGGGACTGGTTTTCCAGTTTCCGGAGCACCAGCTGTTCGAAGAGACAGTGGCGCAGGACGTGGCTTTTGGCCCGCGCCAGATAGGGCTGACAGAAGAAGAAATAACCAGTCGGGTCGAACGGGCGCTGCGAAGCGTCGGTCTCGAACCCGAGGAGATCGGTCCCCGGTCTCCATTTGAGTTGTCGGGAGGACAGCAAAGAAGGGTGGCCATTGCCGGTGTTCTGGCAATGGACCCGGACGTTCTCATTCTGGACGAGCCGCTGGCGGGACTCGATCCGGAAGGCAAACGGTCATTTGAAAAACGAATACGTGAATTGCACGCTGAAAGGCGGCTGACCGTTATTCTCGTTTCGCACGAGCTCGACGCGGTGGCCCGCCTGTGTGACAGCGTGATGGTTTTACATGAAGGGCGGGTGAGGGTCTGTGACTCTCCCCGAATGGTCTTTAAACAATCGAATATGTTAAGGGATTCCGGTCTCGAGCTTCCGGACATCAACAGGCTGATGGAAGTGCTTCGCGACAGGGGGCTGGAGGTCCGCACGGACGTGATTTCAGTTGAGGAGGCGGCCGGAGAAATACTGGCCGCAGTGAGCAAGCATGGCACTGCGTGAAAAACTGCTGATCGGTCAGTACGTATCGGTTGATTCTCCGGTTCACCGGATGAATCCATCGGTGAAGATAGTGCTCCTGATAGTCTACATGGTGCTTATCTTCCTGATCCGGGAGGTCTACGGAGTGGCTGCGGCTGGTTTGTTTATCGTGGTTGCAGTGTTTCTCTCGAAGATAACGCCCGGGTACCTGATCAGGGGATTGAAACCGGTCCTTTTCCTGGTTTTCTTTACCTTCATTCTCCACCTGCTCTTCACCCCGGAAGGCACCGAGGTGTATTGGAGCTGGGGAATCATACAGGTAACCAGGGAAGGCCTGGTGCGAGGCGCACAGATATTTATCAGGCTGACCATGCTGGTGGTGGCAGCTACGCTGCTTACCCTGACCACGTCGCCTATCGAGTTGACCGACGGTCTCGAGACCCTGCTCAAACCGTTTGCATGCTTCGGGTTTCCCGCGCACGAGTTCTCTATGATGATGACCATAGCGTTGAGATTCATTCCGGTGCTGCTGGAGGAGCTTGATCGAATTATGAAGGCTCAAAAGGCACGCGGAGCAGATTTCGAAAGCGGGGGCCTGGTTAAGCGAGCCAGAAGCCTGGTACCGTTGCTGGTACCCCTGTTCGTGAGCTCCTTCAAACGGGCCGACGAGCTGGCACAGGCCATGGAAGTCCGCTGTTACCGCGGGGGTGAAGGACGCACCAGGATGCGCATCCGTTCGGTGAGCTGGCGGGACGCCGTGGCAACGGTCATGGTGTTGGCGTTAGCAACGGTGTTGCTTGCGCTGAGGAACATCTAATGTGTAAATCGGAATCCGTGAAGTGAGCTGAGTATGGTCGCATATCGTGGAGTGATCGAGTACGATGGAGCAGCGTTTTGCGGCTCTCAGCTGCAGGCTGGTGATACGCCGACTGTTCAGGCTTCTCTCGAGGCAGCCGTCAAGCAGGTCACCGGTGAGCCGGTCCGGGTTACGCTGGCTTCACGTACCGATACGGGGGTGCACGCCGAGGGACAGGTGATGGCTTTTACGCTGACCGGTGAGCGCGATTTGGGATTGCTTCTGAAATCGCTCAATGGTGTGTTGCCGCAGACGGTCTCCGTGCAACGGCTCGATGATGCCCCCGAAGGGTTTCATCCCCGGCACGATGCGGTGAAGAAGCTGTACCGGTACCGCATCAGGCATGGTCGGCCCCGCTCTCCGCTTTTTCGCGGCCGGGCGCTTGACCTGGAACGCAGACTTGATGTTACACTATTGCGCACCGCCGTGGAAATGGTTGAAGGAAAGCACGAGTTCAGGCTGTTTGCACAGCTGGCGAAAGACGAGAAGAAAAAGACCAGGCTCGATATCGATCGGGTGTTCCTGGTGGAACAGGATCCCTTTATAGAGTTATTTTTTGAAGGAAAAGCTTTTTTACGCAAGATGGTACGGCGCCTGGCAGGCAGTGTCATCGAAGTCGGAAGCGGCAACTGCAGTATCGACGATTTGAGTGCCGCCCTGACGGGGAAAGCGCAAACAGATTTCAGAAGTATTACGGCGAAAGCCGATGGGCTCACGCTGGTCCGGATACAGTACGCTGGCAGCTGGCCCGAGTAATGGTAAACGTAACCGTGGAAGCGGTATAGGGAAGACCGATTGAGCCCCGGTCAGCCTGATTACAGTTTTTACGGGACCGTGTGAAAGGACCGCAGCGGTACACAACCGCCGCGGAGGTAAGCGAGGTGGAACAGTCATGAAGACCCACGTGGTCAAAGCAGGGGACGTCGACCGGAAGTGGTATGTGGTTGATGCCGATAACATGATACTTGGCCGTATGGCTACCCGGATTGCCACTGTACTTATGGGTAAACACAAGCCCGACTACTCTCCCCATATAGATAACGGGGATTTTGTCGTGGTCATTAACGCCGATAAGATCAAGGTTACGGGAAAAAAGGAAGACCAGAAGAGCTACTGGCGCCACACGCAGTACCCGGGTGGCGGCCGGAGCACATCGTACAAGGACATGAAAAAGAAGTATCCTGAACGGATAATCGAGCATGCAGTGAAGGGTATGCTTCCCAAAAACAAGTTGGGAAATGCCATGTACAAGAAGCTAAAAGTCTATGCAGGAACAGATCATCCGCACCAGGCACAGAAACCAGAAAAACTTGAGATCTAAGCTGGTGCTTTCAAACTAGTGCTTAATAAAGCTAAAGCTTTGGGAAAGACCGTTGAGGAGGGATTCTCAGTGTCAGATGTCGAAGAATATATAGCTACGGGAAGACGGAAAGAAGCCGTCGCTCGTGTCAGGCTTCATCCGGGAGAGGGCAATATTACTGTCAACGGACGCCCGTATCAGGATTATTTCCCGAGGAAATCGTTTCAGTTGATTATCGAGGAGCCGTTTAAAATTACCGGCACGCTCGGTAACTATGATGTCAAAGCGAACATCGTGGGTGGCGGACTCAGTGGGCAGGCCGGTGCTTTGAGGCACGGGTTGTCGCGTGCCCTGGAGAAAGCAGGCGATCACCGGGCCATCTTGAAGAAGGCCGGTATGCTTACCCGGGATGCAAGGGTCAAGGAGCGGAAGAAGTACGGACTGCACAAAGCCCGCCGCGGACATCAGTTCTCCAAACGTTAAACTCGGACCGGTTTTTACCGGGTTTGGATTGTGTTGAAATAAACAAGAGGTGTGGTATGTCTCTTCGGGGACCGCTCACGGCGCTTGCCATCCTGGCGCGCCTCCGCTAAGGGTCCCGATCAGTAATTTAACATCCATGTCAAATTACTGATCTACGTCCCCTCCGAGACACACCACGCCTCTTTGCCATGCTCAACAAACCTCAAGCTCGGTAAAAATATCCTCACTTGAGGCGTAAGTGGAATGCGTGCGTGGGTGCCTGAGCTCGCTGTTTGCGCGCACTGAAGTGCGTTCGCAAAAGCGCTCGCTTGGTGAGAGTATTGCTCATTTTAGATTTTGAATAGGCTGGTGAAAGGAGTTCCGGGGGATGCTGGTTTACGGGCAGTATGATGAAGAGGCGGACCGGGAGAGGAATGCGCAGACGGTCCGGGTTCTGCACGATGAGTACCTGCGGGGAAAACTCACGTTGTTTCTTGGTGCCGGTATGTCTAAGGGTTGCGGGCTGCCGTTATGGACAGAGCTGACCCACCGGCTTTTCAACCGGGTCTTCAGCGATGTATTCAAGGAAAATGACCGGTATTTCGAAGACGTTGCTGCTCCGGAAATCTGCGATATGCCGGTTGTCCAACGGCTGCAGGCTGTCAAGGAAGCCTGGTTGCAGCAACCGGGTCCCCTGCAAAGCCGATTTTTGAAAACCAGGCTTCAACCGCACTTTCTGTCGACGTTGAGAGAAGCACTCTATGAAGACTACTGGACGGTCACGGAGGCCATCAAACAAATCTCCCGCTTAAAAAAACTCCACGCAGTGTGCACCTACAACTATGACGATATCCTGGAGTCCAGTGCCGACGACAGTAATTTTTCCCCGGTTGCGTGCGCTGGCGACACGTTTGAAACAGGAAAGGTTCCGGTTTACCATGTCCACGGACTACTGCCGCAGGATTCCAACGAACTGCCCAGGGGTGATCTCGTCCTTTCCGAAGAGGAATATCACAAGATTTATTATGACGGCTACCACTGGTCGAACACGGTACAGGTCATGCTGCTTCGGTCCTCGACTTGCCTGCTGTTGGGGTTGTCATGCGAAGATCCAAATCTCCGCCGGGTGCTGGACGTAGTGGCCCGTGAGCAGACATACGGGCGGCGATACGCAGTGATGCGCCTTCCCATACAGGATGAAGAAAAAGATACTTGCTGTATCAAGATAGCAGGTATCAAGGAATTCATTGAACAGTCATTGCAGGAACTTAACGTGTTTCCGCTGTGGATTGTGGACTATGATAATGACATCCCCGCAGTGATACGGGCGATAGGATCGTCAGATCCTGAGACCGTGTACAGGGAAGGAACACTGAAGCTGTTTGGTTCGTGATAAGAAAGCTTTCGATGAAAGAGAGGAATGTGAAATGAAGGTCGTTGCTTTTAATGGCAGTCCTCGTCAAAAGGGTAATACATCAATACTGATTAACCTGGTGGTTGATGAACTTCAAGCCCAGGGAATCGACACTGAAATCGTTCAGGTGGGCGGAAAAAAGATCCGTGGATGTGCTGCCTGTTTACAGTGTTTTGGCAGTAAGGACGGCCGATGTGCCATTGATAATGACCTCCTCAACAGTTGTGTTGAAAAAATGCGGCAGGCGGATGGAATCCTTTTGGGATCACCCACGTATTTCTGCAATGTTTCCGCCGAAGTGAAAGCTCTCATTGATCGCGCCGGACTGGTGGCCAAAGCCAACGATGACATGCTGCGATACAAGGTGGGAGCCGCCGTGGTAGCTGTCCGCCGGGCTGGTGCCCTCCCCGTCTTCAACGCTATAAATCACTTTTTCCTCATCAACCAGATGATCGTTCCCGGTTCAAGCTATTGGAACCTGGGAATCGGGCTTGAACCGGGTGATGTGCAGGGTGATGAGGAGGGCATCCAGACCATGAAGACCCTCGGTCAAAATATAGCCCGGCTGCTAAAAAAACTAGCGTAGCCTGCGTTTTTCACCGGCTGTGCTCACTTCTGCCACCCGTCTTCTCCCGGTTTCTGCACTCTGGGTTGGGGCTGCTGCTGCTGTAGGGAGCGAGGGATTGGCTGGTCCACCGATCCGTGGGTGGTGCAGTACACTTCGTGGAACTGGCTGTTGTAATGGTACACGCCTTTCCTCCGGCAGCGGGGAAGTCTCTTCACGTAGTTGGGAACGAGGCCGCTTTCCTCTATCAGGACGCCACTGGGAAAATTCCTTCCGTCGGTGTCCATCTCCCACATGTCAACGGCCCCTTCCAGTACTCTCATATTGGCCAGACAGGAGCCGCCCCGGTGTCCCCTGGGAGGCTTAAACGGGTAGTTCTTGATAAAGGTAATGAGAAGCGGGATGAAGATGAGTCCCATGAGGGCTCCCACCATCGGCGCCACCCGGTACAGCAGGGTATGGCGATGCTGCTGCCGCTGGAGTACTATCAACTTAGAAACCTGCTTATCGTCGTGTAATTGTTTGTTCGCATGCATATCTGGTATTCTCCTTCAGGTACATTGTACCGCACGGAAACGGTTGTTGTCATTAATTCGCTTGTTTCACAAGTTTGACTGCTTCGGCCATGTAATTCGCACGCATATGCAGATGCGAAAACAGGAACCTGTTCGAAAACAGGAACCTGTTCGAACACAGAGACCGGCAGGCAGATTTGACCGGTCGTATGTCCGACTGCTAGAATAACTGTTGAAGGCTTAGCTTCGTGTTCTCACGACGGCAACTCGCACAATAAACGGGTTGACCCGCCAATGACAGGATGTGAACGTAGTTTGCCAGGTAATGTACTTCCGGATTATCCTCGCTGCCGGTTGAAACAGGACCGGGAAAACAGTGTTGAATACCGTCATCCATGGATTTTCTCCAGGGCGATTAAAGAAGGTTTACATGAGGTTCAACATGGGGCGCTGGTGCTGGTGGTAAGGTCTGACGGAATCCCCGTCGGCACCGGCACCATATCCAAAACATCATCCATCTCGGTACGAATCCTTGATTTTTCCCCGGTGGTCATCGATGCGTGCTGGTTCGTCCGGCGTTTTAAGGAATCGGATGCGAAGCGGCGGCTGGCCGGATACGGCCCCGGTTCAGACACAAACGGCTATCGCGTCGTGTTCGGGGAGGCTGACGGAGTTCCCGGACTGGTCGTCGACCGGTACGGCGATGTCCTGGTCATCCAGATATCTACTGCCGGTATGGACAGACTTAAAGGCACTATCGTCGAAGCTTTGAAAACGGAGTTCAATCCTGAGTCCATTTGGGAACGCAGTGATATCGGGGTCCGCGGGGAAGAGAATTTGCCCGAGGTTACGGGACTTCTTTACGGCCGGGCGCGGCAGCTGGTTGAATTTACCGAAAACGGAATTGCTTTCGTGGCTGATATCGCTTCTGGTCAGAAAACGGGTTTCTTTTTCGACCAGAAATGTCTTCGCCGGCACATCAGAAACCTGGCAGGCGGAAAGCGGGCACTGGACCTCTTCAGCTATTCAGGCGCGGCTGGTATCAACGCGCTGGCCGGCGGCGCACAGTTTGTCAGGTGTATTGACAGTTCACAAACCGCGCTTGACATGTGCAAGAGAAACATGGAGCTGAACGATATTGCTCCTCGGCGCTACTACCTGGAGTGCGCGGACGTGTTTCAATGGTTGAATAATCAGCAGTCCCTGGACTGTAACCTGGCTGTGGTTGATCCTCCAGCCCTGATTAAGAACCGCAAAAGCGCGGCAAGCGGTAAAAAAGCCTATCATTTCATCAACCGGGCGGTACTCAGGCTGTTGAAGGATGGCGATATATTTGTCACTTCGAGCTGCTCGCATTTTCTGAAAGAAGATGAGTTCGGGCATATAATCAACCGCGCCTCGATCCAGGCGGGATGCAGGGTCGATCTGCTGAAGGTAGTTAACCAGAGCCCTGATCATCCCCTTGCGCTGCAATTCCCGGAATCACGGTATTTAAAGAGCTTTGTCGGAGTGATAAGAAAAACTTAGGAGAGAAAACTTGAACATCGTACCCACAAGAGAGTATCCTATAACATGCACCTGGCGGATTAACCGGCGGTGCAGAAACGGCTGCCGCCCGGCGCGGCAGGAAACTCTTATGAGAGGATACGCTGATGGGTAAGGGAGACCGACGTACAAAAAAAGGAAAAATCTTCCGGGGTTCACACGGCAAGACCCGTCCCCGCAAGAAGACAAAGCACGTAACACGCACCAAGTAAATCAGGACTGCATCAATCTACCAGCCGCAGGACGTCTGTGTCACTCCAGTGAATTTTGAATGGAATACAGGCAGTAGTGCCACAGCCGGAAATACTCGGTGATGTCTTGTTCTCCTTTCTGCTCCAGGAAACCGGAAAGAGAGGAATCGTTCATGTTGTTGGCGCGGAATAGCAGCTCCTCTGTCCATGCATCAACGGATTTGAACGAAAACCGGACCGGGAGCCGGGCTTTCTCCCAGAAGGGTAGAAGAACAATTTCCAAGTACTCGGCGTAATGCAACGCTTTTTTGCATTTCAGCCGGAGTTGTTTAACTGTCTGGTGTGAATCGAATTCCTTATTCTGTTTCTCCTCCAGGCGGTTCCGGAGTTTCTTCTGGGCGGCTTTCAGGCTGTCCTGTGCCGTTTTGCTTTCCTCAAGTTCCCGGGTGAGTTGCTCCAGCTTTCCGCTTTGTTGCTCGACGGAACCGGACAACGCCTTGTTTTCCTCCACGGCTTGTTCGAGCTTATCAGTTATTTCCTGTTTCTTCTTCTTCGTGATTTTAAGCCCTGTCACGGCGGCCTCGGCTTCTATACGGGCCTGCTCGTAATTGTCCTGGGCTTTTTTCAGTTTCGATTTCAGGGTGGTTATCTCATTTTCTACTGAAACGTTTTTGAAGTGAAGCGCTTCGCCTCTGGATTTCAAAACCTTGATATGGTAAGTGCAAAGAAGTAACAGAATGATTACCAGTAAATAGACCGTAGCGCGAACTTTTGCCATCCTGAATTCACCCCTTGTCAAATAATACCTGTTTACCAGTAAAACACAACGGGGAAATGTTTTACAAGCATTCATTCTTTGCCAGCGAAGCTTAGCAAGCTTTAACCTATTTCGAGAACCTTCTCTTCGAGGCAGAGACGGTCGGCGACCCTGGCAGCTTCCTGTTCCAGCGGGCCATTTGGATACCCGACAGCCACTATTTCGAAAAGATACCGCCGCAGGAAAGCAAGGATCCCTCCCAGGTTTTCATACTGTGAAACGTGGACCAATTCGTGGATGGCAAGTCTGCGGTCGTGTGCACGCTCGGCCCGTATAAAAATGCCGTACCGCATGGTAATGGCTGCTGTCCGGGACGAAATGAGCCCCGTTTGCCGGCAGGCTTTCCTGAGGGTTGGGTTTTCTGGCAAGGCAATGGATGGTACGAGAAGGGTTCTGACGCGCTCAGGATGCTTGATTCCTATCAACCCGGCGTCTTGAAGCAGGTCTTGTGGCAGAGGATCTCCTTTTCGCAGGATGATTGTTTCCTGCCCCTTTACCCATTCGCATACCAGGGGAAGCAGACTTTGATACTGTTTAAACGGATCTATCATCATGTAAAAATTCTCCCCTTGCCGGTGATGTGGTCGGCAGTAACGCCATCGCCGGCATTGACAAATGCCCTTTTCCAAATCCAGTAAAACACAAAATAGCATATTGTTCAAGTAAGTCTATTGTTCAAGTAAGTCTATTGTTCAAGTAAGTCTATTGTTCAAGTAAGTCTATTGTTCAAGTAAACATCATATTCAAGCAAGAAGGGATATTGAATAAACGCCACCGGAGCGATACAATATACTCGGTGGCTCGTGAATGCGGGGAGAACTGATAATTGGTTATGGGTGAAAAACAGGAGGAACACGTACCTGAAGTTCCCGTGGACGCAAAGGCCCAGCTTTTCAGTACCGCTGAGGGACGTATTCTTATTTCCGGCCTGATACTTGGATTGCTGTATGTAGCCGCACTGGGCTGCAGTCTCCTCATTTCACAAAAAACGTTTCAGGTGCTTACCGCCATGACCGCCACCCATGTCCTGTTTGGCCGAGCCGCTGCCATGTCGTTCGGATATACCATGGACCTGGGACACGCCACGGTCGTACCGGTCAATCTGGTCATAGAAACGATCATGGTTCTCTTGTTTTATCCGTTGTTTGTTTTGAGCTGGCGGCGGCTGCTGGTGATACAGGGATTTAAAAACATGATGGAACGCATCTCCGTGGCTGCCAGTACACATCAAAAAATCGTCAGACGGTATGGAATTCTCGGTCTGCTGGTGTTCGTGTGGTTCCCTTTCTGGATGACAGGTCCCCTGGTGGGTGGTGCTGTCGGATTTCTTCTCGGGCTGCCTGCCTGGCTCACCCTGGTTGTCGTGCTGTCCGGCACCTACCTGGCTATCGGAAGCTGGGCGGTGATTCTCCTCGAACTGCACGAGCGGGTGGCGAGGTTCAGCCCCTACGGATCGGTCATTCTCCTGGGCATAGTAGTGCTGATCGCGGTCATCGCGTATTTGCTGCATAGGGGAATCAAGAACAACGAAGCCCCAGATAAGGAGAAGGCAGATAAGGAGAAAGCAAATCAGGATAAAGTATGACTGCTGCGGCTACAAAACAACAACCGTTTTTCGCTTCTAAATCCGCGTGGATTGTTGTCTTTAAAGATGGTATAGTGAAAAACAGTGGAGGAGAGTGATCGAGATGATGAAGAATAACATGGTAAAAAGTAAACGGTTAGTATTACTGGTTCTTTTTGTGCTGGTGTTGGCTGCGGCGCAAAGTGCGGCCCAGGACGTTGATTTCTACGTCGCTCCGAACGGCGGTTTTTCTCCTGCCAACAACCAGAGGACCATTACCCTGATAGATGGCAGTGTAATCAAGGCAACGCTGAACAACGGTGTGCATGATATGGTTCAGCGGACTCCCGCGGGCGGCGCTATCAAGATCGTTATGTACAATTTCGATTTCGCCCCCATCCGTGATCTGTTGATCGAACGAGCGACCCGGGACGGTGTGCAGGTCAAGGTTCTTCTCGACAATGCCGCTTCCTGGACGGATGCAAACGTTGCTAAATTCATCAAGGCGATCAAGGACGCCGAACAAAAAGCCCGGCAGGCGGGGAATCCTTTCGATTTCCAGATGAAGGTGACTAATAAAAAATCCTTCATTCACCACCATCGTGTCCGGACGCTAGATAACGGGAAAGTGATTTTCGGCACCATGCACGAAAAATTCGGCGTCATTTATCCCGAAAAAAATGGCCCCCCCCTTCACATGTTTGCAGGATCGTCCAACATTTCCGCCAGCTCGGATGATGTGTATGCTGAAAACAGAATTTTCATCCGCAACGAGCCGGTGGTGGCCCAGATATACGCCAACCAGTTTGCCCGGCTGTGGAACCTGTATGGGCTCAGGCGGGCTGGCACGATTACACCTGAAACGGTTGTTCCGCCTGCCGGTGACCCGCCCTTTGAGATTATTTTCAACGGCGAGCACGTGGGATCTCTACTCGAGTACAAGTACCGCCGGATCGACGAAAGAATCATCGAGCTGCTCGATGAGGTAAAGCCGAACAGCTCGGTGGAAATTGCCATGTTCAGCTTCACACACTTCACCATTGCCAACAAGATTCTGGAAGTGGCGCAGAAGCATAGAGGTACGCGATTCCGCCTGCTTTTCGATCACTCCATGATCCAGGTCAGCGAAGAGCGCATTGGCTTGATGCCGCCTTATCTGGAGGGAAAGATCAAAGAGCTGGGGCTCAAGAACATCGAGATACGCTACAAGTTCCGGGCCAACGCCTACGGCTGGAACAAGGAGACCGAAACGATCGATCTGGACCACTTCCGCGCCTACCTGCTTCACCACAAGGTGATGGTTGTCAACAAGGAAAAGATTATCTTCGGATCATTCAACTGGTCTGGCTCGGCGGAGTACCGCAACTTCGAGGATGTCATTATCATGTCATCGGACACCGTCTACGGGCAGGATGTCATCAACCGGTTCCTGGCTGAGTATGATTTTCTCTGGAACAAGCCGTTCGTACGGCGGGGCGGTGAGTCGTACCAGCCATATGTAATCGACGGAGATTACGGCCGGGAACTGGCCGGAAAAATCTGTACGACTCTCGGAGAGTGGGGACCAAGCAAGATCCGGTATCTCCTGGACCGGTTCGGCCCCAAGACTCTAAATGAGCTGATCAAAAAAGCCGGTCTAGACAGCGGTAAATTGATGAAAGCCCTCGGCAAAACCATGAATGCCCGCCTGGTGAAAGCAGTCAAGCGGGATGACGGCCGCATCGTCTACCAGCTATCCGACTGAGCATTCGCAGTAAGTACTCAACTGGGCGATTGTGCCAGTTCTTTCCAGGATGAGTCATTCAAGCTATTGTGTCTAACTACTGTAGTTTCTTCTTCAGTCGTTCTATCCGCTTCTCCAGGGCTGGTCCCATTGCAGGTTCCAGCATCACCATGGTTTTGTAGAGATAGACTGCTTCTCTGTATTTTTCCAGTTTCTCCAGAATGATGCCCCGGATCAGCGGCTCTCTCCGGTAGATTTTTTCGTCCAGTTGATTGAGAATTTTCGAATCCGGAATCATGATAACAAGTGTCTCGGAGGCAATGACTTCACCCTCGGTGTCGCGCGCGGTCACGGTCAGCTGATACTCATGCCCTTCTTCAAGGCCCCACGCTTCCTTGTCAAGTTCCACATAGTGTGAAGGGGAGGTGTCCTTTTTGGTTACCGAATCTCCCTGTATCATGAAATCGTAATACCTGGCGCCTTCGATGTTCTCATAGGCGATAACCAGTAAGGAGCGATCGAAGAAGCTGTTGAACACCCACACCTTCGGAGTGGCTTCGCGACGCCTTATATCTTCACGTAAATCCTGCCTTGGACTCACTTTCTTCGGAGTAACTTTGTCCAGACCGATCACCTGGGATAAGTCGGGTCCCGGTTTCATGCTTTCTCTGTCTTCCATGGGCATTGGTGCTGGCGCGGGGGAAGACATCGACTGCCCCGGCTCTCCACCTCCCAAAGTGGATGAAGTTCCAGTGGGCCGCCCCGGACCGGAAGGTGCTCCTGATGGAGGCCTTTGCAGGGAAGGTTTTTGTGGCGATTGTCCTTCTTTCTTCCAGAAGAAAAATACGTCTTTGATTTTCTTAAGCAGGGACTTGTCCTTTGATTTTTCCTCTTTGAGGGTAAGGTCTGCTTCTTCAAGGCCCGTTCCATCATCCTCTCCGGATGTGATACTTGCGTCGTCAGAGCTTATTCCTTCATCAGGGACCGGTCCGGAGGAATCAAAGAAATCCATATCCGACTGGTCTCTTTCAGAAGTCGAAACCGACTCATCTCCTTGCGGGAAGACCGGCGTTTTCGTGCCGAAATCTCGCACTGCCCCGGCGTTGCCAATAGCCCTGGCAAGCGCGCTCAGATCAGCGCTGATTTCCAGATCCGGTTCCCTCCCCGCTTTTTTGATCGCTGGACCTTCGAGGGGCAAAAGACCATCTGAATTTACCTTTACCTTTGTCCCAGCGGTGATTCTCGTTTTTTCTCCCGTTACGAGCATGAGCAGAGTGGCCTGACCGTGCTCCACGAAAAGCGTTTCATTCGCATAGATGTCAGAAGCCAGATAGGCTTCCCGCCTGTACGCGTCCTCGTCTTCAATCCAGGCGGAGCCTTCGAAATGATAAATCATGGCAACCGGTTCGTCATCAATGCAAACCGCTGGTGCAATGGACAGGATAACCAGCCAGATTATCCCCAGGAAAAGTAATTTATTTCGATATGGTGAGCGCATGGCCTCTGACCTCCCACTGTATGTGTCTTGTTGTCATTCAAAGGTAAACCGTGAAATACCGGCCATCAATAGATTTATTTCTCATCGTCTTCATTAGGTTCCACCAGTTCCCCATCAAGGCGGAACAGCTGCGTCTTGCCTTTCTTCCCCTTCAATTCTATTTCTTCCATGGCAGTCCCCAGGTAGTGTTTGTATACTTTTTCATACGAAACAGCGCTTAAAAGAATCTCGGTGTCCAGCAATTTATTTGCGGATTCAATCCTGGAGGCTGTATTTACAGTATCGCCGATTACCGTGTACTCAAGTTTCTTCTGCGATCCGACATTACCTACGATAGCCAGCCCGGAATGGATACCGACTCCAAAACGGAGGTGAATGTCTTGCTTTTCGAGCTGCTGGTTCAGTTTTTCCAGGCCGGAGCGCATGTCCAGGGCGGCCTGGGCGGCATCCAACACGTGTGAGGTGGTTCCAACCGGCGCTCCGAAAAACGCCATGATCCCATCTCCTATAAATTTGTCTACGATACCTCGGTTGCCAGTAATGGCTTCTGTCATTTCTTCGAAATAACGGTTGAGTATAGAAACCACCGTCTCCGGCTTATTTTGCTCCGAGAACGACGTGAAGTTTCTCAGGTCTGCGAAAAGGATAGTGACCTCACGCAGTTCTCCTTCTAATTTATAATACTCGGGGTGTGACATGAGTTCGTTTACGACCGGTTCACTGATGTACTGGCCGAACAGGTGGCGGATGAAGCGGCGTTTCCGTTCCGAGACGAACAATCGGTGAAGAGTGGTTCCGGCAAAGGATCCGGCGATAATCAGAAGTGTGCTTGCGGTTGGCACAAAGTACCCTCTTCCGAACGCGTACCAGGTTACAAAGCAGCAAACGGTGGCAAAGGTCCCTGCCAGAATCGCGGAAAGGCCGGTTTTGCATGCCAGAAACAATGCAGTTAAAAGAAGTATGCAAACGGCCAGATAATGTCGGTTTTGGAGAAACGGCAATTCCTGCAGGCGGGTTCCGGAAAGGAGATTATCCACTACCGACGCCTGAACTTCCGGACCTGGCACCAATTCGAGCGCCCCAGCTCCGATTTCGGCGAACGGCGTAAACTGAGTGTCGTCCACAAATGTCGAACCTATCACCACTATGGCGTCTTTGAACTGGCTCAGAACATCTACAGCATTATTTTCAACGGCCTTACTAATGTCAATAAATGAAATTGATTTAAAAGATCCGCGCGGACCGTGAAAATCGATCAGGTGGTCAGATGAAAATTCCTGGTGACCGAAGGTAAGGGTTCTGCCCTGGATTGTGTGGTTTTCTTCCGATGCCCGGGAGGCAATTTGCAGGGCGAAACTGTGTGAAATGATATTGTCCGAATCGATAGTGTACAGAACGTACCTTCGCACCACGCCGTCGATGTCCATAGGTATATTGACGAATCCGAGGTTAGAGGCAGAAACGGCCCGGGAGAATTGGAAAAACGGTTGAACGTTATTGGTCTTGTGAAGTCCTGTCAACTCGAAGGCCATAACCATCTTTGTCCCGCGTTCTTTGGAGCGAAGTATGGCCTGGGTTATGTAGTGGTCCTGACCGAAACCGCGAATGACTCCCTTGGGAATGCTGACACCCTTTTCATCGAGGTATTCAGACAGCATGGTTCGTAATGTTTTGTCCAGACTCTGACTCTGGAGGAGGTCCAAGGCGATTACTTTCGCACCGTGCCGGGAGAGCCCTTCGATGACCTGCCCAATTTCTTTGTGCCAGAAAAATATAGATTTCTTTAGCTTTTTGTGGGTCTTCTCATCAAAGCCCACGATGATGATATTCGTATCTGCGGAGCGGGGACCCCGCTGTAGGAACAACAGGTCAATGGTGTTGCAGTCAAGGTGACGCAGCAATGTGCTCCGTGCCACAAAAAAGAGGAACAGGCACCACAGGATCAGAAAAACAAAGGATTTCTTCTCGTAGATTCTCATGGTTTGCCGCGCTCCCATTGCCAGTAAAGCACAGAAGCGGCATATTATCAAGGTCGTGAAGGACCGTTACTGCACGGTATTAATACCATCGCATGGTATTAATATCACCGCGGCGGAATCAATAATATACCTGGTAATCTAAAACCAGTTCGGAAAAGTGCACCTGGAGCCTTTTCAAAGAATATAGATGCAACTATTAACATAAATAACGATAGTATCTTGTTTATTAGAAGGCAATTTCCGCATTCTTTTATATCTCCCGAGTCGATAAAATTTGCAAAATGCACTTAATTTTGGTTATGCTAGTAGCTCAAGGTTTATAGAATTCTCAGTTCCTTACAAGTATTTTTCGGGGGCGATAAGAAATGGTAAAAGTTAATAAAATCTCAGGGCTCAGGTACCTGAACATTCTTCTGGTGATCACCTTCTCTTGCACGTTTCTCTTCAATGGAGTCGCTTTCACCGAACCGGGAAGCGACTTGAAACAGAAACGGCTGGCGGAAGTAGAAGTGATATTGAGAGACTGGCTCGGATTGCACCAGGAAGACCGGTCAGCTCGATTCAAGCTGGCCCAGGTACTCTCACAACAGGGGAAACTGGACGAAGCGGTAGTGGAGTATGATCAACTGCTGGAGGATGCGGAAACGGATGACGTCCATGCTCTTATGGCGGAGGCCGAATCCCTGTTTGAGAATGGCAGGCCTGCTCACGCTCTGCTGGTCCTGCGGAAGTTGAGCCGGT
Source organism: uncultured bacterium (assembly GCA_964432985.1). Lineage (GTDB taxonomy): Bacteria > Muiribacteriota > CAYSPT01 > CAYSPT01 > CAYSPT01 > CAYSPT01. The sequence goes on from CAYSPT010000040.1 coordinate 33,231, forward strand.
TGAGTCCAAAGTATGGAGAAATATATCGGCAGAAGGTTGCCGCCTGGCGGTTGATGTCTCAAGGAATCGCCGGTTCTGAAGCAGAACCTGTTCCCGCTTTTCCCAGGCCGATTCCCGAAAAGATTGTCATCGAGGAGCCCCCAGAGCCTACGCCGGTCGTGGCGCAGGCCGTCGTAGCGCCGGTCGTGCTTGAACCGGTCCCGGAAACCGCGGTTGCCCTTGGTGCCGGTAACGGCACCAGTATACTTGAAGACGCCCAGGAATCTTGGGACAATGATCGTCCCCTGCAGGCTCTCGTTCTCCTGAGAAAATACAGGGAAGCCTACCCGGACAACGAGGCCACCTACAAGCATTGGATTGAAGTCTGGCGGGAAATGCTGGTTTCCAAAAAAAGTGTGCAGACCCGTACAGATCCCGGCCCGTCCCCAGCAAATTTCGTGCAAGCTCCAGAACCAGGCCAGGCCATTGCGGTGGTAGTTGAACCCGAACCGGTAGCGGCGGTCGAATCCGAACCGGTAGCGGAAGTGGAGCAGGATGATCACAGCGCTTTCATGCTCGAAACTATCAGGAATTTGCGTGACAACGACCGGCCGTTTCACGCTCTGGTTCTCCTGAGGAAGTATAGGACCCTTTATCCTCACAAAGAGGACACCTACCAGCAGTGGCTCACCTTGTGGAAAGATGTACTCCCTGCTGTTGCTGTCGCCCAGGTTCGGAATCCGGATCCTATACCGGTCGCTCCGATCGAAGAGCCGGCCCCGGCTGAAAAGCCGGTCCCTGTCCCGGTACCAGAGCCTGATCTTGAACCGGCCGAAGAGCCAGGCCTTATCCCGGTTCCAGAGTACGAACCGGAACCCGTGGTGGTGACGGAGCCCGAACCGGTCCAGATCGATAAAGCCGCTCACGAAAAGGTTGGTTCTGAAGCTGTTGAGGGTAAATACCTGCTGGATAGTATCCGCTCGCTGCAAGCAAACGGTAATATGTTGCAGGCACTCGCCCTTCTGAGAAAATTCAGGAGCCTTCATCCCGACAATGAGGATGTCTACCAGGAGCAACTCTGGAGCTGGAGAATGGCGCTGGTGGGAGACGAGGACCAGGTTGACTACGAGGACATAATCCCGTCGGAATCGGTGGAAGAAGATGTCCCATACGAATTCGTCGCGGAAGTCCCGGAAGACGAGCAGTATGAATTCTATGCGGAAGTCCCGGAAGACGAGCAGTATGAATTCTATGCGGAAGTCCCGGAAGACGAACAGTACGAGTTTGCCGCCGAAGCTATAGAAGAGCAGTATCCTATTCCCGGAGAAGAAATTCCGCCTGTGGATCGCGCGGGGGCTGAAAATATGGTTGGAGTAGGCAGGGATCTCATGCTGGAGGGCTTGTTTGATGAGGCGAAAGAAGTTTTTCTCAAACTGGTCGCCGAAAATCCCGAAAATGTACCTGCACTTCAAGCCCTGGCTGAGTGCTGCCTGTACCTGGGGAACTACAAGGAAGGTATTGCCGCCGGCAGCCTGATACTGGACAGCGACCCGGACGATGTCGATGCCCTGGTTACCCTGTCTATCCTGTGCAATTACAGCAACCGGAACAAGTCTGCTCTTCGTTATGTAACACGGGCCAATGTTATTGCTCCGGACCGGGCGGATGTCAGGGCTATGCACTACCAGCTCACCAATTGGTACGGTTCTCACGATCGTGATATGATCGAGCTGGAAAAAGACATTGCCCTGGACCGGAATGATGTGGAGACGGTCCTGGCGCTGGGCAGGGTGCCCCACTGGGAGCGGCGCTCCAAAGAGACCATGCAGTATTATGACGATGTACTGGCCGAAGACCCGACCAACATGGATGCCCTGCTCGGTCTCGGTGAAGCCTTGATAAGAGAAGGAATGTGGGATGACGCCGAGTGGTGCATCGTTTCCGCCCGGGAACTCTACCCCGATAATCCCGATGTGCATGACGCCTGGAACCGTCTGGCACAGGCAAAGGAGCCGGAACTCAACAGCCAGTACCGGGTTCGTGACATGTCTTTGTACGATTTCGCGCGGAACGAATTTATCAGGGACAGGTTCTTTAAAGCAAGCTCAGTGCAGTACGCACGCCGGATTGATTCGCGCAGAAGGCTGTTGATCAGATCGTTGCAAAGTGAGGAGTGGCAGACGTTCAATCCCACCGGCATCAAAGAATACCACCTGGAGAACAATGTTGTGTCGGTAGGGCTCGAACAGGCCCTTCCCCGCAATCTCCGTCTCCGCCTGCGGGTCGACTCGAACTCCTTCACCAACAAGGGAAACTACCGGTTCAGCCTTCCCGGGGAGGAAAACGAGTATTCCGGGTACTGTCTGTTGAGCAAAGTTTTTCCGAACCGGCGAATTACCGCGGCCTTTGGAAGAGACTTATTCCTCGAACCTCGTCCTGGTCCCGCGGGGCTTTCAGACCTTGCTCTGACCGATACGTATATTCTGGCATATGATGTCGACCTGTCCAGAGATGTGTCAGTGCTCACATCGGTGAGCCGGGCGTACTACACAACCGATATCGACTACCGGGGAACCTACCGGGTACGGGCCCGTTACCGGCTGCCTGTGAAAGAGACGATCCAGCTTCAGTGCGAAGTGAAGTTTCACACCCACCCTGAAGAGCGTGAGCGGGCCGTGTTCTTGAATATCAGGGACCGGCTCAATGATCGTATCATGTACAAGCTGGACTACAATGTGGCTTTCAAATCGTTGACGGACTCAAATATTGAAACCCACACTACCGGGGTGCTGCTGCAGTACGATTTCGAAAACCGGATGTCCTGGTACCTGGACAGCCGCTACTCCTTTGACCGGGAAGATTCAAAGGACGAGATCCATTCCTATCAGACCGGTTTAAGAGCTGCATTCTAGCGACGTGCGTTTTCATCAACACCAGGCTCTATATATAGTATAAGTTTTCTTCGGGATCCGACTGGGATTTCACTAGCCTCAGGCTCTATATATAGTATAAGTTTTCTTCGTGGTTCTCTCATCCATTATCATTACGCTCACCATATTGCAGCTAATCGATTAATGCTGCCGTAGTTACCTAAAAAAAATAATCTGAATGGTTAATATAAACTATTTTAATATTTTTAACATTTCCACTTGATTAAATTGATTTTTATGATACAATTAACTTAAGAAAGTTAATTGGAGGTGCGGCATGAACGATTGGAGTGAACTGATTCGTCTTACCGGGGGAACACCTGTTGTCATCGAGCGGGTGCGGTTGAAAAACTCATCCATTGCCATAGAGGGCTCATTCGAGCCTCCCCCCCTGGCTGCTCTTTCACCTGATGACCAGGTGTTTCTGGCTGCGTTTGTCAAGAATCACGGATCGATCAAGGAAATGGAACGTATCTTCGGCGTGAGTTATCCAACGGTGAAGGGCCGTCTGAACCGGATTGCCAAAATGCTGGATTTCGTGGATGTCCGGGCCGAGTACTCGAGCGACGATGTTCTCAAGCGGCTGGAGCGCGGCGAACTTACCGTGGATGAAGCAGTGGAGAGATTGAAGAAATGATGTGCCCCCCAAGTCTGGTGTTCATCCGGACCGGAAGAATCAAGCTATGGCTGCCGGTGTTTCTTCTCTGGCCGCTGGTGGCTATCCTGGCCCTGGTGCTGGAACCCCTTGCGCTGCTGGCAGGGATGCTGATTCTGCCCCTGGGGTGGAAACGGGCTAGGAACGTGGTGCTGTTCATCCCGAACCTGGTCCGGCTGTTCGTGATGCTGCGCGGCTTCGAGGTCGACGTGGCTGACGGTGAGGGAACCGGATTTGGATTGCGTCTCATCTGAGTCGAGATCGATATGATTATTAGTTGCGAAACCGGATTTGGATTGCGGCTTATATAATTTGAGCTCATCTGAAAGGAGAATAAGCTATGTCGGAGGAACACAGGAAAATACTGGAAATGCTCAATAGCGGAAAAATAACGGTGGACGACGCCGAACGTCTGCTGGCGGCTATTGGTGGTAAGAGCGCAGAATCCGAAGATCGGGAACCGGAATTCCAGGCAAAGATGGAAGGTTTCGTGGACCGCGTGCGCAAGGCGAAGGCAGAAGCAAAAGCGGCGAAAGTGAAAGCAAAGGCCGAGGTCAAAGCAGTCATGGCGGAAGCAAAAGCGGGACGGGAGCACGCCGGTGGTTCCGGCCGCCAAAAACCGTTCACGCCGAACTACCTCCGTGTGACCGTCCAGTCAAGCTCAGGCGATAATGTCAATGTTAAGGTCCCCATCAATCTTATCAGGGCCGGGATGAAATTCCAGGGGCTTATGTCTTTCGTTCCCGAATCGGCGCGCGAGCAGATAAACGCCAAACTGGGAGAAAAAGGCATTGATATCGATTTGGGAAAGATCAAGAGCCAGGACCTGGAGGAGATTCTGCAGGCCCTCGGTGAGCTCGAAGTAAATGTCGACTCCGACGACGGTGACCGGGTCAGGGTTTTCTGCGAGTAAAACCGTGTTAACGGTTAGTAAACCGTGTTAACGGTTAGTAGACCCGTATCCCTGTTCAGAGCAGCTCCACGTACCAGTTTTTGATCCATTGTGACAGAACCCTGAGTCCCAACCCCCGCAGGAAGGGGTGTTCTTCCATGGGCAGTTTCGGTATGAGATCGAGACCGTAGATCAGCCCGGAAAGCAGGTCACTGTCTTTAGGATTGGTGCAGCCTGATTCCAAAAGCTCCCGACAGTACCGGGAGAGGGACTGCAGTTTCTCCTGGTTCCAGGTCAACACGATTGTTCTCGATATAAGCTCGTCCAGGATTACTTTGAGTTGTGGTGTAGTTAGCTCGGGATGGCTGGTCACGATGTCGATGAACGATTCGTACTCCGTGAGTACTGCCCGGGATGGTTTGTCCCAGAATATAGACAGTTCGGGCTTTGAGGCCATGGAGACGCTCTCGCGCATCTGGTCGAGTTTATCCTGGTCCAGGCGGTGGGATGAATCCAATGGGCGGGAGGGCTCCCGGAGAAGAGGCAGGTTATCCAGATATATGTCGATGAGATCGCAAACTTTTTTCCTGGGGGACATTATTGTGGCTGTTTGCGTAACTACCGGTCGGAAAGGGCATCCTCAACGGAGTCGTAGATGGGGAAAGAATCGCCCAGACTGGTAATCCGGATGAAGGTCATCAGTGCAGGATTGATGTTGGACAGACGAATCCAGCCGTTTGCAGGGATGAGTTTCTTGTTGACTTGAAAAATGGCGCTCCTCCCCATGCTGGTCATCATGGAGACGTTTTCCATGTTGAGAATGAAATGCAGTTTCCCCTGGTCGATTAGTGTTTTCATATCGCTTTTGAACGTGATAGCGATATTTTCCACCAGATCGTAGTCAAGGTCGATGATAACGACGTCATCGCGTTCCCGGTAGTTGAACAAACCGTATACCCCCTTTCAATGTCAGTCCGACTCGAGAATTTCATCCTCAATCAGACGTGACCATTTGCCCCACAGGTCTTTTTCGATGTAACGGGTGAGCGTGCTTTCTACACCGCTGGTTTTTTCGGGGTATAGATTGAGCCCCGGGCAGCGGGCCAGTATCGAGATGAACGCATCCAGTCCATGCGTTAAACCGCCGTGTGTCATGATGAACTTGTCGGGTTCCATCGGTTCCGTGTACTTTGTTTCAGCCATCATTATGGGATCGACCACGAACAGCTTGAAGGGAAGGTCGTTCAACATGTTCGCTATGGCCATGGTGCGGTCCCGCTCGGTACCGTAGGTGCGTGGATCATAGTCCATACACAGGGTGAGACTGCCGTCTTCACCCAGGTAGTCCGTCAGGACGTCGATCTGGGACTTCACCAGGCCGCTGTGTGAAGAAATGGGAAATGGACCGATCCTGAAACCCAGGCCGATGGTGTAAGGCAGAAGTGCTTTAAAAGGGCTTTCGAACATGATGAGATTGCGTTTGTCCGCCCGCGCCGCCCGGTCCAGGTTGAAAGGGATCGACTCGCTGCCGAATGGTAGTGACTGTGCATTGCAGGGCAGGTGAACATAGGTGCTCTGCCCCGGCCGTGATTCGTGCGGCAGGCGCCCCCACATGTTGATTACCCGGCCGTGAATATCCCGCCACTGGCCGGTTATCCGGCCCACCATTTTGGGGTGGAATATACCAAGCGCGCTGGCTTCATCGAAATTCTGCCCTCTTTTTTCAAGAAAAGCCCCAACTTCCTCCTGGCGGGTGTACAGTCCGAGAGAGAGCGCCTGTACGACTTCCAGAGAAAAACCTCGCCGCTTGAGAAAATCCCGTGCCAGCTGGGCCTGGGAACTTTCTGACAGAAGCTCGTCCTGGGTGTGCCTGGCGAAAAGTTCCATCAGCAGGTACCGCCGGTACAGGTCGCTGCAGTGGCGAAAATCCTCGTCTGTCCACCGGTTTTCATCGGAATCGGGGGGGGAAATGTCGATGTTCGCCTGCTCGGCCAGCTTCTGAAAGCTGTCAATCCAGTTCGTGCCGTGCAGGTTTTGCACGAACTCGATGGGTCCTCCTCCACCGCATCCGTCGAAGCAGTACCATAAAAGGTTTTTAGGATTGAGAAGAAAGGAAGTCCGGGTGTCGTTGTGGAAAGGACAGGAGCCCCACCAGCCGCGGATGGTCTTTTTCTTGATTGAAAACTCTTTGAAGACTACTGCCGCTCGCAAATGAGGGAGTATCCGGGAGTCAAATACTTCCCATGGCTTCTGCTGCGTCAGGCATGGGGTCATTTTTCCTTGGTAACGGCATCATCAACTGAGTCGTAGATTTTGAAGATGTCGGTCAACATGGTGAACGAAAAGAAATCACGTAACTGGTCGTTCACGTTGATCAGGCGGATCCACCCGCTTCGCGGTTCGAGTTTCTTGTTGATCTCGCACAGTGAACCCAGTCCCATACTGGTCATGAAACTGACTCGTTTGAGATCGATGACGAAGCGGTTTTTTCCCTTATCCAGCAGGGATGTCATGTCTTCGCTGAATTTAATAATGGTGTTCTCGGCCAGGTCGTAATCAAGTTCAATCACCACTACGTCATTTTTTTCATGGTACGTTAACACTATATCCCCCTCCTCCTGAATTAGTAAATCACATCTCACTGGTACTTATCAAGGCAGATTTACATCTCAGGAATGAATCTTGTCGATTTGCCGGTTCAAATCGTCCAATGAACCGGAGTTATCAACAGCCATATGCCGTGTGTCGACAGGCTCGAAAATACTTTTGAATTTCAAGTACGTGGCAAAACCGGCGTCGCTTGCATCGTTTGTCCTGGCTTCCAGGCGTTCCTTGACTACCCGGTCGGTGGCTGTTACTACGACGATAGTAAGCGAAACACCGTGCCGCTCTGCCAGGTTATCGGCCCTGAGTCTGCTGTCGGTCCGTGAAAATGTGGCATCCATGATGACACGTTTGTTCTCTTGGAGCAGAACGTCTGCTCTTAAAAACATTTCATCATAGACAGAATTCATTTCCTTCAGAGTGTAGCGGGGCCGCGGGTACATCTCTTTTCTGATGACATCCGCGCACAACAGTTCCGCCCGGAGGTTTTCGGATAAAATTCGGGCAACGGTAGTTTTGCCGGTCCCCTGCAAGCCGCAGGTAATAGTCAACATATCGAAAATTCTCCTTAAACCCGGAAATTGTGGTTTCCGGGTTAGGGTACAGTTAACCACAAGCAGTTGTTGCTTGCAAGTCCCACCCTCAAGCAAGTGCGGACAATGTCCGGTGGACATTGTCCGGGCATAGAAAGCGGGTAGTTGCGGCACTTGACACAGTATGTGTCAGATGCTAGGGTTGAGTAGATTTATAATTTTATGAGGTGATACGGAAATGAAAACCATTATCGAGCCATTCAAAATCAAGGCGGTAGAACCCATCCGGTTCACGACCTGGGAAGAGCGGGAAAAGATACTGGAAAAAGCCGGTTACAACTTGTTCAATGTCAAATCGAAGGATGTTTTGATCGACCTGCTGACCGACAGCGGGACGGCGGCCATGAGTGCCCAGCAGTGGGCGGGTATCATGAAAGGCGACGAGGCCTATGCCGGTTCACGCAGTTACTGGCGGTTCGAGCAGGTCATCAAGGACCTGACAGGCTTGACGAATGTCATTCCCACCCACCAGGGCCGGGCGGCGGAAAAAATCCTGTTCAGCCTGGTTGGTGAGAAGGGAAAAATTATACCCAATAATACGCACTTTGACACCACCAGGGCCAATATCGAGGTCAGCGGCGCCGAAGCGGTAGACCTGCCGGTTCCCGGGGCAAATATACCGTCTCTGGAAGATGATTTCAAGGGTAACATGGACCTGGATAAGCTGGAAGCTCTTTTTAAGAAGGAGGGGCCCGAACGGATTCCGTTGTGCATGCTTACGGTCACCAACAACTCCTCCGGCGGACAGCCGGTTTCCATGGAGAATATACGGCGCACTTCCGAGATCTGCCGCAACTATGGGATTCCCCTGTTTCTCGATGCCTGCAGATTTGCTGAAAATGCCTATTTCATCAAGCTCAGGGAGCCGGGATACCAGGACAAGTCGGTTCGTGACATTGCCCGTGAGATGTTTTCTTATGTTGACGGATGCACCATGAGCGCCAAGAAAGACGCCCTGGTGAACATGGGCGGGTTCCTGGCCCTGAACGATGATGATATTGCGCTGCAGGCCCGAAACATCCTGGTGGTCACGGAAGGTTTTCCCACTTACGGCGGCCTGGCCGGTCGGGACCTGGAAGCCATCGCCCAGGGGCTGGACGAGGTGCTGGACGAGCACTATCTCGAATACCGCATCCGGTCCGTAGCCTACGTGGGAGAACACCTGGACCGGATAGGAGTTCCCTATGTGCGTCCTACCGGCGGCCACGCCATCTACCTGGACGCCCAGGCGTTTCTGCCGCACATCCCTCCACGGGAATTCCCCGGGCAGGCGCTGGCTTGCGAGCTTTATCTGCAGGGTGGAATACGGTCATGTGAGATCGGAAGCGTCATGTTCGGGAAGACCGATCCTGTCACCGGCGAGTTCGATCCGGCCAAGATGGAACTGGTGCGCCTGGCCATCCCGCGCCGGGTGTACACCCAGAGCCACATGGACTACGTTGTGGAAGTCATGGAGGAAGTTGCCGTAAAACGCGATTCGATGCAAGGCATGAAAATCGTCTGGGAACCGCCTATACTACGTCACTTCACCGCCAGGTTCGCGCCAATCGAAAGAGAAGCAGAATTAGAAAGATAAAGCAGGGACAATCTGACAGGAAATTATCCTTCTGATACGGAGTCATCCTCCGGCTTGACCGGAGGATCCACACCAGGACAAACAGAAAAAGAGGCGGAATTTTTCTCCGCCTCTTTGTTGTGCTGAAGAATACAGACGAACTTAAATACAAACGAACCTGAATAAAACTAACCTGTCGGGACTTACTTAAGGGTAATGGCCCTGCGCCAGCGGCCGTTCCACTGGGTGAGTAACCAGGCTTTGCTCACTTCACGCTGGCAGAAGAACGGGCGGGCGGAGTCGTTGATAATCACCTTGTCGCCTTTGATCCCCACCACTACCAGATAGTGACCGTTGGTCCAGTTGACCTCGGTACCGATGATAACCGGGTTGCCCTTTTTCAGGCTTTTCTCGATGTAATCGAATCCCACGTTGTAGCGCATCTTGGCATTGGGGAATCCGTTCTTACGGGCATCGGCCACCAGGGCCGCGCCGGATGTGCCGGTGCCGCCCTCGAAATCGTAGGTGCGGTGCGCTACCTCGGCGGTGGATTCCTTGCGTCCGTAATACTCGTAGACCTGGGCCAGGGAGGTGGGACCGCACCAGTAGGCGCCCATTTTACCGTTGGCCAGGCTGAACTGGGTGCGGGGTTCCACGTCGACAAACACATCCACGTTGGAGCCGGTGGGAGGTTTACGCTTTGAACTGCCGTCGAGAACCGGGACGCCGGTGTTGACGTAGTTACCGTGGACCCAGCCTTCGGTGTCACCGCACTTGACCTTGTACCAGATACCGTCTTTGGCCAGGATGGTCAACTTCTCGCCCCTGCTGAGCGATCCGACCTTATCGTTGGATGAGCCGGGACCGCTTCTGACATTGAGTCGGCTGGCGGTCACCGTGCCGGTGTTGTCGGAAGAGGTGTCTTCTTCGTCGTCACTGCCGCCGCCACCAAACAGTCGGCTGAAGAAGCCGGGCTTGTCGTCCTCTTTTTCTTCTTCGAGCTTCTGGACATAGCGTCCGCAGACCCAGCCCTTGGTGGTGCCGTGCTCCACCCGGTACCAGCCGTTTTTTTCCTCGAGAATCTCGATCTGGCTCCCGTAGGAAACCCTGCCGACTTTGGAGTTGCTTCCCCCGGGGCCGGAACGGACGTTGAGACTGTCCGCGGTCACCCAGGCGTTGGGCTCGGAGGATGAAGATCCTCCGCCAAAAACCGATTTTACCGTGCGGGACAGGTACTTCCAGAATCCCTTGGCCCAGTAACTCCAGCTGCCCTGTTCACGGGACCGGTCGACGGAGCTGCCGCTGTCGCCGGATGAAGCCGGTGAGGAAACGTCGCTGTCGCTGGACTCGGTCACCCTGGTGGAGCGGGGTCCCTGCCGAACTGCCTCCATCCCGTCATCGGCCAGCGCTTCAGTAACGCCTGACAGGATGAAAACCGGAACGAGAAACGCGCACACGAATAAATATGTGGTTCGTCTGTGTGTCATCATAAAAAAACTCTCCTTATTTTAAGTCTGGATCCTGCGGTCAAGCTTGTCCCCCGACTTGATCGGGGGGCCGGAGGATGACAGCCTGTGTATATCAACTTACATGTCGTCGGAAGTGTCGCGTCCGATTTTTTCCGGTTTCGAACCACCGGTGAATACGTTCTTCAAAGCCACGAACTTCTCGGCTATCCACTCCGCCACCTTGGCAAACCCGGTGGAGATCTTCTCTCCCAGCGTGGCGCCCGTCTTGATGGTGGTGCCCGCTATCGGTCCGCAGCCCGGCCCGGCGGCCATACCCATGGCCATGCCGTTGAGCGCGCCGGCGGAGCCGCACAGATCTTTGGACATCCTGGCGCGGTAGTTCTGCGGGGACCAGTCTTTGCCGTAATTGTTCATGGAGAGGTCTTCGTAGAGGTCCGAGACCTTCTTGACGTATTTCTGGGTCTCCTCATAAGGGGGGATGCCCTTGTAACGTTTTACTTTACCCGGCCCGGCATTGTAAGCCGCCAGGGCCAGCTGGACATTGCCGTTCTGCTGCTGAAGCATCATGGCGAGATACCTGGTTCCGGCCATGATGTTGGTCTTCGGGTCATAAGGGTCGCCGCCGCCCATATCGTCGAAGGTACCGGGCATGAGCTGCATCAGGCCCTTGGCTCCCTTGGGTGACTTGGCCCGGGGGTTCATGTTGCTCTCGGCTATACAGACCGCCTTGATGAGGGCGGCCGGGACGCCGTAGCGGGAAGCGGCCATGTTTATATAGTCGTCGTATGGTGAGGAGGGAAGGCCTTCCTGGCCGATGAACAGGTTAGACATCTGCGAGCGCTTGGTCTCCAGATACTCCTTCTGCTCTTCCATGGCTTTTTTCTTGGCGCTTTTCTTCCAGAAGAAGATCCCGGGTGTGTCCTCGTACTCCATCCTGGCCCGCTTGAGCTTTTCTTCCTCCCAGCTGATGACCGAATTGATATAGGACGAAAGCTGGTTGTCCGCCTGCTTCTTGCGGTCACCCTTTCTCCAGAAGGTCCAGCCGGAAGTCTCGTCGGCTGATTTTTTCTTGAACAGGTATTTTTCCTTCTCCCAGCGCATCCTCTCGCGCATGTACTCGTCTTCGGCCGCCAGCATCTCCTTCTCGCGCTGGCTGCGGGTGAAGAACCGGTACAAGGGCGTATCACGGTAGGCTTTCTTGGCGTCCTGAAAGGCCTTCCTCTTGCGGTCGATTTCGCGGTTACGGAGCCGCTCGTAGTCTTTATCCATCTCGGGATCCAGGAACCGGGTCTGCTTGCCGGCCTGGCCGGAGTACTTGTCAAACTGCTCCATGAATTGCTGCACCTTGGGCGCGGCATCCCTGATCTGCTCACCAATCTCTCCTGCCTTGGTGACGGCTTCCTCCACGTCTTTCAGAAAGTCGTCCAGGCCAGCGTGGGCTACGGGCTGGAAAAAGACGGTCATCGCCAGAAACACGGCGATAACGATTCTCATGCGGGTTTTAAAGTTCATGTCGAACTCCTCTCATGCCTGTCTAAACAAAATATAATCCAGATATAGGGGCAAACTTCACCCTTCTTTATCTCGTCAATAGATAATAGAGAAAGATGCGGGGGATTGTTACAATAAACTTTCAGGGAA
>CAYSPT010000041.1:0-39174 GCA_964432985.1 uncultured bacterium
CAAGGCGTGTGACCGAGACCACCCGGAGTCGTAATTCATATTACGATGAGGATGGTCGACCGAGCACAACGCAGTAGTTGTGGTTGCTTCCTAACCGCAATAGAAAATCTACTGCATTTTTCGGGTTAAAAGCACCAATTACCCGGTTAAATGGTGACTAATCATGACATTGCACAAATACATGTTACTGGTGGGAGCACTGGCGCTGATGTGGTGTTTTCCCGCATCGTCCGCCGCGCAGGTGGGGACGCTGTCCGGCCCGGCGGTGATCGATGAGGATGTGTCCGGTACCTGGAGTTACTCCCTACCCTCCGAGCCTCCCCCCGGCGCCTGCCCATCAGGATGCGGCTGGGCCGATCCCTGGGAGATTACCGGTTGGGATTGGGGAGACGGCACCCCCGAAAACCTTTCGTCATTCACCCAGGACCACACCTTCGAAACACCGTCGGATCCGTACGAGGTCACCATCACCGTCTCGGCCCAACGGATGATTCATCCCGGCCACTGGGAGACCCGCAGTGACGAGTACCACACCTGGCAGGAGTGCGTGCTCGATGCTCCTTATCCCCAGACGGACATCTCCGACACCACGGTGCTGGTTCTGGACACCACCAACCCGGCAGCCAATGCCATTGAAATAGAACCTCCCCTGCTGGCCGGCACCACCGGGGAAAACTTGAGCGATTACATCATCACGCCTCCTCCGGGAGGAGTTCCCAATCCCGAATACATTGTCTTCACCATCAGGGACAACAATCCGTACGCTTTTTCCTCCGGGACCCATCCCTCGGGGACACACGACCGTGACGGCAAGTTCAAGATAGTCTTCCACTACACCCGTTTCCGCGGCTGCCTGGGGGAAGGCAGCATGGAAGAGAAGACCATCGTTTTCGAAAACTGGGCAAGCGCTGACGGGATAGAGATCGAGGAGGGCGAACCAGCCGACGAAAGCAGCTGCACCTTCAAAATTCACCTGGACAAGCTCAAGCTCAGCGCCTGGCTCAATCCGGACACCGGGGCCGAGGAGGAGGCTTCCCACTGCTCCCTGTACTTCGCCAACTCATCAAAAAGTTACAGAAGAAACAATCCCGAGAAGCACAACCGGTACTGGATCACGGTGGTGGACAGCAGCGGGAACGGCGAATCTGAAGACGCTGGCGGTAATCCTCCGTCCCGGAAGCCCAAACGGGTGAACGGCAAGGACGATTGCATTATCATCGTCAGTGACAACGACCGGCCCAATATCTACGTTAGGATGGAAGATGTCCGGGGCAACATCGGAAGCTGGGTCAAAGAGCGGTGGGACGAGTTGTTCCAGCAGGGCCTCAAAGAGGACGGTACCGTGGAAGAGGACCAGGAGGGGCTGTGGCTGCCCCAGTTCGGATTCACCTACTACGATGAAACCGTAGTCCCGGACTTTCCCCGTGAACCCACTATCCTACCCATGAGCATCTATCCCACGCCATTCAACTGCAACTTCACGTTCAACGGGCAGTACGTGGACCATCTCGACCAGCACCATTTCGGCCAGATCTTCGTGCACCTTCCCGAGGACAACCTGGTTATGAGAAACGTCAAGGTGAAGTTCGATATCCGTATCATCGACAATGTAGACGGGATAGTTTCCCAAACCGATGCCAGCGACTACTACCAGTTCGACAAGCCGAAGCCCAACTTTCTGGCCAGGATGGCCAACTTCATAAAGGGATTCATCCAGGACATTGTCCACCTGTTCAAGTTTTCGCTGACATTCCAGGAGGCCACTCCCGAGGACGGTACCTATGAGCTGTTCTTCCACACCTGGGACAAGGGAAAAGACATAACCGGCAAGGCCATAGACGACTATGTGCTGGACCGTGACGGCAACCAGAAGCTGCTGCGCAAACTGCCCTTTATCAAAGGGGGCAACAGCCGGACCCTGCGCATCAAATTCAAGGTACCGGAAAAGGGAATCGAGTTCAAGGAAATCAAAGAGGTCAACACCGGGTACTGATGGGGCCGGAGATAGGACACAGATGCACAGAAACCATACACGACGCGAGTCTGGTCTTTCCTTCACCGAAATACTGATCGCCTTCACGATCATGGCGGTCACCCTGGTGCCGGTCACCACCATCCTGAGCCGGATGCGGCGGTACCAGGCCAAGGAACGCAACCTGATCAACGCCATTCAGCTGGCGGACAAGAAACTGCACGAGATCGCTACGCTTCTGGACTACCAGTACATAGTCACTCCCCTGGACGGGACTACCGTGGAACTCACGGAACAGGTAATCAAAGGGATACCTTTCTCCTATGAACTCGGAGTCGAGGAGACGGAGTTCAGACTGTCGGTGGCCACTCCCAACATTAATTATTCAGACTGGGAATCCGGGTACGAATTTTTCGACTTCGACGAAGACCGTGACATCGTCAGGCTGCCGCTGACGTCGGTGGACGAGGCGTCGTTCAAAAAGATTACTCTCACGGTTACGTGGCGTGACCGGACGGGACAGGACGAGGACAGACGATGTTCCCTGGTCACGTTCAAAGCGAGGTTGATGCAATGAAAGTACCAACCATCATGCCCCTGTCCGGACGGGAACAGCGCGGAGTGGCCCTTATGGCAGTGATAGTGGTGGCGATGGTGCTGTTCATTCTCGTGGTGGCACTGGTATTTACCCTTACGGGCCGCCGACAGGAGAGCCCGGCGCTGCTCAGGCAGGCCAGGATGAAACACCTGGCGTATGGCGCCAAACAACTATTGTTCTTGAAGATGAAATGGGCGGTAAGCGAGTTCTATTATGCCGACCTGGCCCGGCGGCAGCACCCATTGGACGACGAAGCTGGCGAGGCGTACAGGGTTTTTATCGGTGACACCGATGAATACCAGGCCGCGGACGATCTCACTATCGTTCTCGGCGAGACCGATTCGATATCAGGCAACACTCAGGGCACCACCACGGATTACCCCTGCACCGCCCGGGTCACCATGGTGAAGCTGATGAGTCAGAAGGACGGTAAAAAGAGCGTTCAGGACACGAACATGGTCAAAATTCTGGTAGAATATCCACTGGATGACGACGAGGAGGAAGGTGCACGAACCATCACGAAGGAGTTCACCGACTATTTTGAAGTCAACTTCGTCGAGTTGTTCTGACCGGATGCATGAAACGTAAACGATTCCAACGCAAGCTAATACACGGCCAAAACGGATTCACCATGATGGAGCTTTTGATTTCCGTCTGCCTGCTCGGACTTCTGACGGTCACCATGTACAGGTTCGGACAGCGCAACCTCAAGGTGGACGAAGATTTTTACCGGGCCAACCAGCAGAAGGACATGCACATCGCCCTGGCAAAAATAGCCGACGACCTGAACCGGGCAAGTGACATGGTCAAAATGAAGGAAGATTCCATCGAGGTGGCCGGGGAGTGCTCATTCACCTTTAGCAGCGAAACGCTGGCGCCCGAATCAGGAATAGTCAAACCCATTTATTTCTTCTCTATCTGCCACCCCCATACGGCCGGGGCGATCGATCCGCCTAAACCGCTGCTTTACGCGGGAGAAGGCAGCCGGGTGCTGGTAGCGGCAGTTCTCAGCGCCCGGCAAACCGTGAACGGTAACACGGTGGGACAGATCGATTACGTGCGCACCAAGAACGTCAACCACCCGGTACTGGGCAATTTCCCCGTATCCCCCCCAGCCACCGGGGCCGATTTCCTGCTGCGACCGCTGCCGGAGGGGACCGAAATCGAGCTTAACGGAGAAAAACCGCTCCTGGACCTGGTGAGTAAAATCCAGATCGTGGAAATCAGTTCGGAACCGGTACTGATCGGTATTTCCATAGAGTGCTCCCCCGAAGGGGAAGCCAGCAGCGTAAGAACCACGCTCAACGAGCGTATCAGCGTACCGTTGAATGTGAAAACGGAGAGGTTCTAGAAACTTATGGTCCAGGATACCTACCGGGAAAGCCTTTTAAAAGCGTTGAAGAGCCAGAAGGAATCGACTTACCGCCAGGCCATCATCAAGCTGGCCGCTTTCGACGATGAAGAAGTGATCGCCTGCCTGGTGGACATGGTCCGAAACAATCCGAACCAGGACAAACGGGACGCGGCCCTTCACGGTCTCGACACCATCGCCCACCGCATGCACCTGCCAGGAGGTATGTACTTCCTGGAGGACCGCCGCTTCGGATCCCTGGGAACGTACGAAAGCGAGGAAGAAACGGAAGATCTCACCCGTGGAGCCGGTACGGTCACGCTGATTAAGGCCATTGAATCGGCAGTATCCACAGCGGACAGGGTAAGGATAATCAAAGACATCGGTCAGAACCAGGCGCCGGAGATCATCGAGGCAATTATTCCCACGCTTGCCTCCTGCCTGCAAAGCCCGCACAAGACTGTTCAGCTCATCACCATCCACACCCTGGGCAGGTGCCGTTCCGTCAAGGTCATTGACCTGTTGTTTCCCCTGCTCGACAGCCCCAACCCCCAGGTGAAAGAAGCAGCTCTCACTGCCCTGGGACACACAAAAATAGAGTACCTGGTGGTACGCATCAGCGAGGCGGTACGATCGGCCGATACCAGCGAGCACCGTCGGGCTTTGATCGCACTCGAACTGGTCGGGACGGCTGATGCCCACTCGCTGATTAAGCCCCTTCTTTCGGACCCCGATCCGGCAGTGTCGACACGGGCAGGCAAATTTGACCGTCTCCTTCAGAGACGAATGAAAACCGCTGTCGTTAAGAAACGGTGGAGCCAGATCGGAACACTGGGCAAGATAGGCCTCTCGTTAATCGCCGCTGTCATACTGGTTAATATTACTATCTCAGTCTTCTCCCGTTCCAAAACCTCCCCTGCCCCTGGGGGAGTGGGGGAACAGGGCACCGGTAAAACCGCTGCAAAGAAACCGTCAGTGACCGCCGCCCGACCACGTTACAATTCACGGCGCCAGTTTCTCGGAAGCGGGTACGATCTGGCCATGGAAATGATCAAAGATCCGAACGCACAGTGTACGCGCCGGGACAAGAAGAAACTCCACGCCCTGCTGGACCCATTCATCGTGGACGGTTACATGGCCTTTCACAACAAGGAATATAAAAAAGCCATGGGATATTTCAAGCAGGCCCTCACGGTCCACCGGGACAACCTGATGATCACCCTCTACGCCTCGGCGGCCATGCGGGACATCTACGAAGCCCTGGGAGAAAAAAGCAATTACGAAAAGTACCGCGCAATGTACCGGGAAGCCAGACGCAACGCCATCGCCAAAGGCCTGCTATAGAGCGGTGATGCAATTATTCTCTTTCATTACCGCTACGCCTACTATTCTACCTATCTTCGTTCAGAGCTTGTGATTCCGCCTTCGACTCTGTAAGAAAGGACATAGATTCAACAAAGAAGCTAGAATCATACCTGTAAAGTAACTTACCGGCAGGCTGTAATAGATAAAAAACCGGAGAAACAAGTACGGGAGCAGCACGACCAGGGACTGCCCGGCGAAGATCCCGGCAAAGAAAACTAAGGCTTCCCGCCCGCGCCGCTTCTTTCCTGAAGACCCCGCCTGGGCCCCAACGGACACCTTTTGGGCCCCAACAGACACCTTTTGGGCCCCAACAGACACCTCCCGGGCCCCAACGGACACTACCATCAGGACCAGTCCAGCGATTGATAGCGGAAACAACACCGTGTACCCGGTGTAGATCAACTCGGCCACGTGGGTCAGGCTCGTGGGACGGTACTGTCTCAACTCGAGCGTGTATCGGCAATGCTGGGAGATAAACCGTTTAGTTTCCTCCACCGCTCCGTTCAGCACGACGTTGTACCACAGAAGCGGCAGCACGGCAGCGGCCAGGAAGTACAGCCCCAGGCGGAGTGCCTCTTTCTTCCTGTTTTCGCTGTGCAGCACCCGGTATGCCCCCAGCGCCATGATTCCACACACTGCCACCGCCACATCCAGTTTAGTCAGAATTCCCGCAGACAACACCAGGGCTGCCCCCAGCAAACGCGCGGGACTTCCGGATTTCTGCATAAAATATAAAAACGATGCCAGGACCAGGATATGGACTCCCAGAGTAAAGCTGAATGTCAGGATGTTGTCGGCAATACGAAGATAGAAAAAGAGACTCATGGCGGTCATGAGATACGGCAGTCCCTCATGGCGGCAGAAAAACGTAAACACCAGGTGCAGGACTGCGAACGACAGGATGGTGAACGCAAAAATATACAGGCTGACCTCCATGAACATAAAACTTCCGCCGCGCGAATACCAGAAAAACCGGTGGGTGAAGTTGTCCGCCGCATTCATTTCCGTCGTGGACAGTTCGTTAGGAAACAGAGAGCACACCGGGAGGAGAAAGAACAGGAAAGCCGGCCGGCGGCGGCTTCGGAAAAACAGACTTGAAAAATCAAATTCCCGGTCCAGCAGCACTTGAGCGTTGGACACGGCTGAGCGGTCATCGAATCCTTTTGGCCGAACCCACCCGGGCGCGCTCCAGATAAGACCACCGGCCCCCATGATAAGTATGATGAGCGCGGCGGTCCTCGCATACCGGGTAAACGGTATTTTCTTCAGCATAACCACAGTCGAAAACGTCATCCAGACCCCCAGGAAAACCAGTGACATTGTTCCATGTACACGCCACCTGAGACAGATTTCGTTGAAAAACAGGTCGTCTCTAAAAATGACCTTAAGACTGCAGGCCTCTTCACTGGTTTTCAACGGCAGGGTCACCGTCAGCAATGGTCCGGAAGAGGGCTTGTGCAAAGCGGGAATAGGTAACGGACTACCGGGCAGAATGCCGCTGATGAGGTCTGGGTTATCGGAGCGGGAAGAAACGGTAATAACGGTACCCGTTGCATCGAGCAGGACAAAATACTGGTACGGCGGAAACTCGAACAGGTCTTTGGCGATGGAGGCCAGGTCCGGGTCCCGGTTTAGATCGGCATCGGGGGTGCACAAAGGCGTTTTCTGAAAATGCTTCTGAAGCGGGACAGCGGCCTTCAGCGCTTTTGAGCGGTTGTCCGGTTCGGTCCGTACTGCCCTGAGAAACAGGTGCCAGGAGATACCGGTGTAAAGTGCGATGACGAAGAACGTCGCCGCCAAGACAGCTACGGTCTTGAAACGGTCTGCGTTTGTATCACTTTCATGCTGTTTACCGGCTCCGTACACCATTGCCGCACTCCTTCATCCGGTCCAATTATATCGTCAAGATCTTCAGAGAGCAAAGCAGCGACCGCACCACGAATAAATCCGGCTTCTACGACACGATTAAGCAACGATTGCCAATCAGCTCCC
This sequence comes from uncultured bacterium, assembly GCA_964432985.1. GTDB lineage: Bacteria > Muiribacteriota > CAYSPT01 > CAYSPT01 > CAYSPT01 > CAYSPT01. Next base: position 7,279 of record CAYSPT010000041.1, read on the forward strand.
CACTATTTATAGTGCCTATACCATAGTGCCTATGCTATAGTACCTATACTATTGTACCTATACTATTGTACCTATACTATTGTACCTATGCTATAGTGCAAGCTGTACCTGGAGAGAACAGATGAAGATACGGAAAGTCACCGGCAAACAGCAGCCTGACCGGCGGAAACCCCAAGATCGACCAAAGGATGAACAACTGCTATCATTTTATAGTAAGGAGAGCGGTGTGAGCACTTCGGGAATCGTCACCATCAGCACGGACTTCGGCACCATCGACGAATATGTCGGTGTGATGAAAGGCGTCATATTGAACCGTTTTTCCGGGGCCATTCTGGTTGACATCACACACGACATCGCTCCGGGCGACATTAAACGGACCGCCTATCTCCTCGATCGCACGCTTCCCTATTTCCCCCCGGGAACCGTTCACCTGGTGGTGGTGGACCCCGGTGTAGGAAGCACCCGGCGGGCAGTAGCCGCCCTGGCCGGCGACCATTTTCTGGTGGCCCCGGACAACGGTGTGCTCTCAGTGGTTCTGGACAGATACTCCGACTGGCTCATGGTGGCTATTGAGGAACCGGGGCTGCAGCTCCATCCGGTAAGCGCGACCTTCCATGGCCGGGACATATTCGCTCCAGCGGCGGCGCATCTGGCGGGCGGCAGCAATTTCTGGGACCTGGGCCCCCGGCTCACCGATCCCGTGGTCTTCCCTGTTCCTCAACCCCGCAAAGACGCAGGACCCTGTATCATCGGAGAGATTCTTTACATAGACCGGTTTGGCAACCTGGTGACCAACATTCCCCGGCCCCTGGTTCTGTCCGCCCTGGGAACCGACGAGGGAGACGGTTTTATCATTGGGGCGGGAACCGGTGTGCTCGACACCATCAGCCCGTGCTACAGCGCAGTTCCCCCGGGCAGCCTGCTGGCTCTCTTCGGCAGCGGCGGCACCCTTGAGATATCGGTCTGCGGCGCATCGGCGGCGGATGATCTCGACGTTAAACCCGGCGCCACAGTGGTGATAAAAAGAACGGTGGATATCGTTCGCACCTGACAGTCCTCACATTTTCTGTTTTCCAATAATTCCTGCAGTTTTCAAGCCTATCCACAACACACACTTCACGCAGAGTAACTCGTTGACACCCACAGGAGCCGATGGTATAATTCACCAAAAGTCAGACGAAATCCGCAGGATAGTATTCCGAAGGAACGTAAAACGAAGCAGATTATGTGTGAATTATTCAGATAAATAAAGGGGATGAAGTAATGGAAGACCGAGCAGAGAGGATCACGTTTGAAGAAGAGCAGATTGAAGACGATATCACACTGCTCAGAATCACCGGGGACCTTGATATGTATACTCTGCCCAAAGCCAAAAGCGTTATCAACGAGCTCATGGAAAACGAGCGTTTCAAACTTTTAATAGATCTTAGAAGCATGGATTATATTGACAGCTCGGGGCTCGGTTTCTTCATCGGAACGCTCAAAAAGCTGAAGGAAAAAGGCGGAGACCTTAAGCTCATCAACCTCAATAACTATATTCAGGGCATATTCAAACTGATCAACCTGAATTACATCATCGACACGTTCGATGATCAGGCAGCAGCCATCGAACGGTTCAGAAATCCTGAAAAGTAGCTATCTATTCAAATAGTGGCAGAGGAAACTGACAATGCTTCCGATCCGGCCGACCTGGCTTGAGATCGATCTGAAGGCCCTTCGGTCTAATGTATCAAATCTGAAACGGCTGCTCAAGCCTTCCACCAGCCTCATGACCGTGGTGAAATCCGACGGTTATAATCTCGGTCTTACCCAGGTGTCCCGGGCGGCGGCCGAAGGCGGAGCGGACATGCTGGGTGTGGCTTTCGCTTCCGAGGGAGTAAAGATCCGACATTCGGGGATCAAGCTGCCCATCATGACGCTCAATTGCGGGACTTTCCTGGAACAGATCGACGCAATTGTCAAATACGACCTGACACACAACGTCAGTTACATCGGGCTGGCAGAAGCGCTTTCTTCAGTAGCAGAGAAGCACGGCCGCCGCGTGAAGGTGCATGTCAAGGTCGACACCGGTATGGGCCGAATCGGCATATCACCGGCGGGAGCGGTCCACTTCATAAAACAGCTGCTGGCTCTCAAAGGCCTGACAGTGGAAGGTGTCTACACCCACCTGAGTACGGCTGACGAAGCCGATAAATGGTTTGCCCGGGAACAGTTCGGCCTGTTTTTGAAACTGAAGGAAAGACTGGAAGAGGAACAGATCACTATCCCTGTCTGGCACATCGGCAACAGCGCTGTGCTGCTCGATTTGCCGGAAATGGAGATGGACATGGTCAGAGCCGGCATTACCATTTACGGCTGCTACCCGTCCCGGCAGGTGCAGAGACGAATAAATCTCGAGTCTACATTGTCCTTTAAAACTCGAATCGGTTATCTTAAACTTATAAGAGTAGGAAGTCCGGTCAGTTACGGACGTTCTTTCATCGCCCAGCGGGACACGGTGATAGCCACGCTGCCGGCAGGTTATGCAGACGGGTACCCCCGCCGTCTCAACGGAGTAGGAGAAGTACTCATCAGGGGCCAGCGGTGCCCCGTAGTGGGAAGAGTGTGTATGGATGAAATGATGATCGACGTGACCCACGTCCCGGGCATTTCAACAGGAGACGAAGTCGTTTTGCTGGGACGGCAGGGTGACGAAGAGATCAGTGTCGAAGAAATGGCCGGCTGGTTGGAAACCATCACCTACGAGGTGTTGACCATGTTCAGCCAGCGGCTGCCGAGAGTTTACAGGGAAGGTGATGACATCGTGGAGGTCCTCAGTATACTCGGACCACACGCGCCGTTCTGGCCGTACAGGGAGGGACCGACATCATGAAATGCCGCAAGTGCGGAGTACAGATTGAAGACACCAACATCAGCGGATATTGCGGGTACTGTGCCTACCAGGCTTACCGGGAGAAGTTGTCGCAGTCGGAAAGCCAGATGGAAATCACACAGATTGCGCCAGTCAGAACCGAAGATGTCGAAAAATCTGTCATCGCGCCGGTGAGCATGGTAGAGATACCTGCTTCATCTGCTCCCGATTCACCTGCTCCCCCGGGTCCTCCCGGTACATCCGCTCCCCTGGCCACCGATGTAAGCCTGTATAGTGAAGAACTCGAGCAGGCGCTGATCAAGGGATTTATTCACGATAAATACTGCCTGGGGAAAAGTATCGAGGACGGATTTTCAGCTCAGATGCTGCAGTCCCGTGAAGGACGAAAACTGTGCGAACTGGTGTTTGACATCTACACCAAACGTATTCCCAACGCTGCCATGGACCTGATGGTCATCGAGAATATCCTCAAGGATAAAGGACTTAACACGTCGTCCATGGAAAAGTTCTTCTCCGCCGTCAAGCAGCAGCAGCCTCCCCAATTCGCACAGGTGAAAGCATATATAGATATCATCAAGAAACGGGTCAGCATCGAGACCCTGGCCCGTATCAACAAGCGTCTCACTGATTACAGCGAGGGACGTGGATCAGATGTGGGAAAGGACCTGCTCGATTTTACCAGCGAGATCATGATGGATCTCAGAGACATGCAGAAGAGAACCACCCGCAGAAAGCTCAATCTCATCAAAGACCAGATGCTGGGCATCGCCGAGAACATCCAGAAACGCGAGCATACTGGTGAGGTGGAAAACCTGGGATTCAGCCTTCGGCCTTTCTACGATCTCAATGCCTCGCTTTCGGGGCTGAGAAATGGCTTCTTCTACGGAATAGCCGGTGCGCCCCGGCGGGGGAAAACCAGTTTCACCCTGGAACTGGCCACCCTGGTGTCATCCAATGAAGGAGCACCCGTTCTTTTCTTCACCTGGGAGCAGACCAGGCTCAACCTGACTTACCGTCTGCTGGCCAAGGAAAGCAAGATAAATCCCGACACCTTGCAGCGTAAACGGATCATGAACGACGACATCATGGAAGAGAACTTCCGTGTCGGTTGGAGAAAGATGGAGAAGTACATGGAGAAGTTCTACCTGATCGAAGGCTCCAAGATGGACACGGTGGACCGCATCAAAGCCCACGCCTACAACATCATGCAGGCGCACGACACCGACAATATCGCCATCTTTCTGGACTACATACAGAAAATGCCCCTGGCCAAAGAGTACGGCTCCGAGAAGTTCCGTGTAGAGGAAATATCCACTTCCCTCAAGGGGCTATCCATCGAACTCAACTGCCCCATCCTGGCCATATCCGCCCTGTCGAAAGAGGGGTGCAACGAAGACACGGAGATCGCTACCAGCCGTCCTATGATCTACCACTGTAAGGGAAGCGGCGATATCGAGTACGACCTGGACTGCGCCATGATCATGGCCAAGGACTGGGACGACTCCAGGGAGTTGGCCCAGCAGCTCAAGCACAAGGCAGAAGCCATGGGCAAAGACGCCATCCACATCCCCAAGATAGATATCATCAACGTGCACCTGGACAAGAACCGTGACGCGCCGGAGGGAATCAGTTCCACGGTCCAGTACTTCTTCTTCATCGAGCAGAACAAGTTCATGGAACTGGGTTACAAGACGGAAGCCGATCACTACCGCTTCACCAAGATCGAGAACCTGATCACAAAGCTCATGGAGGAGGGGTACATCGTCTTCAGAGATATCGAAACCGATTTGACAGCTCCCGCGGACGGCACCGGACGCCGCAAGATACGGTTGAAGTACTAGACGATAGCCCCGCAGCCTTCAATATCGCCCATTCCGCCCGGATGCTGGTGCAGCACCTGGATGAGCTGCTTGCTTTTCTCTAGTAAGTTATCCTTTTCTCTATGCTTAATTTTCTCCGTGCTCAAGTTTTTCCAAGCTCAAGTTTTTCCAAGCTCAAGTTTTTCCAAGCTCAAGTTTTTCCAAGCTTTATCAGCAGCTTGGTCCCTGAGTGTTTCTAAAATAGTTATTGCGTAGTAGAATTAAGGGAGCGGGTGTGACCAGGCCGATAGTATCCACAGCATGGGTCAAATCGAACACTGTAGTTTTTGATCGGGAGGGACTTTTTCTTGTCCGAATGTTTACGCGGTAGTTATCTCAAACTGACGGTGGTTTGCGTTCTGGTTGCCGTTCTCGGCGTACTTAGCGGCTGCCTGGGGGAAGGCGGGGGTGGCGGAGCGGTAGTCAACTTTACGCCGGAACAGGAGTTTTACCGTGTCAAGCTCACCTTTCATGAAGAAAACATCAAATACTCAAAAACTCTGCTTGATGAGCATCTCAAACAACTCAGGAACCTGGAAAAGAAGACCGATAACCGAGCACTTAAAATAGGCATCCACCGCTATATTGCTCTCGATCTTTATCTCAAGGCGCGACTGGAAAGCTTCGAGACGGTAAAGGACGAAAAAAGTTTTCAACGCCGTCTGGACCGGGCCGGGGAGGCAGAGAAAATCCTGCTTAAACTGGTGGAGGTCGACCCTGAAAACCTGGACTGCGCGCTCATCCTGGGACTCACCGAACAACTGCTGGGACAGCTTCAACCCGATGCGGTTCTTGCCGCCGCTCACCTGGAGCATGCACTCAAATATTTCAGGAAAGTCCGCCTTACCGATCCGGGGTTTGAAAGCACATTTCTCATTGGAGGACACCCGGTTACCGCCCTGGACGCCCTGCTGGCCGAAGCCGACGTCTACCGCTGCCTGGGGCGCTTTCAAATAGCCGCCACATGGTTTGAACGGGCCCTGGCCTCTGATCCAACGGTGCGGCGACGGTCAAATTACCGCATTCCCAAGGCCCTGCTGGCGGCAGATATGCTTTACTGGGACGAAGCTATTGCATTGCTGGAATTGTTCAAGGGAGACCGTTTCAGGGACGACCCGGACTGGGGAATGGGGCTGTGGCTTCTCAAGGGAATTTACCAGCGGATGCTGGAGATCGGGAACAGTGAGTATCAAACCGATATCCAGACGGTGACAGACTTACTTAAAGATTCCAACAACTACTTTTCGGGTACGAAAATTTCGTTGTTTCTCACTGTTCTCAAAATGGTCCCTCCACAGAGAACCAGACTTGTGAAAGCTCTGCGGATCATGGATGACGGACGGTGGAAAGACGCTGAAACGGTCCTGGTTTCACTGCTCAACGATCCCGACACCACCGGCTGGTACCAGTCGGGTGTGGTCATGTCGCTGGACCGTTGCCGGGAACATCTTGCGAAGAGCACTGCGGAGAGAAGAAAATCTCTGTCCGCTTTTATAGATGATTATCCGCTTCATCCGGGCGTAGTTGAAATGCAGCGAACGATCGATCGAATCGACCGCGAGGTGCGGCAAGCAGAAAACGAAGCGGTTTCCTCACCCGGCATGAAACCGCCCGCAGAGCTGCCCGGTTTGTTCGAAGGGGACGGACCGTACCTGGTCTGGCCCGAACCGCGGAATGACAAGCAGGGACGTCCATCGCTTCGCCTCGAAGCTGTTTCCGGTCAGCTTGAAACCGGGCCGGTTACCGTACTGGGAACGGTACGGGGTACTGATTTCAGAAAGCTGGCAGAGGAAACAGGTCCGGGAGTGTTCAGCTTCGATTTCTTTACCGGGGAACAGCTACAGAGCAGCGAGGCGAGGGTGCTGGACATTACCATGAACCTGGAAAACCAGGGGCTCGAGTGCACCTTCGCCGTTCCTCTCCCGCCTGAAAAGGACATGAGCGAACACAGTGAAGCAGGGAAAAAATAAAACTCCTCGCCGACCGTACTGCAGTCAACGAGGAGTTTTCTTCGTCTCCACAACGGCAATACCGGTTGATCAACCCGGCTCATTACTTAATCCGGCTTAGCCTGTCACCGGTGTACCGCACTCGCCGCAGAATTTGACACCGGGCGTGAGTTCGGCATTACACTTGGCGCAGGCGGCCGGCGCTCCGGCTACTATCTGCTTCTCTCCGCACTCGCCGCAGAACTTGGCACCCGAATCAACGCGGGCGCCGCAACTGTGACAGAAAATCTGTGTAGCCATGGCCGATCCACACTCGTTACAGAACTTAGAGGTACCTGACACGGTAGCCTGACACTTCGGGCAGGTCTGCCCGGGTGCAGCGGGAGCCGCGGCAGGCTGAGCGGCCACAGCGGCCGCAGCTCCGGGAACAGCGCCACCCCCTGCTCCGGCTGCCTGAGCCATGCTCTGGGAAATCATCCCGGGCATCATGGCGCCGAACCCGGCACCAAGACCAAGCCCCATCCCGGCAGAGGCCATACCCCCAGCCCCGCCACCGGCGCCGCCGGCGCCGCCTTTGGCAGCGTCACCGATAGCACGGGCGGCCTTGAACTGCATGTACCGATTCAAGTTACCCAGGGCCCCCATGCCGGCCCGCTCGTCCATCATCTTCTGGACCTCTTCGGGAGGGGTGATAGCCCCTATGAAAAAATCCACCAGCTCGATTCCGTACTTGGTGAAATCCTCCATCACCCTGGCCTTTAGGCCCGCGGCCAGCTCATCGTACATCTTCGGCAGATCGATGATGGTCTGCAGGTTCTCGCCCAGCATATCGGTCAGCCGGGCCACGATTATGTCCCGCAGATAATCCTCAACATCCCCGGTGGTGTACCGCCCCTGCGTTCCAGCCAACTGCCCAATAAACACCATGCTGTCCGTCACCCGCAGGGAAAACTTGCCGAAGCTGCGCAGCCGCACCATGTCCAGTTCGGTGTCCCTGAACAGGATAGGTTCCTTGGTTCCCCACTTCATGTCGATGAAGGTTTTCTTGGCCACGAAATATACCTGTGCCTGAAATGGTGACTCCGTCCACGGAACTGTCAGTATACGTGTCAGCAGCGGAACATTCTGCGTGGTCAGCGTAAACCTGCCCGGACCGAAGGTGTCGTAGGATTTGCCATCACGAAAAAAGACCGCTTCCTGATTCTCCTGTACGATCAGCTGGGCCCCCAGCTTGATGTCTACTGAGCCTTCAGGCGGCTCACGGTGCACCATGGCTTTACCGGTCTCGTCGAAAAACTTAATTACTTCCATGCGTATTCCCATGCAGTATCACCTCACTTAAAGTTCTGCTGCCGGGGGTTGGCAGATCATCCGCTCCCGGTTGTTGTAATGCTCGTCAAATTCCCGGCACAGGTCCATGGCCGAGCGGGTGGCAGCCTTGAGCTGCTGGTGATCGTTTAAATGATCGCTCACTGAAGCGCTTACCTCAGCCACGGCCTTTTCCAGTCCCTCGATTCGTTCAATCAGAGCCATGTCAAACTGGTACAGGCGGTCCAGTTCCGCTTCCCGTACCTTGACCACATCGAACAGCCCCGTGTACCCGTATTTGGCGTAGCGCAGGCGGCTGACGATTTTTTCCATGCCCTTCTTTACCCGGTCAACCTCGTTGACCACCATGAGACCGCCACCATCCACCAGTTCGCGCATGACCGGGTCCAGGCGTGCCCGGAGCTCGTCCACCTTTTTCGCCAGAAACTCCCGTAGCAGCTTGTCCGTTTCACGGCGCAGCTCCTTGTTCAGGTACCCCTGAAATCCCGGAATCTTGAGCAGCAACTGTTCGAACGAGTTGCGGTCCTGCATTACTTTCCCTGCCAGATTTTCCATGTCACCCATTCCTTCCATGCCCGGTTTTCGTTGGGGCATTACCTAAAATAATCATCGAAAGCTCGGCTCAGGCCGAACTATTCGGCCGAGCCCGCTTACTCCACAAGCATGTCTGCTGCGGTAACTCATGATAAGCGGGCTAGTACACATCGTTTCCCTGGCTGAGCTGATTCTCCACCGCGTCGGCGCGGCGGGCTATTTCAAAAAGCACGGTTCCCGTTTTATCCGGATCCAGCGACGATACCGGCACGTTGGCCGACACCACGAAGTACTCATTGCCCTGGATGGTCTTGACACCAAACGCCCCGCAGGACATCGTGCTGTTAAGACGTAACAAATTGGTGGCAAAATGCTCTTTGACAGGACCGCAGACGGATAGCATGGAGACGATTTCGTCCCCGATATCGTCACGGCCATTGAACATGATATACACCTTCTGGAGACGGTCCTCGGCCAGGGGAACCACCACCCGCCAGCCGGCTTGCGACCGGGACGTTTCAAATCCCGTCTTCTCCACCACCTGCTGCATGCGTTCCTCGGTATCGCTGCCGGGCACATCAGGACAAGCATGGGGCTCGAGTTCGCCGGCTCCGGCGGTTGCTTCCGTAAGGCCCTTGCCGCACCGGATGCAAAAAGAACTGCCGGCGCCGTTCTCCAATTCACATGAGGTACAAATCTTGGCTTCTTCTCCCATAGTACTTATACCCTCCTTTATTCCAGGTATTGATGATATCCGCTGCGGTACAGGTGGCAGACCACCGGATCGTCCAGCCTGCTCACCGGGGTGGGCACCTCGGCCATGTCCGGGGGAAAAATAAACAACCCGCTCAGAAGCTCCTGAGAAAGGTATTTAGCAGCAACCTTCAGGTCTGTTTCCCGTACATCCCGTAATCCCTTACCGGCCACGACGAACCCCCAGGTCCCGAAGGTCGGTACCACGGTGTGATACGGGTACACTGTTAACCGGCTGCGACTATCAGGGGGCCCCCACCGGGCGGCTTCTATGGTGTGAATGATACACCAAAACGCCTCCCTGGCCCTGAAAGGGCTGGTACATTGGCTGGCCATAGTGCCGCCCTCGGCCAGGTGGCGTCCCACCAGGCTGAAGAACGCTTTTGAGTAGAGCTTGGCAATGTTTACCCCGCTGGGATCGGGCAAATCGATGAGAATAACATCGAAAAGTTCTGCTGTTTCGATGAGGAACTTCATGGCATCGGTATTGTGCACCTGCACTCTGGAGTCTGAAAGAATTCCCTCGTTGATCCCGGCCAGGGTGGTATTGGTTTTAAACAGCTCGGTGATGGCGGGATCGATATCCACTATATGAATATTTTCCACTCCCGGATACTTCGCCACCTCCCGGGCAGCCAGGCCATCCCCGCCGCCCAGTATCAGTACCTGGCCGCGCCGCTCAGCGGAGCTCATAGCCGGATGGACCAGCGCTTCGTGGTACCGGTATTCGTCTATGCTTGAAAACTGCAGGTGACCGTCGAGAAACAATCGTATGTCGTTGCGCCAGCGGGTCAAGACCAGATGCTGGTACCTGGTATCACACGCATAGACGACTTCGTCATCGTACAGGTTGTTCTCCAGCAAAGCTATCAGGTGACCGGACATGGCAAAAGCGGTAACCAGTAGTAAAAAACTGAGTGCAGCACCGATTCTCAAACGATTCAATGAAGTTCCGCACAGGGCTGCGAAACGCCAGAGAACCAGGGCGGCTACCGCCACGTTGACCAGCCCCATCAACAGGCCTGCCCTCACTACACCCAGGTGAGGCAGCAGCAGAAAAGGAAATAAAATAGAGGCCACCAGGGCACCGGCATAGTCGGCGGACAGCACATTGGCCAGGGTGATGGGCAGGGAGCCTATTTCCCGCAGGATTCTGACCATGAGCGGCACTTCGAGCCCGACCAGAGCTCCGATCAACCCTATCATTATCAGGAGCGCCGGGATGAAGTAACCGGACATGGAGAAGGTGGCAAACCCGATAAGGGCCATCATACCGCCAACCAGTCCGACGGCGATTTCCATCCCGATAAGACGCGCCAGCAGGCGTTTGGTGATGAATTTCGACAGGTATGATCCTATTCCCATGGAGGTCAGGAACAGCCCGATAACCAATGAAAACTGCGTCACCGAATCACCCAGCAGGTAGCTGGAAAGCGTCCCCGCAATCAACTCGTAGACCAGGCCGCATATGGCCAATACGAAGATGAACAGCACCAGTATCAAACCGGCGGAACGGTCCAATTCGGTGCTGCGGGGCGACTCGGTCACCACTATCACCATCCAAACGCAGGAAATTTTACTTTAAAACGTGACCCGTTTTCCTACCCGCTAACTTTTGGGCCTACCTGATAACTTTTGGGCCTACCTGATAACTTTTGGGCCTACCTGATAACTTTTGGGCCCACCTGATAACTTTTGGGCCTACCTGATAACTTTTGGGCCCACCTGATAACGTTTGGGCCCACCTGATAACTTTTGGGCCTACTCGCTAACTTTTGGGCCTATCGAATAACGATTGGGCCTATTCATTAACGTTTAGGCTTATCGAATAACTGCCGCCAGGATAATTGCCAGTCCGATAAGGGTGGACCCGAGGGTGATACCTAGTGCCACGTTCTGATCTTCTTCGATCTCCTTACGGATTGAAAACGGAGTAACCTTCTCCATCAACCACACGCTGAATCCGAACATACCCAATCCGACCAGAAAATAGATTACAGTCGGAATAAGCTGCCAGAGTTCCTTTACAATCTCTTCGGGCATTGCATACCCCTCCTTTTTCGTTTGCTTTATTTACCGTAACGATGACCGCCACCGACAAAATAGTGGGTGCGCCGGCGGTGGCGGCGAGTGCCCGTAGTATGCCGTACCGATCCTTCACGGATGCTCACCGGCTGTTTCTCCGGTTTTGGAGCTCCCACACCGGTGGTACTTGCCCACGTAACAACAGCGGTCAAAAACAACATACCGCCTACCAGAAAAGGAATGGCTTTGTGCACCATCTCACCTCGTTTCAGTCATCATCCTCTTTTAATCATCATCTTCTTTTAATCATCATCTATTTCTATGACGGGAGCCCACCGTTTTTTCTCGAAGTTGAATTTCCTGGCGATCTCCACGGCGGCGGCCACGGCGGTGATGAAAAAGAATATAAGGAAATAACGTGTCAGTACAATGTTCTGGCGAACATCAATGCTTACGCTTGGATGAGTTGAACTTGAAGCCGTCTCCCCTTTAACCAGAAAACTGTACTCTCCCGGGTCCTTGATCTTGAACACTACCGAATCGGTCTTGCTGCCTTCGGACCAGTGCTCTCCCCCTTCGTAACCGGAGTAATAGGACATCTGGGCCGAAAAATCCATCACCGCTTCTTCGTTTTCGTTGATGATAGCCACATCCAGGTACACCCAGTTATTGGAGATATTGGACTTAAACTTGGCCATGCACAACGAGTTGGGCTTGGTAATGGTGAAGGTGTCGGTCAGGCTTTCTTCCGTGTATGCGCTGGCCGGAAGATCGATCATACCGCTGCGGTGACCCACCTTGATAAGCGACCAGAGTACCAGCAGTAAAAAGAGAGCCGCGAAGGCGCCCAGAGCAGCGGATGACTGCTTCCTCAACGGTGTGGTCAGATAAGGCTGATTGGGAGCCACTCCTTCGGCGGGGGGAAGCTTGCTCACCGGCATTTTGAAGGCCCGGGCGATTTCTTCCCGGGTGATGTATTCGGCCCGGTACCACTCCATCTCCTCCTTGGTCCACTCGGCGTTGACCAGGTACGGCGGGCTGATGGCGTCCATGTAGTTCGTCTTGTCGCCGACCTGGGCCACCCAGGGCAGTTCTCCGGCCACCCAGGTAATCTCGGAAGAACCGGAATCGAACACGGTCCACTGTTTACCCTGGAATAGAAACTTCTGCTTCTGGCTGGCGAACCGGGGAGTAATTCCGGTGGGACGCCTGGTGAGTTCCTTGGATAGCGAAAAGTGCCCGTCTTCCATGACCAGCCACAGGTACCCGGCAGTCTTGCTGAACAGCAGCAACTCGTCGGCATGGTAGAAAAGGCCTTCGTCTCGTTCTGTGAAACGGATGTGCCCGGCCAGGTGGTAGGTGTTTCCCCGGAACCTGCACTCCTGCCCCAGTTTGAACGGAATCACGGGCCGCCGCTTGCTGGCCAGCGATCCCAGCACCGACGGTTCATCGCTGCTGATGTCCAGGTGTGATTTGCAGTGGGCGCACACCACGCTTCCGGCCTGGTCGCCGCCGTGAACCGGAACCGTAGCGCCGCAGCCAAGACATGAGATACGGCGCAGAGTCAGGTCCAAACTGGAGCCGCAGTACTGGCAGGACATCGATTCGGCGCTTTCATCGGGAACCTCCAGCGGCGCCCCGCAGGAGTAGCATTTAAGGTCTTTGAACCGGTCCTCCTTGCGGACTATCCGTTCCCGCATACCATCGCCGGCTTCCCGCTCGGCATCGGGTATATCGGCCCCCGCTGCCACGCCGGCCTCCTTGGCGGTCATATCCATCTGAAAGTCATCCGCCTTGATCCGGCGGCCGAAAAACAACCGGGCACTGCCGTCTTCTTCGTATTCGAAGGTGGCGAACTGCTTATCGGAGCTCAGTTCGAGAAACGGGATTTTTTCTCCGCTTAAAATCGCGAACGGAAGCTGGCCTTGCCCTCCCTCACACACGGCGACATCCTTCTCGTCTACGTGAAGCATGCCATCTCCTACCGGTACCATGTCACCGGGCTGAGCCATGTCCCAGGTTACCGGAGCCACTGCCTCTTCGTCGCACCGTTCCAGAGACAAGTTGTTCTCGTCCTCGCTGACCCAGGCGGTGGTACCCCCCTCGAATTCGAGATACCACTCATCCCAGTATCCTTTGGAATACCCGTAGCGGACCCGGCCGATCACACGAAACCGACGGCCCCGGAAGGAACCGGCTCCACTCACGTAGAGCGGTCCCGGAGTCTGAGCCAGCACCGCCATCTTACCGGCTACTTTCGCCGCTTTTTCATCCAGAACGATAGCCGAACTGCAGTACTGGCAAACGACGAGCTCCGCCAGAGAGTGATCTGATTCTATTTCGGCGCCACAGGAAGGGCAGTTCATATATCCTCTTCCCCCTTAATAGTCTATTAATATAAATAGGGCTATTTTTATTATTTAGCCTGACTGAATACGGTTATACCAGCGCGTGGTTGTCGCAGTCAAGTAGGTCATAATCCTTGCCTGGCAGATCCTTTATGAGCGAGCGTTTTGCGAAGCTTATAGCACCGCAGGCGTCCGCGCTTTAGTGCGCACAAACCAGCAAAGCGATGGCAAAACGGTCAGCCCTTGACGTTGGCGTGCAGGTCGAAGAGAAATCCAACGAATACGTAGGAGAAGATGAACAACAGCATCCCCAGTTCGGGATTGAACAGGGCTACCATGGCCGCCTGGCCGCAGGTGCAGGCCCTGAAGTTGACCGCCAGCGAGTAGTAGGTCATCTTGCCGATGGGATTTTTGAAATACAGTATCCCGGTCCAAAGCTGCAGAAAAACGGTCAGTATTCCCAGGATGACGAACACCTTGTTCAACTCGATGGCTATCCATCCGGTGACGAAATAGAAGATGATAAACAGTACCGAGGGAAGGAAAGAAGAGATGATACCGATCACCCGGGAAGACCGCAGCCCGTACTTCACCACCAGGGTCCGCTTGCCGGCAGCCCGGTCTCCCCAGTAATCCTTGAAATAGGTGAAGAAGGTCATCAGCCCGTTCATCACTCCCACCAGGATAAGGACACTGGTCCGGCCGATGGTGAAGTAAACCCGGGTTGGCCCGGAGGCGAAGAACCCGAATATGGTGCACATGGCAATCATGACCCCGAAAGAGATATTCGCCCAGATACCGTAGCCCTTGGCGTGTTCGTAGACCCAGTTGAGAAACACCCCGGCCACCAGCGGGATGACCGCGATCGGTGACAGGTAGAACCAGGTAAGGACAAAGGTAACCATCAGCAGACCTATAGACAACCCCATGGCCGCGTGGGGGTTGAGTTCCCCGGTCACCATGGGACGTTCGGGCGCATTGAAACGGTCCTCTTCCAGACCGAAGTAATCGTTGAATATCTGGTTGATCCCCCAGCTTAAAAACAGTATTACCAGAATGACACCCTGCTTTTCCACCGGTGTTGGCGTTTCAATAGTTCTGGCTACCGCGGAACGGGCGATTTGCTCACCAATCTGCAGTTCGGCTACATACTGGTAAAAGGCCACTCCCAGCCACCCTGCGATGCCAGTGACGAAAGAGTAATACAGGCGCATTGATTTGACATAGGCTTTCAGAAACTTGAGCATGTGTACCACCTTACTGTAAAACCGCTACCGGTACAATCCGAGTTCCCGGTAGATCGGGGTGTCTTCTCCCTTGTCCCACTTCTCCACCAGCTTTTCGGTCAAGTCACGCGGCAGGGGAAAGATAGGTTTTTCCATCTTGTCTGTTTCTTCGGCAATGGATGAGCACTCGGTGCAGCAGAGCCAGTTGAGACCAGGAGTCTTGAAATACGACCGCATACGTTTGAATACCGGCAGGAATCCTTCCTCCTGCACGTTGCCGAAGGACACGTTCAAAAATTCGCAGGGTTGCACTTCTCCGGTGTGCCCCACGTAGAACCGGTCGACACCGCCAGCGGTGCACCCGAACACTCCCCGGGATTCCTCGAACACCTGTGCCGACAGCGATGGATAATCACGATACCCGGAACCGGAGTTGTACTGCACGTGGTACTCGCGGAGCTTGTCGATCAGGATCCCGGCAAACTCGCCGTCCCGCTGGATCCAGTTTCCCGCGGACTTCTCGTGGATCATCTGCACGAAACTGCAGCCGCACTCTCTGGCAATGTCCATGATTTTTTCTACGCCGCCGGTGGTGGCCAGGTGCTTGGAGACACAGCAGTTGATGGCGCCCGTAATCCCAACCCGGTTGAAGATCTTGAACGCTTTCACCGCCGCATCAAACGATCCTTCCACCCCGGTAAACTTGTCAAACTGCACGGGATCAGGGTTATGCAGCGAGATCATAACGCCGAAAACCCCTGCCTCCTTCATCTTCCGAGCCATTTCTTCGGTGAGCTCGTACCCGTTGGTATTGACCCACACTTCGGTCCGGTCATCAATAGCGCGCACCAGCTCCAGCAACCGGTCCAGCCTCAAGAGAGGTTCTCCGCCTTCGATGTCCATCATGGCCACTCCGATATCCTGCATCTCCCGGGCCATCTTGACCAGGTCCTCCATGGGCATGTCCTTGCCTTTGTCATGCCGCTGGTAGCAATGCGGGCACTTGTACTTGCAGGCCTTGGTCATAGAGTACACCACGGTGATGGGCATGGGGTCGGCTTCCCGCAGGAACTTTTCTATGGCGTGGAAAAATGCACGGGAGGGAAACGCGGGCAGGTAGAGCTGAAGCTTATAGACGTCGTTTATTTTGACCCAGCGGTTGTGAAGCAGCCTTACGTAAAAGACGAGCAGCCGCTTGAAAAACCTGAAAAGCATAAAAAAAGTGATTTTTCCCCGGAGAAAAAATTTGAAGTAACGAACAAAGATATACGAAAACAAGTAGATGGTCAGCCACAGCCGGCCAAATCCGACCACTGGTTTCAGTACTATTGGGTCCATCGTACTCATCTCCTATCGTTCCTTGCAGAATCTCCTACTTGGCAACATCTTCCACTTGTGGCCTGCTGCTGTTCCTCAATCAGGAGAAACTGCTTCGTCCACCGTTTCGAAAATCTCGAAGGTATCTGCCAGGCGGGTGATGGCCAGAATCTCCAGCATGTCCGGTGCTACTTCTGCCAGTCGGATCCAGCCTCCTTTAGACTCCAGCCGGTAGCTCAACCGGCACAGAGCGCTCAAGCCACGGCTGGTCATTCGCATAACCTTGTCGAGCTTCAGAACAAACTGATTCTTGCCAATTTTAATTAGAGACAGCATGTCTTCGCTGAAACCGGATGCGGATTCTTCCGTTAAATCGTAATCAAGATCGATAACGACAACATTATCAACTTCATAGTGGGTGAACATAGTGTTCCGTCTTCCGCCTCCCCCTGTTTCTGCTTTCTATCATACACATTTTTATCAATGAATTACAAGGAGTCAAGAGCAGTATCTCGAAGCGCTTCTCATCGGCGATGCCTGAGATACTGTTAACCCTAAGAAAACTTCAGGTTGTAGAAATAGATGAGCCGGCTGGCGTGTTCTTGGCTCATGATATACCGCCGTTTGAGCCTGGTGGCAGGCCCGAACTTGTCGTCTTCCTGAATCTGGACGAAGAAGAAGGTTGCGCAGGCGGTGCAATGAGCAAGACAATCCTTGGTCGTTCGATAATAGTCCCCCGTCATACCGTCGCGAAACTCGGTGAATGTCTGGTAGGGGCGGATTTCCAGGGTTTGCCGGCACGCCGGGCAGCGGTTGATGTTCTCCCCGGTTCCGGATGGTGAAGAAGAGGAAGGCTCGTCACCGGGGCACCGGCATACGGGACACCCGCAGTAATCATCGTATTCATCAAGTTCTATCGATTCACCGGGACCGTAGGGAAACGAGCACCGGATACAGTTTGTCCAGGCGGGCATTACGGAGGAGTCCACCATCAGGCGGAGGTCTTTGTTCGGGTAATAGACGCCGCCGCTTACCTTGAAACCGGCGCCGCAGCGGCAGGAGACGGTGAGTTCAAACGAGTCGTCATCCGGAAAGGCCGGTTCCTCCGGCGGTCTGAATCCGGGCTCGAAACAGACCGGGCAGAGCCGGCCAGTGAGGGCCCTGCGGGCCGATTCCGCCTCTTGCTTAAGTTTATGCTTTGTTTTCATGACCGCTCTTCCTATCCAGCCGAACCACTCTAATTTTACCATTTTTCTTGATGGTATTTGCGGGGTCCCGTCCACCAATAGATTAAACGATCGGGTATTTCCTGGTAACCGGAATTATTCCCGGGATTTTCCATCTGTTACTGGAAATTTCTCAGCCCTGTCATATCCTGGTACGCATTCCGCAATTCAAACCCAATGGCTCTGTAACTGTTTGGCGTTGAAGTTAACAGTTCGGATCAGAGAAACCCGCACAGAAAGGGGGAAAGCAGTCTATCTTGACCATCAAGCAGTCACCTCCAAGCGAGGTCGTTCGAAAGCCAACGGGTGGAACCCCATGGAGTATTGTATTGCAGTCTTTGAGGCCACAATGGAAGGTTATTGAATTCATTGGCTTTCATATGACCGGCTCTCCACCCCTCATTATTAAAAGAAAGAAGAAAACACCAACACTTAAGAATGACAGAGCTTTACAAAAAGCCGTTTAGTTTCCACCAGCGGACGGTCTTTGCCACTCCTTTTTCAAGCGGCGTCCGTGCTTTGAATCCCAGTTCCCGTTCTGCTTTGCCCACATCGTACACGTTGCTGGCATAACACATGTACACCCGGGCCCGGGTGAGAAGCGGCGCTGAGCGGATCCTCAACACCATGTAGAGAAGTTCCAGCACCAGGCCTACCGGATACACCAGCCACTTCGGCAGGTACCGCGGCATGGGCGCGTCAAGTTCGGCGCAGAACCGGTTCCAGAACTCGTCCATGGTGGGAACGGAGCCGTCACCGATGGTGGCACCATTGGCGGTACCAATAGTGTACACGTTGATGCCCTGAAGCTCTTTCTCCGCCGCCGCCACCATGGCTTCTACCAGGTCTTCCACGTAGATCACGTGAAACAGGTTGTCCCGGCAGCCGGGAAGCAGCTTGTTGCCCTCAAGCACCGCCTTACAGAACAGGT
The DNA here is from genome assembly GCA_964432985.1 of uncultured bacterium. GTDB lineage: Bacteria > Muiribacteriota > CAYSPT01 > CAYSPT01 > CAYSPT01 > CAYSPT01. The sequence goes on from CAYSPT010000041.1 coordinate 25,648, forward strand.
ACGGTCCGGAATGAAACTCCCGTGGTCCGTACACCCAGGCCGGACGGATGACGGTCAGGTTGATATTCTCTTTGCTGCAAAAGTCGATAGCCCATTGCTCGGCTTTCGCCTTGGAGCAGCGGTAGTGGTTCATGGCCGACTCCACCATCCCGTCCAGGAAATAGGGAATCCGGGGCTTATAGGGCGCGGTTTCCGCCTTGGGAGCGGTGCAGTCCTCTTCGCCCATGACCCCGATGGTGCTGGTGAGAATCACCGATTTCACTCCCAGGTCACGGGCCGCCTTGAGGACGTTCATGGTGCCGCCCAGGTTGATGTTATAAAAATCCCGTTTCGCCCCCCAGTCGGTGGCCAGGGCAGCATTGTGAAAAACGGTTGAGCAGTTTTTCATTCCTTCGGCCAGCTTATCGGGAGAACAGACATCGCCATGGATCACCGTTACATTGGTTCGAGGAAGAAATCTGGTAGAACTTGAAGACCTGGCCAGGACGGTAACCTGGAAGCCCTTTTTAACCAGGGCGCGGACCAGGTGGCTGCCGATAAAGCCGGTACCACCGGTGACGAATACGCGTTTTTCATCCATAGAAGATCGCCTTGACCGCCGCTGTCAGCTCCTGGATGTAGCGCCCGATGTCCCGCAGTTCGCGGGGGTCCACCCGGTGCTCACCCAGGGCGGTGAGCACGTTCTCTTTCACGTAATGGGAGGCCGGCTCGCCCGGATCGATGGATGCCAGGTCCCGGTCCTTTTTCAGAAAATGAACATCGTTACCGGTCACCGCCCGGCCGATCACGGTGCAGTCACACCCGCTTTGCTGCTCGAGAAAGTCCTCCCGGTTATCCGCCGGCACGGAAAACAGCAGCTCATACTCGCCGGCGGAACCGAACAGCAGGCACTCGGGAGGCATCCCTACCCCCTGCAGCACCTGTAGTGATACCGGATCATAAGGGATACGTGACGGATCCACCACCAGGGCACAGCGGTTGAGCTCCGAGAGGGTCTCCAGCGTGCGTACCACCCCATCGCTGGTATCCATGCTCACCGCTGCGTGCCGCCCGATGAAGGCGGACTCCTCCAGGCGCAGTTCGAAGCGGGTGGTGCAGTATTCGTCGGGAAATTCGGGGATGCTACCGGTGCCGCCGCCGGCTCCCAGGCTCCCGGCGGCGCCGGAGCGTAGATAATTCAAAAGCGCTGTGCGGTTGCCGTCACCCACCGAACCGGTGATGCAGAGATAATCCCCGGGCTTTATCCCGGTGCGCATCCTGAGCTTTTTGCGGTCCACCGCACCGAAGACGGCGCCCACGTAACGCCACACGTCGCTGGTGCCCAGGTCGCCGCCGATGAAGAAGGCGCCGGCGGCCGAGACCGCCTCGCTGATGCCGTCCAGGAACCGGTCGTGGTACTCGCCGGTGAACCGTGGAGACATGATGCAGGCGTGGGAGTAGAACTGCGGCACGGCACCGGCGGCCAGCAGGTCGCTGATGACACCCACGGCCATGTTCCAGCCCAGCAGGTAGGGATCGCCGCTGCCGATAAACTCTTCCTCTTCCGAAAACTCGTCCATGGTAAAGGCCAGCAGCGAGCCGTTCATTTCCACTATCTCGGCGTCGCATTCGAACAGGCGGTTCACCTGGCGCTTCGAGCGGGGGAACCGGTCGCTGATTTGCCGGATCATGTCAAACTCGCCCAGTTGATTATGATCATCCGTCATTGGGAAACAACACCTCCAAACCCGCCGGGATGACTTCCACCCGGGCGGGGAGAAATCCTTTGGGATCTCCGTCGAATTCCACCTCGGGATGCCCCCGGTCGTAGTGGATGTCCACGGTTGTTCCATAGGTCACATCGACACCGTCGAGATCGAGAAAGCTGCCGCGGTACAGCGCCGGCAGGCGGCTCAGCAGCGACAGAAGTGTGAAATTACACACCGATACCACCACCAGACGCCCGTCGTCGGGGGTGATTTCGCTGAAAATCTTCATGCCGCTGGCCAGGTAGGGGCTCTTGCCCACCGTCAGGTTTACCAGTTTTGCCCGCACCAGTTCCTCGCCGTCCACCGCCAGGCGGCAGTCGTTCATGGGAAAGGTGGCAAAGGAGCTGATCACCGCGCTCATGGTGCCCAGCAGGTCGCCGATCATACGCCGGTAACCGGTATTGGCCTTGCGGGCCACCATGGGGCCGATTCCCACGTTGACGTTACCCACGAAATACTCGGTGACCACGTCGTCATGGACAAGATCTCCCACTTTCTTTCCTTCCAGACCGGGAACAGAGCCTGACAGATCGCTCAGGCAATAGGTCACCTTGCCCACGTCGATACTTCGGGGTGCCCCGTTAAGTATGGCGTCCACCGCCTGCGCCGGGTCCAGGGGGATACCGTGATAGGTGTTGAAATCGGGGCTGGTGCCGGTGTAGATCACCCCGAAGCGGGCCGATGGACCACCTTCTTTCCTCGCCCGCATGATCCCGGTAATGACCTCGCAAATGGTGCCGTCTCCGCCCACGGCCACCACGGTATCGAATCCTGTCTCGGCCGCCCGGCGGGCCAACTCTACGGCTTCGCACTGTTTCTCTGTTATCCGGTAGCTGAACTCGGCGCCGCTTTCCCGGAGACGGTTGAACATGACGCTCCACAGCTTCTTGCCCCGTCCGCTCTGGGCGGTGGGATTGAGTACCAGGAATAGTTTCATGGAGACACCTCCCTATGATGAAGGGAACCGGCAGTACCGCCCGGGTCAAGTGGTGCGGCGGCGACGCCCAGGTCCACCAGGCTGATTTCCGTGCCGGTGCCGGCGATCAGGGTCTGCGCGTCGGGGGTGAAGTGCACCTCCACCAGCATGTCCCTGAAGCCGAGGGCGGTGATCTCCTCGCAGGACCCGGTATCCCAGAAGCGGACCGTCTGGTCGTAGCTGCCCGATGCAATGAGCCGGGGATCCGAACCGAAAGCCATGGTGGTGACGCGGCCCCGGTGGCCGTCCAGTTCCCCGATAAAGTTTCTGGTACGCGGATCATAGAGCAGTATCTGCCCGTTGTTGCCGGCGGAAGCCAGGACCTTCCCGTCGGGGCTGAAGGCAAGCGAGGTACACTCGTGGCCCGGAGCCCCGAACCCGGCGGACATCTTCCATGTTATGGTGTCCCACACCAGCGTTTTCATGCCGAAATCACCCGAGGCCAGAAACTTTCCGTCGGGGCTGAAGGCAAGGGCGCCCACGGGGCATTCGTGATCGGTAATCACCGTGATTTGCTGCTTCGAGACGGTGTCCCATATCGTTATGCCTGCATCGCCGGCGGCAGCCAGGAGCCGGCCGTTGAGATTGAACGTCAGCGCATGCACGAAGTAACCGGGTACCGTCAGCGCGGCTACTTCTTGACCTTCTTTCACATCCCAGAGCTTGACCTGCTTGTCCAGGCCGGCGGAGGCAATCATCCCTGAATCGGGATGAAAGGCCAGAGAGGTTATCTCATCATCGTGTCCTGATTGAAAAACGGTTTCGCTCCCCGTATCCTTTTCAATAATCCGGATGGACTTATCGTCTCCCCCCACGGCGATCAACCGGCCGTCGGAACTGCAGGCCATGGTCAAGATGACGGTTTCATCCCCCTGCCAGAGGTTATGGATTGTGCGCTTCCGGGTAAGGTCCCAGGTCATGATCATTCCGGCCCGGCAGCCCGAGACCAGGGTGCTTTCATCGGGACTGACCGCCAACGACAGAACCGGCCCGCGGTGGCCGGTAAGGGAAGAAATCACCGAATCACCCTCCCAGATACGGATGGTATGATCGGACGAAGCAGAGGCCAGGTGGTTTTCACCATCCAGGTATTTCAGGTCATGTACACCCTCGTTATGTCCCCGCAGCACCTTGAAGCGGTCGCCCTCCCGGATGGTTGCGTCCCACTGCAGGATCAAGCCGTGGATATATCCTACCGCCATAGTATCCCCGCACCAGTTGAAGGCCAGGGCATTAACAGGACTGGAATCGCTGTGCACCTGGTCTATTACCTGGTGTTTCTCCATATCCCACAAGCGAGCCTGGTAATCTCCATAGCCCGCGGCCAGCCACCGGCCGTCGGGACTGAAGTCCAAGTCCCAGACGATACCTTCGCTTTGCTGCAACTCCGCCTTCAACACTGTTTGCTGAGTCCAATCAGCAGACTTCCAGAGACGGATGGTGCCGTCAAACCCGCCGGAGGCCAGGAAACGCCCGTCCGGGCTGAAGTCGAGACATTTTATGATACCCGTATGACTGGTCAACACGGTGATTTCATCGCCGGTTTCCGCCTCCCGGAGCCTGATAGAGCCGTCGAGACTGGACGAGGCCAGCAGGTTCCCAGAAGGATTGAACGCCACATCCGTCACCTCATCCAGGTGCCCGGTCAGAACCTTCAGTTCCTCGCCGGCAGCAAGGTCGTAGAGACGCACTGAGCCTTCCTTATCCCCGGCGGCGAGAAGCCGCCCGTCCGGGCTTACGGCCACTGCGGGCACACGCCCGCCTGTGCAGGGAATCAGGTTCTTTATAGGATATGAATTGCGCCGCGCTTTCCATATCCTGAGATCGATGAACGGTTCCACGTCCAGACGTCCATCCATTACCTTGTCCCGGACCTCCTCGTACAGGGAGACGGCAATATTGAACTCTTTTTTCTCTTCGTGGAAGCGGGCCTGCCCGATCAGGCTCCTAACGAGATGTTTCTGTGTATCTTTCATACTGACCACCGCCCGCTGCTCGGCGGAGGCGGCATCCCGCCACAACTTCACGATGGACAAGAAAGACACCAGGAACACGACGATCAAAGCCAATATAAGGGAGGAACGGACGGGATTTCGGGCCACCCACTTGCGGAAGACCTCCGGCAGAGAGTACTCCATGGTGGAGATGGGCTTTCCCGCCAGGTAGTCCTCGATGTCGGCCTTGAGATCGGCGATGGACTGGTACCGTTTTTCCTTGTCCTTTTCCAGACATTTCATGACGATGACGTCAAGCTCAGGGCTGATGTTGTGTCTTACCGCCCGGCGGGACGGGTACCATGGATCCTTGGTGATCACATAACGCAGTATATCGGTAGCCGTCTTTCCGAAAAAAGGACACTCAAGGGTCAAAAGCTCGTAGAGAAGCGCTCCCAGGGAGTAGATGTCCGAGCGCTCATCCAGTTCATCCACCTGTCCTCGAGCCTGCTCCGGCGGCATGTAAGCCGGGGTGCCGAGAATCGAGCCATCCAGGGTATTGAGTGATTCATGATTGTCATCAGCGTCACGGATGGTCACACCAGCCTGCCGGTCATCGCTGCGGTCGGTGATTCTGGCCAGACCCCAGTCCATGATGTACACCTCGCCGAAATCACCCACCATGATGTTGTCCGGCTTCATGTCCCGGTGAAGCACGCCCCGGGAGTGGGCGAAGGCCAGCCCGTCGCAGATCTTGAGAAACAGGTTCAATGCCCGGGTGGTGGAGAGATGTTCCCGATGGAACTCCCCGTCCGTTTTTGCCTTGCGGATCATATTCCCCAGGGACTTCCCCTTGATCAGCTTCATGGTGAAGTAAACCCGCCCCGTGCCGTCCAACCCCAATTCGTGTACCGGGCAGATGCTGGGATGCTCCAACTGGCCCTGGATCTGGGCTTCTTCCAGGAACCTGAGGATGCTTTCGCGGGAAGCGTCTTTTCCACCATGCAACAGCTTCATGGCCACCTCGCGGCGGATGTCCGTATCCAGCGTGCCCACGACAAAACCCATACCGCCCCGGCCGATCTCGCGTACCAGGACATACTTCTCCTCCCGGCCGGAAAACCTGGAAAGCGTGTCGCGAAGAATGTCTTTACCAGGAGACCCCGACTCACCACCGGTCAGGGACAGATCGCTTTCAACACCGTGGATATCCCGCAGTGACGACGAAGCCGAGCGGCTCACGTCCAGCTTGAATACCGATCCGTCATCCTGTCGGAGAAAAGATCCCCTATCCGCTTCCGGCGTCTCATTCCCGGCAGGTGTGTCCGTTGTATGGTCTTGATTCATTGCCTTCTCCTGATATGGAACAGATTGTATCAGTGTCGATGTATGTCGGGCAAGTAAATCAATCAGCAGGGTGTATAGTTACTATTCATGATAAAATAACTCTGTCTCACAGACGGGATACTGCAAGGAGAAGGATGATGTTGCCATGGAAGATACTACCGCGATGCAAGATGATGCAGCGATGAAACAGGTGTCGGAATTGCACGTTGAACAATCGCTTATGGACGGAGGATCCGTCGTCATCAGGCAGGCGGTGCTGGATGACGTCGTGAAGATACAGGACCTCTATCATCATATATACCGTGGCGATTATCCTTTAAGCGTGGTCACCGACCACGATGAACTGGTCCGGACAATCACCGGAGACGACGCGGTGTGGATGGTAATAGAAGACGGAGAACGCCTGGTGGGGAGCGTTATCTACCTGATCGACCACCGTATCAGGATTGCCAAGGCCTTCGCCGCTGTCATCCTGCCCGAGTACCGGGGCAACGATTTGACCGAAAAAACCATGCGCCTGGTGGAGGAAGCCATACTGAGAGAGAGCGGCCCCTGCGACGTGGTGTACGCCACCACCAGGACCTACTCGCCGGCACCGCAGAAACTGACCGAGAAGCTCGGCTACAAGAAGCTGGGAATTTTTCCCAACGTGCACAAAGTCCGTACCTTCGAGACCCATGGCCTGGCCGCCCGCTTCGCGCCGCACTCCTTCGAGAAACGCCGTAAGCAACCGGCTATCCTCCCCGAGCTGGAAGCCCTGTACAATATAGTGAGAAAAGACCTTGGCTTCAGCGAAGCGCAGATCGACAACTTCGAGCGTGATCCCTACGAAGGTCCGCTCATTACCTTTGAAGCCGTGGATGCTCCTCATTTTGTAAAAAAAAGGTTTTACCGCGCCATCGCGGAAAACCGGATATCCATGCGTTTCTTTCCGTTTTTGGAGCCTAACTTTCTGCTGGTGTCCCCCGACCAGGAGATCGAGATGTACCTGTACTACGAAAAAGCGGACGGACACGCCTGTATCATCGGCGGTCACTTTCCCAACGTGGACTATTGCAAATTGCTTCGGAGCGTTGCCCACTCCAGCCGGGCGCTGGGGATGCGGTACCTGGAAATCCTGGTGGGAGCGTATAAACCCGAGCGGCAGCGGGCGGTTCTCAACGCCCGGTTTCTGCCCAGCGCCTTCTTCCCGGCCATGCGCTATATTGGCGAGGGGGAAAACTACTCGTTCTACACTCCCGGCGAGCGGCTCGATTACTTCGTGTTTTCACGCTCATTCGAGCCCCTGGACTTCAAGAACCTGCGTCTGGAAGGGATCAACAAGATATACCTGCGGTACTACTACGTGATGTGGAAGAAACTCTTTATCGACGAAACACTCGGTTGACTATTTTAGCCGGGTGAGGAGGTCTGTTGTTTTTTCTGCCACTGCCGAAAGCGTTCCAGGTCGTCTCGGATACTCACGGCCACCTGCTCGATAACCCCGCGGTCATCCAGCAAACCCACCTCGGGCAGCTCGTCGGGAATCTCGTCGAAGGGTTCCACGAAATAAACGAGCGCTGCCAGTGCTATGCTCACATTCTCTTCGGAAGTTTCCCGGTACTCGTCACGGCTATAGGCCTCGATAAACTGGATCAGCGAGGTAAGATCAAACCAGGAGGATTCCAGCTCCGAGCGGACTTCGAGAGCCTTGGTGTGAGCCCTGGCTGCCAGATCGAGCATTTTCTCAAGGTCTCCAACCAGGCGTTCAGCCTCGTTTTGTGCCTCGGTAAATCCAAAACGGTCGTTTTCAGTCATGGTATGTTCTCCTGTCCGGCACATCTTATTTTCTATCTATTTTATCCTATATTTTGACCGGAAGCCACTACGGTTGTTATTATTATCTCAGTCGTATTGAGCTGCGGTGCCCGCGAAAAGCGGTTTTCAGAAGAGTTTTATCGGGACCGTTTTGACGATAGAATGGCAGGACAGAGCCTATGAGTACTGTTGACCAGCTGATAAAGCGGGGACCTTTTGACTATTCGGAGGACACCGATTCGCTGTTTCTGCAGGCTATGGTGGAGTGCGTGGGGCACCATTGGCAGCACTCTTCCGAGTACCGGGCTTTCCTGGAAAACCAGGATTTTTCCCCTGAGATGCTCACCACGGCCGGGGACATTGTCACACTCCCCTTCGTGTTCGTCAACATCTACAAGCATTACGCGCTGAAAAGCGTCCCCGATGACGATATTGTACTAACCCTGACATCCAGCGGTACCGGCGGACAGAAGAGCCGCATATTCCTGGACCAGATTTCCCTGGACCGGGTGCGGCTGATTGCCCGTAAAGTCTACCAGGGGCTGGGAATGGTAAACCAGGAACAGGAGGTCAACTACCTGCTGTTTACCTACGACCCTCGGGTGGCCGACGATCTGGGGACCGCCTTCACCGACGAACTGCTGACCGGTTTCACCGGCGTCAAAGCCAAGTATTACGCCCTGCAGTGGGACGATACCAGGAGCGATTTCTTCTTTAACCGCCCGGGTGTACTCAAAACACTTTTAGCCTACGAACAGGAAGGAATCCCGGTGAGGCTGGTTGGCTTTCCCGCCTTTATCCATGAAATACTCACCATATTCAAGCGGGAGTACGGGCGCAGTTTCCGCATGCATCCGGATTCGTGGGTGCTTACCGGAGGAGGGTGGAAATCTCAGGAGGACCAGGCGGTAAGCAGGGACTCGCTTCGAGCCTTTGTGGCTGAAGTCCTGGGGATTTCCAGGGAAAATATCCGGGACCTGCTGGGGATGGTGGAGCACGGAGTACCTTACGTGGAGTGCCGCCGGGGCCGGATGCATGTACCTATTTACGGACGGGTGGTCGTCCGGGACACCATCACCCTGGAACCGCTTGACTTCGGCCAGGTTGGGATGCTCAATTTCATCACTCCCTATCTCAGGAGTTACCCGTCGGTTTCCATCCTCACCGGCGACTTTGGAATGACATACGAAGGCTGTGACTGCGGGCTGAAGGGACCGGTGGTGGAAATATTGGGCCGGGCCGGAACGATTAAACACAAGGGCTGCGCCATCTCGGCGGAAAGTCTCCTCAAAGAGCAGGAGGTGGCTGAGTCATGAGTTTCAAAGATTACATCGCCTCCAAAAGGGAGTACGTCTTCGGACAGTTCAACGAAACACCAACGGTCACCACGGCCCGGGACCTGGAGCGCCTTATCCTGGAAGGAAGGAAACGAGTACCCCAGCTCAGCTCGTTTCCCCTCGAATACATTATCTCCCGGCTTCACACCGCCGGAATGGGATGGGAAGAGCACGCCGGAGAATTCTGCCCCTATCACGAAATCACCCTTGAATATCTTACCGCAGCCCTGGGTATGTCCGAATCCATGGCCCGCCAATCTCTTGAACTCTTACCGCGTCTGCTCGATCGCCACGCACTGTTCAACCGGCTCCGCTCAAGCCTGCCCTACCCGGTAGAGGTGCTCGACCGCTGGTACAAACCCAGCGGCTTCGACGGGCAGGTCCGGGCGCTCCCCCGTGGAGTGGTTTTTCACATTTGTGCAGGTAACGTCTTTCTGGGCGCCATCGACACGCTGGTGATGGGGCTGCTCACCAAGAATATCAACATCGTCAAGCTATCCCGCAACGACCCGTTCACTCCCCTGTTGTTCGCCCTGAGCCTCAAGATCTTCAGCGAAGAAATGGGGCTGGATCATCACGATATGCTGACATCCTCTTTCAGCATCCTGAACTGGAAAGGCGGCACGGAGGACATCGAGAGCGTTGCCGCCCGGCACGCCGACTGCGTGGTGGTCTGGGGCGGTGACGAGGCGGTGAAAAGCTGGCGGCAAAAGGCGGGGCCGGGCACCAAGGTGGTGGGATTCGGCCCGAAGATCAGCTTCGGTGTGCTAAGCCGTGAGGGTCTTGCGTACTATACACCCCGGGAAGCGGCCAAACGGTTTGCCCGGGATATCGCGCTGTGGGACCAGTCGGCCTGCGCCTCTCCCCAGAACATCTTTGTGGAGTCGACCATACCTCGGGATCTCCTCCAGGCATTCATCCGCTGCCTCTCTGAAGAGCTGGCCGTATTAGCCACAGAGCTGCCGCCGGGAGAAACGGACATTGACCAGGCGGCTGAAATCACCAAGCAACGCGAGTTTTATCGCTTTAAAGCGGCGGTGGGAGACGCCATGATTGCGTTTTCCGAAGGGGACCATACCTACACCGTGGTGTACGACACGGAAGAAGAGCTGACACCGTCTCCCCTGGGAAGGTTTATCATCCTTAAACCGTACTCCAATCGCAGCGAACTGGCGCGGCGGATACGGATCTACTGGCATTACCTGCAGACCGCGGGGCTGCTGACGGCACCGGGGGAGTGGCCGGATTATCGCCAGGACCTGACCGCCGCCGGCGTCAACCGCCTGAGCGAAGCCGGCGGGATGCTGAAGGTGGTAGACGGAGCCCCCCACGACGGAACCCTGCCCCTGGCCGAATTGCTGAGGTGGGTGAACGCGGAAACACCGTCTTTCGGCCGACCCGACCTTCACCACATGCGCAGCCACCTGGAGTTTATCCGGGAAGAATCAGAGCTGTACGGGGAAAAATGGAGTGCCAGTAACCTCGAAAGCCCCGATCCCCTGGCCACCATCCCCGTGCTCACCCAAAGGGAGTTTTTAGAAAACTCCCTGCCCGCCTCCCACGCCCTGCTCACCGGGCAGCAGACGGAAGCCCCCATCATCTTCGCCACCGGGGGGTCCACCGGGAAACCTAAATTTTCCTGTTACACCCACAGCGAGTTCGACCTGATTGCCTCCGCCCTGGCAGACAACTACCTGTTCAACGGAGTCACCAGACACGACACCATCGCCAACCTCTTCGTGGCCGGGCACCTGTGGTCCTCGTTTCTGGCGGTGGACCGGGCCATCAACAAGATAGGTGCTACCAACCTCCCAATCGGTGGACAGACGGACGAAAAAAACATTCTCACTTACCTCCAGCTGTTCTGTCCCACAGTAATCATGGGCCTGCCGTCGCAGCTGGCGGAGCTGGCCCGGTTGTGCAAAAAATACAACCTCCGTTTCAGCGTCCGCCTCGTCTTTTATGCCGGAGAGGAAATGACCGAGACCGCCCGAAACCAGCTGCAGTCCACCTGGAACGTGGAGCACTGCAAAAGCGCCGGGTACGCTTCGGTGGACGCCGGGCCTATCGGCTACCAGTGCCCTCACCAGGAGAAAGGTGTGCACCACCTGTACTCGAGCCTGCAGGTGCTGGAGATACTCGACTTCGACGAGGATAAGCGGCTGGTGGACGGTACCGTGGGAGAGATCACGGTGACCAACCTTTTCAGGCGTTATATGCCTTTCATCCGGTACCGTACCGGCGACCAGGGAGTTTTTCTGGCGGATCACCGCTGTCCCTGCGGCCGCACCGACCCGGTGTTCAAACTGCTGGGCCGCTGCGACGACCGTCTCCAGGTGGGAGGAGCCAGGCTGAACATCAAAGAGATCGAGCCGCTGCTGGCACTGCACGATTACCTCACCGGTGTCTACCAGTTCGTACCGTATCTGAAACAAGGAAGGGAGCACCTGTCGGTGCTGATAGAAACTACCAGCCGGAAGAAAAGCGAGAAAATAAAGCGGAATTTTGAACGCGATTTCCTGTCCATCTTTTCCGATTTCCGGTTCTCCATGGAGAAGGGCTGGATCGACATGGCGGAAATCACCTTTGTAAAACCAGGAGAGATCCCCCGGGTACAACGGACCGGGAAACTGAAACTGATCCGCGACGAAAGAACCGATGCCTAGTGGCAAAGCGAGGCGGCACGAAAACAGCTTCCCCTAAAACGGTACGTGAAACCGGTGGTTTCAAACGTTTCAGAGCATTGACCGACCGGCACAAACCATGGATCATCCTGGGCACGTCAGCGGCGCTGCTTATCATCGACCGCGCGTTCACCTTTACCACCATGGTCTTTGATTCGCTGCTTCTCTTCTTTGTCGTTCCCCTCGCAGTCACCCTGCTTTTTTTCACCGGCAGCCCTCGGGACTACGGTCTCTGTCCGGGGAAGGTGAAAACAGGGCTCATCCTGGCCGCGGGAGGAGTGTTTCTCTCTTTTCTCACCACCTACCTGTCGGTCAGATACTCCAGCCAGATACAAAAGCACTATGGGCAGGCTGTGGTAACCGCCCCGGCCATTATCAGGGTTTTTCTGTACATGACCGGATGGGAGTTTCTGTTCCGGGGATATCTTTTATTCGGGCTCAAAGAGCGGTGGGGCCCGTGGCGGGCCAACATCGTGCAGACCATACTTTTTACTCTGATACATATAGGGAAACCGCCGCTGGAGACCGTTTCCTGTCTGGTTTCCGGTCTCCTGTTCGGCTATGTGAGCCTGAAAAGCGAATCTTTCTGGCCCATGGTGATAATCCATTCGGCCATCATGATCTCGGCGGTGTATTTCGCTTCGGGTTAAATAATCCGGAGGACGTAAGTTCCCGTTAGTACACAGTGAAGAGCACACAAACAGCCGTGGAAGATCAGGATATCATCCCTGTTTTCTGCCATGGGGATATAGTCAAGGAAGGTGACTGGAAGAACATGTGGTTCGATAATGTGCAAAAACACCGCACCGCCGTACCGTTTTTTACACTTATTTTTCTTTTCACATCTTTTGTTTTCTGCATTCCGGGAACCGTTTCTGCCACCACTATTGACAGTTTGAGTCCCGGTGAACTGGTCTCCGGGGCGGACCTGGTAGTGGTTGCCGAGTGCGTCACTTCCGGTTGGATTACCGCCCGGTACCGGGTTGAAAAAAGCTACAAAGGAGAACTGAAGACGGGGGACAAGTTCATCCTCCGTATGGTTTCGACGAGCTCCGACTTCACAGAAGGACTGGCCGGGCAGCACTATTTCATCACCGCCTGGAAGAAGGATCACAGCCCGCCGTCGCGGATCATGAGCATGTCCATGCCGAGAAAGCCACTAGCTTCACCGCCGACCTTTTCGTCCTGTGACTACATCACGCCCCTTTACCAGGGCCGGATTCCGCTCACCAAAACAGCGGACGGCAAATACCGGTACATCGGCCGACGCGCCGATGCAGACAGTCAGTTCAGCGATTTCGAGGCGATCATACCCAAATTCATCGATTCACCTTTGAAAACGGAGTACTTGTTCATCGATTATGTCCAGACCAAAGCCCGGAACCTGATATCGTATAACGACTTTCCTTATCCGGAGGAGGATGAGGTCATCAGTGATGATACATCCGGCGACGATGACGAGATCACTGATGATGATAGATCTGACGATGACGATGATCCTGATGCCTGGCCTTTTCCAGATGACGATTTCGGCGACGACGAGTTCGATGATCTCGAATATGACGAGTTCGGAACGGACGACGACATCGGCGAAGACACCTCAGGGCCGGAGGACGACTTCGAGGACGTTGGGGCTTTAGACGAACCGAAAGATGATGCATTGGAATTCGATGGTGATTTCGATGACTTTGGGGATTTTGGCGA
>CAYSPT010000041.1:39274-42522 GCA_964432985.1 uncultured bacterium
AAGATGATGCATTGGAATTCGATGGTGATTTCGATGACTTTGGGGATTTTGGCGAGGATGATGATTTCTACACCTTCGATGATGATGAGGTCATCTGGGATGATGGAGCCACCGGGGAAAAGCCAGATGGCTGGTTTATCCCTGATGAGGATGATGACGAGTTCGATGAAGACTTTTTCGATGATTCTGATTTCGATGATGGCCTGGATACCGACAAAGATGTTCCGGATGACTCCCTGCCTGAGATAGAGCCGGAGAAGATTCCGGAGGAAAAGAAAAAAGACGAAAGGAAAAAAGAGGAAAAACGGTCACGGACTTTTTTAGAGGAGGTAGAAGAATCATACGCCTATGGCGATTGGCTCGGGGAGCCGATGAATCCCTGGCAGAAAGTAGTGGCCGAGATAGTTATGATTAAATGGATGGATGACGACATGGTGGCACGACTCTACCAAAAGGCCTTCTCTGCCTTGAAAGAACTTCCCGAGTGCCGCGACAAGCGCCGCATCATCGGGACACTCTGTTACACCGGTGCCCCGCCCCTGGTGGACATTGTCATGGAGAAACTCAACAACCTGCCGGATGGTAATAGCTACGAGCGAAGCGAGTACCTCCGTTTACTGCTCGAACTGGCACAGCACCCGGTCAACCTTCCCCGCATCAAAGAGGAAACAAAGGACATGGACCTACCGACGTGGTATACCGGAAAGCCCCCGAAAGGGACCCCGAAGGGGAGCGAAGAAGAGACCTTCGGCCCCGACAGGTTGACCGCCGAAGGAATCAAAGCGCTGCCCGGCAGAGCCCAGCAGGAGGTATGGTCCTATGAAATGATCAAGAGCATGCGGCATCCAAGGCCCCACCCCAACGACGTCTACCAACTCACCAAAAAGGGAATGAGCCAGGCAGAAGCCGAGAAAGCGGCCCCGCCCACCTGGCGTGTGCCGTATCATTTCGAGTTGGAATACCTGGATGAAGACCTGCGCGAGAAGGTCGCCCGGGTGGCCTGGGAAACCATGCCCTCCGACCTGCCGCAGTGGAAGAAGCTCGATTCGGCGGTGCAGCTGTCCGTGTGCCGCAGCGAAGCAAACACCGCCTACCTGGGAGGACTCATCGACAAGCATTTCGACCTGTTGACCGCAGATTCCATCCCGGAAGATATACCAATGGAAAATGATCCTGACGACCTGATGAAAGCCATGATCGGTATGAGTATCAGCGCGCCCGGAAAAGTGTTCGATTTCTTCCTCAGACTGAAACGGATACCCGAATCAGGGCTGTTGTCCGACAGGTGGATGCGTGCGGTCACCTACCTGGTCCCTCAGCTGGACAGGAAGCAGCTCGAGTCCATGATGGATCGGGGAGTGGATGATTTCAAGGTCCTGGCCGGCAGCGAAGTACAGAAGCGTTTTCCATCTGACAACAAGCTGCTTCACAAAGCCCACGGCACACTGAAGTCGGTGTCTTCCAGAACCGGGACATTGGCTGCTGTTCAGGCCGACCTGGCCCTGGTTTCCATGGGAGATAAGGAGGCCGTGCCGCGCCTTTTTTACACGTTTGGGAACTCAGTTAAAAACAGGCAGGTCCAGTACAGGATGATGATCATCATGACCAACCTGTCCTACGACCGCAATCCTCCGGACATAAGCGCCTGGTACGATTTTCAACGAGAATCCGAACTGGAAGACATCTGGCGGCGGTGGTGGAAAGAGAACAAACACCGCATCTCATCCGAAGACCTGGTGGAAGCCGGCGTCATGAAAAATCCCTGAGCCAAACGGGAAACTCCCGTCGCCTGCTGCAATAATATAAAAGTAACCGACAGATTATACGCCTATCTCCGGCTTCGCCTCCTGGAATATTTCAATGACCTCATCGATGTCTTCATCCGTGAGCCCGGCGTGGGGAATCAGCCGGATTCTCGGTGTCTTACGCGGAACGCTGGGATGCACGAACGGTGTTCCGTAGACTCCCTTTTCGAACAGGATCCGGGAGGCCTTGAAGGTCTCCGCGGTACTGGTGAAGAGCACCGAGAACAGCGGTGCCGACGAAGGAGTGATGTTGTATCCCATATCCTTCAGGGCGGTCATCAGGCGGTCTTTGTAGGCCCAGATCCGCTCCCTGAGTTCCGGGTGGTTCATGCTGAAATCGATGGCGGCCAGGGCGGCGGCGGACATGGCCGGAGCCAGCGCAGTGGAGTAGAGGTACATGGGATTGCGGTACCGGAAGTAGTCGGTGATACGGTACCGGGCGGCGATGAAACCGCCGACACATCCCAGGGCCTTACCGTAAGAGCCGGTCACTAAATCGATATCATCGTACGCCTCGTAGAGCTCCATCACTCCCCTGCCCTTGCGGCCCAGCACTCCCAGGCCGTGGGCGTCATCCAGGATGGTGTAGGCGTTGTACTCCCTGGCCAGGGCGCAGATCTCATCCAGGGGAGGATAGTCACCCAGGGTGCTGTACAGCCCGTCCATGACGATAAATCGCATCCGGTAGTCCATGGACTGCTCAAGAAGCTTTTTCAAATGCTTCATGTCGTTATGACGGAAGAGTTTCAGGCGGGCCGAAGATAGAAACACGCCATTGAGAAGTGACGAGTGGGCCCCCTTGTCAGCAAAGACGATGTCCTTGTCCGTAGCCAGCATCTGAAACACCCCGGTGTTGGCCTGGAAGCATGAAGGGTAGACCAGGGCATCTTCCTGCTTAACGTAGTTGGCCGTCTTGATCTCCAGTTCGCGGTTCAGGTCGGTCTGCCCGACCACGATAGCAGTGCCGCACAGGCTGACGCCGTACTTGTCGATGGCCTCTTTCGCTTTCTGTTTCATGTGCTCGTTTGAGGAAAGCCCCAGGTAGTCGTTTGAACCCAGGGAGATAACCTCGCGGTCGGCCACGGTAATCCGGCGGCCAAGGCCGCTTTGCACCGGCAGGTAATAAGGGTTGAAACCGGCTTCCAGCACGGGAGTTTTATCTATAAAAAATTGTTCCTCGAACTCGGTCACTTTCATGGCTGTCCCTCATTTCCAGGTGGGCCTGATCCACCTCATCCTCCGGTACTGCTATACTCTTTTTGACTTCGGAAGATAGCACCGAAGCAATTTGTAACTGTCGCAGTACACCGTGCACAGATTGCAGTTTATGCACCGCGAAACGTAGTTTTCATCGTTTTTAAATTTACGGATGATGTCCGGTTCGCAGATAAACGGCCGGCACAGGGACACCAGGTCGGCGTCGCCGTCGTCGATAATCTGCTT
>CAYSPT010000041.1:42622-45470 GCA_964432985.1 uncultured bacterium
ACACCGTCGAATCCGGCTTTCTGCGCCCGTACCGCTGCCTGGATGAACTGTTCGATAACAGTGCGGATTTCGGGTTCGGTGATCTTCCGGGGTTTCTGCCTGAAATAGGAGCACTTTACCGATGAAGGCGCGAGCACCGGGTGGCCGGTCACCTTCTGAAGCGTCTGACGGCCTGTATGGGAAATCTGGATCAGGATTTTCCCGCCTTTTTCATGCACGGGTGCCACCACCTCACGCCAGGCGGGAATCTTGTCATCGTCGTCTATCCCGGCCTGCTGAGGCTGCATGGCGCGGCCGGAGCGGGCCACGAAGGCAAAGCCGGTGATGATCAAGGCGCAGTCGTTGGCGGCCAACTCCGTGTAGAGGTCCCGAAGCTTCTCAGTGGGATACCCCTGCTCATCGGACATCCCCTCGTAGGTGGCCGAGCGGATTATCCGGTTTTTCAGAACCAGGTTTCCGTGTCGATATTCGTTAAGCGGCATAATTAAAATTTATTCGTAATCAAACATGATCAAAAATTGTACTTGTATTTCACAGCGAAAAAATCGTTGCTGTTAAGCCGACTGATAAGATCGTTTGTTTCTCCGGAAAAGTTGCCGAACAAGATGGTCAGCCAGGTGTTCTCCGACAGGTTGCAGTCGTAGTTTACACGCATGAAAAAGCTCTTCGCTTCGATGTTGACCAGGGAAAAGAACCGGAGTTTTTTGAGATCGTAGGCGAATCGTTTCTCTACGTTGGCCAGGATGGTGACTTCGTTGGTCTTGTCCTGTATGTTTCCGTCCACGTTGATGCTGGTGCGCAGCAGGGTGAAATCGAGATAGTGGTTGCCGAAACGTTTGAACAGACCGAATCCGCCCACGGTTGACTCTCCCAGCACATAATCCGTCCCAGTGGCGTTGAGGAAACCCTGCCGGTTGAAAAAAGCCAGTTCACCCCGGGCCACCCAGTTTCCCAGTAAAAACTCGCAGTCGAACCCGTACATGTCTCCCTGAATGTACTCCGCCCACATCTTGTCGAGACCCGCATCCAGCCGGTACGCGGGAAGGTCCTGGAACCCGTTGTAAAAGTAGAGCGACCAGTCAATTTCCGCCGAGGTGGTAGTGAAACGCCCGCCGTACTCCATGTTGCTCAGGGTGTTGGTGGGGAACACCTTCTCCACCGGAACAGGGAAATCGACCGGGTAAAACGGAGAAGACAGCTCGTTGAGCTCATCGTACACGGCATCTTTGAACCGAGGAACGACGATGAGTTCGAGGCGGCTTTCGTCTTCGAAATACGGTGAAACCATCAGCATGGGGACCGGCAGTTTTGCTTCGCTGCGCTCCGCTTCCAGAAACAGCCTGGAGTAGTCCAGCGGATTCACCACGTCCACCGGGGGAAGCTGGTCGAGTTTGCCCCAAAACACCCTTGTATACCCCATGGTTATATCCACGTGGGGAAGGTAAACCGTGAGCGCCAGTTCCTCCAGGCGGGGAATGACCTTGCTGTCGTGCTCGCGCCGGTCGGAATAGAGGGCGTCGAACCGGCATTTAGCCACCAGCCTGGCGGAGCGCCCGGTGTCGAGCGTCTCCTCGAGCTGCAGCCGGGTACGAAGCTCCGAGGACACGCCCTCGCAATCGGGATACAGGGGAACGATGGCTTCCAGATGGCCGTTGAAGGCTCTTGCAGTCTGCCCGCCGGCCACAACACCGATTACGAGGAACAGTACCAGAATTTCCCGCAACCGCGGGCGGGCAATTTCGATTCGCACAGGAATCCTCCACCACGTAAGGCTGAACGTTTCACAAACTCTTTCGCTCGTTATTAATAACGCCGTTATTTATAACGCCAAAGTTTACAACGCCGTTATTTATAACGCCGTTACTTTTGCGGGCTAATCCCCGGACCATTATTCTAGACGGGTTTGCGAGGAGGTGTCAAGTTAGCCACCCTACCCTGACGGTTGCCCTTCGTTACCGCTCCTGTTATAATCCATCATCATCTGAAGTTAGGAGACCTCATGGAAATAGGGATTATCGGTACGGGAGACATGGGTAAGCTCTACGCGCGGGCCTTTACGGCCGCCGGCTACCGTGTCAATGCCTGCGACCTGCCCGAGAAGCGGGAGAGACTGGAAGAGGAACTCCAGGGATCGGGCATCTACCTTCTGGATGATGGAATCGCCGTCTCGCGGCGCAGCGACCTGATCATCTACTCCGTGGAGACCGAAAACATCGATAACGCCGTCCGTCAGTACGGTCCGTCCACCAAGAAAGACGCCATCGTCGGTGGGCAGACATCGGTCAAGTCAAAAGAGATTGCAGCCTTCGAGAAGCATCTTCCCGACGATGTCAATATCGTCACCTGCCACTCGCTGCACGGGCCCACCGTGGACCCTCATGGACAAGCGCTGGTGGTCATTCGCCACCGCAGCAGTAATCAGGCATACGGACGATCGTTGGAGACCTTTGAGAAACTGGGATCGACCATCGTGGAGATGCCCTCGTGCCAGGAGCACGACCGGATCACCGCCGATGTGCAGTCGGTGACGCACGTCGGATTCGCAAGCCTGGGGACGGCCTGGAAAAACGCCGGGTTCTTCCCCTGGGAAAACTCCTCCTACCTTGGAGGGATCGACAACGTAAAGGTACTGCTGGCCATGCGGATCTACGGCGGTAAATCACATGTCTACGCCGGGCTGGCCATTTTCAATCCCCTGGGACGGGAACTGGTCCACCAGTATGCCCGCTCCGAATCGGAGCTGTTCAAGATGATGATCCAGGAAAATAACCACGCCTTCAGGGAGCGTCTCAAGCGCGCCGCCGGATTCGTGTTCGGAAGCGGCGACGCTCCCATCCTGCTGGACGAC
>CAYSPT010000042.1:0-41056 GCA_964432985.1 uncultured bacterium
GGTCCCAAGGGTTGGGCTGTTCGCCCATTAAAGCGGTACGTGAGCTGGGTTTAGAACGTCGTGAGACAGTTCGGTCCCTATCCTTTGCGGGCGTAGGAAACTTGAGGAGTGCTGCCCTCAGTACGAGAGGACCGGGGTGGACGAACCTCTAGTGTGCCAGTTGTCCCGCCCAGGGGCACTGCTGGGTAGCTATGTTCGGAAGGGATAACCGCTGAAGGCATCTAAGCGGGAAGCCCACTCCAAGATGAGGTTTCCCATCCTAGTGGGCCTTCGGGCCCGCCAAGGAGTAAGACCCCTTCGAGATTAGGAGGTTGATAGGCCGGAGGTGTAAGCATGGCAACGTGTTCAGCTTACCGGTACTAATCGGTCGAGGACTTCACCTCACTCTATGCCTTTGTTACGAGTCTCAGGCTGTAGATTCGGTATTCTTCTGAGTTTCGGTTTTCTTGACCTGGAATCTGGTCTTATTGAAAATCTTAATTAATCCGATTTATCGGATTTAACGAGAAAGAATGTTCTCGGTGACCATAGCGGAGAGGAAACACCCGTTCCCATTCCGAATACGGAAGTTAAGCTCTCCAGCGCCGATGGTACTGCATGGGCGACTGTGTGGGAGAGTAGGTCGTCGCCGAGGACTTCTCTTTTGTCCAACTTTATCTGAACCGACCTGATATCTCTTAGAGAGGACCGCTCACGGCGCATGCCATCCTGGCGCGCCTCCGCTAGGGGTCCCGCTTGAAAAAATGACTTCCTGTCATTTTTTCAACCTACGTCCTCTTACAGAGATATCAGGTCGGTTCTTCATATAAAGGCCAGCAAACTCGCCGGGAATAGGAAAAGGTGCTCGACGTAGCGCTGCTACGTCTCCGCTCCTTTTCCTTATTTGCTTTAGCAAAAGCCTGCCTTGCAGGTGAATGGTTTGAGAGATACAATAAGAGTAATATGGATTAGGAGGCGTTCCTATGAAAAACTCTACTGGTGTTATGGTGGCATGTTTGGCTGTTCTCCTGGTCTTTCCGCTTTCTTTCTTTGCCGCGGCCAGGGCCAGCGCGGAAACTTCACTTTCTCCCTTTGGTATTACGGTCGACCACTATAACGTGCTTAAGGACTCCTCAGAAGGTGGTGAATCTTCAGAAGATGAGGACTCTTCGGAAGATGATTTGTTGGACGACCTCATTTTCCTGGGAGTCAGATGGATCCGGTCTCCGGTTCCGTATCTCCCTTTAGAGCTGAAAAAAGGAAATCTTCTCCCGGAGTCGGCGGCAAATGTCATTGATATGCGCCATGAGGCGGGATTACATCAGATTATGCTGATTCAAGCAGGCAAGGAGCTTCCAAAAGATATCCCTGGCTACAGACAATTCATTAAGAGAGTGGTGGACAAATACGGTCCCGGTACTCCCTATGACGCACACTATTTCCAGGTTCAGAACGAACCGAACATGAGGATCTTCTGGCAGTATTCCGATGATGAGCGCGCCATCGAGGATTATGCCCGTTTGCTCAAGATAACCTCTGAAGTCGCCAGGGCTGCCAACCCGGACGTGAAGATCGTACTGGGGAGCGTAGCTTTTTCGTCCACAGCCGGCTTTAAATCACTCTATCCAAAGTTCTTTGCGGATGTGTTTTCACAATACCTGGATTACGGAACTACGGGTAAGAATTATTTTGACGTGGTCGATCTTCACCTTTACGGATTTATTAAAGCTATGGAAGAAGACCTGGAGCAGTTCCGGGAGCTCATGCAGGCAAATAACATCGAGACGCCGATTCTGTGCACCGAGTTCGGGATCAACTCAACCGGTCCGGAAACAGAGGAAGTCATGGAGCGGAAACAGGCCTGTCATCTGGTCCAGGCATATATTAGCATGGTAGGCCTCGGCGTGGAAAAACTCTGCTGGTTCAGCCTGATCGACCGGACCGTTAAGACGGGAGACGATGGTTTCTGCCACATGGGCCTGATGAAACCAGACGGATCGAGAAAACCGGCTTTCCACTCCTACCGGTACATCACCCACCTGTTACGTAAAGTAAAATCCGGCTCCATCGAGGAAGTCACGGTTGACGAAGATGTAAGCTGTTGGCGGCTTACGGTCCGTGCACAGAACCATCCGCTCTATGTGGTCTGGAGCACCGCAAAAGAGGAGAAAACAACTCCAACCAGGCTTCGTCTCAAAGGTTTGAACGGGGAAGTGCGTATCACCGCTCTGGTTCCCACCCGGCCGCATCGCGGCTTTTTCGACAAGTTCGAGAGGCGCCAGGGTTCAGCAGATAATGGGACCATTGCCATTTCCCTGGACGAGATTCCGGTACTGATCGAGTCGATACAATCCGTGCCCGGAAGATAGGATTTATTAATCGGCCTGCGAACGATAATAGTGCTTCAGATCCTGGAGTTCCTCCCGTATCTCCTCCGCCCGTTCCATATAGCCTTTTTTCAGGGCGTTACGCATATCTTCCCGGAGCTGGTCCCGTATCTCCTTCAGCTCTTCTTCATCCATCCGGTCATCCGGATCATCATCTAACGTGTCGTTCGAAGTGCCATCATCTAAAATATCATTCGGGTCATCATCTATAGTGTCAACCGGGGTAGCATCGGATTCCGGACGGTCATCCGGTCCAGTGCTGATCACCCCTGGATTTTTTCTTACGTAATTCTTTACGTACTCTCCGAGTTTCTCTTTCTCCTCCTCGCTGAGCTGGTCGTCACCATCGGTGTCGAAATTCTCGATAACTCGACGACCCAGGTCCGGACTGGGGCCTTTGAGGTGTTCTTTAAGCTTCGTTTCCTCTTCCTGGCTGAGCTGGCCATCGCCGTCGGTGTCGAACCGGTCGATCATACGCCTGACCAGGCCCGGGCGGGTTGCCTTGAGAAACTTGTTTAACCGGTTTTTCTCCGTTTCGTTCAACAGACCGTCACCGTCGGCGTCGAACCGGTCGACCATACGCGGGGTCTGGGCGGGACGCCTTACCTTCCGCTGCTCTTTCATCCGGCGCCGCTCCTCTTCGTTCAGCCGGCCGTCGCCGTCGGCGTCAAAGCGCTGGATCATCCGTGGGCCCTGGCCGGGGCGGGTTGCCTTGAGGTGCTCTCTCATCCGGCTGCGTTCCACCTCGCTGAGCCGGCCGTCACCATCGGCGTCGAAACGCTCGACCATCTTCCTGTCCGCTCCGCGATGCTGGGCAAACGAGGCCGTCATCAACAGCAGGGTGAATCCCAGAAAAAACAAAAGTAGCTTAAGACGCTTATCAGCCAACTCAATTGTCCTCTCTTGCCTCGCGTAACTACAATTCGGTTACCGCACTTCGAAATAGGTTCTGTCTTCAATGGGGACGACCCTCACCCGGGTGTCGATTCCGTACTCTTCTTCGGGACTGAGCATGATTCCCATGAGATAGTGCCCCCCCCTTATCTCAGCAATAGCCAGCCTGAGCTCCTTTTCCTCGAAACCCTCCGGTACGGTGTACAGGGTGGTAAAGGTGGCGATTCTTCCTCTGCGGGACGGGAGCAGACCGAACAGCTCGGAGATGGAATGCCGGTGCGGCGCATGGTGCGGTGATACTTCCCGCGGAAGCCACTTCGCATTGTACCCGAATACGCGTTTCCCATGACCTACTTTCTCCAGGATGCAGACCAGGTTGTTGTTGGCCAGGCCGCCGATACTCTGGGTAATACCGATGTCCCACCCGGGATTTTCCAGCAGGAGGCGGTAGATTTCGTGGATCTGCGCCAGCCCTGAAGCTCCCACCGGATGCCCTCTTCCTTTGAGTCCGCCACACGGATTGACGGGGATGCTGCCGTTGACATCGGTTAAACCATCAAGTACAGCGTACCCTCCTTTGCCGGGAGGGAAGAATCCCAGGTCCTCGGTACCGACGATTTCGAACATGGTGAAAGCGTCGTGAATGGCCGCCACATCGATGTCTTTCGGAGACAGGTCGGCCATTTTATAGGCCGCGTCGGCGGCCAGGATGGTGGATGAAAACGAGGTGAAGGAGTCCCGTTCGCACAAAGCCAGGGTGTCACCGGCCTGTCCCAGCCCGGAGATCCTTACGGGACCGGGGTCTGAACTGATCAAGGCGGCCACCGCTCCGTCACTGATGGCGGCGCAGTCGTACAGGCACAGGGGAGTGGATATGACCTTGCTGGAGAGATACTTTTCCAGAGATATTTTTTTGTGGAACTGGGCAAAGGGGTTGTCCAGCGCGTTTTTGTGGTTCTTGATAGAGACGGCAGCCAGCATCTTGCGCAGCTCTTCCATGGAAAGCTCGTACTCGTAGGCATACCGGCGGGAAGACATGGCAGCCAGGGCCGGCATGGAGGCTCCGCAGGCACGTTCCAGGGGATGGATGACCTCCGCCAGAATCCTGGTGGCCGCTGAGGTGGGCAGCGCGGTCATCTTTTCTCCGACCACTGCCAGCACCCGCTTGTATACGCCGGAGCGCACCGCCAGATAAGCCTGGAAAAAGGTGGCCAGACCGGTTGAAGATGCGGTTTCCACGGCGGTGGTGGGACGTCCCGCCAGTCCCAGATGATCGGCGATCAGCGTGGCTATATTACCTTCACCGGTAAATTCCTCCGGATTCATTGACCCTACATACAGGGCATCGATGGCCTCGTTCAAATGGCGGCTCTTGCGGAACAATTTCCGGGACAGAGCACGCTCCACCAGGTCCTCGTAGGATTCAAGGAACAGATCTTCCAGTGATTCCGACCGTTTTCCAAACCGGGTCATACCGGTTGCGGTTAAGAATACATCATTTTCGGTACGTTTCCCACCTTGATGAATAGCGTGCACGGTTGTGTCACCTCCGGAAAAATGTTACTTCCTTCTCTTTTAGTATACACCTATTTCAAAATTGACGTATTCATGGTGGTGGTTGTACTATGTTCACAACAACCAGGCACGAATTGGCAGTAAGGAACCATGATAAAAAAACAGCGTTTGAAATTGGGACATGTTCCCACGTTACTCGTGTACCGGAATAATCGCAAGACTGCGGCCGGGAAAGGCTGTATACTGTTCTATCACGGCCTGGGAGCGTCCAAAGACAGCCAGGTAAAGGAATTGCAGGACCTGGCTGACCATGGATTCCTGGTTGTGGGTATCGATAATGTGGGGCATGGTGAGCGGCGTTATCCAGATTTCGATAAACGGTTTTCGGGAGATAGTGCTGATGT
This sequence comes from uncultured bacterium, assembly GCA_964432985.1. GTDB lineage: Bacteria > Muiribacteriota > CAYSPT01 > CAYSPT01 > CAYSPT01 > CAYSPT01. The sequence continues at coordinate 5,180 of CAYSPT010000042.1, forward strand.
CGAACGGGAACTGCAGGCCGCAGTGCTCGAGTCTGCCCGGGAAATCCCGGTTATAATAGGTCAGCTGCGGCAGAAGCGTTTGATTGTTAGAGGAAAAATTGGTATTGCCGGTATATCCATGGGGGGATTCATAGTGTACACGGCCATTGCTCTTGTGTCTGAGCTTCGAGTTGCCGCTTCTATACTGGGATCGCCGAAATGGAGGATAGATCAGCCGGAAAGCCCGCATTATCATCTGGGAGCTTTTTCATCTATCAGGCTGCTGTCCCAAAACGCCGGCCGTGATCAAGCCGTCCCACCGCAGCATGCACGGCTCTTTCATCAGCGGCTAAAGGAACATTACCCTGATTACGAAGAGAGGTATGAGTACATCGAGTATCCTCGGTCGGGACATTTTATGCGGGAAGACGATTGGGATACTTGCTGGACGAGAGCAATCGGTTGGTTTGAGAGGCATTTTTCTTGAGATGACTGGAATATTTGCTGGACCAACGCAATGGATTGGTTTGAGAGACATTTTTCTTGAAGTGTGGCCGGATCCCGGATCAATTATTAAGGAGGCGTACGATGAAAGATAAACGCTGTAGACATTGGATTATGTTTGGCAGTCTGCTGGTCATAATATTTGCACTTCTTCCGCACCCGGCTGGTGCGGAAAAGCACGCCCTGGTGTTCCAGACGGATTTCGGGCTGAAAGACGGGGCAGTCTCGGCCATGAAAGGGGTGTCGTTCGGAGTGGACAAGGACCTGTCCATATTCGATTTGACGCATGAAATCCCCGTTTTCAACACCTGGGAGGCCGCCTACCGTCTCTATCAGACTGTCATGTACTGGCCTGCGGGCACAGTTTTCGTGAGCGTGGTGGATCCCGGAGTCGGCAGCGAGCGAAAGTCGGTGGTATTGAAAACGAAATCAGGCCATTTTATCGTCACTCCCGACAATGGAACCCTCACTCTGGTTGCCGAACATCTGGGCATAGAGGCAGTTAGTCAAATCGATGAAAAGGTGAACCGTCTGCCCGGATCGGAACTTTCCCACACGTTCCACGGACGCGATGTCTATGCCTATACGGGAGCCAGGCTTGCGGCCGGAGTCATCACGTTCGACGGGGTCGGTCCGCAACTGCCTAAAGAGGTGGTATCCATTCCCTATCAGCAGGCCGAGTTTATCGATGGAAAACTGTGTGGCACCATCCCTATACTGGATATCCAATTCGGTAATGTGTGGACGAATATCGGCAACGACCTTTTTCAGAAGATGGAGTTGAGCTATGGCGACCAAGTCGGGGTCACTATCTATCATGGTGAGTCTGTCATATATTATGGGACAATGCCGTTTGCTCACGCCTTCAGTGAAGTTCCCCAGGGGTATCCCCTGGTGTATTTAAACAGTTTGCTCAACGTTTCCGTTGGTTTGAACCAGGACAGTTTTGCCGGTAAAAACGGCGTCAATTCGGGAGCCGAATGGAAAATAGAGCTCACCAAATGAAAAGAGAATTTCCGCTTCAGCGGGTTCGTAACATTGGCATCATGGCGCATATTGACGCCGGTAAAACCACCTGCACCGAGCGTATGCTGTATTACACGGGCCGGACGTACCGGATGGGGGAAGTGCATGACGGGAAAGCCGTCATGGACTGGATGGAGCAGGAGCAGGAGCGCGGAATCACCATAACCAGCGCGGCCACCACCTGCGTGTGGAAGGAACATCAGATCAACCTGATCGATACGCCGGGACATGTTGATTTTACCGTTGAAGTCGAGCGGAGCCTGCGGGTGCTGGACGGGGTAATCGGTTTGTTCTGCGCTGTGGGTGGTGTGGAGCCCCAATCGGAGACGGTGTGGCGCCAGGCCGAGAAATACGCCGTACCGAAAATCGCATTCATCAACAAAATGGACCGTATCGGGGCGGATTTCTTCTCGGTGGTCGATCAGATACAGGCTGAATTGGGTGCCAACGCTGTGCCGGTGGTTATACCCATCGGCTCCGAGTTGGAATTCAAGGGAATCATTGACCTGGTGAACAACTGTGCCGTGTATTATGACGAAACTGACCAGGGATCAACGTTCCGCGAAAGCCCTATTCCTCCGGAGATGGAGGAGGAGGTCCGACAGTGGCGCCGGAACCTGGCGGAGAAGGTGGCCGATGTCGATGATGGGATACTGGAGAAGTTCATCGAGGAAGATCCGGTTTCCGTAGAGGAGATCAAGGAAGCAATCAGGCAGGCGACGCATCGTCACCTGATCTGCCCGGTCCTGTGCGGAAGCGCTTTTAAGAACAAGGGTATCCAGCGTCTTTTAGACGCTGTGGTGGATTATCTACCCAGCCCGGTGGATCTTCCCCCCATCAGCGGGTCCTGCCTTCAGGGAAATCCTATCGAGCGCTATCCAAAAGATAACGGCCGCGTAGCTGCGCTTGCTTTCAAGGTGGTTACTGACCGCTACGTGGGAAAGCTGATCTATGTCCGTGTCTATTCGGGCACACTCAAGGCGGGAAGCTATGTTTTGAATTCCAATCAGAACAAGCGCCAGCGGGTGGGCCGCCTGTTCAAGATGCACGCCAACCGCCAGGAGATGGTGGAAGCTCTCTTTACCGGGGAGATCGGCGCCGTGGTCGGCCTGTCCGATACGGTGACCGGTGACACCCTCTGTTCGGAGGCGCACCCCATCGTCCTGGAGGTGATAGATTTCCCCGCTCCGGTGATCGGTGTGGCTGTCAAGGCGAACAGCCTGGATGACCGTGAGAAGCTTCAGACATCGCTGATCAAGCTGGCAGAGGAAGATCCGACATTCACCGTGAATGTCGATCCGGAGACCGAGGACAGGATCATATCCGGGATGGGAGAACTGCACCTGGAGATCCTGCTCGACCGGTTGAAACGGGAATTCGGTGTGGTCGTGACATCCGGAGCACCCCAGGTGGCGTACCGTGAAACCATCACCACTGCAGCGACGGTCAACGAACGATACAAGAAGCAGACCGGCGGCCGGGGGCAATACGCCCACGTGGTCATTACCCTGGAACCGCTTGATCCCGGGGAAGGATTCGAATTTATAAATCGGATTACCGGTGGTGATATCCCCAGGGAATTCATTCCCGCTGTTGAGAAAGGAATCATTGTCACCATGCAGGAAGGGGTGTGGGCGGAATGCCCGGTGGTTGACGTGCGGGTCACCCTGACCGATGGTTCCTCACACGACGTCGACAGCTCGGACATGGCATTTCGCATCTGTGCATCAAGGGCCTTCAAGAGGGGATTCATGCGGGGCAATCCCCAACTGCTGGAGCCGGTTATGCGCCTGTCGGTGACCGTGCCTGAAAACTATGCAGGAGGAGTCACCGGTGACCTCTGTTCACGCCGGGGACGAATCACCGGCATGGAAGCTCTGGGCAATGCCCAGGTGATCAAGGCCATGTGCCCGCTTGCCAACCTGTTCGGATATGCCTCCGACCTGCGTAACATCACCCAGGGCAGGGCTTCTTTCTCCATGCACTTCGAACACTACGAAGCGGTACCGTTTTCTATTGCCGAGGAGATCGTCGAGCAGCGGCGAACCGGAGGCAGCGCGCAATGACAGACGATCATCATCCGGCAACGCAAACGGCAAATTACCGGTTCATGCTGGATTTCAGCGTGCGTGACTATGAATGCGACATGCAGGGGATTGTCAACAACGCGGTCTATCAGAATTACCTGGAGCACACCCGGCACGAGTTTTTACAGAGTGTCGGACTCGATTTTGACCGTTTTACCAGAGATGGCATTCATCTCGTAGTCGTGCGGGCCGAACTGGATTACAAGCAGCCGCTAAAAAGCGGGGACCGGTTCTGGATCGGGTTGAATATCCAGCGGCAATCCAGGCTCAAATTCGTTTTTCTGCAGGATATTTACCGGTCTTCCGATGAACGATTGATCATGAAAGCACGTATTACCGCAACTGGTTTGAACGAACGCGGCCGACCGTGGATTCCGCCTGAGCTGGCCGCTGCCATTTACCATGAGGATCGGTAGACGGCCGACCGTGGATTCCGCCTGAGCTAGCCGCATCCTTCAGCGGGGAGATTTAACAGCCGGCTGGTAAGCAGAAATAACCTTCATCAGGCAGCACCGGCTGCAGGAGATGAAGACGGAGTGGATGCTTGGAGATGAGACGGATGAAAAAATCACATTCGCTGGTCCTGGTTATATGCTTGATGTTACTTTCAGCCGCCACCGGCTATGCGAAGGATCCCAAGGAAGCGGTCAAGCTCCTCTACAAGGCCTGGGAAAGCTACGGAGAAGTGCAGGTCGGCCTCTACCGGCAAATCATCGAGCGCTTCCCGGACACCGGCTGCGCCGAACGGGCACGGCGTGATCTGGCCAATACCCTGACCGGTTTGGGAAGGGTCGACGAAGCCATAGAGGAGTATCGTCACTATATCGAAAAATACCCCGGCAGCACCGAAGCCCGCAACGCCCAGTCATGGATTGCCCAGGACATATACGGGCGGGGTAAATTCGAAGAAGCCCTTCAGGAATACCGGTGTCTTCTGACCATGTTTCCCGATCTCTCAGTCAAGGAGGCCGCCCACACCAGGTGGCGGGTACTGGAGCTTGAGTACGAAAAGCTCAAGAGTATTTCTCCCGAGCTAGCAGTAGAAAGATACCGCCAACTGACGGAAGAGTCAGACTATTATCGCTCGGATGCACTCTGGGCCGTGGCCCGCATCTGCGAAAACGATCTGAAAGACAGCCGTGAAGCGGTTGCTTGCTACCAAAGCTATATCGAATCTCTGCCGCAGGGAAATAGTTCAGCGGAAGCGCAGTGGAGGATAGCCGAAATCAAACGGGAAGATGGGGATTTGTCCAGCGCCTGTAAATGGTACAGGCTCATCGCCCGCGACCATGCGGGCAGCAGGCAGGCGGGAGACGCCATGATGCGTCTGGCTTTCTCCGGTGAGCAGTATGCGGCAGACGGTACGGGGGAGCTGGCAATAGAAACCTACCGGGCGTTTATCGAGCTGTACCCCTTACAGGGGGAACATGGTCCGGACAGCGGAGGATACCTGGGATATGGCTATGAGCGGGAAATAATGAAAAAAACCGCCGTCCTGCATGGGGAGCGTGGAGAATGCGACAAGTCAGCCGAACTGTACCGCAAACTGCTGGCGTATGATGAGGAGTTCCTGCCAGGAAGCTTCACCCATCTGGACCGGCGGGTTGACTACGTGATCGATTTTCTGGATATTTACCACAGTCTCGAAGAGGTGTACCTGAAAGCGGGCCATGAGGGCAAAGCGCAAGAAGCAAGCCGGCTCCGACTGGCGCTGGAGGGTGAATTATCCGCGATAAAAGGAGTGGTAACTGAAAAGTTCGGCAGTGATACCACCTCCACCGTCTCATTTACCAGAATCGACTTAAACCAGGATGGTGCGGTTGTGGACATCTCCATTATGTATTCACCCCGGCTGGGCTATGGATCGCGGGTGTGGCTGAACAAAAATGACCAGGGATGGAGAATCGAGAGATCGGAAACCACGTGGGAGATTTAACCCGAAAAATACAGGCAAAACCAACTGAATTTTCCGGGTTAACGATACAGGAATCATATGACCGGTGGTCGGAGACCTACGACCTGGTCAATAACCGGACCAGGGACCTGGACGAGGAACTGACACTCAGTTCGAAGCGGTATTTCAAAGGCAAAAAGGTGGTCGAGCTTGGATGCGGTACGGGCAAAAATACGGCCATCATTTGCCAGTGGGCGTCGTGGGTGTATGCGCTTGATTTCTCAGATAAGATGCTTACCAGAGCAAAAAAGCGGCTTCCCACCGACGCTAAGGTTCAGTTTATCAGGACGGACATTAAAAGAAAATGGCCCCTGGAATGCGAGACGGCAGATATATTACTCTGCAGCCTGGTGCTGGAACATATAGAGAATTTACCTCACATCTTTGATGAAGCATTCAGGGTCCTGGACAAAAAGGGAGTATTCTGGATACGGGAGCTGCATCCATTTAAACAATACCTGGGATCCAGGGCCTGCTTCGTTGAGGATGACCAAAAGACGGAAATTGCCGCCTTTGTTCATCACATATCCGATTTTCTCCAGGCCGGAAAGGGAGCCGGTTTTCATCTCCTGGAGTTAACTGAGCACTGGCATGAGGATGAACGAGACCAGCCCCCCAGGTTGTTGTCCCTGTTATTTGAAAAATGATGTATAGTGGACAGGAGCAATTCAGCAGTATTTCTTGTGCAGTCAGGATACGGTTGCGGCCAGCCTGTTGCCCGGTGAAAGGGGAGTCATCCGTTTGAAAAAAGTCATTTCCGTGATTATCGGTGTCGGTGTGCTGTTTATCATTATCTGGGGCATGATGAAACTGTCCGAACCTTCCGTTGAGAAGATAATAGAGGAGATGTCCGTGAAGTTAAATGCCCAGCTGCCCATGATGGTAGATGGGGAAACCAGGCTGGACAGTGTCACTCCGGGAGAATCAAAATCATTCACTTACAATTATACCCTGGTCAAAGCCGAGGTTGAAAAGCTCAATCCGGGGGAGATGCGTGTCTTGCTCAAACCGATGGTGAAGAACAAAATCGCCTCCATTACCGAACTGAGAGCGTTGCTGGATGATGGTGTCACTATTACCTATACCTACAACGACCGGAATGGCCGGTTGGTGACCAGCTTCGATCTGACCGCCGAGGACTACAGAAGTAAGCCGGCAGACTGAGTGGCACTGAACGAAAGAGGAACTTGATGCCTGATACTAGTTATACAAAACACGACACCATTTTTCTGGAAGCTAATGGGAAGATCCGCCTTCTTACACAGATGTTTCCCATAAATGAAATAGAGGAAAAGAAAACATTTTTTAAAGATCCTCAGTACGTTCCCCGGTTCAAATATAACGATATTCCGTCAGGCTTGACCGCTCTCGCCTCCCGGCTCTCGGAGCTGGAATGCGGTAATGATGAGTTGGGCATGCTCTACGCCGGCGTCAGGGACTCGTTTCTGGCCAAAATAGCCATTCTTCAAAACCGGGGCAACAGCGAAATTGTTCTTCACCACGCGAAAAGCCTGTTTGGCGAGGTGGATGACGTCTTGCTCGCTTCGGCCCTGGAGATTCTCGCCCGGCCGTTTGTCGACGGCGCTGCAGCCGAAAGGAATATCAGTTCTGTCCAGCTCAAGGAGATCTTTGAACAGGAACTGAAGGCGATGAAACTTGACGATTGGTCGGTGGAGTTGTCGCCGCGGTTTCTCATATCGGTCATCATTCCCCAAAAAGCATTATCCGTGACGCAGGACCGTTTTTTCTCCGCGAAAGAAGCCCGGCGGCTGGTGGTTCACGAGATCGGGGCACACGTTATCCGGGCGGTCAACGGTGCAATGCAGCCATATAAGATCTTTTCTATCGGTACCCCGCAGTATTCCGCCACTGAAGAGGGAGTGGCGGTGTTTTCCGAGTACCTGACGGATTTGCTCGATGAAAATGCCATGAGAAACTATGCCGGCCAGGTCGTCGGAGTCAGAGCCGCCAGGGAAGGGATGTCATTCAGGGAGACCTATTTTCATCTGAAAGAAACCGGGATAGAAGATGCAAGAGCGTGGCGAATTGCAGTGAGAGCTCATCGCGGCGGCGGCCTGGCGCGCGATCACATCTATTTAAAAGGGTACCTCGAGCTCAAGGAATTGTTCAAAAACGACCGCTCCGACCTGCCGTATCTTTTCGCCGGAAAAGTCAACGCCAGTGATGTCGGACTGGTTAAGAGGCTCATCAAAGACGGGGAATTGCGCGATCTTGATTATGTTCCCTCGTTTTTAGCCGGATAATCGACCATTAATCTCCTCCGGCTCGATAAATTGTAAACGGGTCCGCAGCCTGAACCCGGCCTTACACCAATCCGGTCAGCCAGACGAGCAGCACCACCAGAAGCGCGGCCTTCTTTATCGAGGGATGGCCTGTGCAGAGAGGGATCCTGCCCGCTGACAGAAAACAGATCATGACGGCCAGCAGCGGCAGGGCGAAGGGATTCAACTCCACCGCATCACGCAGCCTTAACTGTCCCGCTCGCAGCAGGGCCCGTGTAGTCCCGCACCCGGGACAGGGAACAGCGGTCACCGCCCGAAACGGGCACAGGGTATGGCGGGGAAGCAGGGTGGCCAGATCAAATCCAGCGGCAAACCAGCAGACAGAAGACAGGCCGATAACTACAAGAACAATGGAAATCCCTGTTTTTAACACCCGGTCGGACTTTCTAACCCGATCGAATTTGACTTTCCCCATGAGAGGTTCACACCACCAGCTTGTTGATCTCAGCCTGGTGAATGCAGTCGACGATGATGGTCAGGGCAAAGGTGGACACAACCACGCTGATAACAGGTAGGTTTTCGAATACTGGTTTGCCCTGGCGCCGTTGTATCTCCACGATGGCGGATCCCATTTTGTACTGGTAAAAGATGTGGTAGATACCACAGGTCACGATTGACAGGAGTACCCAGGTAAAAAATTCGAACTCCTGCCGCCCCAACAGATCGTTGCATGCTTCCATTTGCCGGAAGTTCCAGTAAATGTTGAACAGGCCGCAGGTCACGAGTGTCAGGAGCAGGAAGGCCGGCGTGCTGATGAAATGATGATAGTACATGTCCTTTTGCCCCGTGGGCGTGTGCGATACGGGCGGGTTACCCTCCGTCTGGTGCGTGCCGTCATCGTTGTAAACCATAGCGCATCCCTCGCAATTCTTGGCCCGCTTTTTTCACGAGCTTGCCTGTTGCGGACGGCAACTCATGAAATAAGCGAGGTCGTACGTATCTTCAATAATACGATACAAGCGGTTGTCCGAACAAGTGCCCAATTTCTATTCTTCTGCCCTTGTCTCATCCACCTCAGACTTATTACAATGCTGCTATGAACGGAGTGAATAAATGGTTGACTGGCAGAAAATAAGGGAAGATTTTCCGGTAACCGGCAGGGGCGCTTATTTTATCAGTGCCGGGATGTCGCCGCTCCCCACACCGGTGTTCCGGCACATCGTAGCTGGGTACCGTGCCCTCAATGAAGAGGGAGACATCGGTTGGCATGAAGACTGCAAACGTAATAAGATCCTTAGAGAAACAATTGGCCGGCTCATCAATGCGTCCGGCGAAGACGTCACCTTCACCCAGAACTCGTCTCTTTCCATGTCCATCGTTGCTCTGTCACTAAAACAGCGGCACGGTAAGGGGTTCAACGTGGTTTCCATGCTGGACGAATTCCCGGCAACCACGGTTCCTTTGGAATACCAGGACATAGAGGTACGCTATGTGAAGCCAGTCAACGGCCGCTATCCTGTGGAAGCTGTCCTGGAAAAAGTGAACAGGCAAACGGTGGCGGTGGTGACGTCCTTCGTGCAATACGCCACCGGTTTCCGGCAAAACCTGGCGGTACTGGGGCACGAGCTTGAGAAGCGCGGAATAATCTTTGTCGTCAACACCACCCAGGGTTTCCCGCTGTTTCCCATTGACGTGGCTGCCATGCGTATCGACGCTCTGACCGCTTCGGCTCACAAATGGGGATTCGCCGGTCATATCGGGGCGGTATTCTACACATCGGCGGAGTTCCGCCAGCGGTACCCTTCACCCATGGCCGGCTGGCAGTCGGTCAAACCCGACGAGGGACAGTCCATATACACCGGAAAAGGCCGTCCGCTCAATCTGAAGGAAACTGCCGAACAATACTCGTTTGGAACGATCAATCTCCAGACGGTGAACGCCCTGGCAGTCTCACTCGGTTACCTGGAGAACATTGGTTTCGAGGCCATCCGTGAGCGTTTGTTCGAGCTTGGAGACTACCTGGTGGAGGGCTTGACCTCGCTTGGGGTAAACCTGATCACTCCGGTGGAAAGCCGCAGTGAGCGGTCAGCCATCACCTCGTTCCGCCTAGCTGACCGTACCGCCGCTCTAGCCTCGTTTCTGCGTGGCGAAGGAATCTATGTGTCTTACCGCAACGGAAACGTGAGGGTGGCTGTCAATATTTTCAATAACCGCGAGGACATCGACCGGCTGTTCGCTGTCATCCGCCGGTACCTGAACCCGTAAATTGCAGTAGTCCTCTGCTGCAATTTACGGATTAATAAATAGTGCGTGGTATGATGCAGCATGGGAAAGGGACCGGTACCATGACAACACTGGCCGTCAGTGTGGGGAGTGAAGAGCTCGAAGCCGGTGCCGGTTTCTGCCGTGCGGAAGGTATCGGCATGGAAGTGACGGAGTTTGCCCGTCCCGGTATTCTCGATAAAGGCCTTTCCGAAGCGATAGACCGGCTCGCCGGGATCATGGACGGTCTCAGCCCGGTTATCGTCCATGGGCCTATTTTTGAGCTGGTGGTGACCAGCCTGGACCCGGCCATAGTGCAGGTGTGCCGGGACCGTCACACGGCGGCTCTCAAAGCCGCTGCTTCCGTTGGGGCGTCCATTTATGTCGCCCACACCAATTACACTCCGATTATCCTGAATCCTTCCTACCGCAATCAGTTCACCCGGAGAATGCTCGATTTCTGGCTGCCGTTGGCCGACTGGGCAGGGGACCACGGTATTATCATCTCACTGGAGAACCTCTGGGAGCCCGGGCCCGGGATTCAAGCGGACATTATCGAGAAAGCCGCTCATCCCAACCTGAAAGCCACCCTTGATAACGGTCACGTACTGGTATTTTCGGACATTCCTTCGCCCCGGTGGGTTGACCGGTTGCACGAGAACCTGGTCCACTGCCATCTCCATGATAATTCAGGGCGGCTCGACGAGCACCTGGCAATAGGTGAGGGAGCGGAGCAGTGGTCCGAGCTTATCGGCGCCCTTCTCGCCCGGGCGCCGGACGCCATGCTGGTGAGCGAGTGCACCGGTCTCGAGGCCAACCGAAAAAGCCTTCTTCGCCTGCGGAGGATGTTGAAGGAGCATTCTTGTTAGAAAGGCATTCTTCTGGTTTGAACAGCTACCTGGTCCGCTGTGGCGTCCCGGTTTAATCTTCGCTTTCTTCCGCTTCTTCGAGGGAACCAGATGACAACATCACTATTGGGGATCTCCGCTTTCTTCTGCTTCTTCAAGGGAAGAAGATGACAACATCACCCTTGTTTTCGGCGGTATCGTCAGATAAAGCCGCGTGCTTTTGATCCGGTATGTGTCAAAGGTGAGGGAATACGTTTTGAAGAGCGTTTGCAGAATGAATACCAGGACTCTGTCGTCCCCGGCGTTTTTTAATAGTTCTTCGCGTTTGACGGCGGGAATCTCTTCCATCTGCTCGAAGGAGACAATCAAGGCAGGAATGATGCCTACCTCCAGCGCCACTTCGTTGATGTCAAATCCGGCTTCCTCGATAATCGGTTTATACCGTGCCAGATTGCCCAGCACCTCTATCGCTTTCTCCGTAGTCCAGTCCTGGACTTCAGCAAATGTCTCCCCGGCGTCAGAGAACTTTTCTCTCATCACCTCGGTGACTTTTTCGGTGGCGGAACCCGCTTTCTCCTTCATATCTTCCCACAACCCGGCAGTGACCACCACGCTGCTATCCTCAGCCGCTTCAGAACAGGGGATTACCGCTATCAGGCAGCACAGAGCTACCAGGCATATGAATATCTTCATTGATCTTTCCTCCTCGCCGTAATCAGTGTATCATAAGCGTATACGGAAGCAAATGAGCCTGCCCATAGGGAGAGCGGTACCATGAACGAGAAATCGATATGTACCTGCGGTACCATGAATGGTACGGGTCGGTGTTTTTCATCATGCAGAAAAAGGACTGAGCGACGGGGACAAGTCCCAGAGATATACGCAGCACCTGGTCATTTGACAGAAGCTGACAGCAGTGGGTATAGTGGTGCATCCCCATAGAATTCCTGTACCGCCGGACTATGGGACGGGGTATCGATGGTGAGCTTTAATAAGCGGGGAATAAACCAGGTATGACCGTAAAGAAACCAGTTTTTGTCACTATTGTCATTGGCAGCCTCCTGTTGGCGGCGGGCTGTGCCTGGCAGAGTAAAGCCCGGCTGGAAAAAATAACAGGACTGTATCACACGGGGAAACATGAAGCGGCCCTGGAGGCGATAAAGAAGTACACTGCTGACTTCCCGGATGACGATATGGGCTGGACGCTTCAGGGCAATATGCTGGACGAAATGGGGCAGCTTGGCCCGGCTCGTGTGGCGCATGAAAAGGCATTGTCCATCAACGCGGACAGTTTTCAGTCGCTCACTTCCCTGGGGGTGATTTTCCGTAAAGAAGGCGATTACGACCAGGCCACGGAGTGCTATGAAAAAGCTATACATCTCAACCCGCACTATGCACAGGCCTATTCGAGCCTGGCGATAATCGAGCTCAAACGAAACAATGATGCCAGGGCGCTTGAGTACGCCAGGAAAGCATTCGAGCTGGACAAAACAGATCCGGTGGTGGTGGCCAACCTGGCGGTAACGTGTCATTACAATGGTCTTAAGGACGAGCGGGACAAGTATACTGGTATCGCTGAAAGTCAAGGGTACCATGGCATCGCAACTCTCCACCAGCTGTACCAGGGAGAGCTGACCATAAGGGATTAAAGGAGGAAACGGTAATGAGAATAAAACTGGATATAAACCCGGGGCAGGAAAAACTCGACGAACTTGGTGTTACCGACTGGCCTATCTGGGAGAAAGAAGTGTCTGAATTCCCCTGGCATTACGATCAGACTGAAACCTGTTACATCCTCGCAGGACTGGTCATCGTTACCCCGGAAGGGGAGGGACCGGTGGAGGTAAGCGCCGGCGACCTGGTGACGTTTCCTGCCGGGATGTCCTGCACCTGGAAGATCCTGGAAAATGTCCGCAAGCACTACCGGTTCGAGTAAGGAGACTCCTCGAAGATACTGGTAAACACGTCTCACGGGGTAATTCTAGAAATGAGACAACCAAAGTGAACACGTGTATCTTTTGTGATATCCTGCAGGGCAGGCAGCCGGCCAGTTTCGTTTTTCGGGATGAAACGGTTGCCGCTTTCATGGACATCCAGCCGGTTAATCCCGGCCACCTGCTGGTCATACCCGTAAGCCACGCCGTCGGGCTCGAGGACCTTGACGGGCAGACTGCAGCACATATGTTCCGGGTAGCGAAGCGTCTCGCCGGCGCTCTGAGAAGAAGCGATCTCCGGTGTGAGGGAATCAACCTGTTTCTGGCTGATGGCGAGGCGGCTTTTCAGGAGGTTTTCCACGTTCACCTCCATGTCATTCCCCGGTTCGAGGGAGACGGATTCGGGCTCACGTTTGCTGAGGACTATCACCAGCGCCCACCGCGCGGGGAACTGGAAACACAGGCGGCAAACATAGGTCGTGGTCTGAAACAATTGCTGAAAGAGATCCGACAGTGAAAGGAGTTATCACATGATGAATAGTAAACGTATGATGAATAGTAAACGTATGATGAATAGTAAACGTATGATAAATAGTAAACGTATGATAAATAGTAAACGTATGATAAATAGCACACGCGGGGGATTCGTAGTTGGGCTTATTGTATTTATCATCGTAGCAGCCCTGATAGTGGGCGGGGTGGTGTTCTTCGTACTCTCCAGGCTGGATTCCATAGTGGAGAAAGGAATCGAGGAGCAAGGGTCGGCGTTGACGAAAACCGAGGTGCAGGTGGGAGCGGTGGAGATATCCTTGAAATCAGGCCGGGGTACGCTCACGGACATCACCGTGGGTAATCCCGAGGGGTTCCCGGAAGGTAACGCTTTCAGTCTGGGAGAGATAGCACTGCAAATCGATATCAAGAGTTTGACAAATAATCCCGTGATAATCGAAGAAATACTCATTCGTTCACCCGGTGTGAGCTACCTGGTTGATACGTCGATGAAATCTAATATTGATATCATCAAGAAGAACGTGGAGCAGGCGGTGGGCGATACGCTGCGAGGCGCTGATACGAAGGGCGACAAAAAGTTCATCATCCGCCGTTTCACTTTCGAGAACGGCCAGGTGACTGTGGATGCCACCGCCATCGGCCGTAAAACATTGTCCTTCGAGCTTCCTTCGGTTCTCTTGACTGATCTTGGAGGTTCGGACGGCGCTTCCCCAGAAGCGATCGGAAAGAAGGTTGTCAGCGCTTTCACAGCCGAGATTGCCCGTGCGGTGGCGGAGAAAGGTTTCAAGGCGCTGCTCCAGAACAAGCTGGAACAAGGACTGAACGATAAACTGGGGGACAAAGCCAAAGATGTTTTGAAAGGTTTGTTCAAGTAAGTGAAAACCGCCGGTATTGTAATCGTGGTCATTATCGTCTGTATCTGTGGATTTCTCGGTTATTTCGGTGTTTTTTCACCGGTCCCCATTCAGCAGCAGGAAATTGGACCATTCGTGCTGGTGTGTGAAAAACACATGGGCAACTACCAGAACGTGGGACCGGTCATGGACCGGCTCTATAAACGCCTGAAAGACGAGGATTCAATCGAATCAACCAGGGGGTTTGGAATTTACTACGACAATCCCCGGGAAGTGGCGGCAGAGAAACTCCGCAGTGTCGTGGGCTGCATTCTGGATGGCGTTGACGAAAGCACCGTGGAATCGCTGAAACAGAAGTACACGCTGGCGCGGTATCCGGCTTCCGGGTGTGTGGTGGCCCGGTTTCCGTTCAAAGCAAACTTTTCGATTTTTGTCGGGGTTTTCAAGGTATATCCAAAGCTAATCAGGTACCTGCAGGACAACAACCTCTCCATGGTCCCGATGATGGAGATCTACGACATCCCGGGACGGCAGATCCAGTATGTGGCAGCCACCGGAGCCGATCCCCGGTTTTTCCAGTCGTTGCTCGAGTTGACCGATTAGGGGTGTGACCGCCCGGGGGAGGGAAGTGTTTCCAAAGTGCCCCGTGCATCTGTCAATGGAATCAACCTGTTCTATGAGGTTCGCGGTACCGGGGTGCCGCTGGTTCTTATTGCCGGGCTGACGGCGGACAGCCAGAGCTGGCTTCCGATAGTAGAGCATTTTGCTTCGCACTTCACCACCATCGTCTTCGACAACCGGGGAGTGGGCCGTACGGGGGACGGCACGACACCCTTCGACATACGTCTGATGGCTGATGATACCGTGAGGCTGATGGATCATCTCGGTATTGCTGCCGCCCACATCCTGGGGCACTCCATGGGGGGATACATCGTCCAGGAACTGGCCATCAATTATCCACGGCGCGTTGACAAGCTGGTCCTGGCCAGCACGGCGGCGGCCACCTCCGAGCGGAACAAGGCGCTTTTCCGAAATATGCTCCAGGCTCGGCGCGGCGGGATGGAGACCGAATTGTGGATCCGGAATTTCCTGTTCTGGATACTGACTCCGGAAAGGTTTGACAACAAGGAGTTTATCGGGGCCGTGACAGCTTATGCTGCGGACAACCCTTACCCCCAGACAATTGAAGGGTTGGAGCGGCAAATCCAGGCGGTCATCGACCACGATACCCGCACCCGGTTAGGCTCCATCAGGGCGGAGACCCTGGTGCTGGTCGGCGCCCACGATCTGCTGGCCCGGCCGGGAGATGTGGAGATGCTGTGCCGGGAAATCCCCTCTGCACGGCCGCTGGTCTGCCTGGAAAACTGCGGTCACGCCATCTACATGGAAAATCCCCTTCAATTTGTACGGACCATCCGCGCTTTCTTGTAACAAAAGCAGGCTGCCGGTGCTATTATCTAAAAAGGGAGACGTATGTGAAAAAGCATTGGGGAGTTATTTTTGTCGTGGTCATTGCCGCCCTGGCGTTGTATATCTGGCCCGGATGGCAGGCTGCCGCAAGCGGTTCCGACGAGATGGAACAGGTTGTCAGGGGACCGCGGTCCACCGGCGAAATCCGGACGGAATCTTCCGAGCCGCAGCCTGAAAGAAGCTGGCTGGGAAAGCTTTGGGACGGTATTACCGGATTTTTCCGGTCGCTATTCGGAATGGACAAGCGTACCGGTACGGTATCAGCCCAGTACGGCCTCAACGTCAGGAAGGGACCCGGTGTCGGAAACGACCGCCTCGGCCTGCTGAAGAATGGCGAGCAAGTCACCATTCTCGGAGAGAAAAACGGGTGGTACCGGATCAAGTTTGACGGCCGGAAAGGTTGGATTTCCGGCAAGTACGTAAAAATCCACGGTGATGACGTCATCGTTCCTCCCGACGACAGTTCAGACACTCCTTATATTCCTCCCGATGAGCCGGATCTGGATGATTTTTCCTACGAAATGGTCATGTCTGACGAACTGTATATCGACAGCGATTCCATGAGCTCATGGGAGATCCAGCGTTTCCTGGAGAAGAAAGGTTCGGTGCTGGCCGAGCCCTACCGGGGGCAGATGCCCTCCCGTCTCATCTATACAGCCTGCCGGAAGTACGGGATCAGTCCGAAAGTCATGCTGGCCCGGCTGCAGACCGAGCAGGGACTGGTCAGGAAAAAGGCTGCCACCGAACATCAGTTGGACTGGGCGCTGGGAGTCGGCTGCTATGACAGCGGAAACTGGAATGCCAAATACAAAGGTTTCGACAAACAGGTGGAGTATGCGGCGGCAACCATGCGGAAGCACTACGACCGTGGGCGTGAGCTCATCAGGGAGCAGGGAACGGTTCGCATGACCATCGATAGGAGAAGGTATAAAGTCAAGAACGCAGCCACCTATTCGCTGTACAAGTACACGCCGCACCGCGCCGGAACCCGTCTCTTCTACGATGTTTTCGCCGGCTACTTCGCCATGCTCCTGTATCTTCTTCTGGGGATTGCTATTTTGTGACCTCTGTCGCGAACCGGGATCCCACACATCCAATATTAAAAAAAAAGAAGACCTCGTATCAGAGAGTAGATCTGGCTTTTCTGTCTCGCTTCATTCTCTATACCGGTCTGGTGAGAGCTGTAATGTGATCTCTGAATTCCGGATACTCCTGTATAAGTTCAGTTCTCCCGCCGGCTTCGAAATCGGTAAACTCGAAACCCGGAGCGACCGTAGTCCCCATAAGAGCGTATGATCCGCCCGGTAGTAACCGTGATCCCTGCCACACTCCCCGGGGGATGAGCATCTGGGGTTGCTGGTTCCGGGTAAGGTCGTTACCGATGATAACGACGCGCCCTGTCCCCGATGGAGACAACTGGAGCATTTCAACCGCGTCACCGTAATAAAAGTGGTACATTTCATCAGACGGTAAGCGGTGCAGGGCTGAAAATACGCTGGGCGTGAGAAGATAATAAATGGCGGTGGAGCACGCTCTGGGACTCTCGTCGCGCCCCGGCAGGGCTCCTGAGGGGACTAAGATATCCGAGCGGTAAGTCTCGCGGTAGTACCCTCCCTCCAGGGGCAGAGGTTTCAAATCGAGCAGCGTAATGATCTGGTGCGCTGTAAACATTGATCAGCTTTCTTCGGAAGTCTCATCCAGGCGGCTGAGAAATGCATCGATGAGATCAATTGCGTCCTGAACACAGCGGTATTCTTTGATTTCCAGTTGAGGACTTCCGGTGAGCATGGCGGAGACTTTACGGTCTTTCTCCGGACGGTGAAGGCAGAGGATGGGCTTTCCCATGTCTTCCGCCTTGGCTATTTCGTAACCCACACCGTGGCTGGGGATGGTGACTTCGGCCACGATTACGTCCGATTGTGTAAGCCAGCCCATGTCCTGGCGGTAGATTTCGGGATCTTCCGGCTCATTGTCACCCAGAAGCGTCATCCCGGAATCTCCCACGTGTTCGGTGAGTACCGTGCCGCGGGTAAAGAGATAATCGATTATCCGTCGGTACAGGTCCTGGTCCTGGCGTCCTCCCCGTATCGATCCCGCGAAGTAGATCTTCATTTCGGATTCGGTGTCTACGGGAAGCGCTTTGAGAGTCTCGAATATCGCAAGTATCTCGTCCCGGTGACAGAGAGGGGCTTCCAGGTGTCCCCAGCCCATCTGGAATTGGAACAGCCCGTCGTAAGCAGTGTCGTGATACGTTCGTATCAGGTGGGGGATTTCGTGATCTTTGAGAGCCGATCCCAGGAGGTGGGCTTCACACTCATTCTCCAGGGTGAGTATTTTTTCGTAACGGTGCTCACCGTAATCGTCCATGGTTCACAGTCGTCCTTTCCGCTGTCAACAGCCCGACTCTTATTATGACAACCAGGTTGCAGAGTGTCAACGATTTCGCTTCGCTCAAGAAGAGAGTTTTAATAAAGAGATAAAGAATCTAATCTCACTTTCTATCCTTTCTTGCTTGAGGGTGGTTGCACCAGCTGAGAACGATGACAGGCAAGATAGTGGGCGCAGCCGGCCAAGAACGAGATGAATCATCTCATGAAGGACCAAAAAAAAAGAGACCCAAGAAGACTGGTTGCTTTCTATTTGTTTGTAGGACATTATTCAGTAACGATGTCGGTCAGTCCCGCCCTCTGAGCAAGGGCCAAAAAAAAAGAGGGCCCTATGAGGTGAGCGGTGCAGAGTAAGGACCCTCGCGTTTGTTTTTTACGTCTGCTTAATTTAAATACTACTAACGCAGCTGCAACTCCCATTCGTTGTCGCCGTCTACGTCGGTAGTGATAATGTTACCGTCTACGTAACCGGACGGATCGTCACCCGGTTCGATGGTAGCACCCTTGAGGTCGTCGTTGCGCCAGATGAATTCGTCGTCGTCGGTGGCCACCACCGTGCACATCAGGTCGTCGGTGGTGAACGGATCGGACGGTGTCAGCTCTATCTTCGTGATTACCGGCGGTTTATTGGATATGGTTATGCTGTCAGTGACCCGCTGCCCGAATTCCTTGGCGTCAAATGGAAACACCTCAACAGTGACCGTGTCGCCCTTTACGTAGTTGTCGGACGAAAGCTCCGGGGCCGAGTCGCCGGCCTTGACACCTCCAACCGTCCATGCAGAGCGGAACTCCACCGTGGGGAGGTCCGCGGCGTCGTGGCACAGGGTCACCGTACCGTCGGTGTCGGTGGCCGTCATGGAAGTGTTGATATACAACGTGTCGGTGGTATAGGCAGGATCGGGCAATATCTGGAACGACCCGGAGGCTATAGCCGGGGGCTCGTTGTTGTCGCAGAAGAAGGTGTCCTCCACGTAATCGGTGTACAGGTGGGTCTGCCCGTCAAGCGAAAGCTCGTCTTTGCATCGCATCCGAAAGACAATGTCCCCGTAGAATCCGTCGGTCTTGGGCATGGTGTTCCACTGCAGGTCGTTGTAGGTCTTGGCCGGGTAGCCGGCGCGGTAGCCGGCGTGGTTGCCACTCCTCTCGCTGTCGGGGATATCCGTCCAATCTATACTCAGCGCATCGCACTTCATGGCCCAGTCCACCGTGCGGCAGTTGTCGCCGTCGGGATCGTAGATCTTGTAGGTGATTCTCACCCAGCTGGTGGGGTTCCAGGTGGCGAAACCGGAAGCCTGGGCCGGATTGGAGTAATTGATCTGGCTCCGCTTGTCTTGATTGCCCCACTCGGAGGGGATGTTTTCGGAAATGCTCATGCTCTGCAGCTCCGGTTTGCGGTTAACGCCGTAGAAAGCGCAGATCCAATCCAGCTTGCCGCTGGTGCCGGGTCCGGGGTAGGTGGTGCCCGACGAGGTGGTCTCCCCGCGGATCTGCAGGTAGCGGTTGGATATGTCGCTGAGGCTGCCGTATTGACCGCGGTCGCCGCTCCAGCCGCCGTAAGTGCTGCCGTCGTCGCTGCCCCGGCACTTGATGGTCCAGCCCCGGTCCCGCTCGCCCCAGGTTATCATTCCCCACCGGTAGTACTCCGTTCCGGAGTCGAAAGACTTCTTTCCCGATTCCCACCAGCCGTTGTCGTAATAGCGGCTGTAGGTGCCGTCGTAGTACACGTCGATGTGGGACATCTCCATGGGTACCGCCCACTCGTTGTAGCACCACAGCAGGACAGCGGGCGGTCCCGCGCTGTGGTTGGGATGATTGCTCGCTCCGCTGGGCCCGTTTTCAAACTCCCCGACCCATGAGCGAAGCTGCACACGGCTCACCCGGTGGCTGTCGGACATGAGGCTGTACCAGTTCCAGCCGTGCCAGTCGATGGAGTTGTTCTGCGGTGGATCGGGCACGTGCCAGGTGTAGTACCCGTGCCAGGAGTTGACATCCCGGCGGTAGCCGTAGACCACGCCCATTATCGCCTGCGAGGCCGCCGCGTACCCGCCGGAGGAGCCGAAACGCATACGCACCCTGGTGATCCCCGGGTTGGTGAAGGCGCCTTCGGCGTTGTACATATCGTTGTGCCACGAACCGCGGGTGGTACGGATATGCAGGTCCGGGATGTCGTAACTGCTATTATTGAGCCGCACCGTGGCGTTGTACCTTGAAAGTTCAAGCATATAGGGAGTGTGCCCGTTTACGTTGACCGTGGTGCAGGTCAGCTGGGAGCTCCCGTCCCGCTGTGCCCACAAGCCCTCGTTTCCGTTTTTTGTGTGCAGAACCCTGTATCCGTAGTGGCGCCAGGGATAGGGCAGGGTGTTGTCGTAGAAGTAGTCCACGTACATGTTGTTGAGCCATGGCCGGGTGCTGTAGTGGCTGGAAGGATTAGCCATGTTGACCTTGATCTGCATGTAGCGCTTCTGCCAGTAGTAGGTGCGCCCGGCATGGGTCTCGCTTTGCTTACTCAGGTAATACATCAGGGGGGCGCCGCTGTAGACCTCGATCCAGCCCCCGTAGCCGCTTGAAGCGGAGGTGGAGGTGCGGCAGTAGACCCTGATGCGCTTGCTGCTGCCGTTGGTGTTGCCTTCCGACCACCAGATCTTGCCCCAGTAAAGACCTTTTGCCCCCATCTCGATAACGCCGGCCTTAGAGGTGTAGTCGGCGTTTGTCACCGAATAGTAGTCGTTTCTATATTCATGGTACGAGAGGTCAATGTGGGAGATTTCCATCCCGATGTTCCACTCATTGAAATGCCAGGCGGAGTTGTTGGGAGGCTGGTTTAACCCGACGAGGGGACTCCAACCATCCATGGCGTGCTCGCCGGTCCAGCTCCTGAGCTGAATCCACCTGACCTTGTGGCTGGTGGCGAAGGAGTACCAGCTCCAGCCACGCCAGTTGATGTCGTTCCAGTTTGGATCGTTGTCCGGCCGCCACCAGTGGTAGCCATACCACGAAGCACGATCGCGGCGGTAGCCGTAGATCATGCCCCACAATCCGCTGTGCTCGCACTGGTCCCCCATGTAGTCACCGGAGGCCCACCGCATCTTGGCGCGGCGGATGTAGGAGGAGCTGTTATAGTTGCTCTGCACGTCGTAGGCCTGGTAGTAGGTGCTGTTTCGGCTGCCGCCCCGGGTGCTGCGGATGTGCAGGTCGGGGATGTTGTAGTTGTTCACGTCTACCCAGTAGTCGACCAGGACATTCCACCCCACCAGGTCGAGCTTGTAGTTGGTGACGGTGATCTCGGGGTTGCGCTCGTTGGTGGTGGTCGAATAGCCGCTGGTGTTGAACTTCACCCGGTGGTTTCCCCGCTCCATCTGGAAGACCGCGTCAGCAGGTGAAATATGCAGGCCCAGGAGGAATCCGAAAACCAGCAGAAGGCAAAAAGAATAGTAAGAGAATGGTTTCATAAAACGCTCACCTCGTTCTGTCCGCCGGGGCGGCGGAGTGTTCCGTATGGCACTGGCGCGCGCGGCGAGGCCTATTTATATGCTCTATTTACTCCCGCGTGTGTGTGCGCACGTAATGTCCATTAATCAGCACATACTGATGCCCTTAGTATTAGATTACAATGAGAATAGAAAACAAGCTATTGGGGTTACTTTGTATTTTGACAGTAGGTTCGACTGACATCAGCAGGGTGAAACGCTTTTATTACCCGAGAAAAAGGAAGGTGCCGATCAGTAAAAGGCGTATATCTCAATAAGGAAAAACGAAGTCCTTTTTTTTGCAATTTTTAGCAGAAGCGTAGAAAGTGAGGCGGTTTGAGCACAAAGAAAAGATACCCACGAGAGCTGATTACTTTCTATAAGGTTTGTAGAACATGGTTCAGTAACGATGTCGGTCAGTCCCACCCTGTTTGAGCACAAAGAAAAGAGGGCCCTATGAGGTGAGCGGTGCATTGATAAGGACCCTCGCGTGTTCAAATTAATATAGTTACGTTAAGATAAGCTTCTACATACCACCCCTTGTGTTCATGCCGAACTGCCTATCTCAGCTGCAGTTCCCACTCGTTGTCGCCGTCCACGTCGGTGGTGATTACGTTTCCGTCCACATACCCCGACGGGTCCTGCCCAGGCTCGATGGTAGCACCCCTGAGATCGTCGTTGCGCCAGATGAATTCGTCGTCGTCGGTGGCCACCACCGTGCACATCAGGTCGTCGGTGGTGAAGGGATCGGACGGTGTCAGCTCTATTTTCGTAATCACCGGCGGCTTGTTGGATATGGTTATGCTGTCGGTGACTCTCTGCCCGAACTCCTTGGCGTCGAATGGGTATACCTCAACCGTGACCGTATCGCCCTTCACGTAGTTGTCGGACGAAAGCTCCGGGGACGAGTCACCGGCTTTGACGCCTCCCACTGTCCATGAAGAGCGGAACTCCACCGTGGGAAGGTCCGCGGCGGCGTGGCACAGGGTCACCGTACCGTCGGTGTCGGTGGCCGTCATGGAGGTGTTGATGTACAACGTGTCGGTGGTGTAGGCCGGATCGGGCAGTATCTTAAACGATCCGGAGGCAATAGCCGGAGGTTCGTTGTTGTCGCAGAAGAAGGTTTTTTCCCTGTAGGCGGTGTACAGGTGGGTCTGTCCGTCAAGCGAAAGCTCGTCCTTGCAGCGCATCCTGAAGACGATGTCCCCGTAAAACCCGTCGGTTTTGGGCATGGTGTTCCACTGCAGGTCGTTGTAGGTCTTGGCCGGGTAGCCGGCGCGGTAGCCGGCGTGGTTGCCGCTCTTCTCGCTGTCGGGAATGTCCGTCCAATCGATACTGAGCGCGGCGCACTTCATGGCCCAGTCAACCGTGCGGCAGTTGTCACCGTCGGGGTCGTAGATCTTGTAGGTGATCCTCACCCAGCTGGTGGGATTCCAGGTGGCGTAACCGGAAGCCTGGGCCGGGTTGGAGTAGTTGATTGAACCCCGCTTGTCCTGGTTGCCCCACTCCGAGGGGATGTTTTCGGTAATGGTCATGCTCTGCAGTTCCGGTTTGCGGTTAACGCCGTAGAAAGCGCAGATCCAGTCCAGCTTGCCGGTGGTGCCGGGGCCGGGGAAGCCGGTGCCCGACGAGGTAGTCTCCCCGCGGATCTGCAGGTAGCGGTTGGTTATGTCGGTGAGGCTGCCGTATTGGCCGCGGTCGCCGCTCCAGCCGCCGTAGCTGCTGCCGTCGTTGCTGCCCCGGCACTTGACGACCCAGCCCCGGTCACGCTCGCCCCAGGTGATCATGCCCCAACGGTAAAACTCCGTTCCGGAGTCGAAAGACTTCTTTCCCGACTCCCACCAGCCATTGTCCCGGTAACGGCTGTAGGTACCGTCGTAGTACACGTCGATGTGGGATATCTCCATGGGTATCGCCCACTCGTTGTAACACCACACCAAGCGACCTGGACCACCGCTCGGCGGTCCGGCACTGTGGTTGGGGTGGTTGGAACCGAACTCGCAGACCCAGCTTCGAAGCTGAACCCGGCTCACCCGGTGGCTGTCGGAGGCGATACTGCGCCAGTGCCACCCGTGCCAGCTGATGCTGTTGTTCTCGGGGCAGGGAGGCGTGTGCCAGGTGTAGTACCCGTGCCATGAGCTTCGGTCCCGGCGATAGCCGTAGATCAGGCCCATTGAGCCCATTATGGCCGGGTCCCGCTCGCCTGAGGAGCCGAAGCGCATGCGCACCCTGGTGATCCCCGCGTTGGAGAACGAGCTTTCGGCGTTGTACATGTCGTTGTGCCACGAGCCGCGGGTGGTACGGATATGCAGATCGGGGATATCGTAGCTGCTGTTATGGAGCCGAACCGTGGCGTTATACTTTGAAAGCTCCAGCATATAGGGATTGTGTCCGTGAACGTTGGTCGTGGTGCAGGTCATGTTGGAGCTGTTGTTCCGCTGGGCCCACATGCCCTCGCCGCCGTTCTTGGTGTGCAAAACCCGGTAGCCGTAGTGACGCCAGGGGTAGGGCAGGGTGTTGTCGTAGAAGTAATCCACGTACATGTTGGTGAGCCATGGCCGGGAGCTGTAGTGGCTGGAAGGATTGCGCATGTTGACCCTGATCTGCATGTAGCGTTTCTGCCAGTAGTAGGTGCGCCCGGCATGGGCCTCGCTTTGCTTGCTCAGGTAGTACATCAGCGGGGCGCCGTTGTAGACCTCGATCCAGCCCCCGTAGCCGCTTGAAGCGGATTTAGAGGTGCGGCAGTAGACCCTGTTGCGCTTGTTGCTGCCGTTGGTGTTGCCTTCCGACCACCAGATCTTGCCCCAGTAAAGACCTTTTGCCCCCATATTGATAACGCCGGCCTTGGAGTAGTAGTCGGCGTTTGTCACCGAATAGTAGTCGTTTCTATATTCGTGGTACGAGAGGTCGATGTGGGAGATCTCCATCCCGATGGTCCACTGGTTGTAATGCCAGGCGGAGTTGCTGGGCCGGGAGTTGATTCCGATTATGTGGCTCATACCGCTCATGGCGTGCTCTCCCGACCAGGCCCTGAGCTGGACCCACCTGACCTTGTGGCTGGTGGCAAAGGAGTACCAGCCCCAGCCCCGCCAGTTGATGTTGTTCATGTAGGGATCGT
Source organism: uncultured bacterium (assembly GCA_964432985.1). Taxonomy (GTDB): domain Bacteria; phylum Muiribacteriota; class CAYSPT01; order CAYSPT01; family CAYSPT01; genus CAYSPT01. Next base: position 29,823 of record CAYSPT010000042.1, read on the forward strand.
TGTTCGGCCGCCACCAGTGGTAGCCGTGCCACGAGGCACGATCGCGGCGGTAGCCGTAGATCATGCCCCACAATCCGCTGTGTTCGCACTGGTCCCCCATGTAGTCACCGGAAGCCCACCGCATCTTGGCGCGGCGGATGTAGGAGGAGCTGTTGTAGTTGCTCTGCACGTCGTAGGCCTGGTAGTAGGTGCTGTTTCGGCTGCCGCCCCGGGTGCTGCGGATGTGCAGGTCGGGGATGTTGTAGTTGTTCACGTCTACCCAGTAGTCGACCAGGACATTCCATCCCACCAGGTCGAGACGGTAACTAGCGACGGTGATCTCTGGGTTGCGCTCGTTGGTGGTGACCGAATAGCCGCCGGTGTTGAACTTCACCCGGTGGTTGCCCCGCGTCATCTGGAACACCGCATCGGCGGGTGCCGTCAGCACGCACAGGCACAGTGCGAAAACGAGTAAGGTAACAAGGGTATACTTTGAGAATGGGTTCATGACCGCTCACCTCTTCATTTGCTGCCCGTTATGGGCAGGGATTGCGAGTGTATCACATGGCCTGGCCTGTATTTTTATGTGCATTATCAGCCAGGACACACCTTAGACAAAGGTGAATACACTAATCCCCCTGCATAAAGAATATCTTATAATTTCCACATAGTCAATAGGTAAATAAAGCTTTTGGTAGATTTTTTTATAACTTCTGCGAATAAAAGCAATAAGGGTCAGGATTAGTGCTGCATAATCCATGTATAAGTATCTTCCCGGGTGATAGGCTGATTGCCATGTAAGTAAATGGATAATCAAAAACTAATGTTGATTATGTCCAACTAAGACAAAAAAAAGAGGGTCCTATGAGGTGAGTGGTTATGGGATAAGGACCCTCGTACGTGTCGTTGGTTGTAAAGTTGCTCATCGGCGCCTGGTTCCTAAAGACGCCGCTTGGGTTCACATAAGGTGGCACTCCTTTCGATTCTTGCCTTGCTTTCAGCCGTTGTTCTTGTTACCGCAGTTGCAGCTCCCACTCGTTGTCGCCGTCCACGTCCGTGGTGATCACGTTGCCGTCCACGTTCCCCGAGGGGTCCTGGTTGGCGTTGATGGTGGCGTCTTTGAGGTCGTCGTTGCGCCAGATGAACTCGTCGTCGTCCGTGGCCACCACGGTGCACATCAGGTCGTCGGTGGTGTAGGGCTGCGATGGTGTGAGCTCGATCTTGGTGATCACCGGCGGCTTGTTGGATATGGTCAGGTTGTCCGTGACCTTGGTCCCGAACTCCTTGCTGTCAAACGGGTACACCTCCACGGTGACCGTGTCGCCCTTCACGTAGTTCTCGGGAGCCAGCTCCGGAGCGTCATCCCCGACCCGCTTCCCGCCGACCTTCCAGTAGGAGCGGAACTCCAGGTTGGGCAGGTCCGCTTCCGGGTGGCAGGTGGTCACCGCGCTGTCGGTGTCGGCCCCGGTCATTGAAGTGTTGATGTACAGGGTGTCGGTGGTGTAAGCCGGATCCGGCAGAATCTGGAACGTCGCCGCCGAGATGGTGGGCGGCTCGTTGTTGTCGCAGAAAAAGCGGTAGGAGCGGAAATCCGTGTACATGTACGTCTGACCGTCCAACGAAAGCTCGTCCTTGCAGCGGAACTGGAAGTCCAGGTCCCCGTAGTAACCGTCCGCCTGGGTGAGGGTCTGCCACTGCAGGTCGTTGTAGGTCTTGGCCGGGTAGGCTGCCCGGTAACTGGCATGGGCGCCCGATTTCTCGCCATCGGCAATGTTCGTCCAGCCGATGCTCAGGGCATCGCTCTTTAACTGCCAGTCCACTGTACGGCAGGGGTCGCCGTCGGCGTCATAGATCTTGTAGGTGATCCTCACCCAGCTGGTGGGGTTCCGGGTGGCGAACGTGGCCGCCTGGGCCGGGTCGTTGTAGTTGATCTGGCTCCGCTTGTCCTGGTTGCCCCACTCCGAGGGAATGTTTTCCGAAATGCTCAAGCTTTGAAGCTCCGGCTTGCGGTTCATCCCGTAAAATACGCAAAGCCAGTCGAGCTTGCCGCTTGTACCGGGCCCGGGGTACCCGGTGCCCGACGCGGTAAACTCCGCCCTGACCTGCAGGTAGCGGTTGGCGATGTCGTGCAGGTTGGCGTACTGGCCGCGGGCGCCGCTCCAGCCGCCGTAGGAGGAGCCGTCGTCGCTGCCCCGGCACTTCATGGTCACGGCCCGGTCACGCTCGTTCCAGGTGATCATGCTCCACTTCATGTAATCGGTTCCGGAGTCAAAAGATTTTTTACCCGATTCCCACCAACCGGTGTCGTAGTAACGGTTGTACGTGTAGCCGGACTCCAGATCGATGTGTGATATCTCCATGGGGATAGCCCACTCGTTGTAGCACCACTTCAAAATATCGTGCTGGCTGGTGGTGTGTTTTGGGTGTACGCTTTGAAACTCGCCGCACCAGCTTCTTAGCTGGACCCGGCTCACCTTGTGGCTGGTGGGGGCGATACTGCGCCAGTGCCACCCGTGCCAGCTGATGCTGTTGTTCTCGGGGCACGCAGGAGTGTGCCAGGTGTAGTACCCGTGCCAGGAGTTTCGGTCCCGGCGGTAGCCGTAGATCAGGCCCATAGAGCCCATTATGGCCGGGTCACGCTCGCCGGATGAGCCGAAGCGCATGCGGACCCGGGTGATGGCCGGGTTGGTAAAGCTGCTCTCGGCGTTGTACATATCGTTGTGCCACGAGCCGCGGGTGGTGCGGATGTGCAGGTCGGGGATATCGTAGTTTGCAGACAGCCGCGCGACTTGAGTGTACCTGGCTATCTCCAGGCAGTCAACGTTGCCGTAACCGTACGGGTTGAAGGTGGTGTAGGTCATCTGGGAGCTGTTGTCCCGCTGGGCCCACAGGCCCTCGCTGCCGTTTCGGTTGCGAAGCAGCCGGTAGCCATAGTGCCGCCAGGGGTAGGGGAGCGTGGTGTCGTAGAAATAATCGATGTACATGTTGCTCAGGTAGGGCAGGTTGTTGTAGTGGCTTCTGGGATTTCTCATGTTGACCCTGACCTGCATGTACCGTTTCTGCCAGTAAGTGGTTTTGCCTGCATGGGACTCGCTTCGCTTGGTCAGGTAGCCCATCAGGGGGGCGCCGTTGTAGACCCGGATCCAGCTTCCGTAACCGCTGCCCGATGAGGTGGAGGTGCGGCAGTAGACCATGCAGCGCTTGCTCGAGCCGTTGGTCCGGCCCTCCGTCCACCAGATCTTACCCCAGTAGAGACCCTTGCTTCCCATGTCGCAGACGCCGGGTCTGGAGTAGTAATCGGCGTTCTCAACCGAGTAGTAGTAGGTGGCGGTGAACATGTAGGTGACATCCACATGGGAGATTTCCATCCCGATGGTCCACTGGTTGAACGTCCACATGGCACCGCCATGCTGGTTGCTGCCGGAATACGGCGGCCTGTTAAGGCCAATAATGTGGCTCATACCGGAAATGGCGTGCTCTCCCGACCAGGCCCTGAGCTGGACCCACCTGACCCGGTGACTGGAAGCGAATGAGTACCAGCCCCAGCCCCGCCAGTTGATGTTGTTCATGTAGGGATCGTTGTTCGGCCGCCACCAGTGGTAGCCGTACCAGGAGTTGTTGTCCTGGCGGTGGCCGTAGATCATGCCCCAGATGCCGCTGTGCTCGCACTGGTCGTGCATATAGTCGCCGGAGGCCCACCGCATACGGACGCGGCGTATGTAGCCCTGATTGAAGTTGCCCCGGACATCATAGGCCTGGTAGTAAGTACTGCTGTAACTGCCGCCGCGGGTGCTTCGGATGTGCAGGTCGGGAATGTTATAGCTGTTGCTGTCCCGCCACTCGTTGACGGTATACGGCCAACTACGCAAATTGAGCGTGTAGCTGCCCACGGAAATCTCGGGGTTGATCTGGTCCGTGGTGGTCGAGTACCCGCCGGTGTTGAACCTGACACGGAAGTAGCTACGCCGCAGGTTGAAGGGAGCGGCTTCCGAGCTGTGTGGAAGCGCCGCGAACAAAATAAATCCGACAACCAGCAGGATGAGCAGGGAAGAATTTCTTGAAAGAGACATTGACACTCACCTCTTCTGTCCGCCGCAACCGGCGGCATTTGGTTTAGAACCCTTATCTGGCCTGGCTTTTGCTATTTTATTTAAAGCCCCGGTTCACCGGTACAGGCCAGGAACGCACACTGGTCCCCTATAAAAGCATATCTTAAATACACTACTTGGTCAAGGGTATTTTGAAACTTTTTCCTGATAAAGAAAAAGCAAAAGGCCAATGTATTGATTAAGAGTTAGGATCCTGTTAAGAATACTACAGGATTGGATTTAACAGTTCAATACCAATCCTAAGCCTTATAAGTAAGTGTTCGAAAAAGAGTAAGGGCCGACAAACTCAGCCAATCCTTCAGAAAGTAAGGGGTAGCTAATCAATAGAAAACCGGCTGTCCTCGTGGAACAGCCGGTTTGGTGTGCGTGTACATCTGTTGGGCCTACTCACCAGCGGTGAGCTTACTCCTCTACAAAAGCGACGATACGGCAGATAGAGCTTTCGCCGCCGACAAAACGCCAGGGGAAGCACCCCACGGTGACACGCTGGTTGAGCAGCTTGTCGATGTCGCCGCCCAGGTTCTCGGCGTGGATGATGTCGTGAGGGAACAGGGCGATATGCATCTGCTGGTAGTCTTCCGGGGGGAACAGGTCGTCCAGGCTTTTTCCGTACATCTCCTTGACGGCCTTTTCCGCCAGCACCGCCTGCGGGGGCATCCAGTCGCGGATCTTGGTGTTCATGGGGTGGTCGGCGCTTCCGCAGTCGACACCAATCCACTTGAACTTCATCTTCATACACCACTCGGTGAACTCCCTGGTGGGACCGGGGTGCTTGATCATGTACCGCACCTCGTCCGCTTCCGGCTGGTCCCAGGCGTACCGGTGGTAGCCGGTGCTGATGATGAGGATGTCACGCTCGCGGACTTCCACCCGGTCCGTGATGTCCTTCGAGGTGTAGATCCCGTAATCTTTGGCCATGTCGCTGAGATCGACGATGACCGCGTCGCCGTACAAATCCTCCAGGGGAATGGAAGCGATGTCCCGCCCGTGGGTGCAGAAGTGGAGCGACCCGTCGATGTGGGTTCCCACGTGGTTGGAGGTGGTAATCAACTGGCCGTTGGCGCCGTTTGGACAGAGCCTTTTGAAGAATTTTAGCTGCAGGGGCTCATAGGTTGGCCAGGCCGGTGTCAGTACCGACAGGGGTTGGGTGAGGTCGTAGAGTTTGGTTGCCATCTCATGTCATCCTTTCTTCTTTCTGCCAGAGGCAGTATCGTTTACAGTTCCGCGGTTTTTTCCGACTCGTGCTGCCGGTTGATGTGCAGTTTCTTCACGGTGCGGGTTTCCGACAGCAGCTGCCCTTTCCTGAATACATAAAGCCGGTCGGCCTGGGTCCGGAAGGCTTCCTGCACTGTTTCGGCATCGATGATGTTGAAGGACGCGGGATTACTAACTTCGATTCCATACTTGTTCAACCGCAGCATCTTTGCCGAGCGAACCGTGGGCATGTCGAACAGGGTCTCGATCTCGTTGGGCATACTGAACTGGGCGGCGTGGGCGGTGATCAAACCCACTTCCAGCATGTCCGCCTGGCCGAAGGTGGGGTAGAAGGTGTCCTTGAGGCAATCCTGCCCGTAGACCACGTTGACTCCGGCGGCCAGCAGCTCCTTGACCCGGGTGATCCCCCGGCGGATGGGCTGCTTGTCGAGCCGCCCCTCAAGCATCAGGTTGGTGGCCGGATTGGTGACCATGTTCATACCGGCTTTATGGATGAGGCCGATGACCTTGGCTGCGTAGTAGTCGTTGTAGGCCGCCAGAGCACAGGTGTGCCCGGCGGTGACCCGGCCGTGCCAGCCTTCCTTGATGGCTTTGGCCGCCAGGTACTGCAGGGTCCGGGCAGTGTGATCGTCGGTCTCGTCCACGTGCATGTCTATGTCCGCGTCGAACTTTTTCGCGATCTCGAAACAGATATCGATGTGCCGCTTGGAGTCGTCGTAGGTCATCTCGTTGTAGGGCATGCCCCCCACCACGTCGCAGCCCATCTCCATGGCCTTGACCATCATTTCCTCGGTGCCAGGGTCCTGCAGGATTCCCTCCTGGGGAAAGGCCACAATCTGAACTTCAGCTACGTCACGGTACTTATCCCGGGTGGCCAGGACACCTTCCAGCGGTTTGAAACCGCCCACGGTGTCGATGTCCACGTGGGAACGGAACACGGTGGTCCCGTGGGAGATTCCCCACTCGATGCACCGCCCGGCCCGGGACATGATGTCCTCGTTGGTATAGACTTTCTTCTTGTTCCAGATGATCTCGATGGCTTCCATCAGGGTACCGCTCACGTTTTCGCGGACCACCTCGCTGATGAGCGCCTTGTCCAGGTGGAGGTGGGGGTCGATAAAGGTGGGTGTGACCAGACGCCCCCCGGCGTCGATCTCCCGTTCGGCTGTCCCCTGTATCCCGGGCTCTATCCTGGCAATGTTTTCTCCCTCTATTGCAATATCCACCAATTCGTCCCGCCCTCTGAGTCGGGCATTCCTAACAATCAAATCCATCAACTATAACCTCACTTTCCGGTGTTATCTGGAGTTAAAGCGAATTCACTTCTCTCTTTGCAGATGAAATAAAGAAAGGAAAAACCATTTCGTGTTTCACATGTAAACCTCGTTAATTCACGTATTAAGCTTCAGCTGCTCGGGCTCCTTCAGCCTGGATCGCCTTCGCAGCGGCCTCGATGGCGTTGTAGATAGCCTCGTAGCCCGTGCAGCGGCACAGGTGTCCGCCCATGGCTTCCCGTATCTCGTTTTGGGTGGGAGCCGGGTTGTTCCTGAGCAGGGCGGTAATTCCCATGATGAAACCGGGGATGCAGAAACCACACTGCACCGCACCGTGTTCGACGAACGCTTTCTGGAGGTGGGTGAGCTCGAACCCGTCCGCCAGTCCTTCGATGGTTTCCAGCCTCCCGCCGGCGGCTTCAACTGCCAGCATCAGGCAGCTTCGCACGGGCACGCCGTCTAAAAGCACCGTGCAGGCTCCACACTCTCCGTTGCCACAGCCTTCCTTGGTTCCGGTGAGCTCGAGGTCGTCCCTGATGAACTCCAGCAGGGACCGGTTGGAAGGGACGCTTCTGTGTATTGTCTTTCCGTTTACCGTCAGGGTAATTTCGTGCCGCATTCCGCTCACCTCCGTTCCAGTTCAGCGGCCGGAATATCCAGCAGCTCGGTAATGCTTCTCTTAAGTAGAACATGTATCATATCCTTTTTATATGCCGGGGTGGCGCGAAGGCTGCTCGCCCGTGGCGCGAGGTTCTCGTTGGCTGCCCGGGCGGCTTTGTTGATCAAGACAGGGGTAAGCGCTCCGCCGTTCAGCACCTCTTCGGCCTCTTTCAGCCTGATAGGTGTGGCCGCCATGGCGCCGGCGGCTACCCTGAACTGCCGTTTTGCTTCACTCCGGGCATCGGTAATGAGCACGGCCATGTTCATGGAGGCCAGGTCCATACCGGCGATACGGCTCCGCCGGCGGTAGGCGCTTCTGACCTCGGTGGAGTACCCGGGCACCAGCAGCCTGACCAGGACCTCACCCGGCTGAATGCAGGTACGGGTGGGACCGGTGATGAACTCCGACACCGGCAAAACGCGCTTGCCATCCGCTCCGGCCAGTTCCACCAGCGCTTCGAGCACCAGCAGCGGCGTGCCGAATTCCCCTCCGGGGGAGGCGTGAGCTATGCTGCCTCCAACCGTGGCCCGGTGGCGTATCTCCAGGCATCCGAAGACCGCCGCCGCCTCTTTGAGCAGCCCATAGGGTCCGGCCAATAGCTCCGATTCGAGTATGTCCGTGACCGTTGCCAGTGCGCCGATACTCAGGGTGTCTCCCTGAATAGCGATGGTTTTCAGCTCCTCTATTCCCTTGATGTCCACCACAGCCGGGCAGGCGTCTTTTCCGTCGCGGAGCTTGACCAGCAGGTCGGTCCCCCCGGCCAGCACCCTGGCGCCTTCGTGTTGAAGAAGCAGGCTGCTGGCTTCCTGCAATGAGTGTGCCCGGTAATAGTCAAATGGTCTAAGCATGTTCGGCACCCCCCTCCCGTTCCTGCTCTTCCCCGTCAATGACGGTGACTCCCGAGTCCTTGAGCCTTTCAAGCATGGTGCACACATCCATGGGCAGTTCGAAAAAATCCAGGCCCACGGCGTCGCGCACCGCATTGGCGATGGTCGGCGCCACCGAGACGGTGCCATGCTCGGCGATCAAGCGGTTCCCGTAAGCCGATTTCTCATCGGGATTTTCCAGGAAAATGACTTCCAGAGCGTCCGGAGCGATATCCTTGGGCGTGGGCATCTTGTAATCGGTGAAAGTGGCGTTTCGAATCTGCCCCTGGTCACTGTAGATGATCTTTTCAGTCAGTGCCCCGCCCATGGCCTGGACCACGGCGCCGGTGATCTGGCCCCGGGCCAGCTGCGGGTTGATAACCCGGCCGATGTCCATGGCAGTGATGAATCTCTGCACCTTGATCTCGCCGGTCTCGATGTCCACCGCCACCTCGGCTCCCTGGCATCCGAATGTCCAGGAACCGGCGCAGTTTCCGCCTCCGGTAACGGAGTCCGGAAAAGTAAGACCTATGGGCAGGTAACTTCCGTAGGCCTGGGCCACTTCACCCACCGTGTGCCCGTCGGGGTACATATAGCCCAGGGTGAGCTGTTGAAGCGGGATGGATTTCTCTGGATTGTCTTTGAGAAACACTTTTTCTCCATCGTACTCCAGGTCCTCGTTAGAGCAGCCAAGTACCAGGGCGGCGTTGCTTTTGACCACCTCGATGAGCCGCCGGGCGGCCTGGTCGATGGCGTTCCCCACCTTCCAGGTAGTGGATGATGCCACCGACTGCCACTCGTACGGTGCATACAGGGTGTCGGAGCCGGCGTTGATCCTGACGTTCTCTACCGGGACTTTCAGCGTCTCCGCGGCAATCTGGCACAGGGCGGTCATGGACCCCTGGCCCATCTCCGAACCGGTCATATTTATCTGGACGGTGCCGTCCTCGTTGAACCGTACATTGGCTCCGGAAGCGGCGTTGGTGGCCATGACCGGCGATTTCATCAGGCAGCCGATCCCCTTGCCGTAGCGGATGGACCCATGCGGTTTGCGTTTCGATTCGATGTCCAGGCTCTTCAGCACCGCATCCAGGCAGCTTTCCAGGTCGCCGTTCTTTTCGGTGATGGTCTGGCCCAGGTTGTTGACGGAGCCGGGTTTGAGCAGGTTGCGCCGCCTCAATTCGATATGATCGATGCCCAGTTTGCGGGCGGCGACATCCATCTGGCGCTCCATCATCCAGTGGGCCTCCGGGTGGCCGTACCCCCGGAAAGCTCCTACTATCGGTGTGTTGGTGTAGACGGCCCGGGAATCGATTTTCACGTTGGGAATCTCGTAGGGGCCGGTGGCGTTGTGCCCGCCTCCCACCACGATGTTGATGGAATTCTCTCCGTACGCTCCCGAACTGCAGGCGATGTCCACCTCCGCCGCGGTGATGTTCCCCTCACGGTCGAACCCTATCCTGCTGATGGTGGAGAACCCCCGGCCGATGACCGATCCGCAGAATACCTCTTCCCGGCTGAGAATAAGCCGGACCGGACGCCCTACCGCGTGCCGGGCTATCCAGGCTACCAGCGGCTCGATGGTGGTGTCGGACTTGCAGCCGAATCCGCCGCCTAGATAGGGAACAATCACCCTCACCTGGTGAAGCGGTATGCCGAACATGGCTCCCAGGAAGTTGCGTACCGTAAACGGTGACTGGGATGAGGCCCAGACCGTAAGCTTCCCCTCGGGATCGAACAGGGCGATGGCCCCGTGCGGCTCCAGGGCCCCGTGGCACGAGTGGGGGAAGGTGAACTCGTTTTCTACGATGAGGTCCGCCTTTTCGAACCCTTCCGCCACGTCGCCTTTTCTCAGCTTATAGTGGTGAAATACATTGGTGCCGGGGACCTTGTTGAAACCGGGCAGGGAGTGGTACGAAGCCAGGTCCTCGTGGATGATCGGGGCGCCGTCCTTCAGGGCGTCCCGGGCTTTTAGAACGGCGGGCAGAGCGAGGTAGGAAACCTGCACCTTGTCCGCCGCCAGCACTGCCTGCTCCTTCGTCTCGGCCACCACGGCGGCAACCGGTTCGCCCACGTACCTGACCTTGCCCGTAGCCATGGGAGGTTGGTCCACGATGCAGTGTCCAACCTTCAGGGTGCAGTTTTCCCCGGTAACCACGGTGACCACCCCGGGCATATTCAGCGCTTCGGCGGTGTCGATCCTTTCGATGACGGCATGGGGCTCAGTGGACCTAACCACCGCAATGTGCAGCATTCCCGGCAACTTCAGGTCAGCTACGAAGATGCCCTGTCCCGTCACCTTTTCTATTGCGTCCTTGCGGGGCGGACTGGTTCCGATACTTTTTTTAGTCATTGCCGTTCCTCCTCGATTTCAGATCCTTCAACAATTTCTGCCAGGGCTTTCAAAGCCTCCTCGAAAGGCTCCAGGGGAGCGTACAGGAGGCCGGCCCCGATCTGCCCGATACCGGGTTCCCGGTGGGCAATGCCGGTATTGATAATGGGGGTGATACCGGTTTCCACAACCTTTCTGATGTCGACACCAATGGGTGTGCCGGCAAAATCCAGGGCCGGTATCTGGTAAGCCCGATGCCTGCCATAGCTGATCTCGTACATCTCCCGGGTGAAACGGATGGCGTCTGCCGGTTTCCCCCCGGTGAACTGCACGATGGCGGGAGCGGAAGCCATAGCGAATCCTCCGATCCCGGCGGTCTCGGATATGGTGGAATCTCCCAGGTCGGGATTGGCGTCCTTTTCCGAAAAACCGGGGAAGTAGAGACCTTCCGGCATCCCGGCGGAAGCCACGAACCACCGGTCGCCCAAGCCGGCCACCCGTATCCCGATGTCGGTGCCGTTTCTGGCCATGGCCGACATCAGCGAGCAGTTTTTCGCGCCCGCAATGGTGTCGGCGGTGGCCTTGGAGGCGGGCATGGATAGGTTCAGGAAGAAGTGGACGTTCCCGGCGATGAAATCAGTGACTTTCTTTATGGCGGATTTCTCCAGATCGCTCTCCAGCAGGAAGGGCAGGGTTTCCTTGAGAAACAGGTTGGTGGCCGCCACGTTGCGGTTGTGGCACTCATCGCCCATCAAAAGCGCCTGGGCGATCATGGCTTTCAGGTTTATTCCGTTGGAG
>CAYSPT010000042.1:41156-44005 GCA_964432985.1 uncultured bacterium
ATCGCCCATCAAAAGCGCCTGGGCGATCATGGCTTTCAGGTTTATTCCGTTGGAGAGCCGGACAGCCTGCGCCAATGATGGGGCCAGCATTTCCTCTATCCACTTGAGCCGGGAGATGACTGCGCTGTCGTTGGCCCCGAATCTCAGGACCTTACCCAGCCCTTCGTTGAGGGTGCAGTAAGCCATGTTGCCGTGGGTGACATTCTTGACGCAGAATACCCACATGGAGGGCGAAACCACTCCCGACATGGGACCCACCGTTGAGTGGTGGTGGCAGGGATCGAAGGTGATCTCACCGCTTGCCGCCAGTTCTTCCGCCCCGGCGAGATCTGCTGCCCAGCCCTCGTAGACGGCCGCTCCCAGCACCGCGCCCCGCACCGGGCCGCACATCCTGTCCCAGGTGATGGGAGGCCCCGCGTGGAGGATCATTTTACCCGAAAAACCGGGTATCACTTCAGTGGCCGGCCGGATATCCACCAGCACCGGCTCCGCGGCGATCATGCGTTCAGCCGCTTCAGCGTTTGCTTGATTGATGCTATCGCGTAATTCGGTCATGAGACACCAGCCTCTCTACAATAACCTGTCAAGCAGGGCTGTCAGTTCCCGGTCGCCCCGTGCCGGCGGGCGCCAGTCCACGTGGACCGCGGGGGACTGCTGGTCCCTGAGTGATTCACAAAAAGATTTCAAGCCCATGTTTACCGTGCCCAGCCCGTCACGGAAGATTCCCATGTCCGGTAGCGGCGCCTCCGGTAATAGCACCTCCGGGACAATGGTACTTTTGCAGGCGGGTTTCGCTCCAGTGGGCTGCACTGGTTCGTGGAACTGGCCGGTGGGCTCTTTGGGGTTTATATTACCTGTGTCGAGGGCCGCCTCCTCGGGTTCTGCACCGGATTCCACGCACGAGGCGCGCCGCTTGAGAATCCGGGCGGCCAGGCGGGCGGCGGTGGCATTGCAGTCCGCCACCAGTACTCCTGCTTTTTCAAGTTCCTGTTTCTGCCGCTTTGCATCCTGGGGATCTTCGTCGGTGCCGCAGATGCAGGCGATGAAATCGATATGCGTCGAGCGCTTCTCTGCCTGCCGCCTTGCCTCGGCGATGGCCGGTATGAGTTCCCCCGCCGGATCTTCATGGGAGCCGTATCCCAGGACTACGTCCAGTAGAATCACCGCGGTGTCCGGGTCTTCGGCTTCCTGGACGATCCGTTTGCACCTGAGATCGAAATCGATCATGGGGTGCGGGCGTCCCCTGGTAAAAAGGTCTTCTCCCAGATCGACGAAAGCGTGACCCGTGCTGGTGAACGGATCAGGCATGGTTCGTACGCTGCCCCGGGGTTTGAGATTGGTGGTGATATCACCTTTTAAAACATGCTCCAGCACGTTGAGCGCCTCTTCGCACAGGGTGCCGCCGCTGAACAGTGCCCGTATGAATCGCTGCCCGTTGGCAAGCGGTTTGACGGTAGGAAGGGCTGGCTCACTCACCTGTGGGGAACCGATTACTAAGGCAGCGGACGGTGCTTCCACCGCCGCTGCGTCGCCGCCGGTCCGGACTGCGGCCATCGCCGCTTCCCGGGCCGCGTCTTCCAGCGTGGTGACAAACCGGAGGTTCTCCCGGTCAATCTGCTTTTCGCGGCTTCCCAGAAAGCACACTATCACCGGCTTGGCGATTCCAGTGGCCGCCGCCAGCACCGTTTCCGCCACTTCGGGGGCGGGCGGCTTTGAAATCATGACCACGGTTTTCGTGGCGTCATCTTCCGCCAGGCAGTTCAGTCCGGCCAGAAAAGAAAGCGCTCCAACCTCTTTGGAAAGATCTTTCCCTCCAACACCGATGGCGTGGGTGACACCGAAACCGAGCTTGTGAATCAGGGTTGCGACTTCCTGTATCCCCGTTCCCGAAGCAGCCACGATACCGATGTTTCCCTCCCGCACCACGTTGCCGAATCCCAGGGCTTTTCCCCCGATCAGGACCGTGCCGCAGTCAGGTCCCATGACCAACCTTCGGGCTTTAGAAGCCTCTTTTTTCAAGGCTATTTCATCTTCAAGCGGTACATTGTCGCTGAAAATCATCACGTGCAATCCTTCTCGCAGGGCCTTCATTGTTTCACGCTTGACATATGCACCGGGGATGGAAAGCAGCAGCAGGTTGGCTCTTGGCAGTCGTTCCATGGCGGTGGAAAGGGAGCGCGGGTTGAACTCTTCACCGCTGGTATCTTCTTCCTGTCCAGACAGCAGCTCATCGAGGCGCTGCAGAGCTGCCGCGAGATGCTCTTCACCGGTGCCTTTGACGGCGATCACCAGGTCGTTGGGACCGGCGGCTTGTCCGTCGCCGCCGAGTATCCCGGCCCGCTCAAGTATTTCCTTGTTTGCGGGCGTACCCATCATGGCCGCTGCTTCCTCTACGCCATCTTCAAGGGTGATTTTCTGGGCGATACGCATAAGGAAAACAGAGTCGTAGTAACTGTTTGACAGAACTTTATTAATCACCGGCATCGGTTTTCAACCTCTTTCCGTGCGCAGAAAAACAAAAAATGTGGCGAGATGGTATACCTGTGGTTGAGGATAGGACCCGGACCTTGAGTTTCGCGGTCAGCGAGAACATGGTCCCTCCTTTCCCGCCGTGCAGCGGATTGATAATAATATCATTATTCAAATTCCTTTGCAAGAATGCGTGCGCGCTTGCAAGAATGCGTACGCGCTTTCATAAGGAGCTCTGACTAAGGAACTCTGACATTGTATATAATACGATATAAAGCATCTTTAACTTTGACCGGCTCGTGCATTGCTTGTTATGCTGATTTCAGCTGCGAACAGCATACGGCTGCGAACAGCATACGGCTGCGAACAGCATACGGCTG
>CAYSPT010000043.1:0-43442 GCA_964432985.1 uncultured bacterium
GTATTCGAAACCGTGTAAGCTACATCGAGTTTTACGCGATGTCAGGAGCCCTGAAGTTTGAGCGACCGCTTGGCCACCCCCAGGCTGAAGAGTTTTGCCCCCGTCAGGACGAAGTTGAGGCAGCTGCGGTTGTCCAGCTCTTCCAGGGCGTCGATGACCGCCATCCGTACTTTATCGTTGTCGATGAAGATAAGCTGCCCGATGGGCTCCATCATTTCCTGGACGCCGAGCAGCCCCAGAAAAGTGATAGTCTTGATGAGCATAGGGTACTTCGTCAATGACTGCCGGTATTTCTCTATTTTATCCAGGTACACTTCCGCCAGCCCGGCGTCGATGAAAGCCTTGTATACCTCGCCTTTCGCTACTTCCCCGCACCCGATGAGGGCCTCGAGCAGGTGCTCGAACATGTCGTCACGGTCGAGATTGCTGAAGTGGGTCAGTATCTCTTCTTTCACGAGCACGGTGGGGGTGGCCAGCCCGAAAGCGATGATCTTCGCAGCTTCCGGGTCGGCGCTTTTTTTGAGCCAGTCGAAGCCTTCCAGTTGGATCGACTTTTCGGATGACGTGTAAAGTTGGTCCCGGCTTTCGTAAAGCGGATTAATCCTTCGACCTGAATTCTGCTTCTCTTCGTTATTTATACTCTGCTCGTCAGCCATGGTGCACCCTCTCCGGTGAGGTGAAAAGTGTACTGGGACTTGATCTTTCAAGCACTGGTAAAGATTTTATTGCCTTTACCTACTAAAAGTCAAAGGATTTTTGGTTAAAATGCTACAAGCCTAATCGTAAACGGTAATTTCCGCCGTGCTTCGTCTCCCCTGCTCGTCCATGCAGATGATTTCGTGGTTTCCGGGGGCAAGCGGCCAGAACAGCGTGTCGTTCAGGGATGTCCTGGCCAGAAACGAACCGTCCACGAACCAGAAAAGATGCGCGCTGTCCGGTGCGGCTGCGGCTTTGAGAGAAATCTTTTCACGGGATTGCCCATCGGCCGGAAGGTTGACAAGCAGAAATTCCTGGCCGTTTCGGGGGGATATGATATCAGGCTGACGGCTGTCGTCGGAATGCCGCTGGCACTGCGGATTGTGGGCGGGTGATTCGTTGAGCAGAAGGCCTCGGCTGCGAAGAAATTCATTAATATCAGGCGGCCACGTTTCGGCCTGTCTCCACATAATCTTTCGGCTGCCGCAGCACAGGGGGCACAGCCGGTGACCTGTTTCGGTGTCCACCATTACCAGCCGGTGGACGTCGCACACGCTGTTTGGGCTCACCCCGGGAATATACTGTCCTTCCCTGGTGTGGAGACAGTGGTTGTTTGGTACCAGTCCGCTGCGGGCACAGACGGTCCGGCTCCGGATGTCCGGGGGCGTATCATACCAGGGGGCGTTGCGGTGACGGTACACCTCAGTAAAAATTCGCCGTACCACCGGCAGAGCCGCGGAGCGGCCCACCAGCGATTTTGACGGTAGGCCGTTGAAATTTCCTACCCACACTCCAACGGTGTACTCGGGATTGTACCCGAAGCACCAGGCGTCTTTGTGCCCATACGACGTACCTGTTTTACCCGCAAACAGAGGTCCTCTTCCATCCGCTTGGCCCTCTACTTCGGTCTGTCCCGGCCGTGTGGCGGCCAGCAGCATATCGGCCACCAGGTAGGAGGCTTCCTCCGAGAGTACCTCCCGGCGGCCAGGAGCGGCTTCACCGCATAGGTGCCGGTAGGGGCGGTAGATCCCAAGCCTGGCCAGAGCGGCATAGGCATTGGTCATATCCAGGAGTGTCACGCCGCACGATCCCAGGGTTAGTCCGAGCCCGTAGTGTCCGGGAGGCCTGTCCAGAGTGGTAATCCCCGCCCGGGTAAGGCAGTCGTACAGCGCATCGTACCCCACGCGGTTCAGTACCTGGATCGCCGGGATGTTCAAAGACTTCACCAGGGCTTCTTTCACGGTGACCGGCCCGCGGTAACTGCGGTCGTAGTTGCTGGGGGAATACCCGCGGTACGCCACGGGAACATCTCCCAGCACCTTAGTGGGCGACAGGTCGCCTGTCTGAAACGCACAGGCGTAAGTAAACGGTTTCAGGGCGCTACCCGGCGAGCGCACCGCCATGGCGCCGTTGACCTGGCCGTCGTTGGCAAAGGAGTGGAAATCAACTGAACCTACCAGGGCCCGCACCAGCCCGCTTCGGTTTTCGATAATGCACACCGCGCCGTTGGTAACTCCCTGTTTCGCAAGCTCGCCCACCTTGTCCCTGATGGCCCGTTCGGCGCACCGCTGCAGCGCCAGGTCGACAGAGCTCCGGACATCCGTTCCCGGCGGGAGGTTGCGGTTGATGTACCCGGCGATGTGGGGAGCGCGGAACGGAAAAGAAAAACTCCGTGACTCCACCGGTGTTGCCAGGGAGCGTGTCAGTTCACTGCCGGTGATGGAACCGAGGTCGGCCATCCTGTGCAGAACGATGTTTCTGCTGGTAGCCGCCCTGCGCGGAAACCTGTCCGGGCGCAGCCGTGAAGGTGATTTAGGCAAACCCGCAAGCAGGGCAGCTTCGGGGACGGTAAGGTCGGATGCGCTTTTACCAAAGTAACGAAGAGACGCCGCTCCGACCCCCACCAGGTTCCCCCCGTACGGTGTGCGGTTCAGGTACTCCTCCATGATTCCGTCCTTGCTGAGTACCTGCTCCAATTGCCTGGCGCGGAACGCCTCGATCAGTTTCGAACGCAGCGTCCTGGGGCGGGGCGTTAGCAGCCGCACCACCTGCATGGTGATGGTGGAAGCCCCGGAGATGATCCGGCGTGATTTGAGGTTGCCCAGGGTGGCCCTGACCACGGCTATCCAGTCTACCCCCACGTGCGTAAAGAACCGTTTGTCTTCGGCAGCTACCGTCGCCAGGATGAGCGAGCGGTCTACCACCGCGAGTTTTACCGGCAGGCGGATACAGTCCTTTTCATTCAGGAAAATCCTCAGGATGGTGCCGTCGCTGCTCCGGACGATGGTCGGGGCTTTCAAGTTCCCCAGCTTCTCCACCGGAAACGGATACAGCCTGTCCAACACCCGAAAACCCACTTGTGGCAGTAGTAGCACTAAGAAAATGAAAACAAGAAGCCGCCGCGCGAGTCTCGGCACGAATCTAGTCTTCATTTTCGTTACTCTCTTTCTACACGGCCACTACACACTAAGGTTCTCTCCCGAGTATGAACAGATGGCGAGCTTTCATAAGGTATCAGCTGTCATTTTTACTTACTCCTTAACCTTTATCAAACCCTGCCCGGACACACTTCTGATCCCCGGGTCGTACATACACTCGCCGCACAGGGCGGGCAGACGGAACCGTCCCACGGTCACCGCCCTAACCAGGTAGCGGTAGAACAACTCGTCGGTGCTCCCGATGTCCAGGAACAGGAGGAGCCGGTCGTCGCGGATGTCCATGTAGTCGGGATTCACGGTGTCTTCTTCCGGCCAGTCCAGGGCAGCCCGCGTATTGATCCGGGGATTCTCTATCTCAAGCCCCCCTGGAAGCGGGTCGTTGATGACGAAGTTTTCCAGCTCCCGCGAAGCCTTGATAGAGTACTCCACCACGTAGGTCTTACCCTGCTCGAACTCCAGCGGGTCCACCACCGCTCCGCCGGTGGTCTTGAAGGTGCGGCGCACTACGACGCCGCGGTCAGTCTCATCCACCCGGCCGCTGACCGGAACGCCTTCCAGCACCCAGAAGTAGTAGAGGGTGCCTTTTCCCTTAAGGTTCAGACGCACTTCTTTTCCCGAGGCCTGCGGGATCGTAATCCGGGGCGAGTCCAGGTGGGTGAATTCCCGCACCGTTTCCCCGTTGACAAGGCACCGGGCGGTGAAGTTCTTTTCTTTCATATCCATGGTACGGGCGTACTTGCCCATGGCCATCAGGGAAAAAGAGTTTTCCTGGGTCGTCAGGTAACGCTCGTTTTCCCGCTTGTCGTTCAATGCCTTGACCAGAGTGACGATGCGGGGGCTGTCGGGGGAAACCGTGAGCAGCGTATCGAGCAGGATGGCCAGCTCCCTGATGTGGGAGTCGAACACCCCGCCGGTGTCCCGCTGCCGGGACGAATCCAGAGAGGGCAGCGTGTCGCCTACGTGCGACAACGCCTCATCGTACTGGCCGGCCATGTAACAGGCGGCCGCCAGCTGATAACGGGAGTAGACGGCCAGGTCCTCTTTCTTCAGAAGAGCCCGGACCCGGTCGAGAGACACCTCACCGGCCAGAGCCAGTACATAGCAGGCGTAGGCTTCACAAGCCAGCTCGGAGCGGTCCCAGCGGTCGGTACCCCCCACCGCCTTGAGGCTGGTGCGGATGTAGTTGACCAGCGCCTTTTTCTCCGTGGCCGGTACGATGTAACCTGCTTTTTCCGCCTCTATCAGGCAGTGGGCTCCGTAGAGGGTTCCCCACCGGTGGACCCGGGTACTTCCCGGCCACATGGACAGGGCACCGGAATGGGTCTGCATGGACAGCAGCCGGTATATACCCGACTGCACCATGCGGTCGATGCTGTTGCCTTCTTCGGTCAGCGACGGCTCCACCATCTCAGCCACGTCCTTCAGGTAAAGCAGCGGAAAGAGAGACGATGAAGTCTGCTCCACGCAGCCGTAGGGGTACCGGATGAGTTCCCGGAGCGATTTTCCCAGGGTGATCGCCGGCACGGTGGTACACATGATAGTGGCGGTGCTGGTGTCGGGCATCATCAGGGGCGGGAAGGACAGGACGGCGTCTTCTCCTTCCCTGAGAGAATCCGTTCCCTCCAGGGAGCCCGCCCCGGTCAGCGAGATCAGCGGCGCCGGCGGACGGACCGCCAGCTCCGTTTCTTCGGTGGTAAGCTCTTCGTGCAACCCCGCTTCGACACGGACGACGGCTTTGCCCGGCAGCGCATCTGCCTGCAGGAAGAAATTCCGTCGTTTCTCTTCCTGACGCCCGATGTACAGGGACCGCTGGCTGCGATCCCGCATACTATGATCTCCATCCTTCCGGTCGGCAATTTTCAGCGATCCGGAGGTGGACACGGTCAGCTTCGCGGTTCCAGCCTTTCCGGTGTCGTTGTAGGCGGAAACTGGCAGCTTGAAGGTGTCGCCGGTGGAGAGGAACCTCGGCAGGCTGGTTTCGAGCACCAGGTCGGGTTTTACCAGTACCGGTGTATCCGCTCCGGCATACGAGGATGCCCCCACCGCTACCGCCATGATTCTGAGCGCCCCGATCAAGTTGGGAACCGTAAGCTCGATGGTGGCTTTACCGTCTTTGCCGGTACGGATGGGAGATGTCCACAAGACGATGGACTTCACCCGCTTGACGGCCACGGGGGCCAGCATTCGTTTGCGGCGCTCCTCGGCCCGGTCGCCGCCGGGCTCGGAACCGGTGCCGGCCGCCTCGACCCGGTACTCGGGGAAGATAAGTGAGTACAGGTCGGCCGTCCTGGTTGCCAGTCGTTTTTTCCCGTAGAAGAAGTCCCACGGGTCCGGGGTTTCAAAACCGGTCAACTGCAGGATGCCTTCGTCAACCGCAGCCAGGCTTATTTCCGCTTCCTGCCCTTCGCCGCCGGTCCCGGCGGCGTCTGCTCCTGTTACGGTCACGGTGACGGATATCCGGGTTCCCGGTTTCGTCTTTCCGGGAGCGTCCAGAGTGAGGTCCAGGTGCCTGTCGGTGCAGTTTACCCGCAGCGGCTCGATTCCGTACGCCCGGTAGTTGTCCAGCTTGTCCGTGGAGCGGGGCGGCTTGACCACCACAGCGGTGAGATAGACATTGGGTGCGAACTCCTCTTTGACGTCAATCTCCACGGTGGTTTCCCGGTCCCGGATGGGGTGCTGCTCGTACGAGAGCACCTTTTCACGCTGAACGACAAGCAGCAGCCTGCCCTCGGCAAACGGCGAGGTGATGGTGACACGGGCTTTGTCGCCGGGATGATAGCTGGTACGGTCGGTGATGATTTGCAGCCGGTCGGGCCGGGCGGGAACCGCCGCTACGGTGGCTTCTTCTTCCGTGGAAAACTCCAGGCAGACGGATGGGCCCCCCAGCTGATCACTGGCGCCCTGATCTACGGCCTGTACCCTGACGCGGTAGGTTTCCCACGTCTCGGGTTTGAAGGAAAAGATCCCCCGTCCTTCCTCGAGGGTGACCGTCCCCCGGGCGACCACCACTTCTTCCCGTTCCGATATGTAGTGGTACCGGCCGTCGGGTCCACGTCTCAAGGCCCAGTTCCAGTATAGCTCGCCCACGGTGTACTCAAACTCGCCTGCGTTTGGTGCCGGTTCGCCGCCGGGGGTGACGGCGGCACATTCGAAAAAGATCGCCTGTTCGTGTTCCCGGCCTTTCGGGGCGGAGACGCTTTTCAGGCCGCAGTAAAAAGGGTAGGGATCTACCGGCAGCGTCTGCCGGGCCGACACTCCTCTTCCCCCGGTCTCCATAACAGTGGCCGAGAAGGTGGCCAGCAGGCTGCTCCCCGGTTTGAGGTCCCTGGGCAAGGTGCACTCGAATACCGTCTGCCCCTGATCATCCAGTGTCTGCTTGCCCAGCTCGAGGGTGAAGGGAGAGAACTCCTCCTCCACGATATCGGTGAAGGTGAAGCCTTTCCAGTCGGGGTGTGAAAAGGTGTCGGTGCGAAGCGTACAAACGGCGGTCACGTCCCGGCCGGACGCAGGCTTTCCATACAGGTGTTTTCCGTTCACAGTGACCGTCACGGTGTCTCCGGAACGCCGCCGGCCTACGGGAGAGAGGCTCAGTTCAGCTTTCATCCGGTCTGGCATGAAATCCTCCACCTGGACCGTGGTGCTTCCGACGGCATCTTCAGAGGCGGGGGTGAACAACATCAGTCGGTATTCGCCGGTGAGCGCGTCGCCGGGGACGGAAAAATCGGCCGTGAAGGTGCCCAGATCGGACAGGATTAGTTTCAGCGTCCTCAACTTCTTCCTGTCGGGCCTGATTATATCGATGGTGACCGGAAACTCCCCGGGCAGGCTGTTTCGCGGTCCCCTCACGACACCCCTGATGTGAAGGGTGTCTCCTGGGCGGTAGATCCCCCGGTCGGTGTAGAGGTAGGCTTCGTATCCACTCTCGATAACGCCCCGGCCGCCGGTGTCGAAATCGGTGTGGGAGATGTTGCCCCGGTCGATCTTGAGATAGCTCAGGTCTTCGCCGCGGCTGGCGGTGATGAGGAAGGGCCGGCTGTCCCCGGCTGTCATGTCCAGGTCCTTGAAATGGGCGATCCCCTCCACGTTGGTGCTGCCGCTGGTGATGATCTGGTTCGTTTTGGTATACACTGTGACTTCGCAGTTGCCCAGGGAGTTTCCGGCGGCGATAGAGCTGGTCCAGACCAGCAGGTCGTGGCCCGATATGGTAGCCCAGATACCGATATCCGTGATGCAGATGAGCTTCTTGCGCTTGCGCCACGACCGTTTGGGAGGCCAGGCAGTGAGGACCGATATCCCCGGTTGATCCGCCCCCTCGATCTCTTTCAGGTCGATGGATACGGTTTTCCACTTGTTGATCTCCCCGGTCACCGGTATCTTCTTGCCGGCCACCGTTAAACCCATGTAGTCCGGGTTGTAGCTGCTGCCGGGGCGGTACCGGTTGATGAAATGGACCACGTTGTTGTTGTAGATGTGCTCCAGCTGTATTTCCACCGTATCGGTTTCCACCGTATCCAGGGGGATGACCAGGTTGGACCCGGCGGAGTGGTAGGTGCGGTCGGCGGAGATGAACCTGAGGTCCGGTTTGAGCCCCGGGAACGGCACCGTTCTGGTTACATCTTCTTTCAGATACTCCCCGTCGGTTCCCTTGAGGCCTTGTTTGATGGTGAAAGAATAGGATTTCCCGGGTTCGAAATCTCCCCGCAGCTTGAGGTAGTGATCGTGGAACTCTACACCGATATCCACCGCCGGTTCAATGGCGATAAACTGCTTGAAATCCTGGCCCTTCTCAAGGTCGTCATCGAAGTAAAGATAGCAGTACGGCTGGGAGCCGCTGGGCGAGTAGGCCGAGTGGCTGTTGAATTTCAGGGTGGTGTCACTGCCTTCCAGAAAAATCGTGTGCCTCTCCGAGTTCAGGTTCCCCTGCTCGGCCCTCAGTCCCTTGGAGATTGTCAGAACCAGGTCCCGTTCCTCACCGACCTTGACTTCTATCCTGACCTTGTCCGACGTGAGCAGCCCCGACAGCTCGTACGGGATACGGTTTCGGTCGTGGTCGGTGATGGTCAGGTGCTTGCTCACCTCGGTGGGGGACACACGGCAGTTGAAGGCCAGGTCCAGGGTGACTTTGTTGCGCCGGGTGGCGACCTTCCTAATCGATTCGAGCTTGGGACTGGCGGTGTGGAAGTTGAACACCTGCTTCTTCACGGTAAACTTTCCCAGGCCGGTGGTGAAAGACCGGCCGGTGTCCACCCGGTAGGAGGTGGCCGGCGCGAGCTCGCCGTCGGGGAGAAACTCCAGTTCGAAGGGATTTGAAAACCGGAACCGTCCCTTGATGGGGGGATCGAACTCAACCGGGCTGTACTGCAGGAACTTGCCCACCTCGTCTTCCGTAACCACGCGTCTGGTGAAGGTAAGCGTGATGGCTTCCCACTCGGTGGGAACGGTGTGCTGCGGGTAAAAATGCCGCACCTGGATGATAGGCTTGGCGATGGCTTCCAGATAACTCTTGTTCTGCTCCTGGAGCACTTCCAGGACGGTCTGGCGGATGAGCTGCTTGAGCTTCGCCCGTTCCAGGACGCTCAGCGGTTGGTCGCCGGATGACCCGGGTCCCATCAGCTTCTCCATTACCCGGCGGGTAATAGTCCCGGTCAGCCGGTCGGTGGCCTGGTCCCCGGCCTCCCTGTCCCGGGGTGCCGGAGACGCCGGACGGTTGATGCCGGCTGCCGGCCTATTGCTCCCCGACGGTCTTCCTTCCGTCTCTCCGGAACCGGCAAGCGGACGTTCAACGGCTGCAGCGGGACTGCTGGCTGCTGAAACCACATAAAGAAAACTGAAGATACACAACAACGCGAGGGCATTTTTTTTCATGGTAAATCCTTCTTTCTAAACCTGAGTTTCCAGCTTAATGAAAAAGGCATATCACCAGCGCGCTGCCTGAGTCCGGTGACATGCCGCATTTCCATAAAAGCAATCTCCATCTACTAAGAATGTAGCAGATAGAATTACCTCCGTCAAACCCAATTAAACTTAATCCTTACAACCATTTTAGTCTCCGCTTGCGACAGCTGTAATTCTCATTTTTTTTTGGTGACCGTATACATCCATGTATATTCGTATACATCCATGAATATCCGTATACATCCATGAATATTCGTATACATCCATGTATATCCACCTCGTTGGTTCGTTTCATTTCGCTAACAGCTGTTGGAGCAAGCTCCGACATAGAGCTTACAGGAAACTAGTAGTTTGTTTTGATGAGAGACTTTGCGAGTGACTACAGCGGGGGACGGCTGTCTGTGAGACAGAGGTCCACCAGGTCTTCGATGTTCGCCCAGCCGGCGCACATGACCGTGTCGGCCCCTCCCCAGTAGATCTTGACGGTGCCGTCATCCTCGGGAACCGCCCCGCAGCAGAAGACCACGTTGTGGACGTATCCCGTCACTTCCCACCGGTCCTGGGGCTGCAGTATCCAGCGGTCGGAGACCCCGATGATCTCGGCCGGGTCATCGAGCCGGTGAAGGGCGGCCCCCAGGCGGTAGACGCTTCCGTCCATGGTGGCGAACACCCCGTGATAGATGCTCAACCAGCCCCTGTCGGTCTTGATGGGAGGCGCACCCGGGCCGATTTTCATCTCGTCCCAGTGGTAGGGCTCCGGTTTCATCACGATGCGTGAGTCGCCCCAGTGCAGCAGGTCGGGTGAGTAGCTGATCCAGATAGACCAGGGGCAGATGTCCGAATGGGGCCGGTCCATCTTCACGTACTTCCCATCGATTTTCTCCGGGAACAGGACGGTGTTTCGATAGTCGGCCTGGGTGATGAATCCCAGCCGCTCAATCGACCGGAAATCTATGGTCTTGGCCAGCCCGATGCGCACACCGAAGCGCGAGTAGGCGCTGTAGGTGATGTAATACGTATCCTCCAGAAAGACCACGCGCGGGTCCTCCACGCCGTACTCTTCGTACCGGGCCCATATCCCTTCTGCATACGGAGTCATGAACGGTTCCGGACGGGATGTGAACGTGAATCCGTCGGTGCTTTCCGCCAGCCCGATAATGGACCGGCCGTTGTCGCGGTGGGAGCGGAACAGCATCATGTACCGGTCCTGGTGCTTGATTACACCGGCGTTGTGCACCGTCTCCACCGGGTAGGGAATATCGTCTTTTGTCAGGATGGGATTGTGCGGGTAACGGGTAACCGTTTCTTTTCTCATATTCGGGCCTCCATACAGTTCAGGATGAATGTCATTGTCCGGCCCCCCGATCAAGTCGGAGGACATGCTTGACCGGACAATCCATCGGTGCGTTTCAAACTACGTTTCGTAAAGTATAGTTGTAATATTACTTTTTCTCAAGTATCCTTTGCTTGACAGGTGTTTACCGTGTTTATTACTATGTAAACACGGTGAAAGCCTGTTTGGAGTAGGTTTTTGGCCAAAGCGGACATACATGTCCAGCAGCCGTCACAAGAGGAGGAACCGTCATGGACGAAAAGGTATTTATCAACGATGGTCAATACGAGTTGAGCAAACTGCTGGAAGGGTACCTGTATGGTCTCGGTGAGGTCTGCCATGACCTGTTCGGGCGTCGGGGGGAAGAAGCGGTGTACCGTGCCGTGGGCAGCTTTTTTATCAAGTACCTGAAAGAAAAAATGAACGTCGTTTTCGATGATTCCGAACCCTGGAAGCGGTACTGCCATATCGTAGAGGTGTTCACCGGTTTCGGTTTCTATTCCTACGTCGAGTTAAAGGAGCTGCCCGAGGACAAATACTGGATGCTCGAAAGCGGCCAGTACGCGGGAAGAATCTGGAACGAGCAGAAGTCATGGGAACGCGGGATGGCTCCGTGCCCCCTGTGGGCTCTCATTCTTCACTCCCTGTCGGAAATCGGTTACACAATCGTGCTCGACGAGGTATCGTTCAACGAAAAAACGGACGGCTATGAAAGCATATTTCATTTCGAAAAAATGGAGCAGGTGGATGAAAGTGCGGTAGAGCATGCGCGAAAAGAGCTGCGAAGCGTGCTGCTGCCCATTTGCGCCCACTGTAAGAAAATACGCGACGAGCGGGGCAAGTGGATGGATATCGAGGAGTATTTCTCCCGCAAGTTCGAGGCCCGCTTTACCCACGGGATATGCGGCGATTGTGCCGAAAAGATGTACCCGCAGCTGCAGCTCGACATCTCCGATCTGTACGTCCATTAAAAGCCCATTGAAAACCGGAACCATGTACATTATAATCAACCTATGCATGTGCGCACCGATCTCGAAACATGGCTTCTGCAGGGAGACCCGTCAGTCTGTTTCTTCTATCACCGGGACCTGATCGGGGCCCCGGATGATCTCTGTTCATCGTTTCAAAAACGGATACCGGCGGAAGGATGGGGAAAACGGCTTCTCGCCCGCCAGGATACCGACGGTTTGTGGGGAGGCGGCCTGTACTCCCCAAAATGGATTTCCACGACATACACTCTTTTACTTCTGCGCAGGCTGGGTATTCCCAGGTCAAACCGCCGGGCGGGCAGAGCGGCGGCGATTCTTCTCGATCGGGGACTGTACGGGGATGGCGGCATTAATTTTTCCGCCTCGATGAAACACAGTGAGACGTGCATTACCGGGCTGGTCCTGTCCCTGGTTTCATATTTCCTTCCCGGGGACGGAAGAGCAGAAAACCTGGTCGCCTTTCTCCTGGAACAGCAGATGGCGGACGGAGGGTGGAACTGCCGGTCTTTCAAAGGGGACAGCCACAGCAGTTTTCACACCACTATCAACGTTCTTGAGGGGCTCGGGGAACGGAACAAGCTGCATCCCGGGGGGGACCTGAAAGACGCGCAGAAGGCAGCGGTGGAATTCCTGCTGGTGCACCGTTTATTCCAGTCACACCGTACCGGTAAAACGGTGGACCGACGCATGACTATGCTGTCGTTCCCTCCCCGGTGGCGGTACGACATTCTCAGGTTCTTCGACTACTGCAGCGACGCCGCTGTTCCGTATGATTCCAGGATGGACGATGCTGTTTCAATCATCGTGAATAAGCGCCGCCGAGACGGCACCTGGCCGGTACAGTGCAGGCACCCCGGAAGAACATATTTTGAACTGGAAGCAACCGGGCGGCCGAGCAGAATTAATACCGTCCGGGCCCTGCGTATGCTGAAATGGCTTGAAGAGCAGGAAGTGCCCTAGCGGTTCTCCTGCTTCAGTATCCAGCCTGCTATGTCTTTGATAACGATCCGCGCCACGTGGCCGGCTTTCTGGTATTCCTGCGGAGTGCACGGTCCTTCGCCCGGCATGAACAGGTGGTTCAGACCGGGGTACAGCTTGAACTCGGCGTTGGGCCGTGAAGAGATCCCCTTCTTCCACAGGTCGAAATCCTCCGTGGTGGCCTGGTAATCTCTTTCTCCCTGAAGGAAAAATATCGGTTGTGAAATACGGGCCGCTTCCGCCGCCGGGTCGTACTCTCTCAGGTCGAGCCAGTACGCGGGTGGAACTCCCAGTGGCAGCTCGGCTGCGGGGACGTCCGTCGAGAGGTCCGGATCTTTGACCTTGAGCACCTGCGTTTTTACCGCGTCCAGGTACTGCTGCTCTTCCTCGCTTATCTCACCGTCCAGGGAGCTGATGTAGGTGAACTGGTCCAGGATAACGTCTTCCAGGGGGCGGGCGGTGCCGGCCATGCTGATGAAGCCGGCTATGCCGGTGCCGGCGATGCCGGAACCGCTGCGGGCAATTCTCGGTATGACCACGGCGCCCAGGCTGTGTCCCAGGACATAGATACTGTTTTTCTTGATACAGGGGCGGGCCATCAGGAATTCCACCGCGGCGCAGGCGTCATCCACAGTTTCTTCTTTGACAGTGAGAGAGCCTATGAGCGCTTTGCACTGTCCCGGCAGGGCTCGGGTGCGTTTCTCGTATCTGAGCACGGCTATTCCGCTGGAGGCCAGACCCCAGGCCAGGTCCCGAAACGGCTTGTTGGGGCCCAGGGTTTCATCGCGGTCCTGAGGGCCGGAACCGTGCACCAGCACCACCGCGGGAAAAGGACCTTTGCCTTCCGGAACAGACAGGGTGCCCGGTAAACGCCAGGTTCCGGTTCCGGTAACGACCTCCTCTTCAAAAAATGCCTCTTGCCGCACATAGCCGGGGGGCGTGTAGGGCTCCGGGGACGTCCCCGGCAGGAACCAGAGGCCCGTAATCTGGTTTTGGACATTGCAAACGGTCTTCATATCCAGGATGGTTTTCTCGAACTGGCAGGAGACGAAGATTGCGGTGAATGGCTTGCGGGTCTCTGTCCTGGTCCCGATGAATCCCTTCCAATTCCCGCATTTCGATTCCAGGGATTCGACGATGGCACGGCACTTCTCCGGGGGCATGACGCTCGTCATGGTGGCGTCGAAATTGGCGGTGGCCTTCTGGAAATCTCTTTCTATAAACATCGCGGAAGCGAACTCTTCAACCACCTGCTGTGTCGTACCGGCTGCCGTGTCACCGGTACCGGGGACGGCTTCAGCCACGGCTTCAGCCGCCTGCTGGGATGTACCTGCCGCCGGATCGGCTCCCGCTGACGCGGCCGAAGCGGTCATACAGAAAAGAACCAGCACCAAACAGAGAATTGTTCGGCGTTCACGTATACTCATATTCATTAATTCTCCGTCCTTTCTACACATCCGGTTTTGCCTGTATGTCACTGCCGTCATTTCGGCCCGAAGGCGACGATGGTGATGTCGTCGTGCTGCGACCTTCCGCTGGTGAAGTACTCTATTTTGTCCATCACTTGCTGAATGCAGGCCTTGGGACCCTTCCCGGCGGTGTATAAAATCTGGGTACGCAATTCGTCCTCGCCGAACAGCTCATTGCGGGTGTTGGTGGCTTCCACCACGCCGTCGGTGTACCAGACCACCAGGTCACCGGGATGCAGCGAAACGGTGTACTCTTCGAAGGGACAGGGCAGATCCTCCGTGGCCAGCATCCCGCAGGGCAGTCCGGAGGGGTCCATCATTTCCAGTTCTCCGCTGCTTCGCATGAGCAGTCCCGGGGTGTGGCCGGCCTTGGCGTATTTCAGGCTCCAGTCGTGTGTGTCGAGCATCCCGAGCATAATGGTGATGTAGGATTTCCCCCCGGTAGTCTCGAACAGCTCAGAGTTGATGATGCTGTTGAGGGTGGCAAGGATGTGGGCGGGGGACAGTTCCTTGTGAATCAGGGCGGTGAGGAGGCCTTTGGCCATGCTCACCACCAGGGCGGCATTCAGCCCCTTGCCGGAAACGTCGGCGACTATGATGCACAGTTTTTCATCCATCTGGAAGAAATCGAAGTAATCGCCTCCCAGTTCGCGGGCCGGTTCGCACCGGGCGTCCACCATAAGTGTTCCGCCCATGGTGGGATACTCGGAAGGATACATGCTTTGCTGGATCCGCCGGGCTATTTCAATTTCGTGCTCCATCCGTTTTCTGTCGGCCAGGTCCTTGTACAACTGGACATTTTCCTTCAGGGTGCGGATATAGCGGTCGACCAGGAGCAGAACGTACAAGCCCAGAATGGTGGCCGCCGGCCTCACTACCGGCAGCACGATGTCGTTGAAAATAAGCGCCGCCGCCGCTGCGTACCAGGCGGTCAGCAGGGAGATGACCAGAATCAGGCTTACCCAGGGTGAAAGTACGGGCAGCGCTGCCACTGCCGCCAGGGCACAGACCAGGGCCAGAACGAATTCCCCCGCCGGGGACGGTCCGCGGATAAATGTCCGGTCCAGCAGTGTGGCTAATGTGTGAGCGTGCAGGTCGACTCCGGGAATCAGGCCATGGGGGGCCATATGGAGGTCGTGGGTGATTGGTGTAGCAGTCCCGATCAGCAGTATCTTGCCGTGAATAACCTCAGGTTTGTACCGCCACTCCAGAACGTCCGCGATAGGAATCCGGGGGAAGGCATGATGAAAGTTGATTTTCATGATCCCTTCCTCATCGAGCGGCAGTGTGTCGGCCCAGGAAGTAATATCCTGTTTTTCTTCCGTGTCACGGTTCAGGTAGATGTGGGCCAGCAAGGCGGTGAAACTGATCGAATCAGAGGGATCGGCGGTGCCGCGGTTGACGATCCACATGTTCCGGGCGATGTTGTCGTTGTCTGGGACACAGGCCACAAACGCGGTGTCCATGGCGACTTCCGCTAAGCGCGGGATCGATTCGATGGTGCGCACGAAAATGGCTTCGTCTTCGATAAACGGTGTGGCGGCCAGCACGACATTGCCGGCTTGCTTCACCTCCGCCACCAGCTCTTCGTCCTGACCGGGGTCCTCCAGGCTTTCCTTGAGAAACATCACGTCTATACCGAATACCGCCGGTTTTCCCATGGCCAGGTTTTTAATGGCCTTGGCCATGAAGCGGCGGTTCCACGGCCAGCGGGAAGCTACCTTGTCAAGCGAGTAATCGTCGATTTCCACCACGATAATACGGTCATCGGGAGAGGGATAATCCAGGCTGCGGCGCAGCAGGTACCGCTGGTCTACAGATTGCCGTTCCAGGTGCTGAAGCGGCTGGAGAAGAAAGACGACTGCCAGTGCACCTGCTGCCAGCATCAAATAGAAAAGGTAACGTTTCCACTGGTCTCGGACCCATTTAAGCAGTTTTGGGAACATGGTACCGCCAGTAAACCACAGTCGTCCCGGTTCGCGCAACGTTGGCTTCGTCAGCGTGCGCTCCACGTCAGCGTGAGCTCCGCGTCAGCGCGCATCGCGGACGGAAACGGATTCCTGAACGCCGGTAGCGGTCTTCACGAAAGAGAAAACCCTCTTGACACCGCGCTTCTTCTCCATTTTCCGCATGAGCCGGAATCCTTTTCCATAGATGTCGGTCCGCTTGTTCAGGCGTTTTATCTCCCGTTCGAAGCCCAGCTTTTCACAGATCTTGAACCGCACCCATTCGGCGAAACCTTCCCTCAACAGCAGCGATTGGTCGCGCGGGCAGTTGGCTTCCTGCCAGACGTGGGTGTACTCGTGGGCCAGGGTTCCGATCAGGATGCTTTTGGTGAGTCCGTACTCCACATACACGTGGTAGTCGTCTCCGTCTCTCACGAACAGTCCCACGTACTCGTCCCGGTTGTTCTTTTCCAGGTGGGGAGATTCTCTCACCAGGTCACCCATGGCGTCTCTTCCCACCAGGGAGAGGCGGGCCGGAGTCTTGACCCGGATGCCTAACTCGTCTCGGAGCAGTTTCTTCACACGGGTGAGATACCCCCGTGCTACCGCCATGTCAAAGATCCCGCCTTTGAAGCAGCTCGAGCAGAGGTCTCGTCCGTCGGCGAGCACCTGGCTCATCCTGTCCAGCGGCAGCCCGCAGACATTACACTTTTTCTTTCCCTTGCTGCACGTGTTGCAGTAGGTGCCGTCATTGTCCTCGAACTGCCAGCACGACCCGACTATCTTCGAATCGCAGGAGTTGCATTCCGGAAGCTGGCGGTGACACGACAGGCATACGCGGTTCCGCTGGACCTTTCTGAAGGCCGATACCAGCGGCAGTCCGCAGACGGTACACTTGGGCAGTTCGTCGAAGCAGCTTCCGCAGAGGTCTCCTTCGTCGAGCCGGTAGTACTTGTCCGTGATCGGGTCGGAGCAGTGTATGCAGCGGGGCAGCCTGACCAGGCACTCTGCACACAGTGAATCAGCTCCGCCCGCGGCGTTGTCCACCAGCGGGCTTCGGCACACCTGGCAGCGGGGAGCTTGCTGCCAGCACCGGTTGCAGAACACTTCATTGCTGTCGGGAAGCTTCCAGTAGCGGCCGGTGATTATCGTCTCGCATAACCGGCAGCGCTCCGCGGTACGCAAGCACTCGGCGCACACCTTCTGTCCTCCCGAACGGGTACCCCTGTTGAAGGGAGTGTCACATATATCGCAGCGGGGAAGGGATGTGTGACAGCGGTTGCAGAGAATCCGGCCGTCGGAGAACTCGTAGTATTTTCCGGAGATCTGGCCCTGGCAAAAGGAGCAGTAGAATCCTGCTTCACAGGCGCTTCCTCCGGCCAGAAGGAGCAGGACCGTTACCATCAGCGCCGCCGTGTATCTCATAAACTGAACCTCCACAATAATTGTACCAGATTTTCATGGTGCAAACCGCAAATGTAAAAAAAGTCAAGCCTGACTCTCATAAACGATTTCGCCGGCTACCATGGTCATTACCGCTTGCATCTTCTCCCGGAGACCGAACGGTTCGGCGGCGATGAGCCGGAAAGGGTCTTCGTTCAGGACCACCATGTCCGCCGCGCAGCCCGGCCTGAGTATACCGATGCTCATCGGGTTGCCCGGCACGTGGGCCGGATTTCTCGTGCAGGCGCTGATGGCGTCGTACAGCGGCAGGCCCTCGGAGGAGTTCCAGGGCGGGGTTGCCGCATCTTCCAGCCTGGTGACCGCCGCCTGGATGCCTTTCCAGGGGGAGATGTCCTCGATAGGAGCGTCGGACCCGAACACCAGCCGGCCTCCCCGGTCCCGGATGGTCCGGAAGGGATACGCGAAATCGACACCGAGTTTCGGGCTGACCAGCCGATGCACGATCTCCCTGTCACCCCACATGTGGGAAGGCTGGACGGAAAATGTCAGCCCCTCGAATGACGGGAAACGCCGAAGAATCTGCCGGGACAGTATCTGGGTGTGCTCGAGCCGGAACCGGCCGGCTTCCTGCTTATCGAGGTGCCCGAGGCATTCCAGGAGCAGCTCCAGCGCCCGGTCTCCGATGACGTGGAACGCTGCTCGCAAACCGTGGCGGTTGATCACTGCCAGCCACCGAAGCAGTTCACGGTGCTCCATGGTCAGTATCCCCCGGTCTCCGCTGTGCAGGTAAGGCTCACTCAGGGCGGCTGTTCTGGAGCCCAGCGCCCCGTCCATGAACAGCTTGATACCCCAGGGGTACAGCCAGTCTTCCAGGCTGCTGCGAAACACGTCCAGGTGTTCTTCCAGTTCGTCCGGGTTCCGGAAGGCGAAGCTCCACAGGGTACGCATCTTCAATGATCTGCCGGTAAAAAAAGCTTCGAGCAGCCGGTAATCGTCGACGCTCTCGAAATTGTGGATGGAGGTTATGCCATGGGAGTAGAAGTCTTCCAACATGGCGGTCAACAGGCCGGTCATCTCGTTTCCGCCGGGGGATGGGACCAGCAGTCTGCGGAGTTCGAAGGTGTCTTCCAGGACCAGCCCGGTGGGAACACCATCCACCTTCTGGACCGTGCATTTTTCGGGAAGGTCGGGGAGTTTCGCCAGCTGCCGCAGCGCGCAGGAGTTGAGCCAGGCGGAGTGGGCGTCCTTGCTCATGAGAAACAGCGGTGTTCCGGGCGCTGTCTCGTCGAGCACCCGGATAGACGGCGGCCTGTCGGGAAACAGGCATTTCAATTCCCAGCCGAATCCTTCTATCCACGATCCCGCCGTGCCCCCAGCGGCGATTCTGTCACGGATTCGGTCCTGGAGCTGTTCCACCGAAGCGGTGCCGGTCAGATCGAGCAAAGCCGCCTGCCCGGCGGCCATGACGAAGTGGGTGTGACCGTCACAGAAACCCGGGAACAGCGGCCGTCCCTTCAAATCGAAAACTGTTGCTCTGTCATTACTCCCGGCGGGAAGGCCGGAGCGGAGTCCGACATACTCGATGTGGCTGCCGCAAGTGAGAACCGTTCCGCCTTCGGTGATGGAGCCGTCGTGAAGCGAGTCTCCGTCCATGGTGTAGATCGGTCCGTTGACGAACAGGTACCGTTTGGTCATGTGTACTATCCTCCAGGTTGATTTACTTAACCACATACGTCATGGTCAGGACAAGTATTCATGCTGCCTGTCTCCCGCGGCACATCTCCCCTGGCTCTGACCCAAAATGTGCTGTTTTTCACGGTTTTTTGATGGTTATCTCTCTTTAAAATTCAAGATTCTATGATATAGTTAATTATTATTACAGGAGCACTGTTACAGGAGTACTGTGTGCTGCTTGTACTGTACGGGTGTGCTATGGTGCTTAGAACATGAAAAGAACGACAAACACGGTTTTGACCATTACAGCGGCTGTCCTGGCCCTGCTCTTCATCTCCGGCGTTCCCTTGCTGGCCGGCGGGTCCGGGACCGCTGTTTCTCATGAGACGGACGGTACGGTTCCAGCCGCCGGCGAAAAGCCTGTTTCAGCTGCCGGTGCGGCACCGCCGTCTGTCGTCCCGGCCGCTTCATTTAATAAATCTTTTTCCGCTGGCCTGGCCGCCATGGAGTACAACGCTTCCGAGGGCCGTCGCGGGTTGCAGGCTCCCAACCGCCGGCACAACCTGAGGACCTACTTCGAGGCCGCCGGCATCCGGGTGGTGGGGCGCACCGGTCCCGGTGAGCGGGAGCTGCTCACCATGCAGGTCACCGCGTTCGGCCGGGAAGGGTTCCTGCTTCCCGTGGATGAAGCTTCCGTAAGGCACGACGGTCCCCGGGTGGAGTACCTGAGACCGGCATTCACCGAGTGGTACGTCAACAGCCCCGCAGGGTTGGAGCAGGGATTCACCATCCCCGTGAAACCCGAAGGAACCGGGGAACTCATGCTGGTGGTCAGAATCGGCGCCGCCGCTTTGAAGGTCACGGACACCGGAATCACGGTCACGGCTTACACCGGCCGCCGGCTCAAGTTCGGCAAACTCACGGTGACCGATGCCCGGGGAAAGCAGTGCGCCGCCCGGTTCGTGGCGCTTCAAGAAGACACGGTGGGTATCGCCGCCGCCGCCGCCGACGCCGTCTACCCCCTCACCATCGACCCGCTGCTCACCGGCATCTTTGACTCCGGAATAGAGTCGGACCAGGACGCCGCCTGGCTGGGCTGGAGCGTGGACGGCGCCGGGGATATCAACGGGGACGGCTTCGACGACATCATCGTGGGCGCTCCCAACTACGATGTCGGTTTTCCTAACGAGGGTATCGCCCTGATATTCCACGGAAGCGCCTCGGGAATCAGCGACAGCACCCCCGCCGACGCTGACACCGTTATCGAAGGTGGAAGAAACCTGGCCAACCTGGGATACAGCGTGAGCAGCGCCGGAGATGTGAACAACGACGGGTTTGACGACGTCATCATCGGCGCCATCCAGTGGAACGACGGCGGGCCGACCCGGGAAGGCGCGGCCTTCGTGTTTCACGGCGGCGCAGGCGGTATCGCGAGCACGGGTGCTCCGTCAGTTGACGCCGACGGCTACATCCAGGGGGAGCAAAGTACCGTTTACCTGGGCACCAGCGTTTCGGGAGCTGGGGATGTGAACGGCGACGGGTTCGACGATATCATCGTGGGTGCCCCCAACTACATGGACAGCGACTCGTTCGAAGGAGCGGCCTTCGTGTTTCGGGGCAGCGCCGGGGGTATCGTGGGGACCTCTCCCCTGACCGCCGTGGCGTACCTGGACGGCGACAAGGCCGGCGCCTTCCTGGGCACCAGTGTTTCGGGGGCCGGGGACGTAAACGGCGACGGGTACGACGACGTCATCGTGGGCGCCCCCCGGTACAACAATGGTGCCGCCGAAGAGGGCATCGCCGTGGTGTTCCTGGGCAATCCCGGAAGCTACATTTCGGGAAACAACCCGCTCAACGCCCACGCCATCCTGGAATCAAACCAGGAAGGCGCCAACTTCGGTAACAGCGTGTCCGACGCCGGCGACGTGAACAGCGACGGTTACGGCGACGTCATCGTCGGTTCGTACAACTACAACCAGGGAGCGGGAGAAGAAAACGAAGGCGCGGCTTTCGTGTTCCATGGAAGCAGCTCAGGTATCGATGGACGCACTCCATCAACAGCTGCTCGAATGTTACAGTCCAACCAGTTCGCTGCCACCTTCGGTATCAGTGTGTCCGGGGTCGGCGACGTGAACAGCGACGGGTACGACGACGTCATCATCGGTGCGGACCACTTCGACAACGGCGAGTCGGACGAAGGCGCCGCCTTCGTCTTCCTGGGCAGCTGGGAGGGTGTCAGGGGGATCAACCCGGCCTTTGCCAGCACCACCCTGCAGTCCAACCAGGTCGACGCCCAACTGGGGTACAGCGTGGCCGGCGCCGGCGATATCAACGGGGACGGGTTCAACGATGTCATCGTGGGGGCCCGCTATTACGACAACGGGGAAGAAGATGAAGGTATGGCCTTCCTCTGCACCGGAAGCCCGCCCCAGGCCGGTTTCGGTTCGGCGGATTCAAGCGGATCGGAGTCGGAAACCACGGTACCCCTGCAAGTGACCCTGACCTGGGCCACCCTGGACACCTGTACTGTGGATTATGAAGTCACCGGGGGGACCGCCACCGGGGGCGGTGTGGACTACACCCTGGCCGACGGGACCCTCACCTTCGTGGCCGGTGAAACGTCGGCCTCCATCGGTATCTCCATCGAGAACGACCCCTACGACGAAGACGATGTGGAAACCATCGTGATTACCCTCAGCAACCCCAATAACTGCAGCCTGGGCATAGGTGTGCACACCTACAGCATCCTGGATGACGATCTTCCCCCGCTGGTGGCCTTCGACACGGCCACCTCCGGCGCGTCGGAAGCGGTCACCGGCGCTACCGCATCGGTCTCTCTGGGACTGCAGTCGGGAAAACTCATCACCGTGGAATATTACCTGGGAGGAGGTTCGGCTACGGCGGGGGTGGATTTCACGCTGGTGCCGGGCATCCTGACCTTCAATCCGGGAGAAACCACCAAGACCATCCCTTTCACCGTGGTGAACGATGAGTTGTACGAAGATGACGAGGAGGTGGTCGTCGGTCTCAACAATCCGGTAAACGCCACCCTCGACTCGCCGTTCACGCACATCTATACCATCCAGAACAATGACGCGCAGCCGAACATATCCCTGGCTTTGTCCACCTCAAGCGGCAGCGAGGGGGTTACTCCCGCCTCCATAGAAGTGGTCCTGGAGACGGCCGTGGGGCCGAATATCGGCTCCGGGATCGCAGCCTCTATCGACTACGAGGTGCTGGGCGGCACCGCCGATGGATCGGGCGTGGATTACACGCTCCTGGGTGGCGGGACCATAAATTACGCGCCGGGTGAGACCACCCACACGATTTCCATGGCCATCATAGACGACAATATCTACGAAGGGAACGAGGTAGTACAGCTCATTCTCTCGGATCCCGACGAAGCCACCTTGATCTCTCCCACGATGCACACCTTCACCATTACCGAGAACGACCCCATTCCCTCTATTGCGTTCGCCGCGGCCACCTCCAGCGGCGACGAATCGGTCTCCCCGGTGAGCCTGGAGGTGACCCTGTCGGGGCGGACATCATTACAGGTAACAGTGGACTACGTTGTGGATGTGGACGCCGGCACCGCCACTGTGAACGAGGATTATGATGCTGTCGCCGGCACACTGACATTCGCTCCCCTGGAGCTCAGCAAGAACATAGAAGTAACCGTCATCAACGACACCCTGGACGAGCTGGATGAGACCGTCGTTGTGGAACTGCTCAATCCACCGCCGGGTTTTCCCCTGGGCACCCACGGAACCACCAACCACACCTACACCATTATAGACAACGAGGCGGCGCCGCCGGTTTCGTTCGTGTTCGCTTCCTCCAGCGGTGACGAATCGGTGAGCCCGACGCTGCTGGACGTGGTGCTTGAGTCCCCCTCGGCGCTGCCCATATCGATAAACTACCGGGTGAACACCGTGGACGGGGGGACCGCCGCCGGCGGAGGGGTGGACTACACGCTCCTTTCAGGCACCCTGGACTTCGCTCCCGGGATGACCGCGGAGGCCATCGGAATCTCCGTGGAGAACGACGCCCTGGACGAGCTTGACGAGACGGTCAACGTTGAGCTGTTAACCCCGGTAAACTGCCAGCTGGGTTTGTTCCTGGACCACCAGTACACCATTCTGGACGACGACCCGCCGCCGGATGTGGCCTTCGAGCTGGCCTCATCAAACGGCATCGAAACGGTGCCGACGGTGACGCTGACCGTGCAGCTTTCCGCGGTGTCCACCCTGGAGGCCACCGTGGACTACGCCGCCACGGGAGGCACCGCTACCGGAGGCGGGACAGACTACACGCTGGCCTCAGGCACGCTGACCTTCTCAGCCGGTGAGACCGTGGAGACCTTCGATCTCACTATCAACGACGATGCCATATTCGAGGACCCGGACGAGACCGTGGTGATGACGCTCAGCGGGGCCGTGAACTGCACCATAACCGGGGGCACCCACACCTACACTATCGACGACGACGAGCTGCAGATCCAGGTGATCGCCGGAGCGAACGGCTCGGTGGATGCCGGAGCGCACGGAATAATCACCGGGACGGAATATGTGGATATCACCTATGGAAATGACATCACCTTTCTCATCTTTCCCGACAAGTACCAGCGCCGGGACGGGTTGGAGTCCGAAACCTACTACCGGGTGCAGGACGTGGTGGTGGACGACGACAGCAAGATCGCCGAGCTGGTGCCGGGCCGGGACCCGGCGGTGGGCGAAACCGTGGAGTACTCTTTCCTCAACGTCCAGGATAACCACACCATCGAAGTCTTATTTCACGACACAGACCCGCCGATTTTCCTGTTCATGGAGACGGTGGACATCGACCAGAACGGGTTCTGGGACACCATAACTTTCACCTTCTCCGAACCGCTCAAAGAGGCGGGAGAAGCGGATCTCACCGACTGGGTGGTGTATGACGCCGACGGCCCCACCAACCTGCTCACCGGGCTTTCCAACGGCGACGTGACCATCGCGGGGGACCAGGTCACCATCGACCTGGATAACGCTACCGGCACCGACGGCAAGCCCTACTACGCTTACTTCGAAGACGGCCTGGATGGGGCGCTGCAGGACAATTCGGGCAACCTGGTGGCGGATTTCGTCACCCCGGACAACACCGCCCCGGTGGCGGTGGGCGAGCCCGACCAGACCACCGATCCCACCCTGGTCTTCCTGGATGCTTCTTTGAGCTACGATCCCGACGGCCATCCCATCTATTTCCTGTTTGCCCAGCTGTCGGGACCGGTCACGGCGGAACTTTACGACGCGGAAACCTCTTTGGCGTACTTCGTGGCCAAGGCATCGGGGACCTACGTTTTCAGGCTGAGGGTCACCGACCCGTTCCGGGCGGTGGACGAAATGGAGATCACGGTGCGGGTCCGAAACTCCCCGCCCACGGCCCACGCGGGCTTTGACCGCTCGGTGAACCGTGACGGGACGGTCAGCGCCGAAATGACCCTGTACGGCACGGGCAGCACCGATGCCAACGACTTCATCGGCTACTCCGACATCGACATATACGACTGGACGCAGGTTTCAGGTCCGGCGGCGGTGGATCTCAAGTTCCCACACTCGTCGGAGGCCGCCTTCGACACCTCCGTCCTGCCTTCAGGTGTGTATCGCTTCCAGCTGGAAGTGACCGATCACGAGGGTGAAAAGGACACGGATGAAGTTCAGATAACGGTCAATGTCCCGGATGGAAACATCACGCCTCTCGCTGATGCCGGCATCGATATAGTGCAGAGTACGGGCCGGGAAATCAGGCTTGACGGTCACGAGAGCAGGGACTCCAACGGTGATTCACTCACCTACCTCTGGGAACAGGTTTCCGGTCCGGTGGCGGCGCTGCAGGACGGCACCGAACGCTTCGCCGGTTTTCTGCCTCCTGAAGCCGGCACCTACACCTTCGGATTGACAGTGAACGACGGCACCTGCGATTCGGCCATGGACACGGTGGATGTGTTCGTGTTCGATCCCCTGGAGGAGTTTCCGGTAGCGTCCATCATGGCTTCCAGCGTGGGCCGGGTGAACGAGACCGTATCGCTGACCGGCGAGGTGCTTGGCGTGGCGGACCCCTCCGGTATTTCGGTGGAGTGGACCCGGCTCAGGGGGACCTACGCCACCCTTCAGGGACAGGGCACGCTCGTCCTGTCCTTCTACCCGGTGCTCGAGGGCACCTACCGGTTCAGGCTCGATGTCTCGAAGGGCAGCCTTCAGGGCCGCGGCGCCGAAGCCACCATAACGGTGTCGGGGGAATCGTCGCCGCCCTGGGCGGACGCCGGTGAGGAAGAATATGTCATGGACCTGGGAGAAACACTGACCCTGGACGGGACCGGCAGCGGCGATGCCGATGACGACCCGCTGCGGTACGAGTGGTCCCAGGTGCTGGGGCCGAACATCCCGCTTTCGGACTCCAAGTCGGTGACTCCCCTGTTCACACCCGCGCTGACCGGTCTGTACCGCTTCGACCTGCGCACCTTCGACAGCCGGTTCTACAGCCGCGCCGACACCGTGTACATTACGGTGCACGATCTGGCCAACCGTGTTCCCACCGCCGTGCCGCTGGAGGACGAGATTATCAAGGAAATAGGGGCAAAGGTGACGATCAACGCCGAGCTCAGTTATGACGCCGACCCGGAGGATGTGCTGTTGTACCAGTGGATCCAGGTGGCCGGCCCGCTGGTGGCGCTGGATGACCCCTACAATGCCACCCCGGCCTTTGTGCCGCCATCGGTGGGGACATATATATTCGAGCTGTACGTGGACGACGGCGATGACCGCAGCCTGGGTGCAACGGTGACGGTCATCATCGTGGAGCCCGGGCAGGGGCCGGGACCAACACCCGGCGGCCAGGGCGGCGGCGGCTGCTTCGTGGCCACGGCGGCTTTCGGCTCACCCCTGGCGGAAGAAGTGGACGAGCTCAGATGGTTCCGGAACCGGTACCTGCTCCCCGCGACTCCCGGGAGGCTCCTGGTGGATCTATACTGCAGGCTGTCACCGCCGCTGGCCCGGCGCGTACGCGGGCAGCGGGAGTGCAGGCGGATAGCCAGACTCCTGCTCGCGCCGGTCATACGGGGAATCAACGTGATGAGAATGTTTGATGAAGGAGGGTGTGCGGATGATCCCGGGCGGTAAATCCGGATCTATTAATAATGGCGTGCTGCTTGCCTCGGTCCTGGTGGTCGGGCTGGCCTTCTTCGTTTTTTTCGGTCATTCCGTCTATTCAGCCCCTGAAGTGAATTCAGCCCCTGAAGCGAATTCAGCCCCTGAAGCGAATTCGGCCCCTGAAGCGAATTCAGCCCCTCAGACAAGTATGAACCGCGCGCAGCTCGAGCACATGGCGGGTACCCTTCGCTCGTGGCTGAAGACCAACCGTGAAGACGCCTCCGCCCGGATGCAGCTAGCCCGCACGCTAACCCGTTTAGGTAAGCCCCGTGACGCCCTGGTTGAGTACGACAGGCTGCTGGCCGCGGATCCGGGAAACCCGGAATATATCATGGAAAAGGCCGAGACGATGTACGCTTCCGGCCGGAAGGGGCAGGCGTTGCTGCTGCTGAAAAAAATAAGGATGCACGGCGCGCTGTACGAAGAGATCTACCAGCGGCACAAACGTATGTACGAAGAAACTGAAAGCTCTCCGACGCTGCGTGACGCGAAGACAGGCGCCGCCTCACCTTCAGGCCCGGAGGGTGAATATAAGCCAGCCGCTGCCGCAGAACCGGGGGTGGTGGGGGCAGCCAGGCCTCACTATGCGGCCACCACTGATTCTTATAGGGCCACGACCGATTCTTATGGGGCCACAACTGATTCATATGGGGCCACAACTGATTCATATCGACGTGCACCTCCGCCCGCCGCTCCGGTGAAACGCAGTGAGGACGATTACGAAACTCTCATGAAGCAGGCCGCCGCAGCTGAGAGAGAGCGGAAGTATTCCCGGGCTCAGTACCTGTACGAAAAAGCGCTCTCGCGGTCTCCCGGGGAGGTAAAGCCTCTGTGGGAGATCACCCGT
Organism: uncultured bacterium; assembly: GCA_964432985.1. Taxonomy (GTDB): domain Bacteria; phylum Muiribacteriota; class CAYSPT01; order CAYSPT01; family CAYSPT01; genus CAYSPT01. The sequence continues at coordinate 26,857 of CAYSPT010000043.1, forward strand.
ATCAGGTACCGGCTGGGCAATTACACCGAAGCCGTGAAAAGCGCCCGTTCGCTGCTGGTCCGGGATCCGCTTCGCCCGGACGTCCTGATGCTGCTGGGACGCATCCTGGAGCTCCAGGAAAAGTATCGGGAAAGTGCCGACATCTTCCGCCGGGTGTTGGAACTGGAACCGGGCAGCATCGAGGCCCGGACCGCCCTGGCCCAGGTTACAACCAAAATCACTGTTGATCCCTTCGAAGTGCCCGTCATGGACCAGTTGCGGAACAAGCGGACCGGTACGCTTCGAGAGGCCGCACGGTTCATGACCGAGGAGCAGTATGACGCTGCCCGGCAGCTGTACCAGCGTCTCTATCAGCAGAACGATCACGACTACGAAGCTATTATCGGTCTGGCAAACGCCCACCGAGAGCTGGGGGATTATGTCCGGGCAGAAGAGTTCTACCGCCTGGCGGAGTCGCTCCAACCGGAGCGGTTCCCGGTGAAGCTGGGGAGATTGTGGCTGTCGTTACGCCGGGGAAATTACCAGGGCACCATCGAGCTGGCCGGGCTGCTGCTGGCGGACCGCCCTACCGATCTGGGTGTTCTCACAGCGCTGGCCGCATCTCACCGGGCCCTTCAGCATTACGAGGAAACGCTTGCCGTGTACGAGCGCATCCTCAGGCAGGAGCCCGGCAATACCGGAGTGCTGTTTGATGCGGCCGTCCTGTGCAATTACACCAACCGCAACCAGCATGCGCTTCGTTTCCTTCAACGTCTGCACGACATTCAACCTCATCGGGCGGATGTTAAGGCCATGCTCTTTCAGCTCGACACCTGGTACGCGCGCACGGAGGCGGAGCTGGTAAATCAGAGAAGACGCCTCGCCCTGGACCAGTCGGACATCGACCGGTTCAACGAGCTGGAACGGCCGGCGGAGTGGAACGACACTTTGCGGGAGACTTCCAAACGGTATACCGAAGCGGTGGATGTCGATGCAAACAGCTCCGAGTCACTGGTCGGCCTGGGAACGGTCATGATAGAAGACGGCCGGCTCGAAGAGGCGGACAGGCTTTTCAGGCGTGCCCTGGAATCGTCTCCCCACAGCGTGAAAGCGGCGGAGGGGATAAACCGGGTGAGGCTGGCCAGGCTGCCCGAAGCCGATGTCAGTTACCGCAACACCAGGAGAAAAGACTACAATCCGGCCCGCAAACGGTTCGACCGCAAAATTTACGAGTCGGACATGACAGGCAGGATCGACTTCCGACTCCCCTCCGGTTATGACCTGCAGGCGCGGTTCATCCGTACCGATCGCCGCCAGGTCTACTATCCCGAGAGCTGGACCGAGTATCACATCAAGGGTAACGTCCTCTCTCTCGGGCTGCACCACCGGGACATCAACAAATGGCGGGTCTGGGTGAGAGGCGACCTGGGGGCGTACAGAAGCGACGGTGACCACCGCTATAGTTTCCCCGGTACGGAGAACGGGGCGTCCGGATTGGCCGTGGTGCAGCGTGAGTACAAGCACCAGCAGTTCTCCCTGGGCGCGGGGCGCAAGACGGACACCAGGCCCAGGCTGGGGACCGACAAGCTGGACATCGAATCCGTCGATTGGATTTCCGCCGCATACGACTGTGACACCGCCCGGTATTTTTCGCTGCTGGGAGCGGCAAAATATTCTTCGTCCGCCACGGTGACCGACCCGCGGAGCATCTACACGCTGCGGGCCCGCTACCGTCTCCCGAAGCGCAACAATGTCCGTTTCGAGTACGAAGTAAAGATGTGCCGCCACCCCGATGTGCGCAAGATGAGGTGGTACGCTAATATCCGGGACAAGCTGGGCGACAGGCTCCGCTACTGGATCAACTACAGTTACCTGTTTGATTCCTACGAAGGTTCCGATGTGGACACCCACGGGGTTGATTTTTACGTGGACACCCGGATCCACGACAAACTTTACTGGTACATTGACTGCTCCTATTACTACGAGCGTGACGACAACGAGGACCGGTCCACCTTCTACCAGACCGGTTTCAAACTGAAACTGTAAGAGGTAAGAGGATCAGGCTTAACTTTTTAACTTAAGAGGTTTGCACTGCACTATGAGAACTTGCCATGCCTGTAAAACCGAGCTGATTACCGAAAGCCTGCACGGTGAAACCGTGGACCGCTGCCCCCGGTGCAACGGTGTCTTCTTCGACCAGGGCGAGCTTGAAAATATTGTAAAACTGGTCAACCTGTTCCAGTCGGCGCGCCTGGATGAAGAGGACATCGACACCATTCCCGGGGTGGAGAAACAGAGGGACGTGAAGTGCCCGGTGCACGGAACAAGGATGGCGGAGCGGGATATCGGAGGTATAACCGTCGACGTGTGCGGCGAGTGTGGTGGTATCTGGCTCGACGACGGGGAGATTACCGCCTTGAAACTGGTGGAGAGTCACATCCGGCAGAACTTGCAGCTCTACATACGTCTCGGTGAGTGATGGTAAAAATATCATGAAATTCGTCAATAAGCGGATGGTCATTGTTATCAATAAATTATCTGTTGAACTCAGCGGAGGAACGTGCGCCGCGGGTAACAACATCCGCTGTGGTCAGAACCTGGGATTTATAGAACAGATACACACCAACTGTATCTTCGGCATGCCTCTCTACCCGGACATCTACCACCAGGCCGCCGCCTACATGTTCTACATCATAAAGAACCACGTTTTTCTGGACGGTAACAAACGTACCGGCCTGGCTACCGCCATCGCTTTTCTGGAGTGGAACGGTATTGTCTTTTCTCCTTTTGACGAAGACAGCGTGTTCGATTTCGTCATAGCAATAGCCGGGGGCAAAAACGATTCTCAGCAGGCCGTTCCCCACATAGCCGCCTGGCTGAAAGAGATGAGCCTGCACTGAAGCCCAGCAGGTGCTGGGGTTTTGCTTTTAATATAAACTCTTCTTATGTTATGATACCTTACACAATGTAGCGTAAAATCGCCGGTGAATTATCCGGGTCAGGAAAGGACCGGTTTCCTATGACGAAAGCCAGGACGAAAACACTGGAAGGCCTTCTGCTTGAAAAGAGCATTATCACCGAGCCGCAACTAGCCAAGGCCAAGAACATCCAGAACCAGACGCTTGAGCGTCTCGAAGACATCCTGATGCGAACCGGGCTGATTACCGAAGAAGAACTTCTGGAGGTCTGGTCGGAGTTTCTAAACATCCCCGTTTGCAACTTCAAGAGCATCAAACTGGATGCCAAGATAATTGCCTCGGTACCGGAATCACAAGCCCGGGAGTACTCGCTGATCCCGGTCAAGAAGGAAGGCAACACCATTACCATTGCCATGGCCGATCCCTTCGACATCATGGCCATTGACCTGGTCAAGTTTCTCACCCAGTGCAATGTGAAAGTGGTCATTGCCAAGCGTAAGGAAATCGAGTTTGCCATTACCCAGTATTACACCTGGGACCAGTTCATGATCGGCGAGGAGCAGATCTACCAGGAGGAGGAAACCCTTTCGCTGGAACCGCTCATCCGGGCAACCACCGAAGGGCCGGTGGTGCAGTTTCTCAACACCATATTCAAGCAGGCCCTGATCAAGCGCGCCAGCGACATCCACGTAGAACCGAAAGAGGACAAGGTCCTGGTACGGTTCCGGGTGGACGGCATCCTGCACGACGCTCTGACCGGCCCGCGCACCATGATCGCTCCGCTCATCTCCCGGATCAAGATCCTGTCGCACCTGGACATTTCCGAAAAACGCATTCCGCAGGACGGCCGCCTCAAGGTCAAGATGGAACACAAGGAAATCGATTTCCGTGTGTCCACCATTCCCGGACTGCTGGGCGAAAAAGTGGTTATGAGAATTTTGTCCCGGTCCGACACCTTCCGGCTGAAAGAGATCGGGATAGATATGCACAGCCTGTCTCAGATCAAGGCGGTGCTGGACGAACCCTACGGGCTTGTTCTCGTTACCGGTCCCACCGGGCACGGTAAGACCACCACTCTCTTCGCCATGCTGGAGTACCTGGACTCTCCCGAGGTCAACATCATCACCATCGAGAATCCCATCGAGTACCGGATTCCCACCATCACTCAGATCCAGACCAACGATCGGGTGGGTCTGACATTCTCCACGGGACTGCGCTCCGCCTTGCGCCAGGACCCCGACATCATCATGGTGGGCGAGATCCGGGACGGTGAAACGGCCGAAATCGCCATGCGGGCCAGCATGACGGGGCACAAGGTGCTGAGCACCCTTCACACCAACAACGCCGCCTCCTCCATCATCCGGCTGATCAACCTGGGGCTGCCGCCGTTCATCATCTCGTCCACAGTGTCCATGGTAATCGCGCAGAAGCTGCTCCACACTACCTGCCCGCACTGCAAGGATGAGTACCAGCCCAGTCACGAACTGCTTTCCCGGGCGGGACTGGACATCGAGGAAATGGAAGGACACAAGTTTCTTCACGGTGTCGGGTGCGCCGAGTGCAACTTCAGCGGATTTTTCGGGCGGATGGGCATCTTCGAGACGATGCTGGTGGCCGATGAGGTGAAGGACATCATCGTATCCGGCGGTTCGGAGATACAGATCAAACGTATGGCCCAGGAAATGGGTATGAAGACGTTGCGGGAACTGGCGGTGGAAAAGGCGTTGAAGGGGATTACCACTATCGAGGAGGTCATCTACCAGACCCCCACCGATCCCTCCTATGAAGATCGTAGCAGGATGCATGATCCCACCAGGATACATATGCGCGTTCCTGCTCCGGGGACCGCAGTGATGCATCCAGTGTACCCGTACCCGGCCGCGGCGGGACCCGAAGCCGCTGCCGCCGGGAGCCCTGCCGCCGTAAAAGCCGCCGGTCCGGACGGTCATTTCACCAAGCAGGGAGTGCTGAAGGTTTACGATGACGTGGTCAGCGGTGCGTTGACCGAGTTCCCCGCCGAACTGCTCGCCTCCGAGCAGCGGTTGTTCGTCTCCCAGGTGCTCACCCGCCACCTGGTGGAAAAACTGAGGATATCCCTGGACGTAGTTCCCCGGAAAATGACCACCCAAATCTTGAAGGACAACTACCTGGAAACTCTGCTTACCGTATGGGAAGGCGATATCTTCAGCATATTCGACAACGCCTATCCGGGCACGTTCCACCGCTGGGATTTCAAGAAAAAGGGAATGTGGGACCGCAAGTCGGGAGAGAAGTTGGCCAAGAAGGCGGTCAAGTGGCTTATAGAGGAGAAGCTGGCTGTCGAAGACACCATGGTCATTCCGGCCACCGTCACCCACCGGCATTTCGGTGATAACCACCTGGGGGATCTGCTGGCCCATTACCAGGACTCTCTCTTTGAAGCGGTGACCCTGGCGTATCCGAACCGGTTCAAGCGGTGGGAGTTCGTGGACGAATCGGAAGACCTTTGGAAGCGGGACGGCGCCAAAGAACTGGCCCGTGATGCCTGCAAGTGGCTGGTGGAAGAGCAGATCAGTATCTCGGTGGAGGATATTCCCCACACATTGTCCAACAACACCTTCTATGAGCACGGTCTGAAATACATGATGGACCTGTTCGATCACTCCATCTATAAAGCGGTTGAAAACGCTTATCCGAACCGGTTCAAGCAGTGGGAGTTCAAAGGGGCCACCGACATGTGGCAGGGGAGCCAGGGGCTCGACCTGGCGCATAAGGCCACCCGCTGGTTGATCAAGGAGAAGCTGGGTGTGGTGATGGGTGATATCCCGGCCAAAATATCGAAAAAGAGCTTCATCGATAACGGCCTGGGAGCCATGCTGGCCATCTGTTTCAACCACTCCCACATCAAGGCCATCAAGAACGCGTATCCGGACCTGATCAGCCACGAGAAGTTCGACCGTCTGGTGGACGCCCAGACACGGGAGCACCTGGACGCTTACAGTCGTTGGAAGGAAATCTGCCGCATAACCGCCAGCATTTTTATCAACGATTTCAAGACCGACCTGATCCTGCCTAATTTCAAGAAAGCCGATATCGTTTCCGACGATGAAACGTTCCAGTATTCCCAGGACAGCAAGGTGAGTTTCGCCCAGATGATAGTGAGTATCGCCACCAACTGCTACGATCCCATCAGCGAGATCGGTCAACTCATCCTGTATTGCAATCGACTGGTGTTCTGGATACTGTACCAGGATGAGGACTCAGGCTTCTACGAGGTGAAGCATCCGAAGGTAGGATATCTCTATTGCGCGGAGATCATCGGACAGCTTAACGAGCGGGACCAGAAAGATATCGCCAAACGCTGCAAACTCCTGTTGGCCGAGGTGGGGAAGATGCAGGAAAAAACCATAGAAAACTACATGGCCCAGTACAAGGTGTAGGAACCAACTATATAGGGTGGATTGGACCGGGAGGTGAGCGTGCGTGTTCGAGCACAGGCAGGTTGACACAGCGATGGTAGTAACGGTAGACGACAACCTGGACGAGGTGGTTTCGCCCAGGCTGAATACATATCTGAACGCTTTAATCGACGGCGGCGTCAAATACATCGTACTCGACTTTGACAAGGTTGATTATGCTTCGAGCATCGGTTTCGGAGTGCTGTGCAAGGTAAACAACAGGTTGGTGGGGCTCGGAGGGCACCTGCGTATCGCCCGGATCAACCCGGCATTCAACGAAGTCGTGCGTTTTGCCATGCTGTCGGACATCTTCGCTCTTTATGAAACCGTGGAAGAAGCGCTGGTAGTGGAATAACCTCTCCCCTTGATGTAGAACATTCTTGATGATACTTTATTATTATGAATACTTTGACCAAACTATGTAAAATTGTCCCGGGACTACTGCTGGTTACGGTATGCTTCATGCTGTTTTCTCACGGTGCGCCCTGTGGCGGAGGCGAACTTGCGCACGTGGAAGCAGAGCGGCTGCAAAAGGTGGAACTGATGCTTCGCCAGTGGCTGCTGACCAACAGCGGTGACCGGGGAGCCCGGCACCAGCACGCGGATGTCCTGTCGCAGTTGGGAAGGTTGGACGAAGCCCTGGCAGAGTACGATATCCTGCTGGAGGATGATCCGTGGAACCCCGATCTCATCATCGAAAAAGCCGATGTCATGTGTGCGCAGAAGCGTTATCCCCAGGCACTGCTGCTGCTGCGGAAGATCCGCCGTCAGGGACCTGAATTCAACGCGGTGTACCGCGCCAGGCATAATGAGTGGATCAGCTTGAAAGAGCAGGGAGTTATCCCCGGTGACGTCGCGTCACTGTCCGTGAATGAACGGGCTCTGCCTTCGCTGATCCGGCAGGGGGACGGCCTGAAGATAAAAACGGGAGAAGATGTTCCCCCCGGCGTCAGGGCTGACATAGAGGCGCTGCTGCTGCGTGCCGCCGAAGCGATTCGTGACGGCGAGCTGATAAAAGCGGTGGACCTTTACCAGCAGGTACTTGAGTTGCAACCCGGTCTGCGGGGAGCACAGGTGAGCCTGATGGAGATGTATTACCGCCTCGGGCAGCATGAAAAGCTCATCGAGCTGGGTAAGCAGCTGCTCGAAACCGATCCGGACGACATGGAAGTCCTGGTTCTTCTGGCACGCAACGCCAGTATTATCGACCGTACCGACGAGTGCGTCGAGTACTACCGGCGTGCGTGTGAAGCCTATCCCCATGACACCGCCCTGGAAGAGAGCCTGGTGCATGCACTGGACCGGCAGGCCCGTCAGCAGGGCCTGGAGCGTAAGCACATCATGGACCGGGCGGTGTACCTTTCGCGGAGTCAGCGCTCCGAGGAAGCCCGAGACCTCTACATGTCGATTCTCGAAAAGGACCAGAACAATATCAGGGCCCTGGTGGGATTGGCGGACCTGGCCCTGGAGGAAAATCGTCTCGACGGGGCCCTGGAGCTGTACCAAAAAGCGCTTTCCGTGCAGAAAGAGTACCTGCCGGCGGAAATGGGAGTCATCCGGGTGAAGAGCTTGATGGGGCATAACAGCGAAGCCCTGGCCCTCTCGGTGGATCTGAGTGAGCGCATGAAGAAAACGGCGGACTTCCGCCGGGTCATCGGCGGCATCATACAACAGATGGACAACTGCGAGGAGAGCATCGTGTATTTTTCCTCGGTGCTGGAGAAGAAACCCGAAAACATGATGGCTCTGCACGGTTTGGCCATTGCTTACAAGGTCGCGGAACAGTACCTGGACGCCATCGCGGCGAACGAGCACCTCCTGGAGATTGATCCCGACAACGTCGATGTCCTGGTCGATCTGGGTATACTGTGCAACTACACCGACAACAACCGCGCCGCCCTGCGATTCATGGCCCAAGCGCGGCGCCTGTCGCCGTACCGCGGCGATATTAAGGCCATGCTCGTTCAGCTGAGAAGCTGGTTTTCGAGGATCGACGCCAACGTCAGACAGCGCCAGAAAGTGCTGGCCCTGGAGGATGGTGACGTGGACGAATACATCAGCCTGGGCAGGGTGTCAAACTGGCAGAAGAACCGGGACAAAACGATCAAGCTCTACGAAGATTCCCTGGCTGAGGAAAAAGAGAACACCATCGCTCTGCTCGGGCTGGGAAACACCTACCTGTACGATAACCGGTGGAGCAAAGCGGAACGGTTTTTTTCACGTGTGCTGGAAATCAGCCCCGGCAACCGGGAAGCCCTGGAAGGATTGGAAAAGGTCCAGCGGGCCCGCAGCACGGAATTCGACATACGGTATGGGGATTGGGAGCTGAAAGGATTCAACCCCCAGCGCAACGCCTTTGACCGCGTGCGAAACGGCATGGAAAAGACGCTCAAATACTCGCGTACGCTGCCGTCGGGGCGGCAGGTGCACCTCAAGTACCACCGTATGGAAGAGCACGAAGTCTACCTTCAGTTGCAGCGCATGGAGTACCGCCTGGAACGCGACTCCATGTCACTGGGACTGCGCTGGAAGGAAAAAAACGGGGTCTTCTGGGATGTGCAGGCCGATATGAACTCCCTGAAGAGCATGGGCGATAACCGGTACGATATGGCCAATACGGTTAACCTGGAGTCGGGTTACCTGGTGGTGGGCAAGGAGTATTACAGCAAGCTCTACACCGCGGCGGTGAGTCGGAACATTGTGGCCGAGACCGTCCCCTACACCAGCAACCTGGAGGTCAACCCCCGTGACAGCTACTATTTGGCCTGTGACGCCGATGTCAGACACGACCTGTCTATTCTGTTTTCAGCCGCCCATCACACCAGGACGATCTCCCTGGACGAGCGCGACCAGTTCAGGCTGAAAGCCCGGCTCCGCCCCGGAAAGCGGGAAAACATACAGCTCAGCGGTATCATCGGCACCGTCACCAATCCCCAGACACGGCAGCTGGGGCTGGCCCTGGATCTGCGGGATATCGGCAAGAACAAGATGCGGTACCACGTAGGGTACGGGGTGCTGTTGGAGACGACTGATAATGAAGACACCGAAATCCACAACATTGGATTACTGCTGGACTACAATCTCTCCCGGAGGGTCTACTGGTACTTTGACGGGGATTACATTTTCGAACGTACGACCGATCAGGACCGCTACACAGGGTATCAAACGGGACTGCGGTTTAATCTTCTCCGCTAAGTGGACCTGCCTACTGAATGGCCTGTAAGCTAATTTGGCCTGTAAGCTAATTTGGCCTGTATCGCTAATTTGGCCTGTATCGCTGATTTGGCCTGTATCGCTGATTTGGTTAAGCAAGCTGATTAAGTCAGCACGCTGATTAAGTCAGCACGCTGATTGAGCCTGATAAACGAACTCTTATTCAGTGATATTTGATCTTCTGATCGGTGCTGTTGAACAGGCGTTTGAGCAGTTCTTCATAAATCGCCTGGCGGATCATTTCAACGGCGTCGTTCCATCCCATATAGTAGTCCTCAGACACATCAGGGTAAGGAACATCAAAACTCTCGTCCAGCTTGACCAGAATTTCGGACAGAAAACGCTGACTATTCGGGTCCACGGGCAACTCCTCAAATTAATGCTATCTGGTTTAGATTGGGCATCTTACCACAAGTTGTCATCGATATTCCATTAAAAAAATGTGATATCTCTCTTAAACCTGGAAAATGCGAGAAAGAGCAATACGAGGGACCAATTCAATCATCATCCGGAAGGGGCGGTCGGCTGATGACCAAGTCGATCCTCGTATTGCTCTTAAGTGGGAACATCGTTAAATCAGGTACATCGTCTTGTTACCGGCCAGGGAGCCGGCAAATCCTACTACACTATCGGAAGGGAATCCGAAAAAGAATCCAGTTCTGTTATTCCTTTGTAAAAGATTATGAAAGCACACTCACAACACTTCAAGGCCGAGTGATTCATTTCGGTGTCTTTGTATACCTTTTTGGACATTCTCGACTGGCAGATGGGACAATTCACGAGTGAGGCCTCCTTTCCTCCGCTTACTCCGTTTCGTTTTTATCTGGTTCGGTTTGGTCGGGTTTATCCTTGTTTTCGTTTGGTGTAAAACCTTCCCTCTAAATGTATCGGCACGCAAACGGAAAACTTTAGCGTTTTTTTCAAAAAACTTTGTATTTTTTTTTTAGGAAGGAACTACAGACAGTAGTACAGGTTCATCTCGAAGGGGTGCGGCCGGTTGCGGACCGCGATGATTTCCTTGGTCTTCTCCGTGATCCAGCTGTGGATAAGATCTTCGTTGAACACCCCGCCTGACAGCAAGTAGTCGTGGTCGTCCTTCAGCGCCTCCAGTGCTTCTTCCAGGGAAGACGGGATGGAGTGGAGCTTTGCCTGCCGCTCGGGAGACCAGTCGAACACGCTCTCGTCGAAGGGACCGTACCCGTTTTCAGGAGTGGGCATTATTTTGTTCTTGATCCCGTCCAGCCCGGCCATCAACAGCGCGCTCATGGCCAGGTAATAGTTACAGGTGCCGTCGCTGGTGCGAAACTCGATTCGCTTTGCATCTTTGCTGGTGGCATATTTCGGGATGCGGATGGCGGCGCTGCGGTTGGCCAGCCCGAAGAAGAGCTTGACAGGCGCTTCGAACCCGGGCAGCAGCCGTTTGAACGAGTTGGTGCTGGGGTTGGTCAGGGCGGACAGCGACCGGCCGTGCTTCAGGATGCCGCCGATAAAGCACAGCGCTTCGTCGGACAGATCTGCATATCCCCCTTTTTTATAGAAAATATTCTTCCCCTTTTTCCTGAGCTGGATGTGGAAGTGCATGCCGTTTCCAGGTTCGTCGTAGATGGGCTTGGGCATGAAGGTGGCGGTGAGGCCGTTGGCCAAAGCCGTGTTGTGGATAATGTCCTTCACGTACATCATCTTGTCTGTAATGATGTCGAAGTCGAGCATCTCAGTTTCAATCTCCTGCTGTCCTGAGAGACCCACTTCGTGATGATGGTAGCGTACCGGGCAGCCGATGGTTTCGATGAGACCCACCATCTCCTCGCGGACATCGGCATACTTGTCGAAGGGGACGTCGATGTGATAGCCCTTGCGGTTGGCCACGGCGGTCCCGTCCACGTCCTGGTACCCACCGGGGAGGTCGTTTTTGTTTTCAGCGGAGGTGAACTTGTAACCGGCGCTGAATTTGCCGTTATTGATGATGGCCTCGTTGAACAGGTAGAACTCGAACTCTGGAATCCATAGGGAGGTGTCAGCAATACCGGTTGCCTGGAGGTATTTCTGGGCTCGCCTGGCCACGCTGCGCGGATCTTTCTCGACACCCTCCCGGGTGTCGGCGTCGCAGATGAAGGACAGCATCCTGAGGGTCGGATACCCGGTGAAAGGGTCCAGGATGATGGTGGACAGGTCGGGAATGATGACCATGTCTCCCGATTCCACTGACTTCATCCCGGGGATGCTCGATCCGTCAAACGCGACTCCGTGCTCCAGAACGTATTTCAGCCGGCGGGCCGGAAAAGAAATGTGATACCAGTTACCGATGAGATCGGAGTATTTAAGGTCGATGCTCTTGATGTCGTGTTCCTTGACCAGGTTGATCGCGTGCTCCAGTGTCATGGCTGTTTCTCCTTTTGTAGTACGTTCATTTAGCACCTATCTCATGCTTAACTCGTGGCGGCGTCAATCGCGGCCGTGCCATTCGCGAAGTATAAATAGAATTTCTGGTGTAGATGATATCGTATATGGCCGCGGAAAGGCAATTAAGGTTGTTACTGGTCTGTTTCTCCCATGGCCGACTTGATGTCGTCAATACCCGTAATGACTTTGTTCCTCGAACCTTTGTCGGGGGCGCATTTCAGGGCTTTTTCCATGGTATCCAGCGCTTCCCGGCTCCGGCCTGAATCGTGCATGGATTCGGCCAGCATGATCATGGCCAGCACGTATTTTTTCCGGGCGCTGTAGAAACGCTGGTAGATGCTGATGGCGGATCTCAGTTCAAGCTCCGCCGCCACGGGCTCTTTGCGGGAAAGGTGCCGGACACCGTTTCTGGCGTGTCGTATGGACCGCAGACAGGCATCAGCGAATTTGTCGTCCGGGTTTCCGATCAGGATCTTTTCGAACAGGGCGGCGGCTTTATTGATACTTCCCCGATCCATGAGGATCAGGCCCAGGCAGTACTGCGCTGCCATCGGGGTGGAGTTGAAGCGTAATGATTTCATCAGTTCGGTGGTGGCTTCACCCGGCCGGAATGTTTCATAGTAACAGAATCCCAGGTACTTGTGGATCATGGCCAGATGGTACCGCTTGCCGAGCAGGAAGGCGCCGTTTTCGGCTGATTCCGCCAGGGTAAGGGCCGTGCTGAAATGCTCTTCGGCCTGCTTGTAGTTCTTCGTTCGGTAGTGGATGATACCCAGCGCGCTGTGGGCCCGGTGCTGCTGCGGGTCCAGGTCCAGGGCCCGGCGGAATTCAGCTTCGGCATTGCGCAGAAGCATCTCATCATTTCCCCCGGCGTTGAGAAACATGAATCCGTTTTGCATGTGGGTTTCCATTTTGTCGATGTTAACGAAGTAGGTTGAACCGCCTGAATCTACCGGTTTGTGGACCGCGCCCCGCTCCAGCAGCCTGTACCCATCGGCGGTCTTCCGCAAGAAATAAGAGGGATACGATATGATCCTGCGTATGTCCCCGTCGGGCTGCAGGTACTCAATCGTTTCGCGGACGGTGACAGCGGCATCGCAGGCGAAAACCTGGCCCTCGCCGGTTTCCACGGTTATGTCTTCGTGGGTGAGGGCGATTGCGACCACTGCGCTGAAATCCCTCTCAAGTTGTTCCCGGGAGTGCGACAGTGATTTGGGCAGGCTCATGCTCGTCAGGCCGTCTATATCTTTGGCGCAGTAGCACTCCCTGTACCTCTTCAGCCAGGCGGTAACAGAAACTGCCCCATCGGTAACCGAAACTGCCCCATCGGTAACCGAAGCTGCCCCATCGGTAACAGAAGCTGACAAACCGCCGTCTTCCAAGGTTTCCGGCTCCGGTTGACTCTCCAGCGACATCACAGACGAGGCGTGCGCTCTTCCCTGGCACAGGACGGTGAGCAGGCAGATGGCGGCGATGAGTTTGAATGCGGCGAGCAGGCGTTTGCGGTTCATTGACCGGTCCCTCGCTTTCCTTACTATTTCAAAAGTTAAGGCTGACGATTGTTTAAGTCGATCATGTTTAAGCTAATCCTCTATTAAAGCGAGTGTCATGCCAACTATAGGCAGCAATTCTAAAAGGCTTGTAAACAGGGGACTTCGGGATGTTGAAGAAAAGCAGATATCACACTTGTTTACCGTGCTAGTGGCATTCTATGAACAGTGCCTGTACATGAATTGTATTTACACGGGGATTTTATAGTTGCCGACGTTGGTGGAATTCTCTGCTTTATAGAAGATTACCAGAAGACTGAACGTGAAACCTGGAGGCAGGACTGGAAGTGCAAATCGCTAAAGTGAAAAAGTGAAGCCTGATCCTCTCTTTCATTTTGATTAAACCTGACTTTCTGGTTGTGTGGCACCTGTATTCCAGAGACAAGGGGCTGTGAGGTGAAAAACGTTCTAAATTTTACAACGTTTTCAGTAATGGAGCGGTGCCCATGCCGTAGTTTTGGCAAATTTCGCTACAATGGTGATGTAAACCTCGTATGTAATTAAGTCAAACCTGATCCTCTGGTGGTGCGGCGCTTGAATAACGTGGTAGCATTGAATCTGATCAGGATGTGATTGATAGGTTATGATTGACGTGAGAGAGATCCGTATGAAAGACAAAACGCTGCTGGTTGTAGTAGCGCTGGCATTAATGCTATCGGGGAGGGTGATTTGCCCGGTGGGTGCATGCACTTCGATAATCATCGGCAAAGACCGCTCAGTGACCGGTACCGTCATGCTCGGCCACAACGAGGATCTTGGTAAAAACTCGGCCCACCACCTGGTGGTACGTCCCGCTGTCACTTACCGGGACGGTGACTGCTACGAAACAATATCCGGTGCGAAACTGCCCCAGCCGCCCGAAACCTGCCGGTATATAGCCTCGAAGATATTCGACAAGAACCACTATCCCGGAGACATTACCAGCGGGGTGAATGAGCACCGGGTGGCCGTGGTGAACAACATGTCGTGGTCGCGGGATGTCCCGAAGGAAACCGCCTGGGAAAAGATCGAAGGCGGGGTGATTTGGACCGAGTTCACCCAGATGGCGCTTGAGAGAGCGAAAACTGCCCGGGAGGCCGTGCTTATTATCGGTGATCTGGTGGAGCGTTGCAAGCTGAGCATGGATCCCGGCACCATGTTCGCCGTGGTTGATCCTGGCGAGGGCTGGTGGGTGGAGGTTGCACGCGGTGGTCAGTGGATTGCTGTCCGGGTGCCCGATGACGCCGCTCAGGCCAGGGCCAACTGCTTCAGAATCGGCGCCGTCGACCTGGACGACGGGGCCAATGTTCTGCATTCCAAAACCATTATCGAGTACGCCGTAAAGGCCGGCTGGTTCGAGCCGGGGGTGCAGAAGTTCGACTTCGCCCGGGTTTACGGTGACGGGGAAAACAACGTCGATCCGTACAACACCGTCCGGCACGAAATGATCGAATCGATGCTCGGTGAAGCCGACAATGTCTCCGTGGCGGAGATGATGGCGGTCCTGCGCACCACCTACGAGGACACCGAGCATTACAAGGAAGACAAAGTCACCGGTTCACCGTTCAAGACGGGGGTCCGGACGGTGGCCAGGCTCAGCACCGAGATCAGCGCCGTGGTGGAGTTCAAGAAAGATCTTCCGGCTCAGCTGGGCACGGTGATGTGGTGGAACATGGGAACACCCAACACCGGATGCTACATTCCCTGGTATCTAGGGACGCTTCGTTTTCCCGAACCGTTTCAAACCGGTACCGAAAACTTTTCGGATAATTCCGCCTACTGGATCTTCTTCGAGCTCACCCGCCTGGCCCACGCCCACTACCGGCGGGTCATGCCCGGAATCACGCGGACCTGGAGCGCGTTTGAAAACCACGAAATGACCATGCAGGAGGCGGTAGAGCGGGAAGTGCTGGTCCTGTACAGAGAAAAGGGACCCGAAGCCGCCATGGAGTTTGTTACCTGGTACTCCAGCGCGCTTGCATCCCGGAGTCTGGACGTGGCCCGGAAACTTATCAGGGACATCAAAACTGAGACATATCGAGAAGAGTAGATTTCATAATTGAGAATGCAGCGAATAGCGAAGAGTCATCCGCCGACTTGATCGGCGGATCCACCGCGAAGAGTCATCCGCCGACTTAATCGGCGGATCCACCTGGCAATCAAGCCTGGACGGATAATCTTGTATTCGCTCACCGAGTCGGTCATTCCATTCGCAGAATCTCTCCGGGATCGTATGTCCGCGTCTCTTCTTCAGGGGTGATAATCATCCCGAAGTGATGCAGCGGCTCTTCCCCGTCCACGTCATGCCACCGTGTGAGAAACTCCCCGGTGGGAACGTAGGTGTAATTGCCCAGCGTCGACGGGTCCATGAAATAGATCCGCTGGTGATCGTAGCCGATGGCCACCGCGTAGTGTCCGTCCTCCCAGTCCGTGGCATAATCCACCGGTCTGCCGGGCCAGGCCTGCAGCAGCACGATCACCGGTTTCTTCTGGTCAAGGGCCCGTTTGAGGTAATCCAGGGACATGCCGGTGATGATGTCCGCCCTGAATCCCTGTGACCGGACAAACGCGGCAATGCTGCGGTACCGGGTGCCGTTTTCCGGGTCTACCTCCAGGTTGTCTATCAACTGGTCCTCGCGCCACTCCTGCTGGTAGTAATACAGCACCGACTGCAGCGCCGCCACTCCGCAGGTGTAGTCGGTGGCCTGGCGCGTCAGGGGCACCCGGATGAGGACGGGTACGGCATCCAGTGTGATGGCCGGCGTTTCCGGCTTCTCCGCCCGGCCGGGAAAAACCGTGGTGAATGTGCAAAAAATGAACAGAACAGCGAAAGCAGTCGTGGAGTCCTTCGAGCGCATGTCACTTTCCTTTCCGTGAAACCCTCAAGCTCGTCACTTCCTTGTCCAAGTATACTTCCTGGAGTGGGAGTTATTCCAGTTCCCACGGGTGTATGATTTCTCACACTTTTTATGCAAAAAAAGGTGGAACCAGGTTAAGGAAAAAACGCTTTGTTTTATATCTAAAACATGAAGTATACTCAAAAGTATAAATAATTAGTTATATACATAAAAATGGCTTAATATTGACATACATTTAAAGCCTTTTAGGTG
>CAYSPT010000044.1:0-35567 GCA_964432985.1 uncultured bacterium
CAGAGCGGCCACTTCTTCGCCGCCGAGTTCCTCCAGGCCGAGCTCTTCGAGGCCGGGTTCCTCCAGGGCGGCCACTTCTTCGCCGCCGAGCTCCTCGAGACCGGGTTCCTCCAGGGCGGCCACTTCTTCGCCGCCGAGTTCCTCCAGGCCGAGCTCTTCGAGGCCGGGTTCCTCCAGAGCGGCCACTTCTTCGCCGCCGAGTTCCTCCAGGCCGAGCTCTTCGAGGCCGGGTTCCTCCAGAGCGGCCACTTCTTCGCCGCCGAGTTCCTCCAGGCCGAGCTCTTCGAGGCCGTCCATCGCCGATTCAGGTGCTGGTTTCATCGTCTCATCAGTTTTTTCGATTACAAGTTTTTCAGAGGTTACCGGTTGTTCTTCAGATGATTTAACTGGTTTTTTGACCTTAAAAGAAATGTCAGAAAGGTCAGGTAGAATCTTATAATCTTCAGGAGAAACTATCTTTTCTTTTTCAGATGCCTGATCTTTCCTGTCCTGTTCTGCCCGGCGGGCCAGAATCTCCTTTAATTTTGCGATGTCCATGGATACCAATGAAGTCTGTTGCTCAGGGTCGGCCTTTGTTTCTCCGCGTGGTTCCGGCAGTCCTGCGGTTTCTTCATCACCGGAGGTGACAATTTCTTCTGCTGGCTTTTTGAGAGCTGCCTCTTTGGCCATTTTCTCAACGCGAGACAGCCTGGCTGCTTCACGAATCTTTCTTTGCTTTTCATCTTCGATTTTTCTTATTTCGACCTGTTTTTCAAGTCGTTTGTGGATTTCTTCCCTGATTTTGATCAAATCGACGACTTTCTTTTCTTCCTCAGCTTTACCTGGTCGCCGGGGAGGTGCTTGAGGAACGGGGGAAACCAGTTCAGGCCGCTTAGGACTTCCGGTATCTTCAACCTCAGTTGCTGCCGGCGTATGGCCGCTGGTTTGGAAGCAGGTTTCGTGAACGAAGCCGAGCTCGCGGCCGAGATCATCTCTTATAGCAGCAGAAGCCTGGACAGTATACTGCTGTGCCGATTCAAATATCTTCTCGGGAATGACAATGATCCGGCGTATAATGGCTTCATATCGCACCGTAGCCGGAACCGGAGTTCCGTCTGCAAAAATTCTTACGCAACCGGGAACTATGGATGCCGGGTCCAGCTTCCTGGTGAAATACAGGGTCACCTTGGTATCTGTGGGGACATCGTCCGTGTCGTTGAGAGGGAATGTGGAAAGGAGCTTGAACGGACGCTGTTTTTGATAATCGATTGGTTGTATTTGCACGGTGCCTGCTGCCGGCACTTCACGAGAATCTTCCTGTACAACTGCTTTTTCAACCGGTAAAACAGGCTTTTTGCTTTCTGATGATGTTGAATCCGCCAAATCTGTCTTAGTTTTCCGCGATTCAGGTTTGGCAGGTTCAACCTTAACAGGCTGGACTTCAACAGGCTGGACTTCAACAGGCTTGACCACAACGGGCTTGACTTCAACAGGCTTGACCACAACGGGCTTGACTTCAACAGGCTTGACTTCAGCTGGCTTAGTTGTAACTTCCTGAATTGTGGCTTCTTCAACTATTTCAGCCCGTGGTTCGGACTTCTTCCCAATAAGTCCGGGAGCAACGACTGTGAAACCCCATTTGTATTCATCACCAATCGAAACACCGTTTACATCGACAACCTCACTGCTCAGGATCACCTCGTAATTCCTGCCTTCGGGAAGAGGTTCCACAGGAATGATGTGCAGCGAGCGTTTATCAGAAACATACCTAATTTTAACGTATTTTTTATCCCCTGTTCCCGAATCTTCGAGCCACACTGAAAATACATGAAACGAATCGGGAGACATAGCCCGGTTGAATGTCACGACAATCGTGCCTGAAGAATCGGCAACTTCAGTTCCCGCAGCAGGATCCGTAGAGATAATCCTGGGTGGTTCCACAGCACTGATCGCTTTTCCAAGGGGAACCAGTGAAACCAATACCCCCAGAATCAAGGCTGTTTTGAGTATTTTTTTTCTGTTCATGGCGATATAAATCCGCTCCTTCCCCACAACTGCGGATACGGAATAGACATTTTAAACCTTCTCCCATTAATAATCGGCACTGGCGGCCACGTCCTTGAATACCAATTTATAAACACAAACGCACGGCAACCGCTTGATGAGCTATCTGATGCTTAAGCACAAAAAAAAAACGGCCTGCCGAAGCAGGCCGTTTCTCGCGTACAATCATGGCAGGCATATCTTACTCTACGTAGAAAATAGGAACAAGACCGCCTCCCTGATGGATGTTGATGATGGATGAATCAGATACCCTGACGAATCCACCGCCGAATTCACCATTGAAGGCAAAGAAGTTTATGTTCACATTCTTGTCCTTCATAGCGAAGCCATCGGAGAAATCAGGGAACCTGTCAACAGGGATGGGCACAAATTCCTGCACCACGAAGTTCCGGTTGGTGGACGCTTCAAGGGTTGCGTCCCAGTCCGCCTGAGTGCTTTCCCGGCCGATGTTGACATCGAATCCACCATAACCGCCATTTGGCTTCAATACGAATAGTTCCCTGTTCTTTGACACAAAATCGTACAGGTCTATTTCCTTACCCCGGTACAGAGACTTACGATTACGCATCATCCTGGTCCAGGGAATGGTCTCGGCGATAACCTTTTTCTCTTCCTCAGTGTAAAGATGCTGAGTCTGTTCATCGGAAAGCAGCCAGAGCACACATTTGAGTCCCCCAACCCGTGAACAGAACGGATTTACCATGACCACGTTTCCATCCCGGTAGGCTTCGAGGAACGGCTGTACCTCGTCGATGTATTTGGTGAAATCCTGTATAGCATCCCGGTGAACGATATCTACCGCCCTGCCGTTGAG
Organism: uncultured bacterium; assembly: GCA_964432985.1. GTDB lineage: Bacteria > Muiribacteriota > CAYSPT01 > CAYSPT01 > CAYSPT01 > CAYSPT01. The sequence goes on from CAYSPT010000044.1 coordinate 2,858, forward strand.
ATACAGTTGCTGGTCTTTGTACTCGCACCACCGCGGATCGGCAAAGAAACAATCACAGCCGTGTTCACTTTTGAAATACTGCTCGATGATGTCCACATCGTGACGGATTGTTGATTGATCATTCGACACTTCTGCGATAACCGGGTTCTCCTTCTTCCCGCCGGACTCCCGATACTTGACCAGGAGCATATCCAGGAATGAATCGAGCAAGATATCGTAGCTGAGCTTGTGATGCTTATTGACTTCCTTGATGGCGGGAAGCTCGGCGAACATCCGAATCAACTCATCGTGCCACCCCATTCCCGAAGGGCTATCGGTGTTGAACTCCAAAAATGTCAGGGTGTCACCGTTTAGAAAAGCGTCGAGACGTCCCAGAATAAGCCGGCGGGGATACGGAGGCTGTATCTCCACCAGGTCAACGTCATCCTTTGGAACCTCGAACAGAGAACGGATATTGTCCTCTTCGAAATAGAGGTTTCCTACTTTTTCCGCGGCATCCATAATGGTTTTCGTCAGGTAAATAAATCTATCACGAAGCTTCCTGTCAACGAGATATGGCTTAAGAAACGTGGGAAATGGTTTCCCACTCATAGTAAAGTTTTTCGCCAGCATTTTCTCGTTGAGTTCCTGCATCTGCTCCTCAGCAGTTTTGCCAGTTATTTTTGCATCACTCAGGGCTTTGACATAATGTTCTTCCGCTGCTTGAACACCGGTACCTGCAGCCATGGCTGCTTTTTCCGTATCCACACAAACCACTCCTTTTCTTGTTTAACGCGTTTTCGGTATAGCCAAACCGAAAAATAGCCTCACATAGTACCACTCCTGCTATCTTAATGGCAACCTTGCAAGGCTGATTTTTTCAGGTCTTTTTGAGATTCTCCAGGAATTCCTTCATCTTTATCAGTGCTTTTTTTCTGTGCGAAATGCCGTTTTTTTGTTCTGCAGTCATTTCGGCGTAGGTCATAGACCACCCATCGGGCTGGAAGAGAGGGTCCCAACCGAATCCGCTCTGTCCACGCGGCTCATCGACGATAATCCCCGTTACTTCACCGGTAAAAACACGCACGTTCCTGCCGTCGCACAGGCCCACGCACGCCTTCACCACGGTTGTCCGCTCAAAATCTTTTACCAGCCGACACAAGCCTTCATTACCGAGTGTCTTCATCACCCATTTAATCAATCCTCCGGGAAAACCGTTCCACGCTTTTACATACAGGCCAGTGTCTTCCACCAGTACTGTTTTTCCAACACGTTCATAAGCCCTCCGGGCTTTATCTTCCACTATCTCCTCCACGCTCAGAGACTGTATCTCCTGAATATCCAAATCGAGCATATCAAGTGAGCAATTCAGTATCTTCACGGCTTCACGAAGCTTGTTATCATTTGAGGTAACAAAATACAATCGTCCGCACTCCCTCTCCGACGAACAGTATGACAGCGCATCTCCGACCTGTCAATTACTCCGCCTATTAATTATAGCTAATTATTTATAAGTAATTATAAATAGAGGTCCCCATGGTATAATATCTATTAAAAGTATCCCCGTGAAAGGGAGGCTGCCCGGGCATGGCCAACATTGAACCACAGGTAAAAGATAAAGAGTATGTTCTTCGTACGATTCACGATAACAATATCATGTTTATTCGACTCTGGTTTACCGATATTCTCGGAATCCTGAAGAGTTTCACCATCACCAGCGATGAACTGGAAGACACTCTGGAAGAAGGATTCGGCTTTGACGGATCATCTGTTACCGGCTTTCACGCCATAGAGGAAAGCGACACCCTGGCAATGCCAGATCCCACAACCTTCGGGATTCTTCCCTGGGACAAGGGGGACTTGTTGGAGTGCCGTATGTTCTGCGATATTCTGGAGCCCGACGGGCAGCCCTTTGCGGGAGATCCCCGGCACATACTCCGGAAAAACGTTGCAAAGGCTAGTGATTTGGGATTCGATTTCCTGATAGGCCCTGAGCTTGAATTCTTCTACTTCAAGTCGGCCGAAGGAACTGAAATTCTCGACAAAGGAGGTTATTTCGATCTGCTTCCCCTGGACCGTGGAGAACTTCTCCGCAAGCAAACAGTGCTCGCCCTGAATAGTCTGGGAATCAAGGTAGAATGCTCCCATCACGAGGTTGCCCCGTCACAGCACGAGATCGACCTGAGATATGCTCCGGCCATGCTGATGGCCGACTGGGCACAGACTTACAAAAAAGTAGTCAAGAAGGTTGCCCAGGACCATGGCGTATCAGCAACCTTCATGCCCAAACCTATTTTCGGGGAAGCCGGAAGCGGTATGCACACCCATCAATCCCTTTTTAAAGAGGGAAGGAATGTTTTTTACGACGCGGATGACGAATACCATCTCTCTGACCTGGCGAAACACTATCTGGCCGGTCTTCTCAAGCACGCCCGGGAAATCACCGCAATCTGCAATCCCACGGTGAATTCATTCAAGCGCCTCGTGCCCGGGTACGAAGCCCCGGTCTACGTCGCCTGGTCCCAGCGAAACCGGTCCGCCTTGATCCGGGTTCCCTACTACAAACCCGGAAAAAAGAACGCTGTTCGCCTGGAGTTCAGAAGCCCTGATCCGGCCTGTAATCCTTACCTGGCTTTCTCAGTCATGCTGGCAGCCGGCCTGGAGGGTATCCGGAAAAAATATCCGTTGGAAGAACCAACCAACGAAAATATCTACACCCTGGTCAAGGGGCACGAAACGCACCAGTCCGGCCTGAAAACCCTGCCGCGGAGCCTTGAGGAAGCCCTGGGAGCAATGGAGAAAAGCACCGTGCTTCGCACCTGTCTCGGGGAGCACGTGTTCTCAAGGTTCATAGAACTCAAACAGCTCGAGTGGCAGGAATTCATCATGACCGTCACCCCCTATGAACTCGAGCATTACCTGAGGTTGTAAATCATTGCAGGTTCTTCATTCTTCATTCGTAAATAATTCGGATTTAATCTTAACTTCATTCTGACCGATAAAGAAGAAAATTACCCTTATTACGGTTTAAGGTTTATGGAGTTGAGTAATGACCAATGGCCAATGATATTCTGAAAGCTGAAAAACTCTACTACGAAGCTGTGGAAGCTCTGACCAGGTCTAATCCTGCAAAGGCTCAGGCCAAGCTTGAAGAAGCTGTTACCCTGAATCCCCAGGACCCGCTCATTTTCGAAGCTCTTGGGGTCACCTATAAAATACTGGATACTCCGTCACAGGCTCTTGAAGCCTTTCAAAAAGTGCTTGACCTCAACTCGGAATGCCTTTCCGCCTACAAACAAATGGTGCAAATATATCTAAGCCTGGAGGAAGAAAACAAGGCTCTGGAGCTCCTGCTCCAGTGGGAAAAGACAGCCCGCCGGCTTCTTGAGCAGGATGAAGAGGACCTCGATCACGCCCGCTCATTGGCGGAATGTCTCTTCACCATGGACGAAGTCGACGAAGCGGTTACTATTTACCATCAGATCATTGAAACCAATCCTTATGACCTGGATTCATATCTGGGATTGGCAGACATCTTCTTCGAAACGGCAGCGTATGAGGAAGTAGAAGGAGTATGTATCAAGGCACTTGAATTCTTTCCTGACAACGCCAGTCTCCATCTCACCCTGGGACTGAGTTATAATTACCGCAATCTCATTGCCCGGTCAATCAAGGAACTGACCGTTGCCTATGACCTCAATCCCGATCTAAGGGAACTTCCGGGCTTAATTGAAAAGCTGGCCGAACTTAAAAAAGCCCTGGGTAACACCGTCGAGGAGATTATTACCGAATCCAAACCCATTGAGTTCCTGACCGGTTTCATCTCCTGGTACGATGAGGAGGAAGGGATTGGTTTCATCAAGCCTGAACAGGGTGATGAAGATTATTTGCTGCACTTCAGCGCTCTTGTCGATTCCGAATATACACCACGGAAATCAGATAAAGTCCGGTTTGGAATAGAGGATTACCCGCAGGGGAAACTTGCCGTGCAGGTATCTCTAACCTCCGAGGAAGCAAACACGGGGAAACGAAAGACGGGGCTGGTTTCAGTTCTCGACCGCGACAAGGGATTCGGAGCTGTCACCTACGACGGGGAAGACCTTCTTTTCTTCATTTCACATGTTAATGAAGATGATAAAGAGAGCCTCAAGCAAGGGGACACGGTGAGTTTCGCTATTTCTGAAACCACCGATCTTGATGACAAACCGATAAAACGGGCTGTCGCTATCAAGAAAGAAAATAATTAACCCGCCTGTTACACCAGTCTGCCTGCAGTGAACCTGGCCCACTCATCATACAATTTCCGGTGGTATGAACTGTGCTATCTCATCCATCGAGCGTCGAAACCGCTTTTTTTCGGTAGTGACCGGATATCCCAATGAAAGCACTACATCTATCTTCTTGTTCCGTGAAAGCGATAAAGCCTTCTTCAACTCCTTTTCATTAAACCAGCCGATCCAGCAGGTCCCCAGGCCGAGTTCACAGGCCTGGAGCACGAAATGTTCCACGGCAATACCAATATCAATCAGATAATACCTGGTGTTTCGTATTATTCCACCCAGAGTGGCGAAAAACCGGCTTTTTTCAGAAACGACGGCGACAAGTACCGGAGCGGTGCGGGCAAATGCATTCATTTTATAGGGACCGGTAAAAATGCGGTCACAAATCCTGTTCTTGAGATCGGGATCGTCGACGACGATAAAGCTCCATGGCTGGGAGTTGCATGCAGAAGGCGCCAGTCGAGCCGCTTCCAGGCAGTGCAGTATCTTTTCACGCTCCACCGGAGTATCCCTGTAGTTCCTGACGCTGATCCGGGTGCGGATCAATTCAATAAAGCCCGATGATTCTCTATCGTCAACTGGGCTACACATGGTCCTCCTCCCGGGCCGAATACTACCGGCTGGTTAACCCGAAAAATGCAGTAGACTTTCTATTACGGCCAGGAAACCAACCGCATTTTCCGGGTTAAGCTATAAGCTTTTTTATCCAGCGTTTCAAACGAAGACCGAGACGAACCTGACCTCGCTGTTTTTCCTTTTTCAGGTATTCCTTCAAAACATCATCGACGCATTCCATCGGCAGACCACTTTTTCGGTCCAGTGCCTGGATCAACATATCGGGTAGTTCATCCTGGGCAGGATGGCCGATGATACATTCACTGGTAACCGTTAAAAGACCTTCATCTCCTTTTTGATGAAAGTCTGAGAGAGCCTCGAGAAGAGCCTGCAAACTCTCCAGACCGCGCAATTTTCCAAGAGCCCGGACAGCGTGCTGCCGGACACCTTCATGCGGATCATCGAGTAGTTTTATTAAATCTTCCAAAACGGCGGGAACGCTCATTTCACCGGCTGCAAAGGCTGCGCTCATACGCATCCGATCCCGGGGGTGATGCAGCATATCTCGCAGAGCTTCCTCCAGAAACAGTCCTTTCAACCGATATATAGCCCTGATTGAGTTCGCCCTGACCCGGTTGTCTTCGTCCTCCACTGATCTGAGCACCAGTTCAAAAGCTTCATCCCCGCCGACCTGTTCGAGCGCTTCCACTGCATTGGCCCGCACTCGCGGATCAGTATCCTGCAGAACTGTTTCCAGGAAACCAAGATGTCTCTGTCCGCCCAAATTACCGATGAGTTTCACCAGGGAAGCTTTCACCCACGAAGACGTCTCTTTTCCGTACAACGCAACCAGTTCCCCGGCCGTTTTAACACTTCCACAGGCAGCCAGCGATACCATTACATCAAGCTTTTCTTCCTCTTCACAGGTCGTCAGCGTTTTTAGCAGAGCCGGGACGGCCCGTTCATCCTCGAGTTCTCGCAACTTATTGAGCGCAGTCGATCGATACTCCTTCGACTCTTTTCCGAGAGAATGACAGAGTTCATCAATAAGGTTCTCGGGGACCAATTTTCCCTGCTCCATTTTGATTACGACGACATCATCTTCGAACATAGTCCTTATCCAGGAAGCAAGAGAAAACGAGAGAAATTCGTTGAACCGCTTTTTGGCAATGACCAGGGCTTCCTGTTTGTCGTCCGCGTCCACCTCATAACTGATTTTGAAACGTTTGCCCCTGCTTTTCGAAACTCTATAGGGAATAGTCACCATGTAGTTGGGCATGGGTTGACCTCTCTCACTGTCTTGTTTCAAGAATAAAGTATATCGTTTTGAACACTTCTACGTCCACAGGACCTCCAGACAATACCACCGGTTCGAATTTCCACTGATAGGCCGCTTCCCTGGCAGATGCCGCCAGTACCTCGCCAGCAGTGTTTTCCTCAACCGTGACACGTTCAACCTTACCAGCAGAGGAAACGTTGAGACGCAGCCGAACTTTTCCTTCTTTTCCCGCGCGCTCCGCCCACTCTGGATATACCGGTTTCACGAAGTGGGTGAGACGGGGACGGGTAGTGATTTTTCCTTCTGCTGCTTTGATTTCGCCTGAGTCAACCTGTACACTGCGCCCCGAAGAAACACCATCCGCCTCAATTCCCCCAGGATCGACCTGTACCCGGCCCCCCGTGAAAATAACATCCGAACTTTTCTCATCACCGTGTACTGACATGGTGTGCAATTCCTCAAGTCCCCTGCCCTGCTTGATGACATCAATCGGTGGAATGGTTTTTACGCTTCCGACACCGACTGCAGTCTCCCCTTCAGATTGGGCGGTACCAGTTTCATCCTGTCTCAGTGTAGAACCGGATAACAATTGGTCAACGGCGACGGTAGCCGTTTTTTGCCGGGAAATAGTATCTGTTGCCAGGCGTCTTCGCTGTGTTGCTTGCCCCAAAGGCACCAGTGATGAATCCATTTCAAAAATCCGGTTTTTATCCTGCGGAGGAGTTCGGGACGGACTGGCAGCAGAATGATTATTCACAGCTTCAAATTCAATATTTCTCCTGGTATAGGTCGTGCGTGAGACAGTAACCGGAATACTCGAACGGCGAATCGGGACATCAACGGATTCCAGAGGTGGAGTAAATACAGTGTCAGTGACAGTATCTATCAGCGTATCGCCTGCGCCGTCACGCATTTCTTGAGGAACGGGCCGCTCGGTTTGCGGTACCGTGTAAACGGGAATATCCTGAACGGGTTTTGAATCATCCAGTGTAACAATATCGACTAAACTCCTGCGCTCTTTTGACGAAAGAGGAGCAGGCGCCGGAGAAGAAATACTCACTGGTGGAAGAACCGGAGCAGGGGAAGAAATTTTCTTGGTTTTTGCTGGTTTGGCCTTGATTGTCTTGGCCTTGATTGTCTTGGTCTTAATTGGCCTGGTTTCAGCAGGCCTGGATTTGGCTGGTTTGGTTTCAGCGGGCCTGGATTTGGCTGGTTTTGTTTCACGTTTAACGGGGACTGCCTTATCTTTTTTGTTACCCGTTACTCCGGCTTTCTCAGGCGCAACGGACCTTCTCAGGGTTCTGAGAACGACCAGGTTCACCCGTTTTTTCTCGGGGAATTCAAGGTGGGGAGTGCTATACAGATAGGGCAGGAGAGCAAACAACAAGAAGTGAAGCGTGAGAGAAACAATGCTTGCCCGGCCAAAAGTCATCGAACTTCTTGAGCGCTGCTGCATCACTGTTGCTCCCCAACCAGCCCAACCGTCATCGGGTTTCTTGAGCACTTCTGCATTACTACCGCTCCCCACGCAACCCAAAAGTCATCGGGTTTCTTGAGCACTTCTGCATTACTACCGCTCCCCACGCAACTCTTGCCTGGCCTGTTCCCTGGTTTCAACCGCCAGGGCGGCCCGCCGGCCTCCCAGTTCTCTGGCAATATCCAGAATATCCACTACCCGTCCATGCGCCACCGTTTTATCAGCGTTCACGATGACGAGGCGGTCGGGAAATTCCTTCAAAGCCTGCCCCAGCACCGTTAGCAGCGTTTCTCGATCCACTTCCTGCCCATGGAAAAAAACTTTTCCTGCAGCCGTTATATGAACGACATGGTGCTGAAGCGCTTCCACTTCACCGGTAGCCGCTCCCGGGAGGTCTACTGGAATTTCACTCTCACTGCCGACGAATGTCGTCGTCACCATGAAGAAGATCAGCAGAAGAAAGACTACGTCTATGAGTGCCGTAATGTCAGGAACGACGCTTGGCCGCTTCAGTGTCTGGTGTCTCAACATTTCGCCCTCCAGACCGGACATAATTTAACAGTTCCGTCATACGAATCTCGATGTCGTCAACCAGAACATCGATTCGGTGTGAAAAATAATGGTAAGCAACCAGTGCCGGAATCGCCACGCTCAAACCGGTAGCAGTGGTGATGAGTGCCTCTGAAATACCCACTGCCAGTGCTTGAGACTGAGCCACACCGACTCCTTTAACCCCAATCACTTCAAACACTTTTATCATCCCGGCAACCGTGCCCAGCAGTCCCAGCAACGGAGACACGCTGGCAATGGTTCCCAGAGCCGCGATGTGCCTTTCAAGCAACGGGATTTCTTTGCGGGTAATTTCTTTCATGGTCCGGGACATAGCCGTTTCCCCTTCCATGATTCGCTCGAGTCCGGCTGCCAGGATTGCTCCCAGTGGGCGGCCATGAGCCTTGCACAATTGCACAGCCTCCTCGAGTTGGCTGGAGGAAAGGCTCTTTTTGACCCTTTCGATCAAATCCTCGCCGGCCCCGCGGGCAATTTTTTTAAAAAAGAAATACCGTTCGACAATAATGGCCACTGCCAGAACGGAACAGAGAACCAGGGGGAACATGAGAATACCCCCTTTTTCAAACGCGGAGAACACGTCTTTTCACAACCTCCTAACGCTTCACCATCAACCTGAAAAATGCAGTTATTTTCGTTTTTCGGGCTTAAAACAGCACTTTCATGCCAACCTTGATTTCTCGTCCCGGTTGAGGATAATTACGCCTGAGCTGGTATCCCTTGTCAAAAAGGTTATCCACTCTGAGATAGGCCTTGAGAACATCCGACAACCTCACATTAGCAGTGAATCCCAGCAGGATGTACCGGTCTAACCGGAAAGCATTGCCCGCTTCGGCGTACCGTTTTCCAACAAACCGTTCATCAATACCGAATGATACTGATTCATTGAAATGGTATCCAAGCGATACCAGCCACTCATTCATGGGAATGAACGGAACATCTTTTCCAAATTGATCCTCGGTGCTGATAAATGAGTAACTGACACTTCCGAAAAGATCTTCCGACAGCACCATGCTGGCCCGGGCTTCAGCTTTCCAGATAGTTGCATTCCGGTATACGAGGTCATACCTCCCGGTAGTCATGTCATCCTGGTATACCGGATGATTATCCACACCTTCCCGCCTCAGAGAAAGACTTACCTGAGTGTCGGATTCGAGTATATGCTCACTCTTTAATCCTACGTAGCTGGTTTCAGGCGCCCTGAAGGCATCTGCCGGGTCCAACACGATGTAATCCAGGGGGAAATACTGGTCACTAAAACTCGATGGATCAAATTCTTTACCGACATCGAGAACCAGTTTCCAACCCGTATCCATGTGATGGGTGACCTTCATACCGGTACTCGCCTGGTCACTGACCAGCGAATGACTGTCAAGTCGGCCGAACAGAACCAGAAGTGTTTCCGGCCCGGGGAGAATCTCACGCTGTATCCACAGTGCGTGATTGGATGCCTCCAGACTGCCAGCAGCGACCTGGCTGCCTGCCAGCGGGTGACGTTTGATCTCATCCAGACTGTATGAATAGCCGAATGAAAGGAATCCCTGAGAATCAATAGATGGAATATATTCCAGATTCAGCTTTATAAGATCATCAGTGTATTTTTCGTGTATTTCTACAGCAATATCGGGAACATCCACCTCTCGCTTATTAGCACTGTAAAGAAAGCCGAGATTCCAACGGGAAGCGTCCGGTCGAAGATGTTCGAATTGAATATCAAGTTCAACCAGTGTGTCATCCAGTCTGGCGCGTGGGGTTAGAGCGGTAACGGGTCCTGGCAGTTCCTGTTTTCTGCGCTCAATGTTCCATTTGACTCCCAGCGTGGAATCTCCGGCAAGATTCACTCCGGAATCGAGCTTTATCCTGCTGAGGGAGAAACCAGAATGCGGCCGGTGCCCATCTGATTTATCCCGGCTACCACCGAAGAGAAAAACCGCGTCCTGAAGAGTACCGACCCGGAACGTATCGAACAATTCATACCCGAGAAGGTCATGTGATCCATAGTGGATTGAAAACCAGTTTTCACGGGGTTCAATGACCTCTTCTGCCGCTGAATTCTCCCTGCCCAGCCCGGTAGCTGAGGGCAGCAGTTTTTCATCGGAAAAGCGAAGGCCTCTGGTTTGGCGGTAGGAATCATACAGCCTGACATCCTTTTCCCCAACACCAAGAGCGGTGCTGTCACTTCCTTTAACCTCTACATCTCCGAGATCATACGACGCAGGTGGAGTATCATTTCCAGCCTGAACATCTTCGGCCCTCACATCCTTTTCACACAGAAACATAAACGTGACCATGATAAGTACCACGTAGAGAGAATAAGGGAATCGTCCTTTTACCATGAATGCATCCTCCTCAACTGCCTCCTCCTCAACACCAGTGTGAAACTCCCTATTGACCGGGTTCTTCTTCATCAACTCCCTGCCCTTCCAGATCACGAAGCGCCTGGCGGGCTCTGGTAGAAAATTTGCTGTCGGGATAGATGGAAATGAGTTTTTTAAAAGCATGAGAAGCCTTTGAAATGATTCCTTCCTGCCGGTAACATTCACCAACTTTGAACATGGCTGCAGCTGCAAGCTGATTATCGGGATAAAGAATCCCAACTTTGAGGTACTCCATCCTGGCTCCTTTGAAATCTCTCTGCTTCTCAAGTGATTTTCCTAACCAGTATTGAGCTTCAGCTACCAGGTCCGGTGGAGCTTTGCTTTCAGCCAGCGATCGAAATCCGGATATGGCTTCAGCGAGATTGTCGAGAGAATAATAGCACCAGGCCCTGCTTTTCACGGCCTGGGGTATCAACGGACTGTCCTTGTATCCATTGATCAGAGAGGAAAACGCCTTGATAGACCGCTGGTGGTCTCCAAGAGCTTTACACGTTTCGCCCATCTTGAAAAGAGAATCGGATACGAGCGGAGAATCCTGATGTGCCGCCAGTTTTTCGAACAAGTCTGCCGCTTCCTCAAGACGCTTAAGGGACAGGAGCGATTCCCCCTTGCGGTAAAGCGTATCCACCAGCAGGGGGCTGTCGGGAAATTCTGCTGCGAGCCGGTTGAACAATGTCAGGGCGTCTTCATGTTTTCCGCGTTCCTGGGCCAGAACTCCGAGCCGGTGGAGACTCGGCGCTTTAAACGTGTCATCTTCCAGCTCGAGAACATGCAAAAAAGTCTTATTGGCTTCATCAAAAGACTTCAGCGAATAACAGGTCTCACCCAGTGCAAATACGATCTGACCGGTCAAATTGCCTTTTGGAAATTTGCTCAGAGCTGACTTGAGCACTGTTTTCGCTTTTTCAAAACGCTTCAAATTGTAAAGGCTCAAACCCAGGTGCAAACCGGCGGATTCGTGCCAGCGTGAGCCGGGGTGTTGTTCGATAACTTCAGTGAAAGCATCCAATGCCTTCTCGAACTGTCCCAGTCTGAAAAGCGACTCGGCGGCGAGCTGGCGCGATTCAGCTACGTATGAACTCGTTGAGAATTGTTTCACCAGAGAAAGAAAACCGTGCCGGGCAACATCATATCGCTTGAGCCGGAACTGGCACAGCGCGTTTACGAATACAATTTCATCTGCCAGCGTACCCGTCGTCTCAAGGTTATCGAGAACCGCCAATGCTTCCTGATACCGTTGCAGGTTACACAGGGCTTTGCCCTGACGCAAGAGCGCTTCACGGCGCAAGGCGAGGTCTTCAGTCTCCTCATGCAGGCGTTTGAAAAGAGTCAGTGCACGCTCGAACTCCCCAAGTTTCATTCTGGAAAAACCCAGAGAGTAGAGAGCATGCTGTATATAGGGGCTTTCAGGATACTTCTCGACCAGCAGTTTATATTCTCCGGCGGCTTCTTCGTACCGACCGAGACTGTAAAACAGTTCTGCCAGGGTATAAAGAGCCTCAACGGTAAATGGCCCGGGAGGATCTTCGCCTGAAACTTCTTTAAGAAGGGGAATTGCCTCGAGTGATCTTCCTGAACGGACAACAGCCTGTGCCATTCTGAAGCGTGCTTCCGGCAGCAGGTCGGTTCTCTGAGCATACTGCCGGGTGACCTGCTCAAAGAGTGCCGCTGCCTGATCGTACTGTTTAAGCTCAAACATAGTCCAGGACCGGGCAAAGGCGGCATCGGGCGCCAGTTGGCTGTCGGGAAAAACCTCAAGCAGATGCTGATACCGTTTATCCGCATCTGTGTATTGTTTCAGGTTATAATAACTTTCTCCCAACAGGTAGTAAGCTGCGTCACTCTTCTCATATTTGGGGTAAAACTTAACCAGTCTCTCAAGCTGGTCCACAGCTTCCTCGTAAAACTCCTGCTTGTACAGTCCGTGAGCGAACTTGAACAAACGGCCGGAATTTTCAACCGGTGACAACGGTTGTCCGGTTACCAAACCTGTCCAGCAGCCGAAAAGCACTGCCATCGCCAGGAAAACTAACACAGCATATTCCCGGGGTTGCGGGCGGCAGTTATGACAAGCCTGCTGCAACCGTCCGGCATTCCTGCTCCTACTCATATCATTCAGCCACCAGATCTATCTTCACCGTGTTTTCCGCCAGTTTGGCTCCATAAAGAAGCTCTTTTGCACACCCGACTATTTCGATGAAGTCCACGTCCCTGTCGGAAGGGCAGAGTGCTACTCCGATACTCGCCGTGAGTCGTGGATTCTCCATTGGGAACAAATGATTTCCAACAACCTTCCTGATAGAATCGGCCAGTTCGCAAGCGGTTTCTTTTTCCTTGTTTTCCAGCCACACGATAAACTCATCAAGTCCGTAGCGGCCTATAATGGCGCTTTCCCCGGCACAATTTTTGATTAACTCGGCTGTTTCTTTCAACGCTTTCTCACTTTGCTCGATTCCATGCGTGGCTCGATACGGCTTGAAATTGTCGAGGTCCAGGACCAGAACACCGGAAACTTCCTTCCGTTTCCGATGCGACAGGAAGGAGCGCTCAGCAATGATCTGGAATCCATTGTAATTCAGTAGCCCGGTAAGGCGGTCGAACATTTCCACCTTTTTAATGCGCTCCAGGAGCCCCGTTTTTTCAAGGGCCAGGGAAACAATATTGATGAGCAGCACGAAAAAGGCTTCATCGTCGTGGGAGAAACCATCTTCATCGTTGGTCTGCGCGAATGCAATTCCCACATACTTCTCGTCACTGCGAATGGCTCCTGCCAGCAAGACCTGGAAATCCTGCTCGAGGTGCAAATCAAACGTCTCATCACCTGGTCTGACACGCACGAGATGATCAGCTTCTGCTACCAATTTGAAAGGTTGGTCTTCCATAGAGAACTTCTTCGATCGGAAGAAACGCTGGTAGGTTTCGCTGATACCCCGTGAAATTTTGACTTCCAGGCCGCCAGTACTTTCCCTGGTCAGTATGAGCCCGCACTGTCTGCATTTCATGTGATACCGCATAGAGTTAATAACACGGCTTAAGACTTTCTCCAGGCGGGCATCTGACAGCAGCGTGTGGCTTATGCGAACCAGATCATCCAGAATAGTGTCGTTGGTCATGCAAGATCACCTCCGGTATTTTAAATCCTGATGATTTCAGCCGACAACCCAGCCGCATCGAGGCGCAGCAGGCCGAAGGACGTGAAAGGAGCAAACACAGTATCTGTGGGAGATCCCGGATTCACGTAAAGGATCCCCTCTTTTTCCATGACAAGCGGCTGGTGGGAATGACCATAAACAATACAGTCAATATCACCGGGGAAATCACCACGTATCCTCTCTGCGAGCCCGTCAGGCGCTCCGCGTCCATGGATTAGCCCGATGGTGTAATCACCAATCGGGATGATGCGTTTAACCGGCAATTCCCCCCGCAGATCAGATGGGTCCATATTACCTAAAACTGCATGGGTTGGAGCAATGAGTTCAAGATCAGCCAGTACGTCGATTACTTCGAGATCACCGGCGTGTAAAATCATGTCCACCCCCTTGAGCCCGGAAACGAGCTGTTGTGGCAGACGCCGGGACCTCATCGGTATGTGCGTGTCGGATACCAGACCGACTGTAATCATTGAATTCGATTCCTTTCCTTAAGAAGATCGCTGATATTGTCCCGAACCGCTCTTTTTCTTGATGTTTAAGACTTCATACAACGTCACCAGCTGCTCTTTGCCTTTAACCCTGGTTGGTGGTAGCTCCCTCACCTCAACCAGGTGCTGTACCTTAACATAGGTGTTCTCGCTTATCAACACCTGTCCAGCCGTAGTCTGTGATTCAACCCGGGCGGCCAGGTTCACATGGTCCCCGATACACGTGTACTCCATGCGCTTGCTCGATCCGATGTTGCCCGCCACCACCTCACCGCTATTTATGCCAATTCCGATGTAGATAGGACGCTCCCCCCGTGCTTCACGCCGCTGGTTAAGCTTGTTCATGTTCGTCTGCATCTCGAGAGCCGTCCTCACTGCCCGCTCGGGATCGTTGCTGTGGGCGATGGGAGCTCCGAAAATGGCCATGATTCCGTCGCCGATAAATTTGTCCAGGGTTCCCTCGTAGCGGAAAATAACATCTATCATGAGCGAGAGATACTCATTGAGAAGGCTCACCACCTGTTCAGGCTTGAGACTCTCAGACATGCTGGTGAAACCCCGTATATCGGAGAACATGATGGTCGCTTCACGCTTTTCCCCGGTGAGCTGTACCTGTTCTTTACCACTGAGAATTTTGTCCGCCACCTGCTGGGTAACGTAGCGCTGGAACGTGTCCTTAATACGGTCACGTTCCCTCAGCCCGTCCACCATGAAGTTGAACGTGGAGGTCATGAACCCGATTTCATCGCTGGTTGTTACCGTCACCTTTTGATCGAGATCGCCACCGCGGACTTTCAGCATAGATGAAACCAGCGGATGGATGGGAGCCGTCAGACGGCTGGCCAGGACGAAGGAGAATACGAGACCTATCACGAGAAACACCAGCATCGTCACCAGCAGTTGATTCCTGTTGTTTGCTATCTCCCGGTGCACCTTCACGGTAGAAAATACCACCGCGACCGTGCCCAATTCTTCTCCTTCTGATTCCAAATTCAATATCACCCGTCTGAGAATATTATTCTTTCTTCGGGACTGGGCGGTAACGATGTTTTCCAGATCAGGTATGGTTTGCCCTACCAGTTCGCTTTGCATGGTTTTGCGATAACGGGTGAAGAATTCGTCGGTGGATTCACCCTCTGCATGTTGAAAATCTTTCTTCGGTGGCGGCAAGTGGACCGGATTGAGAGAAAACACCTTCAGAGTGGAATGTGAATCGTTCACCGCAACGTAAGCCAGTTCGAGCTTTTTCAAATTTTGCTCGTCTCCAGCCAGGAATCCGTCGGCAAAATTCTGGTAGTCCAGCCAGAATCGCCTGTCGGGATTATTACTCATGGCTTCCGCACCATAAGCCGCAATCAACTGGGCGATCCGAGAAGCACGCCGATCGAGTTCCTTGAGTCGATGTTGTGATTCCCGGCTGATAAAAATCATATAGAGTGCCACCGTCAGGAGTATCAGCAAGAGGGCTACCATCCCCGAGAGCTTCCATTTTAGAGGAAACTTGATTTTTTTTCGATAACTTGATGCGACATTCAAAGTTTTGTACACACCACTCTTCTGATTACCATGTTAGGAACACCAGACCATCCGATCCCGGGTATCTACCGGCGCCCATCGAATTCTGCCTTGACGTCCATCTGCATGTGTTCGATGTTCTCGATAAAATGATGTTGAACATCCTGAGACTTAAATTTTGCCCGGTTTTTTATTTTTTCGAGCATCTGCATGGCCAGTTCCGGATTACCACGGTCACAACTCCACATGGCAATACTACTCACATGATCCAGAATGGCCTCTGCTCTGTGTTTTTCCTTCAGGGGAAGATCCATGATTATTTTGAATCCGAGTGTATTCACTTCACTCACAGCCTGGGGAGGACCCTGATCAATGATAAATTCACGCATTTGAGCCAGTACCTCGAGTTTTTGCTCCGGATCCGTCAAATTACCCTTCAATAGGAAGACGCCCCTATCCAGCACTCCTTTCAAATCACCCAGGTTGGTGCTATTGTCGAACAACTCGGCGGCGAGAAAAAGCTCGATTTCCTTTTTTTGCTCGTGGGGCACAAAATCAGGCAGCGGCCTGTCGGTAAAATGCTTTAAAATATCTCGCACTCCCTTAAATTTTTCCCGGTAGTTCAGGCATTGAACCTGTATTTGCATAAGTTCGATTTCTGCATTGAACCGGTCCTTGATATCCAGTAGTACACTTTTGTCGTTCAGAATAAAACTGGCTTTTTGTATGTTTTCTTCTGCTTTCTGGACCGTGGTATAAAACCGCCGTGGCATATGAGCGTCATCCAGCCCCCGCTCCTCCGCTTCTTTCCAGGCTGAATCGCATATTTCATGTGCTTTTTCAATAGTGAGCCAGGCTTCCTTGATTAAAATATCCAGCTGAAATCCGGGAGAAGTATCGAGACGGGCGCGGCTATAGTCATCAGGACCACCCGGCCGAGAAGCGTCAGCAAACACTTCACCACCGCTCTCGCCCGGAGGACTCCACCGTTCGACGATGATTGGCTCATCGGGTTCAGGCCGGGGAGGACGTAACGGCGGCCGTACCGGTTCATCCTTGACAGGTCTCCTATCGGGGAGAGGGTGTGGTTCAGCTTGTTTTGGTAAACCCGCAGAAGTATCCAGGTCTTTTTTTACGTGGAATGTGACCTCGATGTCTTCAGATTCCTCCTGCTTTCCACAACCGGCCGCTATCAGAGCGCATGAAATAGCAATTACAACAAAAAAAATGGTCTTGTTTTTAGCAGATACAGGCATTCAGCACCCTGCCTTTCCTGATCATTCCTCTTCTCCAGGATACTTGTTCAACCGATTGAGCTCGGAACCGTACCGGGTGACTGTTCTCCCATACACTGCATCCGGAGTTACGAGCACTCCGTCAATACCGTCTCTGGTCAGTCCGTCGAGGCGGCTGTACCGGTGCCAGGTGTTTCTGTCGAACCTGAACAAACCACGATCAGCAGCGGCCCAGACGATCTGTCCGTCCACCGCCAGCCCATGCAGCTTGAGACGGGGCAGACGGAAATCGGTCCCCATATCCACAAAAGAATTCCCATCCAGGCGGTACACCGTTCCCCGCCCAAAGTGATCATGCGCTCCCACCCACAGCCCCGAAACAGGAGACCAGCCCAAACAGGTGACTTTGAGACGGTCCAGACCTTCTTCCGCCCCGAACTGCACCAGGCGCTCTTCACTGTCGAGATACAGCACTCCATTGCTGGTTGCTATCCAGACACCCTGGGTGTCATCCACTAAAAGGTCAAATACATCATATTTTTTTATCCAGCCGGACCAGAGAGTGTAGGTTTTCCACTTCAAAGCGGTACCATGCCAGGTACCCCGGGCGAGCCGCTTATTGCCCAGGACCCACACATTTTTGCTCTTGTCCACGCCGACATCCAGAATCCTGCCCACCGACAAGCCTTCAGAAGATGTGAACATAACCGTCAGCCGGCCATTGTGAAAAACAAGCCCTTTGCTCGTTCCCACCCAGAGCCTGACACCGTCAACAGCCAGGCACGTAATCCGGGCCTTATCAACGGTTTCCCTGATCCCTCCTACTTCTTTGAAAGTCGAGCCGTCAAATAAGAATACCGACCCGTCGGACCGGGCCAGGTATAAACGATTACCGGCAGCCGCCATGGCGGCCGTCTGGTTTCTCGTATACCCTTTCTCGATGATAAAAATGTCCCAGAATCCACTTCTGGCAGGCAGGATAAAGCAGAGCAGGCACAAAATGGCCGCGCCTGTAATCGCCAGACTTCGGGAAGTTAAAACCTGGTTCACTCTTTCTCCTTTTCACCAAAAACGATTGCGGTAAAGGTAAAGATTTCGGTTTCCTGATTTTTCCAGGCATCTGGAGGAAGTCCGGCTTTGTGAGAACAAAGATTTGCCATGAATTCTTCGCGGTCCCAGCCTGTCTCCGTCGCCACCTGCGGTAAAAAGACTCCCTGGCGCCTGTATCCCTGGCGGACGATAACACCGTGCTTGCCCATTACGATGTTTTCAGGATTGGTCTCTCTCTTGAGGGGAGTCAGCACGGAAATCTCGATATCTATCGTGTCGAGCTCAGAAGAAGTTACGGGAGGAAACCGGTGGTCCCGGGTAGATGCCGACACAGCCATGTCCCGGATGGTTTCCACCAGCGGTTTTATCCCTTCAATATACCCGATACAACCACGTAAGTTGCCCGGGCCCATTTTTCCTCCATGCAAGGTAACAAATGCCCCGCACTTCTGGTTGAGAAGCGGGTCATCAACAGCAACTTCGGGAACTTTTCCATCCCTGATATGTGAATCCAGCGTCCTGCGGGCAATACCCAGTAGTACCTTTTTCTGTTGATCCGTGAGGGTGAACTCATCCTGGAGGATGTACTCGTCCTGCTGTGTTTCCATAACCTGTTTGCTCCCTTCATTCTCCGACCTTTTTTCTCCTTGACCGGCACGACCAAAAAAGGCCAGTGAAACGTAACTTACCGAGTTGGACCAGTCGCCGGTTAATTCCCCCGACGTGGTGTATTCGAGCAACGATCCTTTAATCCCCGGAATAGACCGGATAGCATAGAGCATGAGCTTGATCGTTTGCCCTCCGCAGATTGTCGCCCCCGTTTTGTTCAAATAAGCGCCGAAGGATTCCGGATCGAGCGCCACAATTTCATCGACCGCTCCCATATCCAAACCACGGATTCTGGCCGGCAGGTTCTCCGGGTGTCCAAAGGGAGAGTACCCGAAACGGGGCCCATAATGGGTAAAATCACCGCTGGCAATGATAATTGTCGATTCGTCACTGAGAGCCTTTCCGAGCAAAGCTCCCGCTTCCGCCATCTTTGCATCCGACGTCTGCCCCACGATGATGGGGACCAATGTAAAATCTCCCAATTGTTTTTGCAGCAGTGGCAGCTGAACCTCGAGGCTGTGATCATCATCCGGAGCCGTTGCGAAGAGAGGTTTTTTCATGAGTTCTTTAGCCAGGTCATCCAGGGGAACCGTCCCCAGCGGAGTCTTGTAGGCATCGACATCTTCGATGGTCAGCCCGGCAGGGTACCCGCGGTGTCGGACACCGAGCACGATCACCCGCTTGACCTTCTGTCCTGACAACATCTCGAAACCCAGGGCAGCGGTCGGTCCCGAATACCGGTACCCGGCGTGTGGGGAAACCAGGGCCAGCACTCGGCCCGGGGGAATGTCTTTCAGGCCTGCCTTTTTTCGTTTGGATTCATCCACCATGGATTCGATCATCGTGGTGAGTTGGCTGGATAATCCGGGATAGAACATTCCTGCAACAACCGGTTTTCTCATAGTCCCCTCTCCCTTCCGGCCAGACCCGCAGGCGTACTCACCGGTCGACAGCACCATCAGCAGCACCAGCGGGAGTGCGAGCAGCACCAGCATCTTTGTTCTCAAATCATCCATCTCCTTCTTTTTATGCTGTTGTAATACTGTTGCACCAAGCCTGGGGTATCCAATTCTACCTGAGTATCCTCAAGCCACGCTCAGAAGCAATTTCCAGAGCAGCACGGCATTCATCGGGCCGGGGCCGACGAGCGATTTCAGTATACTCCCTGGCCTGGTAGCACGGCCGGTACTGAAACATGACGTTGACAGCCGTATCCGGTGATATATCTTCACTCAAGAACCGCATCACCTCTTCAGTTCCCGCCAGATCGTGCGGCATTACCAGATGCCGAACCAGCAGGCCACGAATCGCTACCGAATCGGCGTTTTCCGTCAGGTCTCCCACCTGACGATGCATTTCCAGCAAAGCTTCCTTCGCCCGCTCATAATAATCTGCTGCCCGGGTAAATTTATTGGACACCGTGGAGTCCGCAAACTTCACATCAGGCATATAAATATCGATAATTCCCTCAAGAACACGCAACACATCAACCGACTCGTAGCCGCCGCAATTGTATACCAGGGGAAGGCTAAATCCCTGTGGGATTGCCAGAACCAGGGCCTCAACTATGGATGGGACCACATGAGTGGGCGTTACAAAATTGACATTATGGCAACCCACCTCCTGCAGATACAGCATAAAAGAGGCCAGTTGTCCGGAATCACATTTTCGTCCCGATCCGCCATGGCTGATGTCGTCGTTCTGGCAGAAAACGCATCCCAGGTTGCACCCGCTGAAAAAGATCGTACCGGAACCGAACCGGCCGACCAACGGGGGTTCTTCGCCGAAGTGCGGTCCCACACTGGGAACTCCCGGTTTATCATCTGTTCGGCAAAAACCGGTGTTTCCAGAGGTTCTGTCAATCCCGCACTTTCTCGGGCAAAGATTGCATGAACGATAGTGTTTGTGCAGTTCCCGGGACCGATTTTCAAGGATTTGCAGATCCATGGCGAGGTATGCGGGGCGGTGTTCCAAAAAGCACACATCCTTAGCCCGTGCTCAAATACCGGTGAACGGTCATTTCCCAGCATTCGGTTTCACAGCGTAATTATAACACCTTACCTACTGGTCATCAAGGGCCGGAAACCGCTCTGGCAGTGATGTGCGCAACGCCTGCAGAACTGTTGTATCAGTCATGTTGAAAAGCAGCGGAGTGACGGTCACATGCCCCTTTCTGAAGAGGTCAATATCACATCCCGCCGGAATGGACTCCCCGGCCGCTTCTGCTCCACCAAGCCAGAAATACGGCTTTCCCCTCGGATCAATTCGTTTTTCATATTTGCCCATGAAACGCGACGGGCCCATCGGTGCCAGGGTAACAACAGGATCTTCGGCACCGTTCAATGGAGGAACATTGATATTCAGAAAAAACGCTTTTCCCGACTGTAGCTGCCTTACCCCGGATATCACCCTGACAGCAATATCTGCTGTGGTGCTCAACTGCCGTGCCCCACCCTCAGGTACCGTGGAAACCGCGACCGCTGCCAAGCCTGAGAGAGCGCCTTCCAACGCTCCTCCTACAGTACCCGAATAGAACACATCCGGCCCCAGGTTTACCCCCAGGTTGATTCCTGAAACAACCATGTCCGGGGCAGATGGAAGCAGTTCATACAAAGCCAGCTTTACGCAGTCGACCGGGGATCCGTCCACGGCCAGAGTCCGAACGCCGGCAATCGATGTATGTTCTACTCTCAGAGGACGTGATACATTGAGAGAGTAACTGACTCCGCTTTGTTCCGAAAGCGGGGCGACGATTAGACATTCATCGAGCCTGGACAGGACTTTAACCAGGGCACATAATCCCGGAGAACTGTATCCATCATCGTTGGTTATCAATATCATGATGTCAACCGCTGCCTTTTTATTGAATCAAGTTTCCAGCCTCTTGCTGGTGGCACGCATATGGTTTTTCAACCAGGTTTCCTTCTCTTTGATTTTCTGTTGCTCCGCTTCATCCAGAGACAGCCATTCACGGGTGACCGTAACCACCACCTCCAGGCTGAAATCAGACAGCAAACTGTGAATGATTCCGTACCGTATATTGAGCGCCTGACCAAGTAAAGGCAGTAGTTTGTGGGAAGAAAGCTTGATTATCGTTGGGACATCATGGCCAAGCAGGTATTCCTTCGGGTCTTTTACCTTGTCGTCCACGATACTGATAGTAGTCGCCAGTTCTTTATCACCTGGTTTTCTTTGATCTTCAGTATTTTCTGCAGTCCGCAGTATCGTGGTACGAGTAGCTAATTTTTCGGATATTATTTTTCGCGACTCCGCCTCGAGCCCGGTCCACACTTCTCTGGCTTTACCCCGGCTTCGTTCAAGCAAAGTGTGTATCTGCCTGGCCAATTCTCCTTCCGCATTGGAAACGAGAAATTTTATAAGAAACTCTGTCAAAAGCGGGTCATACAGAGATTCTGCCCGTTGTAGAAAATCCTTGCCAGCTGTTTCATCAGCCAGAACCTGAACTAGCGGCCGCACTGATTTAGGCCCGAGTCCTTCAAGCACCTTACCTCCCCAGAAAACAATATCATCGTTTCCGGAGGACATCTCGATAACCAGAGCTGGTACGACACTTTCCCCTCTGTCTATCAAGATATCACTTATCTCCTTGCGCACCGGCCACTCCTTGTCAGTCAAGCTCCTGATAAGAGCCCTGTCAACCTCTTCACCTTCCTTGTCAGCCAGAGCTTTCGCTGCCTGTATGCGCACGGTCTTATCTTCGTGTTTCAGAACGCGGACCAGGAGATAAATGGCACGATCGCCAAAACGCTCCAGAACACGCGAGCACCAGAAATAGAAATCAGCACCCTGGTCGGTTCGAGAAGCTTCATCGATAGCCTCGAGAGCTATATCGCCCATCCCCAGGAGGCAGTCCGCTGCATGTTTTCTGATCGTCCAGTTTTTATCACTGAGGCATTCCGCCAGAGCACGCCCCGCTTCGATATCCTTGATCTCACCAAGAGATGAGATAACATAGTACCGGGTTTCTTTTTCACTGCTGGAATTGAGTATTTTCTTCAGGGAAGAGACACCTTTGCCTCCCATGATACGACCGTAAAGCTTGATAACCCAGAACTTGAGATCGGCATCACCTGTATTGAATGCCTTCATAAGGGGCTTGACTGCCTTCTTGCCAAGACGCTCTATGCTTTCCGCCGCTTGCCGCCGGACCATCCAGGAAGAATCACCCAGAGCGGAGATAAGGAGCGGAACGGCTGCTTCATTTTCTGTCTCTCCCAGAGCAATAACGGTATGGTATCTCATATCCGGATCGTCAATTTTAATAGCTTTTTCCAGGATTTTAACAGCTTCCTCTTTTAAGACTCTTCCCATTATCTTGATGATCCAGTATTTTACATCCTTGCTGCCGGTGGCAAATACTACCCGAAGGTACTGGATAGCCGCATCTCCCCGGTTTTCCAGTCCCACGGCCGCTTCCTGACGGATGACCCAGTCCTCATCGGATAGCATACTGGTCAAAACCGGAATGATCCCGTCATGGTCAATAGATGAGAGGGCTTTGGCGACGAAATACCTGATTTCACGATCCTCCGATTTCGAGAGCTGTTTCAAGGCATCGAGTGATTCGATTTCGAAATGCTCCAGGACTCTGACACTCCAGTAATTGATATCCTGGTTCTCTGTTTCAGCCAGCACGTCCATCATAACAGGAATAATTGAAGCTCCCATTTCGATCAGCAGATCAGCGCTTTTTTTACGCAGGGGCCAGAGTGGATCGGCAAATGCCTCCATGAGGAGAATAATTCCCTCCGGAGGTTCGAGGCAGGCTGCCTCTTCAATCGCCTGAGTCCTGATCGACATATCCTCGGCTTTCAGCCGGTCACCAAGTGGAGCGGAAGATTGACCGGAATAAGCCTGATCAGAATTTGTATTTTCGATGTCCGAAATAGCTGTATCCCTCCCTATTGCCCGCAGGATCCGCAGGATGTACTACTACAGCTTGCACACCCTCCGCTGCCGCCTACCGGGCGGCTAACACCACTGGAATCTTTCGACCGGGTAGCCACCAGGGAAATTTTTCTTCCCGTATTGCCTGAGGAACACTGCGGACAGACCGCTGAATCAGCTTGCGAAAATGATCGCAGCATCTCGAAATCTGATCCGCAATCCTGACATAAATACTCATAAAGAGGCACAGTATTCTCCCCTGAAATAGCACAAAGTATGGTCTTTTTGCACTGTATCACAGGCAGAGGAAAAACGTCAAGAAGTGCACAAAACAGGCTTAAGCCCGGCTTACTTAACAAACACGCTTACTCTGACCCCGTATTCGTGGCCTCGCGACAGCAATTTGTGAAGCAACGCAGGCTAGACAATACTATATCTATGTGATAAGCTTTCAATAGAGAGAACAAGGAGGTACTCGAAGTATGCCTGTCGGTGGTGTGCAAGGAGGAGCGCCTGCGGATTACGTTCGTAATCCCCGGCTGCACTATAAACTTGACCTGGGGGAGCCCGGCATAGCTGCCCCCGCTTCAGCCAGCCAGAGCATCCTCAAAGTCACCTCACATGAGCAGCAGAATATCAACCGCTTTCGCGCCGAAGCAGCTCGTGAAGGCGGCTACGTTATTTATGATGCCATTACCCTGAGCCTCTCCTACCAGGGATCATTCCTGGCTGCCCGCGGCGGACTGTCAACGGCCCGGGTTATCTATCCCGACGGGCGTGGACCGTTCCCCGGAGGTGGTGATTCATCGTTAACCCCGTTTGACAGGGCACTTGACGACAGGCGCAGAGCCCGGAACGATGCCGCCGACGGAGGGGCCGCCGCCGGGCAGGCGGAAAACCAGCCAGGCGGACTGGCCGGCGAGGAAGAAGACGAAGAGGATGCCAACGGCGGTTTGATGGCCGAAGCCCAGGGAGCCCAGGGTGAACAGCAAATCGACGGTTTGAAAAAAGCCGCCCGGGCGGAACTTCAAAAACTCGACCGTTTCCTCAGGAGCGACGCTTTCAATGAAGGAGGAAACCGGAGAAAGGGTGCCAACGCTCCGCCTCCAAAAGCGAATGCCGGGCCGCCTCCTGTGGGGGAACCACCAGCACCAAATGTCCCCGTGGCTGCCGGGGCCGCGAATGCCATTGTACCACCCCCTCCACCGCCGCCTCCGCGCACCGAGCTCCCCCCGGTGGGTGAGGCCGCCCAGGATGAGGCAGCTCAGGCCGGAGCGATGAATGAGCCGGCTCAGGAAGCACAAGAACAGGAGAATCGAGCCTACCGGCCCGGCGCTCCCGAGGAAGCCCGGGGGCAAGAGCCTGCCAACGGTCCCGACAGCGAAACAGCTCAGCAAGCCAGGAAACAGCGGGCAACCTTCCTGCGGACTCAGATAGAATCAGCCATACAGCGCCTGGACCAGATCGACCGTTTCAAGGGAGACCAGGGTGTGGAAAAAGCACAGGAACAGATATTCAAAGCCATCGAAGACATGATGAAGCTGACATTTGGAATGGCCCGGGCCGCACGGGGCGGCGATGAAGAAGGGGCCGATTCTCCAGCCAAAGAAATGATGAAAGCCAGCAGCAATGATGGCGCTGGGGGTGCGGCAAAGGCATCTTCGCAGGCCCAAACAGCCGTTGCCAACAAACTGAACACACTGCTTAACACACTGGGTTCTCTGGTCAACGGGCAAGCCGTTGACGCGATGGCTTAAAACACCGGACAATTCAGAAGCTAAATTATCGGATGATTAAAAGCGCCTCTTTTTTATGGTCGTCGATGCCTTTGTCAACAAATCCTGCACTTCCTGAGAATCGGAAGGCCAGAACCACCTGGCATACTCTTTGACGTATCCACCACCTTGCTTCATTGCCGGTGCGGTCACCAGGTTGATGAAATAAGGAAAGTAGAACTGACTCAAGATCTCCTGGACCATCGGATCCTCTCGGGCGAAGGTCTTTGGTTCTTTGACCTCCAGCAGATAAACCAGGGCAAATCCTTTCACGGGAGATGAAATTTCCAGGATATTACTTACTCCTCCCGGTTCCAGTGCCGACAAAGCTTTTGAAAATACCGGTTGCAGCATGTCGGCAGGATAGATTTCATCTTCCATTCCCTCGGGATACAACAGCCCGTATCTGAACATTCCCTGGGAAAAACTCCTTCCCTCCTGGAGAAACTTCAGGGCTTTTTCAATGACTTTCCGGTCGGTATGGAATAGAATCTGGAACTTGTAACGTGGACCGATCTTTAATAATTCAATGCTCTCCTTATATATTTCCTCATCCACTTTTTCCCTCAAAGACCAATAAGCTTTTGAGGCGGCAGTCAGAGCGTCGGGGGGCAGGGGCTTGCCATGGGGATTTTCAGCCAAGAATTTCGTATCTTCAGCTGACATAAGCATTCTATCCGGTATGAAACTCTGGTCCCTGATGACTCCCTGAAGGTAGCCAAGCGGGTATTTTTCTGTAAACCTGGTATCGAACAGAGACAGTATCGAGTTTGAAACGGTGTATCTAATCCGGGAGGACAGAGAAACACCGTAGATCTCGCGCCCGAGCATGTTTTTGTCATACAGCCACTCGTATATGAGTTCCTGGAGCTGAGTTTCATCTTTGGGTAAGGGTAAGTGTTTAAGCGGATGTCTCGGGACAACCCGTAACTGGCGGGCGTTGTGATAGGGATTCAAATCCGTCCAGGCCAGATCACGGAGAGGATTGGCCAGCACGACTCCGTAGGTAAACGGGCTTTCCGTAAGGAACTGAATCAAGACCGGAATCCCGGTGACGATCCCGGCGCTCAGACTCACTTCGTGCTCCTGGCTGAGTTCGGCAGCACATACGGCGACCTTAATTAAGGCGTTTAATTTCAACGCGCTGCGGTCGAGCCCCTGCAGCTCCCCATCCAGGAACTTGCTGGCTTTCAACCTGGAACGAACCAGTGCTGCAAACACGAAGTAAACAAGCGTCTCCCTGTCCCGGGCCCTGAAATTTGAAAGCCAACTGACCAGGTTTTCACGTTTACCCTCTTCAGGAGGAAGAATACGTTCCAGAACATGGTAGAGCGACTCGGATAATCCTTTTGTTATAACCGGCATATTTCGCGACAGCATGTGGTTTATTCCACTCACCATCATCGTCTCGCCATCCATGGTGAAGAGCTTTGTATCCTTCGTAAGAACGGTGGCGTTGATTTCCGTAGTTGCCCCGACTATCTCTGCAGTGGCACCGATAATTTCCGTGGTCGCTCCAACCTCCAAAGGCGTTGCACTGACAGCGGGGCCGGCACCCAATACCGACCATGGAGGTGCTGCCGTAGGCCAATGAAGCTTGATACGCTTGGTGAGAATGGCTTCCTGGTAAGCCGCCAGAAGAAATCTGGCCAGGTTTTTCCGGAGCAGAAAGATTTTGACGGCTTCCTTCAAGTGTTCCGTGGGTTGGACATACCGCGAATCAAACTGGCTGAAATGAGACTTCCAGCTTTCGTAGTATTCTTCTACCTCTTCATCTTCCGGTGTAATTGTCGGGAAAATCTCGTTTCGAATGTAGAGTTCGACAGCAGTGTCTTCCAGCCTCAGAGTGTAGATGTATTGTGCCAGGAGCTGCCCTTTCTTGACATGAGAATCTTGAGTGTCGGACACCAACTGCTTTAAAGCATTGTATTCAATATTATTGACGACCAGGGGATGAGTGAACTGCAAATCGCTCGACGTCTGGGGAAAGATGATGTCTTTTATGGTGTAGAGCCTATTGTCTGCCAGGAAGTTTTCTTTGAAACTCATGGTAGAGGTCAATTGACGGGCTTCCGCCTCGGTCATTTCGATTTTCTCTTCTTTAATAATGGTCGGGACCTCTTCAATGACCGGCACTGCTTCAGGCGTCATTACCTCAATTGCGACAGCTTCAGGGGTTAACGGTGCTACTTCAACGACTTCCGATGTGACAGCCACTGGAACTTCGACTACCGGTGGTACCAGAGGTTTATCATCTGGATACTGCAACCGCAAGCCCAGCATAGGGAGTACGAGCCTGTAAAGGCCCATTCCCACCAACAAGCAGACAATTACAAGAACAACAAACATGCCTTTGGAGATCTTCAAGGCGAATTCCCCTTTCTTAACCCTAATAATTCACAAACTCTTCTGCGGCGACGCACTACGAACATTCGTGAATTATTCGGGTATAACCTGATCCTGCTGACATTACACACGTTAATTAAGAAAAATTTACATAGGCATCTTAAATAAAAACACACTTTCGCCGTATAATCAAGTTACCGGGAACTTAACTCGAAGAATTCACCAACAATCTGCTTCGGTTCATGTAAAGAGATACGCGAATAACTCAGGTTAATTACTTACGCACCGGCTTCGTCGTCCGCTTTCTGCTTGTCTTTTCCGGGAACGAGCCGGGCGATCTGATACTTCACCACTTTGACCGTGGTATTTTTCGCCACCTGAAGTTCGACTGAGTCGTCCTTAACCGCCGTAACCTTTCCCAGTAAGCCTCCGTTGGTAACGACCTCATCTCCCTTTTTCAATGACCGCACCATCTCCTGATGCGATTTTGCCCGTTTCTGCTGCGGCCGGATCATGATGAAATAGATAACGCCAAATATCAGAATCCATGGCATCAACAATTGAAAAAGACCCGGCTGTTCTCCCGCGGCCGGGGCAGCGACCGGTACAGAGACGTCTGCCCCCAGGACAGGAGCAGCCAGGGTTACCATAAGCACTACTACTATCGATAAGCTGATAAATCTCTCAACCACAGATAATCCTCACTTTCAATATAGCTGCTGTATAATGTGTTCATCTTATTATTTACATTTTAATAAAATAATAAGCCCTATGTTTATGGCCCAATACTTTCGTATGCATTATATATCAGACAGCGGACCGTCCGGCAAGCCAACCGGTAGAAAATGCTACCTGTAAATTGTACCCGCCGGTGTCCCCATCGGCATCCAGTACCTCACCGGCAAAGAAGAGCCCCGGTACCAGACGGGATTCCATGGTACGGGGATCGATCTCTTTGATACGTACACCGCCGGCAGTAATGATGGCTTCGTTAACGGAACGATATCCGGTTATAGTGAACATGAAATTCTTCAACCAGCGGCCAAGTCTTTTCCGTTCCCGTAACGTCACCTGGTTGCCTGGTTTCTCAGGTGGTATCCCTGTTTCCTCCAGGCCAACGGGAATCAAAGCGCCGGGAATGATATCTTTCAAGATGTTCCGGATACACTTCCGTGATTTGTCCGTCAGATCCCTGAGGAGCCTGTTGTCCAGTTTGGACTCATCAATGGCCGGTTTCAGATCAATTAACAATTCTACAGTTTTTTTCTCTCTCATCAAATCAACTACCAGCCGGCTCAAAGTCAAAACAATTGGACCTGACAAACCATAAGCAGTGAACTCCATCTCCCCGAACTCTTCTGCCCGTTTCTTACTACCGGCCAGGCACCGGAGATTTACATTTCGAAGAACCAATCCTTCCAGTCTGGATGCAATGTCACCATCAGTTTCGAGTGGAACCAGAGCCGGTCGGACGGGTGTAATCGAATGACCGGCCGTCTCAGCCAGAGAATACCCATCCCCGGTAGAACCGGTTGCCGGGTATGTTATTCCTCCGGTTGCAATAATTACGCTGCTGGCGTAATACATCTCGTGATTAACAACACTCTCTGCATCCGATCTGGTGTCCGGAACAGCCCGCACTCCGCACACCCTGCCCTCTTTCACAACCAGTTCCGTGACCCTGAGACCCGTTTTGAGTTCTGCTCCCCGTGCAGAAATCCACCGGACCAGACCATCTACAATATGCTGTGCCTGCCCGCTGACCGGAAACACCCGGCCACCGCGTTCAACCACCGTGGGAATCCCTAATTCTCCAAAAAAAGAAACCAGCTCAGGATGGAAAAACCTTGAAAATGCCGAACGAAAGAAACGGCCATCCGGGTTGATGTGTTTAATAAACTCCGGTAAGGGGGCAGTGTTTGTCAGGTTGCACCGGCCTTTGCCGGTTATACGCAGCTTGCGTCCCGGTAACTTCATTTTTTCCAGAAGCAGCGTTTTTGCTCCCAGTGCTGCTGCCTGCCCGGTTGCCATGAGACCGGCTGCTCCACCGCCAACCACGATCACATCGTAACTCAATTATTGTTCCTGTTCTTCGATTGCGGACTTAAATTTGCTGACAGATAACACGTATCCGTGCTCCTGCAGCACCTGTATTAATGCATTCGATTTATCAGGATGATTCCGCAAAGCCCGGCCTGCTTCCAGAGCGGACTCGATAGTGGCTTCACGGTTACCCGTTGATTCAAGCATGATCAGAAGATTACGCCAACCGAGCACCGAAGCGGGATCACATTCCACCGAACGCTTGAATGCATCTATGGCCCCGTTAGTCTTCCCTTGATTATACAGGACGAGGCCTTTGTTGACGTGGATATCGGAGCGGTCGGGAGCCAGGACAACCGCCTGATCCAGATGATGTCCCGCCAGAGCGAATTGGCCGGTCTCGGAACAAACAGTTCCCACGTTGTACCGATGCACCGCCACCTGGTCTATGAGTTCGGCTTCAAACAGACGTATTCCAGGAGATCTGACTTTTAATCCCCGAACAAGGCAACGAGCCCAGAGAAACGGTGAAACGCTGCATGTTTGTTCTGTCTCAGGAACTGCCTTTCTGTCATGAACCCGGTACAGCACACCCCAGGGCTCCATATACCACCTGGCGGAATCAAGTTCATCGTTGAAAACGCTAAAAACCTGCCCTCCGCTGCCTAACCACTGGTCTACCAGGGCCGACTTCTTTTTGACACGCCATGCATCCTTCTTATCACGATCTATCACATTCGTTCCCATATCCGTTACAAGCGCGGTATTCAGTGCTCTGATATCGTGACCAATACCCGGGTAACGACAATCAAGAGCCTGGATATACCAGGGAATATCCATGAGTGTCCCATTGACGATCGGTTTCTGCCGGTCCCGGCCCAGCACATCCTGAACGTACCACATGCAAAACGTGTACGGATCCCCTTTAACCAGAAGCAATCCCTTTGTGGGCAGGAGACGAAGGCTGCTGCGGGCCATGTCGAAAAAACCCAGACTGTTCCTTCTGTCAGAAACTGCGTAATTGCTGCACAGCATGCCCAATGGATAAGAAAATAAAACAGCCAGCAGAACAATTTCGACTTTTCTTTCTCCGATATGGCTGAGCAGTTCCTTAATAGAAAAGATGCCAAGACCGGAAAAAGCAAACACCACGGCGTATGACGGCAGGAAAAAAACATCGACATAGAAGAAATCCAGGGCTGTAAGATCGAAGTTCAGGACCCAGGTCAAAAAAAACATGGGAAACAATGAAGTTACAAGCAGCACCGAGGTCAGCCACCGGTCCTTCCGCCATAGGTAAGCAACCCCGAGCAGCAGTACACTGAAAAAACCAATACTGGCGGAAACTGATGGAGATGGCCCCAACTGACGGTTGACAGCCCGGACCAGCCAACCAGCCTGTTTAGCACGCCGGTCGGCCTGATCGGTGGTCATACTGACATCTGAGTACTGAGCCCGGCTTACCACTGCCTTGAATTGTTCCCAGTTTCCGGGAGCACCCCAGTCGTACCGGGGAGCGTGATTTGACCTGATTGGCAGCACTGCAAAAACCGTAAATCCCAGTGAGAAAAGTCCGATGCAAATGAGCAGCGGTTTGAATGACAGCAGATATTTCCGGCCTGCCCGGAGACACAGAAGCATTCCGAACAGAACCACTGAGATCAGCACGGGAACATAGTGAACACCTGCTGATATCCCGGTCAAAAAAGCACTCCCCATCAAGAATCCGAAACGCTCTGTTTTCCTCCAGCGTACGAAAAAGTATAGCAGCGCACATGCGGCAGCTGTCATGGCTGTTCCAACCTCGGCGTACGTCGCCAGGCGCCAGAAGGAAGCAGACACCGCGAAGATACCGGCTGCAAAAGCCGCAGCAGCAGTACTGCCAACCAACTCCTCAACCAGGAAATACACCAGAACCACAGACAGGACACCGGCAACAGCTGTCAGCAGGTTGACTCTGAAAGCCACGTCACCCATTGGAAGGAGCACGAACAACCTGGACAGCAAGACGAATGCAGGATATCCGGGTGGATGAGCTGCTCCAAAAAAGTAGGCAGCCAGAGTGAAATCGCCGCTGTCATCCACGGTCACCGTCGGCGCCAGAGTCCTGAGATACAGCAGCCAGGTTCCAAGGCTTATAATCCAGAGAATGGCCTGCCGCCTGGTGAATTTTCCGGTGAGCATTTATTTCCAGCTCTTTTCATGCAGGTACCTGAGACTGGTTTCCACGTCGGCCTCGGACTGGTTCTCGATGGTGAAACACGGCTCGATTCCCATGGAGTCGAGCGCCAGGAACAACGAGGTAAAATCTATAGACCCTGCGCCCAACGCGTTGTGCTCGTCTGCCTGCCCATTGTTGTCATGCAGATGCACCTCGAACACCCTGTAACCGAAGGTGTCAATCCAGAAGGCAGACGTTTGCGGGGAAAACATGTTGATATGACCGGCATCCAGACACACGCCGATGTCCAGGGCGGGAAATTCCGTCATTATGCGCTCCAGAACATCCGGGGTACGGTCAAAAACGTTTTCAAAAGCCAGCCTTAATCCATACTTCCTCGCCGAAAAACCGAGCAGCTGGATGCTGTCCCGGGCTCTGTCCCACCATTCATCAAACCTGTCTCCCACCTGTTGAGGATTGTATCCAGTGTGAACGACAATTGCTTCCGGTCGCAGCACATCCGATATCTCCAGGGTCTCGCGCATCCGGCGGCGGGTTGACGCCAGCACCTCCCCGTCACCGCTTCCCAGGTTGGTACCCGTGAACGGTGCGTGCACGGTGCATTTTTTGCCATGGAGACGAAATGTCCGGGCCAGGCAAATGAGTTCTCCTTCCTCGAGACGATCGAGCATATCGGCTGAGACGAGAAACTCGGGAAAGACATTCCACCCATGAAAGGTGAGACGATGTTCTTCGAACCAGTCCAGAGGCAGGTTCAGAAAGAGGTTTTCACCGGGGACAGGGATAGACGGCACCGTGGTAAGATCCTTTCCGTCATGATTCAGTTTGGGCTTCTTCTGTCAGCATGTCCGGGATGCCGTCGAGAATTCTTTCACTTATCCTATTCGGATTC
>CAYSPT010000044.1:35667-42862 GCA_964432985.1 uncultured bacterium
TGTCAGCATGTCCGGGATGCCGTCGAGAATTCTTTCACTTATCCTATTCGGATTCCGTTTCGGCTTCCGATTGGGCTACGATTCGGATTTTGTCTAGGCGGCCTATTCTGATTCCGATTCGGCTTCTTCTGTCAGCATGTCCGGGATGCCGTCGAGAATTCTTTCACTTATCCTATTCGGATTCTTCCACCAGCATGACCGGGATACCATCGCGGACAGGATATCGTTTTTTACACTCGGGACACCTGAGGTACTCGGGTTCCTCGCTGTACTCGAGATCTCCCTTGCACACGGGACAGGCCAGTATTTCCAGGAGTTGTTCACTGAGAGACATAATATGTCCTCCTTTATCTACCGGCAAATTGTATCATGACCGGTTGGGCTGGACAACCTCCGTGTTTCATTGGAGTGCTCGTTCAGTTCAGAACCTGAGATGGTCACCAGTCTGCCTGACCGGGCCGTAGGTGACGCCGGCGGTACCGGGGAGGAAAGTCACCGGGGCCTCAAAGCTGATCACCGCCTGGGTCCGCACCCACTGCCCCCGGCCGTCTATCTGCATGATCCTGCCGGTTGAGACGATCCGGTCGGGAGCGTTGTCCCGGTTGGTGTCAAGCACCGAGAAGCCGTAGCGCCCCACCTGGAGTAGTGAGAGGGCTTCCCCCGTCATTACCGGCTCCAGGAGCGTGGTTCTTACCTCGTCGAACAGGTGCTGCCGGACAGCGTCCGGCTCCGGATAGTAGAAGTTCTCCATGGTTTCACTCCGGCGTCCAGCAATGAGTTCATTCACATCGAAGGGAATGACATCCCGCGGGTCGGAAACCGTAGAGACGTATGACGAATCGAGCCTGAGGGCTAAAGCGCCGAACTCGAGTCCCGTCAGGGCTATGTACCGGGCCTGATAGCTGCGGTACTGGCTCTCTCCCACCAGTATCTCGGTCTGGATGATAGCATGGAATCCCACCGACAGGGCCACCAGAACAGCAATCACCATGAGGAGAACGATCATCACGACTCCACGCAAACCGCTGATAGATATACTCATTTTATGAACTTGGTCAGGTCGAACAGAGGCATGAGCATGGCCAGGGCCACGAAGCCCACCAGCAGACCCATAACCACGATGAGAACCGGTTCCACGATGGAGGTGATGGCTACGATGCTGGTCTCGACTTCGTACTCGAAAAAATCGCCGATTCTCACCAGCAGGTCAGAAAGCGACCCCGTGCGCTCACCCACCTCCACCATCTTGACTACCATGGGAGGGAAATGCCGGCTCCGGCCCAGGGGCTTGTGCAACGGATCCCCCCTGGTGACGGATGCTTCGGCCTTCTTCATCAACTCGGCCAGCACCACGTTGTCGGTGACGTCCCGGGAAACTTCCAGGGCTTTCAGCATGTTCACGCCGTTTCCCAGCAGGGTGCCCAGGGTGCGGACCAGCCTTGATATCACGGCTTTCGAGTACATGGTCCCGAACATGGGCGTCGAGATGAACACCAGGTCCATGCAATACTTCCCCGTCCTGGTGAACTTGACCCATAGCACCACGATCACGACAACCACTGCCAGCCCGCTCACCATGACCAGCCAGTGCTGTGACAGGAAGGCCGAGGATTGCAAAAGGATGCGGGTGGGCAGGGGCAATTCGGCCCCGAAGCGCTTGAATACCTTGACAAACCGGGGGAAAATGAACGTGAGCAGGAAGGCAGTAACGGCGATGGTGACACCGATGAGCGCCACCGGGTAGATCATGGCCGAGCGCAGCTTCGCCTTCAACTTCTGGTCCCGCTCGGCGAAATCCGCCATTTTCTTCAGGATGCCGTCCAGCATACCCCCCGTTTCGCCGGCCTTCACCAGGTTGACGAAGACGGTGTTGAAGACATCCGGGTGCCGGGACAGGGCGGTGGAGAAATCGCTGCCGGAGGTAATGTCGTTTTTCACGTCCTTCAGTACCCTCTGCAGGTACCGGTTCGACGTCTGCCCGATCAGGATGTCCAGGCTCTCGATGAGCGATATCCCCGCACTGATCATGGTGGAGAGCTGCAGGTAGAAGAAG
Organism: uncultured bacterium; assembly: GCA_964432985.1. Classification (GTDB taxonomy): domain Bacteria; phylum Muiribacteriota; class CAYSPT01; order CAYSPT01; family CAYSPT01; genus CAYSPT01. The sequence continues at coordinate 37,721 of CAYSPT010000044.1, forward strand.
GACATGTCCCGGGACGACACCCAGTTGATATAACGGGACAGGTCCACGGTAGCCAAACCGCTCTTTTCCGGCTCCACGTTTATGACGAAGTAACCGTCCTCGAGAAGCTGATCGATGGCCTTGTCTTCCGTGGGGGCTTCAATTGTCCCCCGAAGGAGCTTCCCCCCCGGGTCCTTCACCTTGAAGGCAAACCACGGCATGGCGAGTCTCAGGCCCCCTTCGTAACCCGTAGCACTTCCGACAGCGAGGTGATCCCCTTGCGGGCCTTGATGAGCGCGTTTTCCCGCAGAATCTGCATTCCCTCCCGGCGGGCCACACGGCGTATCTGATCGATTGACGGCCGGCTCACAATGAGTTTGCGGAGGTTCTCGGTCATGACCATCATCTCGTGGATCCCGGTGCGGCCCAGGTAACCCGAGCGGCCGCAGCGGGAGCAGCCGGCGCCATGACAGAACTCCATTTCCTTCTCTACCTTGAGTCCCAGCTCGGCCTTGAGTGAGTCGTCGGGAATGTGCTCCTCCCGGCAGTGCTCGCAGATCTTCCGGACCAGCCGCTGGGCGAGAACACAGAGGATGGTGGGAGTCAGGAGATACGACTCGATCCCCATCTCCAGCAGCCGTACAATGGCGCCGGGGGCATCGTTAGTGTGCAGGGTGGAAAAAACCAGATGGCCGGTCAGGGCCGCTTCGGTGGCGATACGGGCCGTTTCCTCGTCGCGGATCTCACCCACCATGATCACGTCCGGATCCTGACGCAGGATGGACCGCATGATATACGCAAAGGACATGCCGATCTCCGTGTGGGTCTGGACCTGGTTGATCAGTTCGAGCCGGTATTCCACCGGATTCTCAATAGTGGTGATGTTGATCTCCGGGGATTTGACCTCATTGAGGGCCGCATACAGCGTCGATGTCTTTCCGGAGCCGGTGGGACCAGTGAGCAGAACGATCCCGTTGGGCTCGGTGATGATCTTCCGGAATTTAACCATATCACGGCTCAAGAACCCGAGCCGGTCCAGCCCCATGAGCACCGATGTTCGGTCGAGCACCCTGAGCACGATCTTCTCACCCCACACCGTGCGCAGGGAGTTCACCCTGAGATCGAGTTCTTTCGTTTCCAGCTTGACCTGGATACGGCCGTCCTGGGGCAGGCGCTTCTCGGCGATGTCCATCCCAGCCATGATCTTCAACCGCGAGATCAGTGCCCCGGTGAGATTGGGCGGCACCTGGACTATCTCCCTGAGCACTCCGTCGATCCGGTACCGTACCCTGAGCTTGTTCTCCTCCGGCTCCACATGGATATCGCTGGCCCGCTCCTCGATGGCCTGCTTGATGATCAGATTGGCAAACTGGATGACCGGACTGGCGGTGGATTCCACGTCACCGGTCCCGTCAACCGACACGCCGGCCACTGCTTTCACCTTCTCGGCCGCCTCCGCCTCGGCGCCCATCTCGCCGATGAGCTGCTCCATCTCCTCGGTAGCGCCGTAGTACCGGGTATGGCAGGAGGAGATGTCGGCTTCCGGAGCTAGAACGATGTCCACCCGGCAGCCGCTGCGGTACTGGATCTGGTCCACCACGAACACGTCCAGCGGATCGGCCATGGCCAGGATGATCGAGTCACCTTCTTTCATGATGGGCATGACCAGGTGCTTCTTGGCGATGCTTGCCGGTACGAGCCTGAGCACCTCGGGCTCGATTTCATAGGTGTGGATGTCGATGAGTGGGACAGACAGCTGCCGGGAGAGGCACTCAAGCATACTCTCCTCGCTGATGAGTTCCAGCTCGATCAGGACCTTGCCCAAACGCCTGCGGCGGAGCTTCTGCTCCTTGAGGGCCTCCGACAGCTGCTCCGGGGTCAGAAGCCCATCCTCGATGAGCATATCGCCAAGCCGTTTCTTGATCATTCTATCGCCTTATCCGGCGGGTTTCCGCTGGCCAGCTCGGCGCACTCCCAGTAACGGATTCGCGCTTCCTTATACTCGGGATTGATCTTGAGGGCCCGCTCCATGCATTCCAGGGCCCGACCGTACTCCCCCCGCGCCTTGTAGGCCAGACCCAGGTTGTAAATCACATCGGCGTACTCTGGATGGGCCGCGGTCACGGAACGGTAATGCCGTATGGCCTCCTCCAGGTAGCCTTGCTTGTTGTAAACACGGGCCAGGTTGTAATGAATGGTAGCCGGATCGAACACATCATCGGTCAGGCTCAGGTGGTTCTCGATTATCAGCTTGAGAAGACCGATGGTGCCTTCCATGTCACCAGCTTTCTCGTTTAGGAGCGCCAGCTGGTAGGCGGCAGCGGAGTACTGGGGATTCAGTTCCACGGCTCTCAGGTAATGCTCCACCGCCCGTTTGGTGTCGCCGAGCTCCCGGTACGCATCCCCCAGGTTCTTGTGGGTGTCGGGGTACTGCTCCCCCCCATTCTCGAGCACATAGCGGTACTCTTCCACCGCGTGGAGGAGCAGGTCCTTGACGTCCTCCGGGGCCAGACCTGCGGAGCGCTCTTCCAGAGCCCAGGTCCGGTAAGCGGTCCCCAGGTTGTTGTGGATCATCAGGTTCCGGGGTGTCTCCACCAGCAGCCTCTGGAACAGGTCGACCGCCTCCTGGTACCGTCTGATGTTGTAATAGGCGTTTGCCAGGTCCAGGAGGAGCTTTTCGTCCTCGGGAAACTCAACTAACAGCTTCTTGAGCTCCTCGATAAGTTCCTCGAGCATTCCCGGGCTGAAGTACGATTCGTCCTGCCCGCCAGATGACATTATAAGTACCTCCAACAGTGGAAAAATAGTACCACAACCCGGCCATGCCATCAATACGAGTCCCGGTGCCTTAAACCTGGCTTTCTATACTATTACACCTGAGGGTGTGCGGGGTATATCCGTCTCTCCAGACTTGACAAACACACCTTATTTATGGTATTTTAAGCAGCATCTGAAGCACAGGCTTCACCCGGCATGTCAATGCCTTTTTTTTGTCTCGAATCGGTGGCTGAAAGGAGGTGTATTCCCCTAAAAACACCGCTTCGCAGGTATCGGGCGCGCGCCGGTTCATGAAGCAGAAGGGGACGAGCAGCGAACGGGGACAACGTCTCTCAGGCAGCCGGGCGAGGAAACCTGGAGGCTCGCCTGAACTCCGGGGAGAACCATCCCATAAGCTGCACCTCGACTCCCCTTACTATAGTATTCTTGTGAAGGGGTAATTACTTATGAAACGATATAGCATTGCATTGGCAATCGCAGTCCTCATCGCCTTTGCCGCCCCGGTCCTGGCGAATCCGTTCGCCGACCTGCCCTTCAGCCACTGGGCTTACGACGCGGTGAAGAAGCTCACCGACCGCGGCATCATGACCGGTATGCCGGACGGCACCTTCAAGGGCGAGAAGAAGGTTTCCCGCTATGAACTGGCGGCAGTCCTGGCACGAGCCCTGGACGCCGTGGGGACCCGCAGGGGCGGCATCGACGCCGCCGACCTCAAGACCCTGGAAAAACTGATCATCGAGTTTGCCGACGAGCTGGCGCTCCTGGGCGTCAAGGTGACGGCGCTGGAAGACGAGCTTCGAATGGTGCGCGACGATGTTGCCGCCATCAAGGGTGGATCAGGCGCTTCGGGCTGCGGCTGCGCGGGCGGCGCGGGCGGGGTGAAGATAACTGGCGATGCCGTGATCTTCACCGACTACCTGAAGTACGAAAACGACGATACCGGGGCCGGCAACCCCAAGGACGACCAGTTCACCTTCCTGCGTTTGGGTTTCAACTTCGCCGCTGACATCGATGATGACATCAGCACTTTTGTGCGCCTGATGAATGATGATATTGTTGGCAATCAATTTGAAAACATGGAGGGGGGGCAATTTGGCATCGATGTCGCCTACGTGGACGTCAAGAACTTCTTCGATTTCGGCGACGTCCGCCTGGGGCGCCAGTACGTGGCCCTGGGGCACAGCCTGGTTTTAAACGACAAGCTCGACGCCATCGCCTTTTCCAAGGACATCGACGCGCTGAAGCTTGTCTTTCTGGGCGCCGACCAGCCGCTGGCCGCCCCGGCACCCAAGAACGGTTTCGGCCTCAAGGCCCTGGACCTGAAGTACGCCTTCGGGGACCACGACGCCGAGTTCTTCTACCTGCAGAACGCCAATGTGCAGGTTGATCCCACCACCTGGGGCCTGAGCCTGGACGGGGCGGTCACCGAGGACCTCACCTACGCGCTTGAGTACAGCAAGTTCGACCCCGACACCGCCGGCGGCGTCTCGGGCACCGCCATCATGGGCGCGTTGGCCTGGGACCTCACCGACAAGGTCGGCGTGGAGCTTGTCTACGGCAAGGGGGACGAGGAGTGGGCCCCCACCTCGGTGCACTACCACCGGCGCTACAAGGACTTCTTCGGCCAGATGAACGCTGATGCGGTTACCCCCGGGATGACCGAAGCCACCGGCTCCCTGCAGGGGGTCAAGGACATCATGCTCAAGCTGGAAAGCGAGCTTTCCGAGAAGAACACCGGCTTCCTGGTCTACGAAAAGGTGGACGCCAACAACTCAGACGGCAACACCGCCAACGACAACCACGAGTACACCCGGCTGACCCTGGGGCTCTACCACCAGTACGCCCCCAACACCGTCTTCGGCCTCTACTACGACACGGTGGAGTACGACGGCACCGGGGACGACCCCTGGGACGCCCCCGACGCCGGGGCCACCGTGCCCATCAACGATTTCTTAAACGGCGGCGGCTGGAGCTGCCTCAGGGTGGAGATGAGCGTCAAGTTCTGATCACCAAAGTAGAAACAGTGCCACATAAAAACCGGGACTTCGGTCCCGGTTTTTTTATTCCTAATTTACTACGCTCCCTGGCTGTCGTGTTGACGGTTTTCCCTGCTCAGGCTACAATTTACTGGTGAATAGATATATCTATCTAATTAGACCCCGGTGCTGGAAGCAGACCGCCGCTTTTGTGAGGCGGCGTCTTCTCCCTTCGCTGGCGGCGGCGGTGTTTCTCACCCTGCTGTTTTCCCCCGTCAGCCGCGCCCAACGGACCATCCGGGTGAGCACCGCCCCGCCCCGGGACTTCTCCACCATCCAGGCGGCCATCAACAGCGCCGCCTCCGGCGACACCATCCGGGTGGCGGCGGGCACCTACCGGGAGAACATC
>CAYSPT010000045.1:0-41040 GCA_964432985.1 uncultured bacterium
CTGAATGTCACCAAGGATGTCGGTGATTTCGATTTTACCGCCACCTTTGACAACTACATCGACGAGGGAGTGTCGGCGGGGTCTGTCAGCGACTCCGGGTACACGGTCACCGTGGCCGGCGACACATCGGTGGACGCCCACGCCAGCCCCATCGCCGGCAACGCCGTGGACCTTACCTCGGTGGCCGACACCCTGGGCGAGAAGATGGACGTACTCAAGTTCAAGATCACTGATGCCGGCGGCGACACCTTCGCCACCAACATCGATCAAATTACCATCCCCATAACCGGTACCGGCGAGAACGCCTCCACCGACATTGCCTGGGCCGGGTTATATGACGACGCCAGCCCCGGATCCCCGGTGGCTACCGCCACTATCACTAACACAGAGCTTACCTTCGGCTCGGCTCCCGACAGCGGTGGCACCGCCGGTCTTGACGCCATAGCCAACAGCTCAAGCGTGTCGTACACGGTGAATGTGTATCTCAACACCAGCTTGACCGACGACGACGGCGACACCTACATATTCGACATCGACGAGACGCGTATCGGGGTTGACCAGGGCACCAGCTCCCAGATGGTGGATGATTCGGGAGCGGTGACAGCGGTCACCGGTACCGTTGATATAGACGCTTCCCAACTCGTATTCACCACCCAGCCGTCCACCACCGGGACCATCAACTCCGACATCGCCCAGTCGCCGGTCATTAAAGCGGTGGACGCCAACAACAATGTCGACACCGGGTATACCTCGAACATAACCATCGTGGCGGTGCTGGCTTCAAATAACAGCACCTCGGGCGGCGGCACCCTGACCCTGACTCCCGCTTCGGGAAGCGGCATGTCAAGCGGTGTCTACACGGGCACCCAGGTTCGGTACAGCGCGGTGGAAACCATCGATCTGCAGGTGGACAGCGGCGTTCTGCCCACTGTCTACTCCAACAGTATCACCTTCAGCGTGGCTTCCAACACCGCTGTGGAAGCCCACAGCGGCGGCGCGCAGGCCGACTCTGATCTCTCGTCAATTGCCAACACCGAGGGCGCCAAGATGACCGTGCTCAAGTTCGAGATAGACGACAAGGGGGGTGACGGGATAGCCACCCAGGTGGACCAGATCACCGTGGCGGTTACGGGAAGCGGCGCTGCCGCAGCAAGCGACATCGTGTGGGTGGAGCTTTATAACGACACCGCAGGCTCCCAGGTCATGAACATCAGTCACGCCGACTGCTCCATAACCAACTCGCTCATCACCTTCGGTCCGGTACCCGACAGCGGCAACGACGCCGACCTGGTCTCCATCGCCGACGGGGGCGCGGCCTCTTTTTCGGTGAACATCTACCTGAACGGGTCGGGGCTTACTGCCGCCGACACCCAGACATATATCTTCGACATCGACGAAACCCGTATCGGTGCGGACACGGGCACCAGTTCGCAGATGGGCGGTGACACCGGAGGGGTACTGGCGGTGACCGGGACCATCGACGTGGTGGCTACCGCTATCCAGATCACCCAGCAGCCCAGCTCCCTCGGCTCGGTAAACAACGACATTACGCAGAAACCGGTCTTCACCCTGATAGATGCCAACAGCAACACCGACACAGAGTTCAGCGACAACCTGACCATAACAGCGGTACTAGCTTCAAACAACAGCACCGGCGGCAGCGGTACCCTGAGCATCACCCCCGCTTCCGGGACCGCTCCCGTCAACGGGGTGTTCACCCTTACCCAGCTTTCCTACGACGTGGCTGAATCCATTGACATCAAGGTCATCGACGAGCCCGAGAATCTCTCCGCCAAGTTCACCAACGCCATCACCTTCTCCACCAGTTCAACCAGTACGGTAAGCGCCCACAGCGGCGGCGCGCAGGCCGACAGGGACCTCTCGTCCATAGCCGACACCGAGGGGGAGAAAATCACGGTTCTCAAGTTTGCCATCACCGACGCCGGCGGAGATGGAACCGCCACCCTGGTTGACGGCATCACCGTAGAAATCACCGGTGCCAGCACCGGCGCCAACGCCTCTGCCGACATCGTCTGGGCGGAGCTGTACAACGACACCGCGGGCTCCCAGGTGGCCACCGCCGCCAGCATCACCAACAATTTGATAATATTCGGGTCTGCCCAGGACAGCGGCAACGACGCGGACCTGGTTTCTGTGGCCGACAGCAGTTCCCGGTCGTTCAGCGTCAACATCTATCTCAACTCCGACCTTACCGACCCGGACAACGCCACCTACGTGTTCGACGTGGACGAAACCAAGGTGTACACGGACCTGGGAACCAGCTCCCGGATGGCCTCCGACAGCAGCGCCGTGACCGCGGTAACCGGCACTATCGCGGTGGTAGCTACCCAGCTCAGGTATTCCACCCAGCCGTCGTCCTCCGGAACCATCAACGTGTCTATCGCCCAGGACCCGACGGTTTCCGCCACCGATGAAAACGGCAATGTCGACCTGGACGAGACTGAGACCATAACCATATCGGCGGTGCTGGCGTCGAACAACGAGACACCCGGCGGGGGTACCCTGACCATGGTCCCGGCCACCCCCGTGCAGCTCACCAGCGGCGAGTACACGTCCACCACGCTCATGTACGATTGGGTAGAAGTAATCGATCTCAAGCTGGTGGGCAGCGAGCACGCCGGTCCTTTCTACTCGGACCAGATCGACTTCTCGGCCACCGCCACCAGCACCGTGGCCGATGCCACCTCGCCCCAGGGTGATCGGAATCTCACGTCAATTGGCGACACCCAGGTGGAGAAAATGACGGTGCTCAAGTTCAAGATTGTGGACGCCGGCGGTGACAGCACCGACACCCTGGTCGACGGAATAACCATAGAAATAACAGGCAGCGGTGGCAGCGCCTCCACCGACATTGCCTGGGCGGAGCTGTACGACCTGACCGGGAATTCACAGGTGGCCACGGCGGCAGAGATCACCGACGATTACATTGCCTTCGGCATCAATCCGGACGCCGAGTCGGACGCCGATCTCGATACCGTTACCGACAGCTCATCGGTAGAGTACGCTGTCAACATCTACCTGGCAGCGCCCCTCACAGCCGCCGACAACACCACCTACGTGTTCGATATCGACGAGGACGTGGTGTTCACAGACACCGTGACCAGCTCCCAGATGGCGGCGGACAGCGGTGCAATTACCGCGGTCACCGGCACCATCGATGTTGAAGCCACCGAATTGCGCTTCACCACCCAGCCCTCGGGCAACCTGACCATGAACGCCGACATCGCGCAGCACCCGGTGGTATCAGCCGTGGACGCGAACGCCAACGTCGACCTGGATGACACCGAAACAGTCACCATCTCCGCGGTAGTGGCCGGCGATCGCGGGACTGCCGGGAGCGGTACCCTGACCCTGACGCCGGTCAGCGGAAGCGCCATGGTCAACGGCACTTACACCAACACCCAGCTCAGGTACGATACCCTGGAAACCATCGATCTGAAGGTGACGGGCAGCGTGCACACCACAGAGATCTTCTCCAACAGCATCATCGTCAATCCCGCCGCCACCACGACTGTTGACGCACACTCGTCGCCGCAGGCCAATTTCAATCTCTCCTCCATCGACGATACCGAAGGAGAGAAATTCTCTATCATCAAGTTTGCCATCACCGACGCCGGGGACGACTCCACCCCCACCCATATCGATCAGATCTCCGTTTCCATCAGTGGAAGTGGCGGTAACGCCGCCTCGGACATCTCCTGGGCGGAGCTTCGGGCCAGCGACGGTGGTGACCACCAGGTAGCAACCTCCAGCGGGATCAACATCACCAATTCGGCCATAACCTTCGGCAATGCGCCCGACGCCGGTGATGACGGCGACATGGACACCGTTCCCGACGGGACGGCGGTGGAGTATACGGTCTACATCTATGTCAACAACGCGGGCCTGGGGGCAACGGACGGCACCGTCTACAACTTTGACATAGACGAAACCAACATTGGTACCGACCAGGGAACCAGCTCCTATATGGCCGGTGATTCGACCGCGATAACGATTATTATAGGCACCGTGGACGTGGATGCCACCGAGATTCAATTCAATACCCAGCCGTCCACGGACGCTACCATCAACAATGATATCGTCCAGCATCCTATCATCTGGGCCACAGATGAAAACGGTAACCGGGACTACAACGAGTCGGAAAATTTGACCATAACACCGGTGGATCCGGTCTCCCAGGCACTTCTGCCCGGTACCCTTACCCTGGCGCCGGTTTCGGGAAGTGCCATGGGATCAGGAGCTTACACCAATACCCAGCTCATGTACGACCAGGTGGACGAGATACAGCTCAAGGTGGCGGGCAGTACCCACGCCGGTCCCTATTACTCAAACAGCATCACTTTCACTGCCAACCAGACCAGCACCGTGGCCGTGGCCGACACACCGCAGGCCGATCTCGACCTGTCGTCGGTAGCCGACACCGAGGGCGAGAAGATGAGCGTGCTGAAGTTCAAGATAACCGATCCCGGCGGTGACAGCGAACCGACCTATGTGGATGGGATTGGTATTGCCATCACCGGTACCAGCACCGGGGAAAACGCCTCGGCCGACATCGCCTGGGCCGAGCTCTACAATGACACGGACACCGTACAGGTAGCCACGGCGGCCGCCATCATGGATAACGGGATCGGATTCGGTGGTGCGCCCGACTCACAGGGAGACGCCGACCTGGTGATGATTCCCGACGGGCAGTCGGTGTCATTCACGGTCAACATCTACCTGAACACCTCTTTGACTGATGATGATGGGGATACGTACGTCTTTGATATCGATGAAACCGGTGTAGGCACCGACACCGGCACCAGTTCAGGAATGGCGGCGGACAGCGCCGCGGTGACACCGGTGACCGGCACCATCGACGTGGATGTCACTGAGCTGAGGTTCACCCAGCAGCCTTCGGGAACGGGCACCATCAACACCGAGATCGCCCAGTATCCCATCATCCAGGCCACTGACGAAAACGGCAACCTGGACAGCGGCGACACGCAAACGGTGACCATCACGCCGGTTCTCTCGTCCAACAACTCTACCCCCGGAAGCGGTACGCTGACTATTACTCCCGCTTCAGGAAGTGCCCTGGTCAGCGGCGTGTACACCGGCACGGCGCTTCAGTACTCGGTGGTGGAAACCATCGACCTGCGGGCCGTGGGAGGGGTAACCTCCACTCCCGTTTACTCCGACGCCATCGCGTTTTCAGCTAACGCCACCAGCACGGTGGATGCCGCCGCCAGCCCCCAGGGAGACCGGGACCTGGCGTCCATCAACAATGCCGAACTGGACAAGATGAGCGTGCTTAAGTTCCAAATCACCGATGCCGGGGGGGATGGTGTGGACACCCTGGTAGACCAGCTGACGGTGCCGATTACGGGTACCGGCGCCAACGCTTCCGCAGATATAGCCTGGGCGGAGCTGTACGATGACACAAACGGCGCCCAGGTGGGCACGGCGGCCTCCATCAACGACGATTCCCTGGTGTTCGGCACCGCGGCGGACGCGGAGAACGATGCCGACCTGATCAGCGTTCCCGACAGCAGTTCAGTTTCTTTCACGGTCAATGTTTACCTCAGCGCGTCCCTCACCGACGATGACGGTGACACGTACGTATTCGACATCGATGAAACCGAGGTGGACACCGATACCGGCACTGGCTCGCAGATGGCGGGTGACAGTACGGCGGTGACGGCGGTCACCGGCACCATTGACGTGGACTCCACCCTGCTCACCATTACCACCCAGCCCTCGGGTACCGTAACGGTGGCCACCGATGTGACCCAGGACATGGAAATCAAAGCGGTGGACGCCAACGGGAACGTGGACCTGGACGACACCCAGACGGTGACCATTACCCCGGTGCTGGCCTCGGATCACGGGAGTGCCGGGAGCGGAACGCTCACCCTGACCCCGGCTTCGGGAAGTGCCCTGGTCAACGGTCTCTACACCGGGACACAGCTGCAGTACAGCGTGGTGGAAGACATCGATGTCAAGATCGAAGGCAGCACTCACGCCGGCCCCTACTACACCACCACCATCGTGGTGCAGGGTAACGCCACCACCACGGTGCCGGCGGCCACCGTACCCGTGCCTTCATCGAATATTTCCTCGGTGGCGGACACCGAGGGCGAGAAGTTCACCGTCATCAAGTTCAAGATCACCGATGCCGGCGACGACAGCGCTTCCACACTGGTGGACCGTATAACGGTCAACATAAGCGGCGGCACAGCTTCAGCGGATATCGCCTGGGCGGAGCTCGTGGCCGATGACGGCGGCGACCACCGGGTGGCCCTGTCCGCTTCTATCAGCGATTCGGCTATCGTGTTCGGAAGCGCTCCCGACGACGAAGCGGACGCCGACCTGGACGAGGTGACCGACGGAACTTCCATAGGATATAGTGTGTATATCTATCTAGCCTCTACTCTTACCGCCGCCGACGGCACCGCCCACGTGTTCAGTATCGACGAAACCGATGTGGACACCGACACCAATGGATCGTCACTCATGGCCGGTGACTCAGGCGGCGTGACCGACGTCACCGGCACCCTGGCGGTGACGGCTACCCAGCTCACCTTCACCACCCAGCCGGGCTCGGTGATGACCATCAACCAGGATGCCGATCCAAACCCCGTCATCGCCGCCACCGACGAGAACGGTAATATTGATATAGATTCCACGGACACCATCACGGTGAGCGCAGTCGATGCCGACACGCACGGAGCTGCCACGGGGACGCTGGCCATGACGCCCGACGCCGTTTCCGGGGCATATGATCTGTCTACCGCTCCGTCGCCGGGAATCTACACCAACACCACCATGACCTACGACACCATCGAGCAGATCAAGCTCAAGGTTGCGGGATCGACCCTGACCGGGCCATACTTCTCGGACGAGATAGCCGTCTCCAGCAGCCGTACTACCACGGTGGACGTGGCTGACTCACCCCAGACCGACCGGGCGCTGTCCTCGGTGGCGGACACCGAGGGGGAGAAGATGCGGGTACTGGCGTTCAAAATCACCGACGCCGGTGACGACACCTACTCTACCCACATTGACCGCCTCACTGTGACCATAGGCGGTACTGCCGGCGCAGCCTCCACCGACATCGCCTGGGCGGAGCTGCGGGCCGACGACGGGGGTGACCACCAGGTAGCCACCGCCGCCTCGATTACCGACACGGAAATTGTTTTCGGGTCCCCTCCCGACAACGGGAGCGATTCGGACCTGGACGAAATCATCGAAGGGGGAGCGGTAGGATACACGGTGTACGTATACATGAACACCTCGCTCACCGCCGTTGACAATACCATCTACACCTTCGACATCGATGAAACCATGGTGGAGCCCGACTACGCCATCAGCACCCAGATGGACACCGATTCCAGTGGTGTGTCTCCGGTCACCGGAACGGTCACGGTGGTGGCCACCGAGTTGAGGTTTTCCACCGCACCGTCCGCTACGGGTATGGTCAACGTGGACATCGCCCAATCTCCGGTAATTGGCGCCACCGATTCCAACGGAAACGTGGACGCCGACAACACCGAGACGGTCACGGTATCGGCAGTGCTGGCATCGGACAACAACACGTCCGGGACGGGAACTCTGAGCCTGACGCCTGCAACGCCTGCTAGCCTGGTGGCTGGGCAGTACATCAACACCGCGCTTTCGTACACCTATCCGGAAGAGATCGATCTCAAGGCGGAAGGCAGCCTGCACCCCGGTCCCTATTATTCTTCGGGTATCGATTTTTCCACAGAGGCCACCACGACCGTGGATGCCCACTCATCGCCCCAGGCAGACACCGATCTTTCCTCCATCGCCGACACCGAGGGGGAAAAGATGAGTGTGCTGAAATTCAAGGTGACTGATTCCGGGGCCGACTCCACCCCTGCCCGGGTGGACCAGATAACCGTGTCCATAAGCGGTACCGGCGTCACAGCCTCCACCGACATTGTCTGGGCAGAGCTGTACGACGACACCAACACCACCCGGATTGCCACGGCCGCCTCGATATCGGACACCGACATCGTCTTTGGCAGCACTCCCGATTCCGGGGACGACGCGGACCTGGTGACCATTCCCGACGGTACCGGTGTCGAGTTCACCGTCAACATCTACCTGGTAACATCTCTCACCGATGACGATGGTGACACCTACATCTTTGACATCGATGAAACCGGCATCGGGTGCGACACGTCTTTAAGCTCGCAGATGGCCGGCGACTCCGCGGCGGTGGCCCCGGTTACGGGCACTATCGACGTGGACGCAACCGAACTGCGGTTCCTAACTCAGCCCTCGGCTACCAGCCTGGTAAACACCGACCTGGCACAGAACCCGGAAGTGGCGGCAACCGATGAAAACGGCAACGTCGACGTGGACGGGGTCGAAACCCTTACCATAACCGCCGTGCTGGCTTCCGACCACGGTACCGCCGGAACGGGTTCGCTGACCCTGACTCCCGTCTCGGGAAGCGCACTGACCGCCGGGCGGTACACCAACACCGTGCTCACCTACGACTACCCGGAAACCGTCGATGTGAAAGTCGAAGGCAGCGTGCACGCCACCGCCATCTACTCGGGCAGCATAGCGTTCAGCACCGCCGGCACCACCACGGTTGACGCCGTGGCCTCACCGCAGGCCGACCGGGACCTGTCTTCGGTGGATGACACCGAGCTTGAGAAAATGAGCGTGCTGAAGTTCAAGATCACCGACCAGGGCGCCGATGCAACAGCGACGCTGCTGGACAGGATCGTCATATCGGTGGCAGGGACCGCCGGAAACGCAGCTTCCGATATCGTCTGGGCGGAGCTTTACAACGATACCCTGGGGGCCAGAGTCACCGACACCGTCACCCTGGGATCCATCTCCAACACGTCGATTAGCTTCGGAATCACTCCCGACTCCGAGGACGATGCTGACTTGATCTCCATTGCCGACAGCAGCACCACGTCGTTCACTGTCAACCTGTACTTCAACAGCTCCCTGGCCGCCTCCGACCTGACCACCTATATTTTCGACGTAGACGAGACCCTGGTGGGCCCGGATGGCGGGGCCAGCTCACAGATGACAACGGACACTGCGGCGGTAACCATGGTTACCGGTACGGTAGATGTGGACGTGTCGGCTCTCAAGGTGACCGGAAACGGTTCACTCACCGCTGGCAACTCCACGACGCTGACGGTATTCGGAGTGGATGAGAATGGCAACCTGGACCTGGATTACGCCGGCAGCAAGAATATCACCTTCAGCGGTCCGGGGACCATCGGTACCAACACTCCCACGGTGACCGACCAGTCTGCGGCCACGGTGAATGTGGGCTCTCCCACGAGCATCACCTTCACTGCCGGGCAGTCCAGCGCCGGGGGCACCCTGACTGTCTACCTGGTGGAAACGGTCAACCTGGAAGCAACCGATGGAGTCAACTCCACCGGCGGTTTGCCGGGGAACATACTGCCGTTGACCGTGACCCCCGCCGGCCAGGCGGCCCTGGCGTTCTCGCAGAACCCGTCAACCGGCGATGCCGCCGGCACACCGTTTGCCACCCAGCCCATGGTGCAGTTCCAGGACCCTTATGGGAACGTGGCCACCTCGGCCACGGGGAACATCACCCTGAGCGCCGTGCTGGCCGCGGACCACGGCACCGCGGGCTCGGGCACCCTGGGAGGGACCGTCACCGTGGCGGCTGCGGCCGGAGTGGCCACCTTCAGCGGAATCTATTACACGAAAGTGGAAACGATACACGTCAAGGCCGAGAGCGGTTCGCTGGACGCGGGCTTCAGCACCGACGTAACCGTTACCTCCACCGGAACCGCCTACCAGGCGATCATGACCGGCGGCCCGTACTCTTCTGACGCCGGGGGAGTAGCTACCGTAACCGTGGAAGTGCAGGACCAATACGGCAATGCCGAGACCAACGGCGCGGTGGCGGTAACACCCACCTCGGACACCACGGGAACCCACGCCTTCTACCAGACGGGTACCACCACGGCGCTTCCCGGAGGTCAGCTTACAGTAGGCAACGGCTCCTCCAGCGGTACCTTCGACTACTACACCGAGCTGTCGGGCACCGACACCCTGACAGCCACCACCACGCTCTCGGTGCCCACGGACACCGAAACGGTAACCGTGTCCGCGGCCGCAGCCTACCAGGCGGTTTTCTCCAGCACGCCGCTCACCCTGTCCGCCGGGACCAGCGGAACCGTGACCGTGGAGGTGCAGGATGAATTCAGTAACTCACAGTCCACGGGCTCGGTGGAGATCACCATGTCTTCAAACAGCACCGGTGCCTTCTACTTTTACGAAACGGGTACGACCACCGTCCTGACGGACGACAAGATCACCATCGCTGGCGGAAGTTCGTCGGGAACCTTCGACTACCACGATTTGAAGGAAGGAACCCCCACGCTCACCGCCACCACCACCCTGACGGTGACCACCGACACCCAGGGCGTCACCGTCAACCGGGACATGTTCAGCCAGCTGCAGCTGGTGCTGCCCGGTGAGACCGCCGCACCGGGGACCGTGGCAGGGAAGACGGGGACCGTCAGCGACCAGACGGCAGGGAATGCATTCTCCCTGACCGTCAACGCCTGCGACGATTACTTCAATGTGGACATGGGTATCACCGACACGGTTCAGATCACGTCCTCCGATCCGCTGTTCACGGCCCTGGACGTGCTGTTTACCGCCGGAACGAAAAGCCAGACCATCACCCTGAAGACCTCGGGGGCCCAGACCATCACCGTGACCGATACGACCCAGGGCGGCATCACCACCGACACTGCCACGGTTACCGTGATACCGGGGGCGCTCCATCATTTCAAGGTGGACCACGACGGCACCGCCGTGGCCAATTCCAACGAGCTCATGACCATCTCCGCCCGGGACGAATTCGACAACGTGGTCACTACGTGGACCGGGACGGTGACCCTGGGGACGAACACCATCCTGACCGATGACAACATCACCTGGTACCAGGGCGACGGCACCAACGCGCCGAACAATGCCGCCGGAGATGACGACGAAGCGACCCTGCTCTTCGACGCTGCAGACAATGGGCAGGTGACGGTGTACTTCAGGGGGACGAAGTTCGAGACCATCGACATATCCATGACTGACGGAGTGAAACCCGACGACGGCACCGAGGGGAACCTGGACGTGGGCGCCGCTGGCGCCTACACCATGACTCTGGAGAGCACCGCCCCTTCGGAGCTTCCCAAGCCGCGGACCGCGGTGTCCATGGAAGTACTGGTAAAAGATAAATACGGAAACCTGCAGAAAAACGCTGCGGTTACCTTCACAGTGAGGGAAGGGGACGGTGAGATCGACGCCGACCAGGCATCCGCTGGCATCCAGGCCAGCACGGTTACCGGTACCGACGGTACCGCCACGGCCCAGTGGATGCTGGGGGCCGGCAAGAACGTGGCCCGGGCTACCATTACCCCGGTGGAGACCGGGGGCACCACCATGGTGGAATTTACCGTAAATGCTCAGAACAACGTGGCCCAGTCCACGGTGAGCTCCTCCAGCACCGAGACCCAGACCATCAGCCTGTCTGATGGGACCAAACTGGAGGTTCCCCCGGGAGCGGTGGTCACCGACACCACTATCAGTATCGAGCAGAAGTACGACCCGATGGTGGAAGACGAGTATGAGCAGGGTGTACCCTCTCCGCACACCGACAGCGTGTACCTGGACTATCTGACTACCGAAGGGGAGAAAGACCTGGATGGCGGTACCGGAGTGCCGCTGGCGTTTGAGATGCTTCCATCGGGGAAACTGTTCACCGAACCGGTCCTGTTCAAGATTCCTCTTCCCCTGGGGACCAGCGCCGAGCTGGCTGCCAAAGCCAGGCTGTATTTCTGGGACGTAGTGGAGTGGGTCCCGGTGGGCGGCGAAGTGGAGCTGATCAGCGGACAGTACTGGCTTACCGCGGCGCTCAATCACTTCTCTACTTATGCGGTAGTAGTGGAAGAGACACCTGCCCCCTCTACCGCCGGGCCGCTTTTGACCGGTATCAGCCTCAGCTCCAATCCCTTCACACCCAACGGTGACGGGTTGAACGACCGTCTCACCATCCGGTTCGGCCTGGCCCGGGACTCCGTGGTTTCGGTCACAATCTGGGACACCGGCGGGAATGTTGCCAGGACCCTGGTGGAAGCCGAAAACCTGCCCGCGGGCTGGCTTTCGGTCCAGTGGGACGGCAGCACCCGGTGGGAAGGCCGGGTCAGCTCGGGTAACTATATCCTGGAAATAGAGGCCCTGAGCGATAACGGTGAGCAGCGGACGGAAACCATGATGATCGGATTGGTCAGGTAATTCGAATAATTCATGAATGTTCGTTACGAGCCGCAGCAGAAGAGTTTGTGAATTATTAGGGTTAAGAACGGTGAGGATTGTGAACTGAATGTGATTCGGAAAGGTAAAAACAATGAAATTGAGCGATATGATCGACGGACTGCTGAGTATGCTGCGGGTATTCTCGCAGTGGTGCTCCTGGTCTGGCCCGCAATTTGTGTACGGAGTTTAGAATTATTCGGAGGTAAAGTAACAGTGGATCTACAGTCCGGATTGTCAGCCTACAACGTCGATGTCGACGGTGATGCCGACGGGTTCCTGGGACGGATACGGCGTGGGAACGAGCTCAAGATGAGTGTCGGATCCACCATCGTGACCCGCACCAGGGTCACGGCCCGCGGTAGACCTCATCGGGACGTCAGGCTCGTACTGGAGCTGGACGACGGACTGTACCCGAGTCTCAGGAAACTGAACCTGCGGTGGACTCCGGGGGACTGGTATGTCAACCTGGGGAACCTGAAGGCCTCTCTCCCCGACGTGACACTCCCCATGGACATGCGGAGCCAGTTCTCCCTGAGCTGCGGCCGGACTACAAAAGATGAGCGGATGCACCTGTCATTCGGCCGTCTGACCACCCAGTTCAAACGAGACACCTTTTTTGGTGACGAGACCGAAGGACCGTACTTCCTGGCCAACGAGCTGCTCGTGTCCGGGTCGGAGACGGTGCGTATTGACAATGAGCGGGTTTACCGGGGAAAAGATTACAGCATGGATTACCGGCACGGCACCATAACGTTTCAACGGCCGGTGCGCGAAAGTGAGCGGGTAACGGTGGATTACGAGTATGACTCGTTTTTCGGGGTGGGACGCAACCGGATATCGGGGGCGGTTTACCGCCGCCGGATAACGTCATGGCTGGTGGCCGGCCTGTCCGGAGCATACCAGCGCACCGAAGCGTCGGACGGCACAGGGACTGTGTTCCTGGACCACGGGGTGAGCGGGTTCGTTCTGGAGCTGGCTCCTCCAAAGGGCGGCGGTTCTGTCACCTGTGAAGCGGCCAGGAGCGTACGGGAGCAGCAGGATGGCGAGCGACAGGGCAGGGCGGTCAAGGTCAACTGGAACGCTGCGGCGAAAGGCGTGACGCACTCGGGACGTTTCGAGTCATACACCCCGGGATTTTTCTCGGTGGGCCGGGCCAGCGAACTGGATGATCGCAAGCTGTTTCAACTGGGTGTGTCCAGGCACCGTTCGGAAGGAATGTCGTGGAATGTCGCGTACCAGGACCACAGCACGGTCCAGGACAGGCAAACAGAGCTTTTACGAAACCGGGAGCTTGGCACAGCTTCCGTGTCTTTCAAGGTCAGCCGCCGGCGCCGGATGGTATGCGAGTTGACTGGCGAAAGTGAACGCTGGCGTGATGTGCAGGACGATCCTCTCTATGATCAGCGCCGCGAAAATGTCCGGGCCGGTTTCAAATGGCGCGTAAACGGAGCGCTATGGGAAAACCTCGTGGGCTGGGAACAAAAAAGTGACCTGGCCGGCGGCGGGGCGGGGGACAACGAACGCTTTGCTGAGCTGTCGGTCAAGGGCCGGCCGGTGTCATGCCTGGTGACCCAGGCCCGCCTTCGCATGACCGATGTGAACTCAGCGGTCAACGGTGACGCGTACCGGAACCTCTATCATCTTGGCTGTCAGACTGAAAGGCTTTTTACCTGCCGTCTGGACGGGGCTGTTACCATGACCGATGCTGCTGAGTCACCCGCCTGGCGTGAGCTGGTGTCCAGGATTTCCCTGGACTCCGTGGTGATCAAACCCCTCACTCTGGAAGCCAGGTTCGAGAACAAGAGAAAAGAGATCCCCGTTACGGGAGCGCACTCAGGCTCCAGCGCCTGGACAGGCGTAGTGAAGTACCGGGTAAACAGGAAATTCGAAGCCGAGGCGTCTTATGGACACCGCAGCACCGCCGGCCAGTCGTGGCGCCGGGAGAGAATAGGCAAAGTGTATCTGAGGTACCAGGGATTCAAGCAACTCGACCTGAGTCTGGGAAGAGAAACCTACCAGGCAGTTCAGGCCGATACTAGCAAGGATTACGATGGTAGTGTGGCCTACTTGCAGGCCATGGTGAAATTTTAAGCTCATACACCGTAAGGTGTACGTCATCCACCAGTAGGTGTACGTCATCCACCAGTAGGTGTACGTCATCCGCCGGCTTGACCGGCGGATACACACGCAGGTGAAGTGTAAGTAAATACGTAAGATGACATGGGAGGTCATA
Organism: uncultured bacterium; assembly: GCA_964432985.1. GTDB lineage: Bacteria > Muiribacteriota > CAYSPT01 > CAYSPT01 > CAYSPT01 > CAYSPT01. The sequence continues at coordinate 14,585 of CAYSPT010000045.1, forward strand.
TCAATGAGTACTGTACGGAATGGAACACTGTTCGCTGTTGCTGTTGTGGTGATGGCTCTGACGGCCTCGCCGGTAACGGCTTCGTCATTCACATACGTGAACGCCGGCATGCGCCCCGGGAGCATGGGCAACGCCTTCACCGGTGTGTCCAACGATGTCAACGCCGTGCTTTTCAATCCCGCCGGTCTGGCGAAAACCGATGTGTATGAGTTCGCCTTCATGCACAACAAGAAGTACAACCTGACCATCGGTCCGGATTACAGCACCAGTTTCGTTGGTTTTTCGACTATGGGATACCCTTTCGGAGCCTTTGGCTTCGCCTACTTGAAACATGGTGACGATTCCATCATGTCCGAAGAATCTCTGGTGCTTTCTTACGGAAAGCGTTTCAGTAACGTCATTTCGGCCGGTATCTCTTACAAAAGGTTGAGCCTGAAGCCCCGCGGTCACCAGCAGCAAGCGGGAGACCCCGCCATCGTGGACCAGGGAACATCTGCCTTCGATCTCTCGGTACTTGGGCATTTCAAAGGGATTACGGGAGGTCTGGCCCTGAGGAACCTGGGCGGGGAGTTCGGGATAGTGTCGCAGGAAAAAATTCCTTCGGTGATGAGTCTCGGGCTCTCGTTCAACGTGGCCGACACACTGCTGTGCGCGCTGGATATTGACAGTATGAAAAACATCAAAGAAGAGGCCGGCCGAAGTACCATCTACCACGTCGGTATCGAGTATGGCTGGGAAGACACCGTCTTTCTGCGTGCCGGGGCCAATGACGGCAAGCCGACCTTCGGGGTGGGGCTCAAAGCCCGGAACGTCAAGCTGGACCTGGCCTATACCGAGAAGAACGTGACCAAGGACAAGTTCATGTTTTCGGCAGGGATGTTTTTCGGCCCCTCCTCTGAAAGCGAGGCCGCACGCGAAGCCGAACGTCGGGCCACTGAGCAGCTTCTGGCCGCGGCGCCCCCCGCGGCTGTCATCGAATCCCGGGTCACACCCGGGGAGGCGATTATAAACGGGAAAAAGATACCCTCTTCAATGCTCATGGTTCGTGATGGGGTGCGGTACGTTCCCGGCGGGCTGGTGGCCGACTATATGGAAATGTCACTGTTTTTCAACGCCGAGACCGGGGAGGGGACCCTCCAGGCAGGAGAGCAGTCATATGAGTTTCAGGCAGGCAGCGACCTGCTGGTGGTCGACGAAGATTGGCGCCGTCTTTCCCACGACGTAATCGCAAAAGACAAGGCGCCCTGGCTCCCGCTTGACAGCCTGGCCAAAGTGCTCGGGACCGCCTCTACGGTCAAAGAGATCAACTCTATTAGGTAAATGATGAAACTCAATAGTAAATGATAAGGCCCAATCGTAAATGATGAGACCCAATCGTAAATGATGAGACCCAATCGTAAATGATAAGGCCCAATCGTAACTGGTGCAACCCAGTAATTCAGTAGCATACGTTCACGCCCGGGTGGAAAGTGGGGCCAACACATGGACACCGGCAAGCCATTCATGTTCGTTCTCAGGATCAAGCTCGAAGAAACTCGACGCGGATTGCTGGGATACTGCCTGGTAGTCGGTGATTCCAGGAAGCTCAAGATCTTGAAGTGTGTGGCCGCGGTCAATTATTGGTCGGAAAAATTTTTAAAGTCCGTCGATTTGACTGGCTCGTGGCAGGATTTCCTGTTGAATATCAAGAAGCAGTATGACTCATTGAACCTGGAGCTTTTGGTGGAGATTTCCAAAGGTATCCATACACGGTTTGAAGGATCTCCCCCGGAACGGGTAGCCAAGCTCGTTTCCATAATGACCACCGTACCCGATCTCAACATGAAGAATATAGTCATGAAACAGTTCGTGCTCGAAGACCTCAAAGAGATATTTCCCACCGGCAAGCTGAAACTGGAGGTCCTCAGCGAACTGGCGTACTACGAAGATGATAAGACCGGGAAGCAAGATTCCGCTCCTGAAGCCGAACCGGTGGTAATACCGGCCGGTGAAGAAGATATCGGCCAAAGCCGGGACCACACCGATGAAAAGGAAAGACATCCTGAAGAGGGTGACAATGGTGCTGCCGGTACTTCGGCTAAAGCAGAAAAACCGGAAAAGACAGGGGAACAGAAACCTGACAAGATTAGCGAAGCACATGGCGGCGAAAATGATGAGAAAGAATCCGGATCCGATACCTCGGAAACGGAGAAGTCAGGTGCCCGTGACGGTACCCCACCCACCCCAACAGGAGACCGGGCGAACACTCCAACCGGCGAGGACGAAGAGGACGAAGATGGAAAGCCGGCCGGTCCGGACCTTGGCAGCCAGGTGGATCTGGTGGTCGATCCGGTGGATGGAGTGCCGGCCTACCGGTTGAAAATAGGTGATATCGTTCTCGCTTCTAGAAGCACTGGTTTCAGGACTCCGGCAAAGGTGATTTCGGTCGCCAGGAAAAAAGACGAACCGCACCTGCTGATGGTGACACTAAATCTGTCGGAAGGAGTAAACGGCCACGCAGAGACAATGCGCAATGCCCTGGTCTACGCCGAAACCAGGAAGTCTGCCCGACGAACCCAAAAGCCGTCGTATGCTCCTCTGGCAATCAGCCTGGCCGCCCTGTCGGCGGTCATACTGTTTACCTACCTCTTCGGAAAATACGTCCTGTCAGTCTTCTAACACCAATCTTAAGCAATACCGGTGAGTCGATACGACAATGTATCTACTCCGCCGCCCGCCTGATGCTCTTGATGGTGACCGGCTTTACCGGGACATTCTGGTGTCCGCCCTTGTTTCCGGTTTTCACCGCTTTCATCTTGTCTACCACGTCCATACCCCCGCTGACCTTTCCGAACACGCAATAGCCAAATCCCCGCGGGCTCTTGTCTTTGTGGGTCAGGAAGTCATTGTTAACTACGTTGATAAAGAACTGGGATGTGGCGCTGTCGACGACGTTGGTGCGGGCCATGGCGAGGGTGCCCTTCTTGTTGCCCACGTCTTTACGCGCTTCGTTTTTGATCTGCTCGTGGGTATCTTTCTGTTTCATGTCTGCGGTGAACCCGCCGCCCTGGATCATGAAGTTGCTGATGACCCGGTGGAAGATGGTGTCGTCGTAGAATTTTTCGTCCACGTACCGCAGAAAGTTCTTAACCGTAATAGGGGCTTTGTCCGGCCACAGTTCAATGGTGACCGTTCCCATGGATGTTTCCATAATGACCGTGTTACTCATCTTGGTATCCGATCCTTTCGTTGATGAAGCCTTTGTTGCTGCACCCTGATCGTTATTTTTTTTGGTAGCTTTTGTTTCGGAATCCACGTCCGGTGAGGAGTTCTTCAGCGCCTCTTCGACGGCCGCGTCGAGACCGGCCATGGGGTGCCCGTTCCATACGATCGATCCGCCGGTGTCCAGCACGAACGCATGCGGAATACCCTTTACGCCGTATTTCTGCCCGGCGCCGCTGCCTGCTCCCACCACGTACGTCATACTCATCTTGTCGACGAACTCCTTGACCGTCCCGGCATCTTCGTTGGACAGCCCGATCATGACGACGCCTTTATCTTTGTACTTGTTGTGCATTTCAATCAGGTGCGGGATGGATTTTCGGCAGGGCGGGCACCAGGTTGCCCAGAATTCCACCACTACGATCTTTCCTTTCAGCTCCTTGAGGGTGAGCGGATCGGAGTTGAACCAGGCGGCGGCGTCGATTTCGGGAGCCCCGCTGCTGCTTTCATCTTTGTCTGCCGCGGCCGTTTCGGCTGCATCCGCTTTTGAAACACCTTCGGGTGGTGTTTTGGCAATGGCCTTGTCGATAGCTTCTTCGAGATTAGACATGGGGTGACCCTTCCACGTTATGATGCCTTTGGTATCGACCACATAAGCGTGGGGAATCCCGCGCACTCCGTATGCCTGTCCGCTCTGGCTTCCGGCGCCCACCGGGTAGGTCATCTTCATGTCCTTGACAAAGTCATTAATTTTGGACGCCTCTTCGTTGGAAAGACCGATGACTACCACGCCTTTGTCCTTATACTTATCCGCCACTTCGATCAGGTGGGGAATGGACTTTCGGCAGGGTGGGCACCAGGTAGCCCAGAACTCCACCACCACGATCTTGCCCCGCAGTTCCTCCAGGGACAGTGTTTTGTTTCTAGTTAATGCATCAGTGTTGTACCAGGTGGCCGCTGCTATTTCCGGGGCCTGTGTTCCTATTGTCAGCCCTTCCTGAGCGCCGCATGCGGTGAGTGCCAGACTTATGATTATCGCTCCAGCCCCCAGAATAAAAAATTTTCTGCACATCGTACCATCACCTCCGGATTTTTATAAGCATTAACGTAGCATGAACGGTATTGGTTTCGCAAGAGGCAAATCTCCACCACACCGGATGCTTCGGCAAAGCCATGCTAATATTCGTAGACAGTCGGTTGCCCCCTGGCATTGCTGATCCAATAAGGATCCCTTGCCCAGCTTGCCAGGTGGCGGGGCACCACCCGGGTGGTGAAGAAAAGCTCGTGCCCGCTTTCATTAATCGTCAGCGTAATGGCGATAGTCGGTATCTTTTTTTTGTTGATCACCTCGGGAGTGAGTGTGAATGTCAACTCCTTGATCTTTTCGCCTACCACCTTGCCGTTTCTCACCAGCGTGCTGCCGTCCACCGCATAGGTTATCTCGCCGGTCTCCACCGGATACCCCTTGGGATCGTACACCAGTCCACCTTTGCTGCTCAGCTCGAAACGGGTAAAAGTCAACGTGGGATCGTCGGTCACCTTCAGCCACCAGGACGATTCCCTGATGTCCCGCTTCAACCGCTCCATCATGTGCCGGCCCGTCTGGCTGAGATTCATGATCGTGGAGGCACGCTCGAAGAGGGCGTGTGAATTGAGGTAGATCCGGATCATTACCGGTATCACCACAATGACGATAAGAACTACTATCAGCAGCTCCACCATGGTCAAACCGCGCCGCGCTTTCCGCCTTATGGTATATGCCGAATGCTGTTTTCCACTCTTGGAATTCAATTCGCCAAGTTTTCTCTTCATGGCACGTTACCCCCCTGCGCCGCCACCAGATTGACCAGTCGGACCGAGCGGTTTCGGCCGCTCTCACCCTCCCATTCCACCGTGACTTCTATTTTGGACAAGCTTCCTCCCCGCATGGGTGTAATCTGCACGGTGCGGATGAACAGGTCGGGTTGGTAGTGGCTCACTCCCAGCGGAAATGCCTGCGGTGATTGCAGCTGCTCGAAGGGCCGGTTGCTGACCAGTTCAATTCCCTCGGTGGCCAATCCCAGCGCCGCGTTGGTGTCGACCATGGCCTGCACCTTCTTGAGCCCGGAGGTGAGATAACCCAGGAGCGGTATGACACCCACAGCGAATATAACCACCGCCACCAGCACCTCGGTCATGGAAAAAGCGGCGTTTCGATGGACCGGAAGAAAAAACAGGTGGTTCACTGATCGGTCACCGCCTTCCACGAGTTGGTCTGCTCGCCGATGCTCACGAAATAGGTTTTCCGGGAAAGATCCTCCTGGGTGGGCGCCAGGCGGTTGCTGCCGGTGAGATTCCAGTCCCGGGCATACACGGTACCGGCAATGGAGGTGAAGGCCTCGGTATACACGGTGCCATGAGGTGCCATGAGGTGGAGGTGTACGGGGTGGGCATCCGGATATCCCTGTATCATGATGTCGCTTTTGCCGCTTACCAGGGTCAGAATCGAGCTGTCGGGTATGTTGAGGCCATTGACGGAAAAGGAGGTGAACGGGGTGAAGAGGATACCGTTTCCCTTGACCGCGCCGTTGAGCCGTATGGGACTGTCACTCATCAGTACCGACAGCCCGTCGAGATGGTAGGTGCCGGTCCGTGAATTCTTGAAAGTCTCTTCGAAGTCGGTCAGCCGGGAGAAGAGCCGGCTCACTTTCTGCTTGCACAGGGGATACCCGGACATGGTGTTAACGCTCTGGTTCCGTTTGATGGTGTAACTCCACTGCTTTTCGATAATGTTTTTCGCTTCGGTATGCCTGTTCAGCGACTCGATGCGGGCCAGGTCAAAGGTGCCCTGATCCGGCAGGCATCCCCGGTCCTTGAGCCAGAGGTTGTATTGAACCAGCGGTTCCGGCGGCGCCACCCGGATCACCTTGACGTCCTTGATTATTGACACTTTCTTCTTCGCTTTGCCAAAGACGCTCTCCGCCTGTATGTGAAGCTGCACTCTCTTTTCCAGCGGGTCGGGGGCGGGATCTGATTCGAATTGCCTTACACCTCTAAAGCTGATCAGGGCTGTGGCGCGGCAGTATTTCTTCTTGCGTTTGTAGGTCTCGCGGAAAACCTGGTTGGCGGTGAGCGGGGTGAACGGTTTGTCGCGGACGGGATTGAGCACCAGCGTCCCCGCCCGTTTTCTGAATTCCCTGAACCATGGGCTTCCGGGCCGGTTAGAGGTCTCTATCAGGTGGGCCACCGCTTCATTTACGGCAGATTCGGCCAGGTAGGTGGCGATTTCACCTTCCAGGATGAAACCGGTCTGGGTCAGTTCGCTGCTCATCCTCTCCCACATGGCCAGGGACAGGAGAAAAATGATAGCCAAAACTGCGCTGAGAGCCACCACGAACATCCCCCTGGCGGCATCCGAAGCGGTAAAACCAGCCTGTGTGAAAGCCCTTATGCTGATAGGTCGACTCATATCCGAATCCCCTCAAACCTCACTTCCAAGCAAATACAATTATACCCGGCGTGGACAGGTTGGGCAAAAATTGGACGGAGATTATGTTTGAGTGAAGCTTATGTTTTGAGTAAAGTTTGGCCGGAAGAGATAGTGGCGGTGGTTGTGTTGATTCGAGCCCAGGCACTTGTCTTAATCCAGAAAAAAACATGGCACCTCATGCATCTTCCCGCATTGCGGTATGGCCTAACATACGTTATTATTTGTCCATGGAGTGATTTCCTATGAGATTTGCGGATTGGGCGCGAAGCTTGCTAAAAGCTATCTTATTCAACATTGACCGCAAGGGAAGCACGAGGCTTAACATGATCGAGTCTTTTCCTCTTTTTACACCTAATAGTGTCGGCTCTTACAAAATGCTTGCGCCCATCTGTATTGATTCCATAAACAGGACAATACCCGAGTTAGCAAGGCTTGCTCGGAATCTTCATGAAAAAGAGGCTGAGATTATCGATGTTGAACGGTTTTGCCTCTTTCATGAAGGCGAAGAATCCGCCGAGGCTCTTTCAAAGCTTTTTGATAAATATGGGAGTGATAAGTCACGCGACCATAATTATCATTTCGTATATGGCGCAATCTTGCGGGAGAACCTGGGTGATTGCGTGGTCGAGATCGGTATAGGGACCAGGCATGAGGATGTCGTGTCACATATGGGCAAGTCTGCCCGCCCAGGCGCGTCGTTGCGCGCCTTCAGAGATTTTACTGACGGGCTGGTCGTTGGCGCCGACTATGATCGTCGGGTCTTATTCACGGAGGAACGAATAGATACTTTCTTTGTAGATCAAACTGATCATACTTCTTTCGGCGAGCTCAAAAGAAGCCTGCCGGAAAGTGTCAAACTGGTGATCGATGATGGGCTTCACTCCCCCGACGCGAATCTTACCACTTTGCATTTTGGACTGGAAGTGGTTTCACCGGGAGGCTGGGTCGTTATCGAGGATATACCGTATGCTGCACTGCCGATGTGGCATGTTGTTTTCGCTATAATTCCTGACGAATACCGCTGCTTCATTTTACGTGGGAAGCAATGTTATGTGTTTGCCGTTCACCGGGAATAAATGAAAAAGGACGGCCTCGCGGCCGCCCTTTCGGTTTCGTGTTATAGCAAGTGTGGCTAGAACTCGTCTTCGTCCACCCGCTTGATCTCCGTAGCTTCCGATGAGGGAGGATCGGGCAGGTTGGCCCGGCGGTTGGCCAGTTCGGCTTCAAGCTCGGCTTTGCGCTTCTTGACCTCTTCGCCTACCTTGTGCTTCTCCACCGCCGCCACGGCGCTGATCTTGCCGTTGAAGCGCTCCTTCTCCAGCAGGTAGGTCTGGTAGGCCATCTCGGTGAAGGAGTTCTCCTCGCCGTGGAGCCACATCATCAGACTGTAGTGGCTGTAGGCCGCCCGCATCTGATCGTAGGCGTGGTCCAGTTGGGGGTCGTTGACCTGCCCGATGGCCCGGGCCAGGTCGAACTCAGCCTCCTCACAGTCCTCCTTGGCGTTGCGGACAATGAAGTCGTCCTGGTCGTATCCCATGGATTTGTACCACAGGTAATTGTTGTAGGCGTTGTAGACCCGGTCCCTGGCGTCTTCCAGTTTCTCGTATGGTTCCAGGGCATCATCCTCGTATTTTTCTATCTTGGCCAGCTCTGTCTTCTCGTAATCGTCGATCTGCTTCATGGTGGGGAAGGGCTCTCCGGCCATGATGCTGTTGATGTCCTTGACCATGTCGTTGTTACCGGCTTTGGAAGCGCAGTCCTTGGCATAGTCGAAGGCATCGCGGGCTTCGTAATACTTCTTCTGCTGCATCAGCCCCTGGGCCTTGAGAAAGTGCTCCTGGGCCAGGTTGCCGTAATGGTCGTTGACCCGTTGCGTGGTCTCTGCGATCTTATTTTTCAGCTCCGTCACGGCTGAGCGGGTAACCTTGTCCGTTTTTTCGGCGTACTTAAGAGCTTCTCTGTATTCGGACAAAGCACTGACATAATCGCCCTGTGAGTAGTAGGAATCGCCCTGCTCCAGGTGCTTTCTGTACTTCTTGTCCTCGTTACAACCGGTCAGGCACACCATGGCAAAGCAGCACAGGACCACCATGCACACCACATTGAGGCTTCGGGAAAACCTTTCTGAAAAGATCACTTCACACCACTTCCTTCCTGCTTCACAGCACCCAGGTTCTTTCCACTGAACACGATATTGGTTTTGTCAGCGAATTTCTTGATACTCAACAGTATACTTTCAGAACCCGAGCTTATCTTCACGTCATAGTCTGCGGTACCTTCATCCACCTGTTCGAGCGAAAGGCCCTGCTCCTGACAGAAGAGCCGGTAGTAGTCGTACACGCTCGCCGCCTCGTCGCCGGTCCTGAACGCTTTCATCAACGTGTTGTCGACGCTGATGTCGCTGGCGGGGTAGACGGGAAGCGGCTGTTCGAGCCAGACAAATGTCATGTCCGTACTCCGCGTTTCCCCACAACCGTTCACGCACGCGAGTATCAGTGAAAAAAACACAATCCCGGCGAAAAGAACGATTCTATTATATCTATGCAGACTATATGCGCTCCTTTTGCATTAAATTGTAGTTGTATAAGGGAATTATGTCAAGTAAGGAACCCGAGATAATTGGTTGCTTCCTATTGGTCTGGGGGTGTAGCTGCATCAAACGAGAAGTCTTTGACGCAAACGGTTCTCTCCCACTCACATGTTGACGTGAGAGGGAACTGTTGTTACGATACACATATAAAAAACTATCTTTATAAGAATCTAGGTAAAAGAATTGAGGTCATTATGAGAAGCAAACGTATGCGTTACATCTTGTTGCTGACGGCCGTGGTTCTGATTGTCGGTCAGCAAGCCGGGGTGGTCTTCGGGCGAACCCAATCGGTCACGTTTCCGCCGCGGCCCGGAGAGCGCGATTTCGTTCTCGACCTGGGCGATCTTCTCACCTACAAGCACCAGGAAGAAATCGTCCAGATCTGCGACACCCTGCTGACCGATAAGGCTATTCCCATTATCGTGGTGACTATCGAAAGCATGTCGGAGTACGGCGCGGACGGATGGTCTATCGGCCGGTACGCCAGGAACCTGTTTGATGAGTGGGGGATAGGATGGGACGAGCTTCAAGGCCAGCAGAGCGGAAAAATCTACTCGTGGAATTACGGTATCCTGCTCCTGGTTTCCACCGGCGACAGAAAAGCCCGTATCGAACTCGGGGCCGACTGGGGTCATGAGAAGGACGACGCGTGCCAGCGCATCATGAATGATTTCATCGTCGCCAAGTTCAAACAACGTGATTTCAGCGGGGGGATTCTGCTGGGAGTAAAAGCCCTGGAAGCCATGGCCCGGGAAAAGCAATTACCCATGATTCCCCGCCCGTGGTGGCATTATGCGCTGGTAGTCGGCTTCATTGTCCTGATGATAGGTACGGCCCACTCGTTGTACAAAAGCGGAGCCAGCGGCTGGGCCTGGGTATTCTGGGGAGCTGTATTCGCCCTTCTTGGCTGGCTGCTGATAAGTTTTCTCACGTCTTCACGCCGCGGAGGCGGCAGCGCGGGATTCAGCGGCGGTTCGTTCGGCGGCGGATTTTCCGGAGGTGGAGGGGCCACGGGATCGTGGTAGATCTATTATGAAAAAAGCGAGCACGTTTTTTACAGAAGAAGAAAAGGCACAGATCAATCGGGCTGTGACCGACGCGGAAAAGAAGACATCCGGCGAAATCGTTCCGGTCCTGGCGACGGACAGCGGTCGTTACGACCGGGCCGAGGACATCGGCGGCTTGTGGTTCGCCTGTATCGTCCTGTCCCTTATATGGGTGTATGTGCAGGGTGTGGTACCGGCTGCCGCCTGGAGCTCAGAACTGGGAGCTGTAAAGCTGGGTCTCGTCCCTGTCCTGGCTATTCTCATCGTCTCTTTCATGCTCGGCGCAGCCTTGACCAGCCGGATCTGGTTTGTGCGTCACCTGTTCACCAGCCGCAAGGAGATGCGCCAGTGTGTCCAGGCAGGCGCTCAACGGGCTTTCTACGAGCACAAACTCCGGGGAACTCTCGAAGCGACCGGAGTGTTGATCTACGTCTCACTCTATGAAAGAATGGTATATGTTCTGGGCGACGAGGGAATCAGCGAAAAGCTCTCCCAGGATGATTGGGACGAGGTATGCGGCACCATCATTAAGGGAATTCGTGATGGACAGGGAGCCGAGGGGTTATGCAGTGGGATAGCTGAATGTGGAGCGCTGCTGACGGAACACTTTCCCATCAGGGAAGAGGATGAAAACGAACTGCCTAACGAACTGGTGGTGATTGACTAACGTTTCAACTGACTTTTCATGAATCATTACAGGTGGTTGTTTCGTACATAAGCAAGCATAGTAAAGGTTGAATTTGTTTAATGGTACTGATATAATGTTGCGGCTATTTTGTTAGGAGGCAGATACCATGAATAAAGTAACAGCAGGATTTTTAGTGGTAGCGGCAATGCTGCTGCTGACTACCGGTCCAGTCTGTGCCAAGGGCAACGTCAAGATTGGTCTGGTTGATGTGGAAGAAGTTTTTACCAGGTTTTCCGAAACGGAAAAGGTCAACGAGTATCTTCAGAAAGCCAAGGCCGATCGTCAGAAAAAGCTGGACCAGGCACAGGAGGAACTGGCCAAGTTGAAGCAGGACCTGGAGTCACAGGACGACGCGCTGTCCGAGTTGAAAAAAGAGCAGATGCGCGGTGCGCTGGAAGAAAAGTTCCTCATGTTGAAACAGGATTTCGAACGCTTCGAGATGGAGCTGAAAAATCTCCAGAAGAAAAAGCTCAAAGAACTCGAAATGAAGATCAAGGAAGCTATCAAGGCCGTGGGGCTGGAGAACGGGTTTGACGTGGTAATGGAAAAAGACGCCGTGTATCTCGGCGGCGAGGATATTACTGCTCTGGTCATCGATTACATGAACAGGTAAAGCTGGTGTAGTAACTGTATATGGGACAAAATAATAAAACGTATAAACTCGAATCCATCGCCGAAAAAATCGGAGGACGTCTTGATGGAGACGGCACGGTTGAAATTTACGGCGTGGCGCCCATTCAAAAGGCGCAGGTCGGTGATATTACGTTTGCCACCAACAACAAATACCTGGACCAGGCCATTGCCTCGACAGCCTCAGCCATAATCGTACCCGAGGATTTTCCCGAACTGGAAAAGCCGGCTATCCGCGTAGCCAATCCGTCTCTCGGATTTGCCCGTGCTCTCGAGGCATTCTCATGGGACACCTCCGATCTGGTTGGTATGCATCCCACTGCCGTTGTCGGTACGGACAGTAAACTGGGAGAAAATGTTTTTCTGGGACCGCACGTGGTCATCGGGCACCGGTGCTCCATCGGAGATAAGGCAAAAATCCGGGCGGGCACGGTGCTGGGTGACGATGTGATAATCGGAGAAGGAACACTTCTCTACCCCAATGTTACTGTTTACGATGATGTGACTATTGGAAAGAAGGTTATTATCCATTCCTCCACGGTCATCGGATCGGACGGATACGGCTTCGTGCAGGAAGGTGGGGTACACAACAAGATCCCGCAGATAGGCACGGTCATTATTGGGGACAATGTCGAGATCGGAGCCAACGTGACTGTGGACCGGGCGACGATAGATGCCACGGTGATCGGTGACGGTACCAAAATAGATAATCTGGTTCACATTGCCCACAACTGTGTCATCGGTAAAAACGTGCTGATCGTTGCACAGGTGGGGATTTCAGGCAGTGTGGAGATAGGTGATGACGTGACCCTGGCCGGTCAGGTCGGTATCGTCGGTCATGTGACCATCGGATCGAGTACCAGGGTGGCAGCCCGGTCGGTTGTCACCAAGGACCTGGCGCCGGGCTCGTTCGTCTCCGGCTTTCCTGCCAAACCGCACAACGAGGAGACCAGGATCATTGCCGCCATGCGCAGGCTGCCGGAAATGCTCAAGTTTTACCGTAAGATGAAGCGCCTTGAGGAGGGGACGGACGCAAGTTCCCGGGAGGAGTGAGTGGTGCCGGTGTTCTCCTATTTACCCACACGATGCCGCGTTATTGATGCGGCTTCTCTCTATGTACTGATCTTCGCCGCGGTCCTCGTCTGTACCATGGCTGGTCATACTGCGCCCGCCCGGGCAGCCTCCCCGGACCCGGTACTGGGCGGTGTTTTTTATGTCCCCAGCGCCTATATTGTTTCGGGGTACGGCTACCGGAAAATCGGTGACCGGGAGTCGATGAAATACATGCAGGTCATGCAGGGCGGCTTCGTTGAGATGTCGTTAAACAAGGACCTGTCCGGAAACATGCCCTCTGACAGTGCTGAGACCAGTATGAAATTAAAAATATTCGGGCGCTACCCCTATGGTCTAAGCTGCGCCGTGGGCAGTACCAATTTCAGCCGTGGGGATGAATACCGTACGTTTTACCTGGTTTCGAGCATGTACCTGAGCAGCACCGGTACACGGCTCCACATCGGCGGTGAGCAGCGCAAGACCGGGCTGAATCTCGATAGCAAGACCGAGCTCATGCTGGCCGTCGAGCAGCGGCTGTTTTCCCACGTGTTCCTTCTCTGCGAGCAGTACCGCGGCGCTTACCACGGCGGAATCAGGATTAGCCCATTTCCGGGGGTGCGCGCTGATTTCATATGGGAAGATCTTGAAAACCGCGAATCATTCAAGGATGTTGGCATTGCCATTTCCTTGATTTCACTGCATTAAAATCCGATATATTACGGCATAAGTAGATTCGCATTTCAGGTGTTTAGAAAAAAGATGTTTCCATACCTCTCCAATATCTGGTAGAGTATTAACATATCTTTAAAGGATATAACTGTACCGGTTTTATAATGAACCGGCAACATCAGCTAACTGGCAGCATAAGCTAACTGGCAACATAAGCGAGTTGGCAACATAAGCGAGTTGGCAACAGCAACCAGCACGAGAATTGTTTGCAGCGAGAGGAAATGGATTACATGGAGCAGGTTGCTTTTCAGAAAACCATACGAAACGCGGTCAGCTACCGGGGGATAGGACTGCACCGGGGCGAGGAGGTCTCTCTAACATTTAGACCCGCTCCGGTGGATACCGGCATCGTATTCGTGCTTGTAAACGGGGACCGGCGGCTGGAAGTCAAGGCCTGCGTGGAAAATGTGGTAAATGTGAAGCGTGGGACGACCATCGGCTGCGACGGGGTGGAAATAACTACGGTAGAGCACGTTCTTTCGGCACTGGCAGGACTCGAGGTGGATAATGTCTACGTGGAACTGGATGCTCCCGAACCTCCCGCCGGGGACGGAAGTTCTCTGCCGTTCGTCCAGTTGCTGGACCAGGCCGGAATCGTTACGCTTTCCAAGCGAAAAAAAAGCTTTCGCCTTCTGAGCCCGATGACGGTGTCCGATTACAACGACGAGGAACAATACTGGAGACACGTCATCGTTCTTCCGTCAAACGAGCTGCGGGTTTCGTTCACCATCGAGTACGAGCACCCGTCCATCGGTACCCAGTTTGCCGAGTTTCCCATTTCCGAGCAATCGTTCAGAAAAGAAATCATGAACGCCCGCACATTTGGATTTCTGTCGGAGGTTAAAGAGCTTCAGTCCCAGGGGCTGGCTCTCGGGGGATGCCTGGAGAATGCTATCGTGCTCGATGAAAAAACGGTATGTAATGACCATCTCAACTACGAGGACGAATTCGTCAGGCATAAGATTCTCGATGTTTTAGGAGACATATTCCTGCTGGAAGCCTCGTTCAAAGCGCACATCATCGGGATTAAATCGGGCCACATGCTGAACGTGGCTCTTATTAAAGCCATCAAAGACAAATATCTGCGAAAACCCCCAAAAGGGAGACCGTTAGCTGAAGGGCGGGAGATCGTGTACGACGTTGAAGACATTATGAAGATACTTCCTCACCGTTATCCTTTTTTGCTGGTTGACCGCATCGTGGAAATGGAAATTGGAAAAAGAGCGGTCGGCATCAAAAATGTGTCTATAAACGAGAATTTTTTCGGGGGTCATTTCCCCGGAAAACCTGTCATGCCGGGTGTTCTAATCGTTGAAGCCCTGGCCCAGGTCGCAGGGGCTTTCATGCTTAGCCGGGATGACTGTATGGGAAAAATCCCTTTCTTTGTTGGAATAGATAAAGTAAAGTTCAGACGGCCTGTCCTGCCCGGGGATCAATTGAAACTGGAAGTCGAAGTGCTGAGAAGCCGCGGTAGAACGGGCAAGGTCAGTGCCAAGGCGTATGTCGAAGACAAAGTTGTCTGTGAAGGCGTATTGACGTTCACCATTGTTGACAAGTAAATCCTTGTTTACATCATGAGTTATTTCTCGAATGGAGGATTGTTCCGTGCCAAAGATACACAGTACGGCAGTGGTTTCCTCACGGGCCGAACTGGCGGAGGATGTAACTATCGACCCCTACGCTGTGATTGGGGAGCACGTAAAAATAGGCAGTGGTACACGTATCATGCCACATGTTCATGTGACCGGCTGGACCGATATTGGTGCAAACTGTGTTTTTCACACCGGGGCAGTGATCGGAACCGACCCCCAGGACCTCAAGTTCAAAGGTGAGCGCAGCTTCGTCAAGATCGGGGACAACAACACGTTCAGAGAGTACACCACCGTCAATCGGGCCGAGGGGGAAGACAACGCGACAGTAATCGGTAACGAAAACTATTTTATGGCGTATTCTCACGTGGCGCACAACTGCCAGTTGGGAAGTCACATAATAATGGCCAACTGTGTTTCTCTGGCCGGTCATGTGCGCATTGATGACAGGGCCATTATGGGAGGACTTGCGGGAGTTCACCAGTTCGTGCATATCGGCTGTATGGTGATGGTCGGCGGGCTTACCAAGATAGTCCAGGACGTTCCTCCTTACATGCTGGTCGACGGCAAACCGGCCCGCGTTTTCGGAATTAACGCTATCGGTCTCAAGAGGCTTGGTATTCCGCTGGATGTGCGCAGCGAGCTGAAGCAGGCCTGTAAGGTGCTCTGCAAAGAGGGCAAGAGTGTTCCCCAGGCCCTGGATATACTTGACGGTGAAGAATTTTCATCCGCCGAAGTTGCTCACCTGGTCAAATTTATCCGCTCTTCAACACGAGGAGTTGTGCGATAACCCCAAAGGAGTCGTGCGATAACCCCAAAGGAGTCGTGCGATAACCCAAAAGGTGTTGTGCGATAACCCAAAAGGTGTTGTGCGATAACCCAAAAGGTGTTGTGCAACGATATGGACCTGGTGTGAGATCTAGGGTTTGAGCGGAGTCGTTATGTCTGTTTTACTCCGGACCCTGTTGGACATCATCCTGCCGCGCCACTGCCCGGTGTGCGGCAGCCTGGTCGAATCCGGCGAAGACTGTATCTGCCCACCCTGCTTAGCCTCGGCGTTTTCCAAACACTCACCCCGCAAAACTTCCTGGAAACCATTTGCCTGCTCACAACAGTCATTGCGGCATGTGCCCGCACTGCAGTCTCTGTCCGGTCCCAAACCACCGCCTGACGGGCAGCAGTGGCACTTCAACCGGGAAGCGGTGGTGTTTGTGGGCCATTACCGGGGTGCACTGAGGGTGCTCATAACCTCATTCAAGTTCCACCGTCGCCGGGATGTCGGCGAGGTGCTGGCGCAGCGACTGTCCTGTATGCTTAAAGACCGCCGTGGGAAAGGGCCTGAAGTGGTAATTCCCATTCCCCTGGCTCCGCTTCGCCTGCGGGACCGGGGATACAATCAGTCGGAAGACCTGGCCCGGTCGGTGGCCAGCGGCCTCGCTGTTCCTCTTGACACCGGGAGCCTCGTCAGGATCAAAGAGACGGAACCCCAGGCGAAGCTGGATGGTGAGCGGCGGTACGGTAATGTCCGGAATGCGTTCAGAGTGCAGTCGGCCGCTGCGGTTCGAGGTCGCAGGGTTCTTCTGGTTGATGATTTACTCACCACCGGTGCCACCATGAAAAATTGTACCGAAGCGCTGCTTCAAGCCGGAGCGGAAGAAATCTTCGGGGCGGTGGTGGCTTATACTCCGCTAAATAAAAAAGTTCGCCGCAGGCGTAGTGGAAAAACTGATTAATTTTCTGTATAATAGTTGATATAGAAATTCCGGAAAGCAGGTGGATGTTTACGATGGGACTTTCAAACTGTCCAAAGTGCGGTAATTTGTTCAACAAGATGACCACTATCCCTTTTTGTCCCCGGTGCATTGAGGAAGAGCAGCAAGCCGAAGATAAGATAAAGAATTATCTGCGCTCCAATCCCGATTCTCAGGTTGCCGACATTGCGCGGGGTACCAAACTGAAGGAGCGGGTGGTGCGGGAGGTACTTAAAAAGGATTCTTTCCAGAAAAGCGGGTACCGGGTTGGATACCCCTGTGAAGTGTGCGGAACCGAGATACGGGGCGGCAAGGTGTGTCAGAAGTGTTCCATGGAGATGAAATCCGATATGGCCAACATCCAGGAGCGCCTGGCCAAGAAGCAGTCTAAGCCCGGTTTTCTTACCAGCAAGCGATTGAAGCGGTAAGTTGAAGGGGTAATCTATAAATTCTTTTTTATTATTACTATATGTTTTTTTCTTCCCGGTGTCTCTGAACCGGGAAAACCCCCGTCATAAAAAGAGAATCCATGTTGTCCCCGGAGAAAAAAGGATAAACTTAGTTACAATCGGACGTTTCCAGCAGTAAATTGCATCTATTTTTACCTGAAGCGGCTATTCGGCGGTGAAGGATACTGGGGGGAACGACCGATACTATCAATGGGTGAAGAGAATGTGTAAAAAAATCACACCCTAATGTTGGGAGGCCCGGGATGAAAATAGACGGCAACGTAACAGGTGTCTATGACATCCTCAAAAAGCAGAAAGGGCAGCTAGAGAAAAGGGACGAGGTCCAGAAAAAGCCTGCCACCAAGAGCGGGATGTTCAAAAAGGTCCTGTCCGATAAGACTTCGCAAGTCGAAAAACCGGGCACGACAGACCTTGCCAGGCGCCAAACCGCCGACGCTCTCAAGCGACCGCACAACCAACTCGATCACGTAGAGATCTCCCGCAAGAGCCAGCTGGTAAGCAATATGATGGAAAAGGTACTTGAAACACCGGCTGCTCGGGCAAAGAAAATTAAGGAGATCAAGAAGAAGGTCGAAGAGGGAACATATAAAATAGATGCGAAGAAGGTCGCTGAGAAGATGATCCGTGACGGCGTTCTGGATGAACTGCTGAGACCTATCTAAACACATAACGATCCCTTTCACACTGCCAGTCTGAAGAGGCGCTACTCGGGGAAGGAGAGAAAGTAGTGCACTCGAAGTCTGTCCTGGATCTTATAACTGCAGAAACTTCTCACTACAAACAGCTCGAGGACCTTGCCGACGGCTTGGAAAAGGCCCTCCTGTCCAGAGATCTTACCGCTATTCGTTCCTTTGTAGATGAAGAGAAGGAATTGAACAAACGGTTGTCCCGCCTTTCCCGTGAGCGTGAAACCTCCACTGCGGCCCTGTGCCAGGGGACCGGCTGTCACTCATCATCGCTCAAGGAGCTCACCCTTCGCCTGCCGGAAGGGGAACGCTGTCTGCTGGTGACTGCCCGGGACGATTTGATTAAAGCCGCCCGGGCCGCCCGGGAACGAAATCACAGAAACTCGCTTATTCTGGCCAGTTCGTTGAGGATTTTCAACGGGCTCACGGATATCTACCGCCAAGCTACCGATCCTGGTGTTTATTCCGGACCTGAAGGCGCGAAGGTAACGCAGCCGTTCAGGCAGGCGCTGGATCTGATGGTCTAGGGAAGAGGGGAAAAGAAATGTATTCCACATTTGGAGCCCTCTACATCGGGAAAAGCGGTCTCGATGTACAGATGAAGAACATCGAGGTAACCGGTCAGAACATCTCGCACGCCAATGACGATACCTATGCCAAGAGGCGGGTAGAGCTCACTGAAGGAACTGCAATGGACCTGGGTATGAATCCGCCCGAACCGGCCCAGGGGATGGTCGGCGGCGGAGTTCGTGTGAACAGTGTCACCAGCATGCGGGATGATCTGGTGGACAACGCCGCCCGCCGGGAAAAGTCGGACTTGGCTTACTGGAGCGAGATGAAATCGTATCTTCGGGACATCGAATCGGTGTTCAACGAACCGGGACTGCGCAGCGTCCGGGAGCAGCTGTCACTCTTTTTGAAATCCTGGGAAAATCTGTCCGAGCGTCCTGACGATCACATTCTCCGTTCACAAGTCAGGGAGACCGGCCGTGATTTGACCCTGTCCATGAAAAACCTGGACGGCCGGATCGAGAGTTTCAAGACTGACCTGGACTTGCTGGCCGATGCGCAGGTGCGTGAAATTAACCGCCTGCTTTACGAGGTCGCCGATCTTAACGATCAGATCTTCCGGTTGGAGGGGGGAGAGACCAGGTTTCCCGCTCTCGACCTCAGGGACGCCCGGAGCAAGAAGCTCGAGGTGCTGTCCGAGATGATCAAGATTGACCAGTGCGAGTTCGATAATAGCCAGGTCATGATCGAAGCCGGCAGCCGGGTCCTGCTCAGGGGCTCCGACGTGTACGAGATCAGGACGGAACGAAACGAAGAGCGAAACGGTCTGAGGGAGATCCTGTATGGCGGTGTGGACGCTGACAACTATGTCCGGGAAGGCGCGGGGCACTCGCAGGATGAGACGGTGGCCCTCGTGATTCTCGGTTCGGAGTATGAAAAGAACACCTGGGACGTGGAAGTGACGCAAATGGCTCGCTCCCACTCGGTCACCGGCCGGAACGCCGGGGTTCCCATCACCGCCACAAACCAGGAACTGGCTCTGTTCGGGATTGACTCGGGGAGCTTCACCGTCAACGGCACCCGTATCTATTTCGATGCCGAGACCACTACCCTGGACGATCTGGCCGAGCTGGTCAACAAGTCTGTCCCCGAGGTGCAGGCGGAGGTGGCCGACCAGGGCGGGAGTGTGTACAATCTCAAGATAACCTCTCTGCTGACCGGCACGGACAACAGCCTCACCTTCGGTCACGAGTCCGATACCAGCAACCTGCTCGATATCGATGCCGGTACCGGAGCCGGACTGGGCATCATCGACTCGGCCCTGGGGTGGAACCCTGCCACCGGTAACGGCATACTGAATCTGGCTGCCAATGAAACGGTGGCCCTCAACGCCGCCTTCACCATCAACGATGTCGGGTACTCCACCAGCGGCAATCTCATTGAGAACTTCGAAGAAGGCATCACCCTGAGCCTGAAGTCGGTGGGGGAGACCAAGATTGACACAACTCCCATGGTCGTAGGCGGTGAGCTGAAGGCCACCCTGGAGCTGCGGGACGACGTCCTGGTCGATCTCAAAAAAATTAACGATGAGCTGGCCTATACGGTGCTCACTGAAATCAACAAGCTGCACGTGGCCGGATTCGGTCTCAACGGGGAGAGTCACAACCAATTTTTCAAAAGCTACCGGGGCGGACGTGACTATGATCTGACCGAGGGAGCGGCGGCCAACATCAGCATAGACCGCTCGCTTGAAAGCCTCGATGCCGTGGCTGCCTCTGGCGGAGAGATATTTCCTCCGTCGAAGGTGCCGGTGGCCATCGCGGAAGGTAACGACGAAGTTGCCGACCAGATGATACTGTTGTTCAACACCGAGATGATGGCTGACAATGAAGAAACGTTCGTGGATTTCTTCGCCACCACGGTGGAAAACGTCGGTTTCCGGGCCGAGAGGGCCAACCGGCGTCACGTTGACCAGGAAGCGCTGGTGTACAACACCGAGGTGCACCGGCAGGAGATCATGGGGGTCAACCTGGACGAGGAAATGGCCAATTTGATTATGTTTCAGCAGTCCTACCAGGCTGCCGCCAAGTTTATCTCCACCTTCGATCAATTGATGGATACGATAATCAACGGGTTGATGAGGTAATCTAACGGACTGCGATTGGGTCTTACTAATAACGATTGGGTCTTACTAATTACGATAGGGTCTTAACGGATTGTTATTAGCTGCAACGGACTGCGATTGGGTCTTACTAATTACGATAGGGTCTTAACGGATTGTTATTAGCTGCAACGGATTGCTTGTGAACTATTTGAGCAAAAACGCCCCGCCGGGCTCGGCGTGGGGGCACTCAATGTGTGAGTGAGAGGGGTTGAGGTCGTTGCAGTTACGGGTCACTCCCAACACGATGAAGATGGAGTCGCTCTACCGGATCAACAGGCAACTCGAGGAGATACGTGATTTAACCAACCAAATTTCCAGCGGTAAGGCGCTCATGGCCCCATCCGATGGACCAGTGGATCTCGCTATGGCCATGCGGTATCGCACCCGCCTTGACGAGTACAGTGCTTTCGAGGAGAATATCCAGAAAAGCCGGGAGTTCCTCGAGGAAGTGGACGGGCAGATGGCCAAGGCCAACGATCTGGTGCACCGGGCCCGGGACCTGGCGGTGCAGGCTGCCAACGGCACTTACGAGGAGCACTCACGGGAAGCTATTGCCCAGGAAGTGATACAGATCTACGAAGAGTTGATTCGCACGGCCAACGCCTCTGTGGACGGGCGGTATATCTTTGCAGGGAACAAAACGAGCACCGTTCCTTTCGTCACGGGTTATGACGGGAGCGACGAAGTGATCGTTTATAAGGGAGACAATGGAATACGGAATCTGGAGATCGGGGAGAACGCCACCATCGAGGAGAATATCCCCGGAAGTGAACTGTTCTACAATCGTCTCACCCGGGAAACGCTGTTGACCGATTTGAGAAACGGGCAGGGGATTCAGGACGGGACCATGCGGCTGACCGATATGAACGGAACAACCGTGGATATCGATATTATGACCTCCAATCCACTGGACCCCGCCTACGTGGAAACGGTAGGGGATGTACTGGACCTGATCAATAATAATGGCACAGCCGACATTTTTGCCGAGATTAATGACAAGCAAACTGGTATAATAGTAAGTGATATGTCGGGAGGGACGGCTTCACCCCTGCGGATAGAAGACATGGCCGGTAGTTCCTCCGAGCAGCTTGGCATCCTGCGGGAAACCATGAGCGGCAGGATCGAAGGGAAAACGGTAGATAACGGCGATTCTATTTTCGTCGTGGTCCGCCGGCTGAAGGATGCGTTGCTCGACGACAACCAGGTGGAGATATACGATTCTCTGATCGGTGATTTGACCAATGTGCAGAAGAAGCTGCTTCTTGGCAGGGCAAAAGCGGGAACGAGGAACAGAACTCTGGAAACGATTAATTCGAGCAACCAGTCAATACAGCTGCACCTTGAAGAGCAGCTGTATAATCGTGAGGATCTGGATGTGTCCGAGGCTATCATTGAACTTCAGCAGCATGAGACCGTCTACCAGATGGCTCTTTCTTCGGCTGCCAGGTCAATTCAAACGACGTTGCTCAACTACTTGTAGGGAGGGATGACTTCTCAAGGGGGATTATTCCGCGAGGAGGAAGTTTCATGCAGATTAAAACCACACGGTTTGGCGAAATGGAGATTGCCGAAAAGGAAATTATAAACTTTCCTGGCGGGATTCTCGGTTTCGAAAACGTACACGACTATGTCGTTATCAGTCAGAGCGAAGAGGACCTGCTCAAGTGGCTGCAGGCCATCAAGGAACCGGGGCTGGCGTTTATCGTAATCAAGCCAGAAGAGTTCCTGTTCAGTTTCGAGCTGGATATTCCCGAAGAGGATGTCAAATCCCTGGAATTGAAGAAGCCGGAAGAGGTGCTCATTTACGCAATAGTCACCGTACCGGATGATCCGCGCCAGATGACGGCGAATCTTCAAGGTCCCCTGGTAATCAACAGAAGAAACCGGCAGGCTAAACAGGTTGTTATTTCCGACGGCCGTTTCAAAGTGAAGCACTACATTCTCAAGGAGATGCAGGAACGCGGTAAAAAACTGGCTGCGATAAAGGAAAAAAGAACAAAAAAGCCGGGTGATAGAAAGAAGCACGGGGGCCGAAAATAATGCTGGTTCTTACCAGAAAAATCAACGAGAGCATAATGATCGGCGACAATGTCGAGGTCGTTGTGGTTGATATCCGACACGGCCAGGTCAAGCTCGGCATCAAGGCTCCGCGCAGTATCACCGTTCATAGAAGCGAAATCTACGAGGAAATCCAGCGGGAGAACATCCTGGCCGCCCAGGCGCGCCTCGATCAGATGGACGAGCTGCAGAAGCTGATCAAGGGTGGTTTGAAAAAGCCCACTTTCCCATCAAAGGACAAATAGGATCACTCGACCTTGAGCCCCATTTTTTGCATCTTTTCTATGGCTTCTTTGGGGTATTCGAACAGCTCCTTTGCCGACTCGAGCTTTATCTGCCCCTCCTGATACAGTTTGATCAAGGACTGGTCCAGGGTGATCATACCGGCGTCACGCTGGGTCGAGATGATGGAGTAGAGCTGGTGGGTTTTCTTCTCCCGGATCAGGTTTTTCACGGCGCTGACCCCCACCATGATTTCCAGTGCCGCCACCCGCCCTATACCTGAAGCTATCGGTACGAGCCGCTGTGCGAGAATAGCCCGGATGGAATCCGCCAGCTGCATGCGTATCTGGTTCTGCTGTTCCTGGGGGAAAATATCGATGATTCTCTCCACGGTCTTGGTGGCGTTGTTGGTGTGCAGCGTGCCCAGCACCAGGTGACCGGTTTCTGAAGCGGTGATGGCCAGCCTGATGGTCTTGATGTCCCGAAGTTCCCCCACCAGGATGATGTCCGGATCTTCACGCAGGGCGGCTCTCAGGGCGGCGGCGAAGCTGTCCGTGTCCACTCCGACCTGCCTCTGGGATATCAGGCTGTTATTGCTGACGTGCTCGAACTCTACCGGGTCCTCGATGGTGATGATGTGGTGTTTCTTCGACTGGTTGATGTAGTCGACGATAGCGGCCAGGGTAGTGGTTTTACCACTCCCGGTGGGGCCGGTGACCAGGACCATGCCGTTTGGGTGCTCGATGATGTCCTTAAGCACTTCCAGCATGCCCAGCTCTTCC
Source organism: uncultured bacterium (assembly GCA_964432985.1). Classification (GTDB taxonomy): domain Bacteria; phylum Muiribacteriota; class CAYSPT01; order CAYSPT01; family CAYSPT01; genus CAYSPT01. The sequence goes on from CAYSPT010000045.1 coordinate 38,223, forward strand.
AGGGACTTGATCTTCAATGGTATGGCCCTGAGGACGGCGCAGAGCCCCTTGCGGGTGTAGAAACAATTCACCCGGAACCGCCCGACCTTGGGAAGAGCGTAAGCCATGTCCAGCTGGCGCTCCTGCTGGAGTATCTGTCTTTGCTGATCGTTGAGAATGACTTTGATCAACCGCTCGTTCATTGCCGGTGTCATTTCGCACAGGGTGGTTTTTAAAAGACCTCCGTCGATTCTGAAGATGGGCGGGACGCCTATGTTGAGGTGCAGGTCCGACCCGCGGCAGAACACCAGGGCGGCCAGAAGGTCGTTCATGGTGAATGATTCGGGATTGGGTAGTTTCAAAATCACCTGTGCCGACCATTTGTCGGCCACTGCTTCGATAGAACCGAGAGGGGCGTCTTTCGACCCGGGGGCCGCTGCCACTGGAGCCGCTGGAGCCGGTGCCGCTGGAGTCGGTGCCACTGGAGTCGGTGCCGCTGGAGCTGGTGCTGTTGGAGCCTGGGGAGGTGTGGCTTGAGCCGGTTGTTCTGCAGGTGCAGCTGTTTTCTCATCGCTGTCTTCTTGCAGAAACTCCTTCATCCACTCGTTTGGATCCATCTACAGTTCACCTCTCATTGTTCGTTTGCTGAAAACGGCACTCTATTTAAAAGTATCATGGTTAACTCCTCTGTATCAAGTCAAGTTCCAGGGTCAGGCTTGACTTTTTTACATTAGCGGTTTGCACCACCTCCAGTTTATAGAACATGATTCAGTAACCAGGAAAGTGAGGTATACTATTATATATATTGCGAGAGGAGCTAGTTGAGAAACATGACAATCCACGATTCCGAGTATGAAGGTTTCTTCGCCGAATTCTACGATATCCTGCACGCTGACCTGCCGGATGTCGCTGCATATGTGGATTTTGCCCGGCTCTACGGACCAGAAATACTGGAACTGGGATCGGGCACCGGGCGGCTCACTATTCCCCTGGCCAGGGCGGGCAACGCGGTCACCGGCCTGGAGTTGTCTCCGGGAATGCTTGGCCAGTGCCGTCGAAAGCTCGAAACCGAATCACAGGTTGTCCAGTCACGGATTACCCTGATGCAGGGCGATATGACGGATTTCCAGATTCCCAGGATGTTCGACCTGGCCATCGCTCCCTGCAACACCTTCTGTCACATGCTGTCGCTGGAGGATATGACAAAAGCCATGAGTTGCATACACGGTAATCTCAGGGAGGGCGGCATGCTGATAATCGACAACAGCCTGCCTGATATAGCCGCCATGGTCGAATCGGGCGGCAAAGAAGAAGTGCTCGAATTCACCCACCCGGAAAAGAACACAAGGATCGTTGACCGGTTTACTCCCGAGTACGATTTTCTCAACCAGATGGAGCACGACCATATCGTGCTTCAGGAGTATGACGGTGAGTCGATTGTCAGGGAGGCCGAAAGCCAGGTGACACTCACCTGGTTTTTCCCCCGCGAACTGGAGTTCATGATCCAGCGGTGCGGTTTCCAGGTCATGGAGACGAGAGGTTCGTTGACCGAAGGCGGCGGGATCACGGAAAACAGCCGCGAGATGGTTTTCATCTGCAGGCGTATTCATCTGTAAGAAATACCTCAACCTTTGGTTTTTTTTACAGGAAACTGGCGAAATAAGTATCAAACATAGTTAAATAATTAGTTATTAGGTATTATATTACTCTAGTCGACCTGGAGTGTCTCACAAGGGCCGTCAGAGACGTTAGTAAACGGCTATAATCTTCCGATACTAAAGTAGAAAGCCCGTAGAACATGGAAGTTCTACAGCTAAGTTTATCAGGGAGGATGATGCATTATTTGCACATAACCTGTATACCATGTTTGATGGTAGTACAGGTTTTTTTGATTGCTTTGTAGCAGAAGGTGGATTCAGGAGGCAGCGCAGTAGTACCCACCAAAAAAAAACAACAGCCGTCCATGGTGACGGCACCAAATATCCTACCCTCCTGACCCATCCCACTGCATATAACTGAATATGGCCAACCTGTGCACCAGGCGTATGGGTCCGTATAAGATTGCTTTCACGGCAGTCAGCGGCCATGCCGCACAAACGGACCGGTACCTCAGTGTAACCGCACTCTTCGGAGCGCCGCGTTCAGGCGTAGTAAGCGGTATTATAATACCGCCTTGTACGAGTGCGAACATTCGGTACGAGTGCGAACAATCGCCGGCAGTACGCTTGAGCACAGTTTAGCCAACCAGGGACAGCACTGAATCGGATGCGCAATGTCCCCGTACCATGGAGACCTTCTTCATCCTGTTCGGTGTGCCTGGTGATCACGTGTTCGTGTAGGGATGCGGTGTACCTGCGCCGTATGTACCTTAAACGGTACCGGTGCGGCTCCGTGTGCAACTATCAGTGCCTGGCAGCAGTCTGCTTGCAGCATTCTGCTGGCAGCAGTCTGCACTGTGGACCCTTGAAGGGGGTGGTGGATGGTCGCCGGTCCGCCGAAGAATCTGGCCGCTTCAGCGGATGAATCTCACTGGCCTGTGGCCGGGAATGGAGTCCCGGCGGGTAACTGTACTTACATCAAGGAGGATGAAAAACCATGCGTGTAGTTCACAATGTAACTGCTATGAATGCTCACCGGAACCTGTCTCAGACGAACGGTTCCTTGACCAAAACCCTAGAGCGCCTCTCTTCAGGTCTCAGAGTCAACCGCGCAGCGGACGACGCCGGTGGTCTGGCAATATCCGAAAAACTGCGTGCCCAGGTTGGCGGTCTCGATATCGCCGTTTCCAACGCTCAGGACGGTATATCTCTGATACAGACCGCTGAAGGAGCCCTGGACA
>CAYSPT010000046.1:0-13592 GCA_964432985.1 uncultured bacterium
AACACGTTTTCTTCCCGGTTGGGGGAGAAGGTCGAATCGCTCTGGGGACAGAGACTCGTTCAGAAAGCACCGTCAATCTGCGTGAAAATCCCCGGGAGTGAACGGGTCCGCTGGATCATGCCCAGCGAGAACGACATCCGGGTGAAGCTCACATTGGACTACCGGAAGAAAGGTCTGATCTGGTATCCGACCTATATCTGTACCTTTGACGGTAACTACACCGTGATCAATAATGACAAAGTGACCCAGAAAGCCCTGTTTCACTTCACCTTTCCCACTCCGAAAGGGACGTATGACGAGTTCGGAATCCACCTGGATGATGATCGGCTGTCCACCGCCATAGACGTCTATGACGGTGTGCGTGAAATAATAGAACTGGCTCCCGGTGAAAGCCGGCGTTTCCGCATCCACTACACCACCAGGGGACTGGGTGCCTGGCGCTATCATCCGGCCCCCGACACGGGACGTGTACAGAATCTGTGTCTTACGGTAACCAGCGATTTTACCGATATCGACTATCCAGAGGGCAGCCTTTCCCCCACCAGTGCGGTGAGCGGTAATTCAGGCATGGTCATGACCTGGCTGGCCACCGACCTCATAACCAAGCAGGACATCGGAGTGACCGTGCCCGAGAAATTGAATCCCGGTCCGGTCACATCAAGAATCACCTTCTTCGCGCCGGTATGCCTGATATTCTTCTTCGTCCTCATAGCCGCTATAAATATTGTCTACAGGGTCAACATCCACCCCATGCATTACCTGTTCGTGGCAGCCGGATTTTTCGCATTTCATCTACTTCTAGCCTATCTGGTTGACCATATCAACATCCATCTGGCCTTCATCATCTGCTCGATGATCTCGGTAGGCCTGGTTACCAGCTACCTGCGGGGAGCACTGGGAGAAATGTTTCCCTGGAAGTTCGCCATTTCGGGACAGATCTTTTTCCTGGTGTTGTTTTCTTACAGCTTCTTTTTGAAGGGGATAACCGGCCTCACCGTGGCAATAGGATCGGTGCTGACCCTGGCATTTTTGATGAAGGTCACCGCTTCGACAAACTGGGACGAGATGTTTTCGGGACCTAAGGTCTTCGCGCCGCCGGTTGAACCGTTACCCGGCTTTTCGCCTGCTCCGTAGTAAGGTTAATCCGGAAATTAAAAGGCTCCGGCTGCGCATTCAAACGCTGCCGGAGCCTTGCCTGCCAATCAGAATTCTGCCATTACCATGGCGGCCTGGTCCATCATTTCCCTGACAGCGGGAGAATCACAGGGCCAGACCCACCGGAAATACGCCCGTGTAAAACCGCCGTCGTCGGCCAGATGCTCGCTCATGACGTTCCGCATGATGTGCGCATGATGAAACCTTGTCAAAACTTCCGGAACCATCTCGTTTTCAAACGGAAGAGTCAAAGGCTCCCTTTTTTCCAAAAGACGAAGTGCGGCAAAGCCCCTGCAGGGAGAGTTGACGGCGATAACGTCGCTGTAATCACCAGTTTGCAGTGATGCCAGGGTTTCGGCAATCTCCGGTTTAAGCAGCTCAACCGGGTAGAATTGTGCAGCTAACACCTCCGAACCGGTAATCCCATAGGTGGACAGCGCCGAATCCATGTCCAGCCCTTCCGACAGGGCATGCCGGGCTGCTTCAACAATCTCACGATCTGTGTGGAACAGCGCCTGGAAGCGGTAGCTGGCCCCTATTTTGAAGCAGTCAACATTTTCCCCGTACATTGCTTTTAAATTTTCTACCGTCTCGAAGGGAGCGTGTCCCTCGTGTACGGGAGGACCTTCCTCGTAAACCTGATATCCCTGAGGGGTTACATGCAGATAGAGTCCCGGAACGTCAAAAAGAGGGTACTTCCGCCTGAGACGATGCATCACCAGGGTTTTGACCGGCATGAAGACAAATTCATTAACATTGGATACGCTCTTGTTCTGACTGGCCTGAATGGTCCGCGGAGTAAACTGCAGCACCTCCTGCTCAACCATGAGCTGAAACCGGTTGTATTCTTCGGGCATGTCCAGGACATTCAATGGATCACTGGAGGAAATCCTGATGGCCATTCTTCCTTCGGGACAAATGAAATCGAGATCGCCGAGGCAAACATCGAGAAAATTGGTGCTCCGGGCTACGGACAGTCCGTAGCTGCCCCCCGTCAAACTCAGCGTCAACCGCGGCAGAACAGACAGAGTAGAAACCAGTAAACCCTTGTTTTTGATGTACACCCGGCTGGCCGTGTAGCCCACCAGGCAAATCAGAGTGTTCAGTCTCATTTTGCGCAGGACCTTTTCCGGCACCCTGTAGGTTTCCCGGTTTTCTGCTGCGCAGTCTTTCATTCCGGCACGCACCAGGTGAGTAAACAACAGGCGTATTACCGATTCCCGGATACCGGGCTCAAAACAACCAAGCCATGAAAGCAGCTGCTTACGGCTTCCAGGCAAACCGGAGGAGAGACGGTTAACCATATCCAGCAGCCGGCCCGGTGGTATCTGAAACGGGAGAAACTTGAAATCAAGGTACGAGAAGCGCACAGCACCGGCCGGCAAGGTACGGCCATCAATGGTGAAAATAGTAACACCATTATCGAGATACGTTTCTCCTGTCTCCCTTGTTCCATCTGGACCGCCATGTGCTCCTTCTTGATAGAAATAAGACATGGACACGTTTTGCACCGACCATGGAATCGGATTATCAATCTGTGCAAGCTGAAGCCGACCAGTACTGGAGAACCGATCAAACCTCTCGAGCATGAGACGTACCATGTTTTCTTCTAAAAGATGTTGTTTAACAGCCTCTTTGAAACGTTCCGAAGCAACAAATCCCTGAGAATCTCCATGAGAATCTCCAACAGAGTGGGCAGCTGTAAACTCCATGATACTGCGTGCATCCGGGAGAATTTCAACCAGAACTTCCTGATCGTAATACTGTTCCATCAAGTAGTAATCCACCCACACTTCGAGAAGATAATTGGCGATTTTTAGTGCGTCTTCAACCTGCGGTTCCCCTGAAGCAGAGAAGATTTTTTTCATTATGATGTATTGCTGTGATGTGAGAACCAGCGGTTTACTCGGCATGCTATCCAAAACAAGCTGCAGAATGACATCACCGATTGAACACATCCTGCCTTCATGAACTATCTCGCCGGTCAGGTAATCATCAGGCTGAAAGACAGGCTCAGTTTTGGGCAAAGAAGCCGTTTCAGAAGATGGTTCCGCCGCCGGAGCAGCAACTGATAACACATCGGGAAGCTCATGTGCCTGCGGAGTTTCCCTTCCCGGTTGTTCTTCAGGAGCGCCTCTAATACATTTTTGAGCCAGCATTCCGCCGGCGATTCCAACCAGTATTATGATCAACAGCATCGTTTTGGATATTTTCAACGAAACCACACTCCCCTGTGTCAGTTGCTCTAATATTGTACAATCATTCGTACTTTTTTGTTGTAATATTTTTGCCGGCAAACTTCAACACGTGTCTGCTCTGGGGCTACATGCGCTTGAGCCTTTGATGGAAGTGAGGGACCTTGAGGTACATGCTGTTAAATTGACACTTAAACATCTCTTTGTTATAATGATATTGCAGATTAAGCAAGAACTTTATTTATAAGCATTTTATTTTTATTTGATTATTCTAGCTTAAATATGTTAAAAGCCGGGTTAAACCTTTAAAACATTTATTTTCTTACCACATAGAAACAGTAAAATAGTTAAACATAATCGTTCAACCTGAAGATTACATTAACCCGAAGATTACACTCACTTTCCCGGGAGCACAGGAGAAAAATGCTGGAAAGACAAACCCAAACAAAAAATCATCTTAAAGAGTACCTTGCCGTATGTTGTACCAAAGGCAAGGAGACGGGCGGTACGCTCAATTCCGGGTGGATACTTGAAAATCTCCCGGAAAGTGTGGAAACCGGACATATTGAAGAATTGATCGCATCGCTCATGGAAGCTGGAATCGAAGTCCGGGGAGACATTAGTAAGACCGGCCGGCAGAAAAAACAGACCGCGCAGGAAGAAGAGACCAATCTGGAAGTACTTCAAGACTCGGTCAAACTCTACCTCCGTTCTATCGGAAACGTTCCCCTGTTGACTGCAGAGTCCGAGAAACAGCTCACGGAACTGGCATGGCAGAACAATGACGAAGCCAGGCAGAAACTGATTAACGCTAACCTGCGCCTGGTGGTTAGCGTTGCTAAAAAATATACGAAACGCGGACTCCCGTTCATGGACTTGATACAGGAAGGAAACAAGGGGTTGATGAAAGCCTCGGTCAAGTTTGATCCTTCCAAGGGATTCAAATTTTCCACCTACGCAATCTGGTGGATACGCCAGGCAATTACCAGGTCCCTGGCGGAGCAGTCACGCACCATTCGCCTGCCCGTTCACATGACAGACTCCATTAACAAGCTCAAACGGACTATTTCCCGTCTCACACAGGCCCTGGGGAGGGAACCCACGGTGGAAGAAATTTCCGAAGTTGCGCAACTTCCTCAGGCAAAGGTAAAGAAAATGCTCAGGTTCTCGCAACGGACCATTTCTCTGGAAACCCCAGTGGGAGACGGGGAGGCAAACATCGGTTCATTCATCGAAAACGACTCGATTCAGTCTCCATCCGAAACCGCATTCCAGAGGATGCTGAAGACCCAGGTACTGCAAGTGCTGGGAACCCTTGACGATCGATCGGCCAAGGTAATAAAATACCGTTTCGGATTATTGGACGGTTACTCCCACACCCTGGAGCAGGTAGGTAGAATGTTCGGAGTCACCAGGGAACGTATCAGACAAATAGAAGCCAAAGCCATCCGGAAATTGAGACATCCCTCAAGAAGTAAAAAGCTCAGGGAATACTACCTGGATTAGTACGGTTGTCAGAACCGTACGGTTGTCAAAACCGTACGGTTGTCAGAAGCGTCCAGCACAACATAATCACCTGGCACCGCAGAACTTCTCCATGAAATAGGCCAGACATCCTCGGAAAAATGCATTGGAATAATAGGCGGCGCACAATTCTTTTCGGATGATAGTTACAATCGGATCGCAGGTTGCCCGTCTGAACGGATAGTTCTCGTTTACCATCAATGCTACGCACCCATCCATGGTCTGGACATCGAAACGGCTTTCCCGGTCGGCGATTTTTTGCAAATTGGTACCAAGTGTGTGCAGATCACATACCGTTAGTTTTACCTTAACTTCGCTTACCTTACTTCGGGAAGCGCTTGAATTGACTCTGGCCTGCATCCGGGAGACAGCTTTCTGTACCAGATGGTACCCCTCGCTCTCTTCCAGACTGTCCCTGGTTACCAGGTAGTTCTGTGCATACGTTCCACGGGGAAGATAACCTGTAAACACCACTCCCGAAAGAGTTTTTGTGCCCCGTTCCACAACACTGGCCTGGTCCTTCGGATTCCAGTACAAACCCATCTTAAAACCGGCTTTAACCGCGTCGTTCAGTTTTGTGCTTTTCTTGGAAAAGGTGTGGATGGTGGAGTGCATATTGGGAGTCTTGCTGTTGAACGTTGTCGTATGGGGAATACATTCGCGTATGGTGTGCTGGGCGTCAATGATGCTGCTCGGGTCATGCCCGGCCAGTTCGAGAATACCGGTTAACGATTTTTCAAAATCCAGCTTACCGATTACAAAGCTTCGCTGTTTCTTGACCACTTTCTTCCAGTGCTTAATGAAACCATTGACAAGCTCCGCGTCAAACAGTGAACACATCATCCCGGCCGACTCTCTGAAAAAATCCGATTCGAGAAGGGCAGCAGGAACCTCCAGTTGATCCAGGTCTTCCATATTGACCGGTAAATCAGCTTCTTCATCCAACTGGTCGGTCTGCTCGTCGGCCTGCTGAACTTCCTTGTACTTGCGCATGAGGTTCCTCCACAAAAACGGAAGCCCCAGCTCCCGGGAAATGTCCGGAAACAAACCGATAAGCCTTTTTAATTCATGTATTTTCAGAATCAGATAGAAATCTTCATCAAAGTATTCATCAGTCCTCTTGAGCCGTGACAGAACAGTATTGGTATCATCCACTATACATTGCCCGTTACGGTAGGACATGATTTTAATATTGTTTACATCGTTAAGAGCCGCGAAGACTTTTTCGTTCATTTCGTACGCCCCAAACCATCACCGGCAAACCAGTTAAGTACCGTGAAGACTTTTTCGTCAATTCGCACGCCCCAGCCATCACCGGCAAACCGGTCTCACTGAGGTTATCCGAGGAACCGGTATTTGTGCAATAGTAAATCTCAATTATTTGACTCGGAAACTGTAGTTTGCCTGTTTACAATGGTACCAATTCATCTCATGAATGACAACCGGCTCTTCACGGTACAGATGGTTTGACATCAAACCGATACTGATGATATCCTCCACACAACATTAGCCTACTTTTTTCACAGGTTGTCACAGCAGGCATGCTTGTGAAAAAACGAGCTAAAAGGGGGACATTACGCAGATGACGGACACCACTTCCAGCCAACCCATTATCTTCATGACGGAAGACGATGAGGAGATGCGGCACCTACTCTCGTTTTACCTGGAGCGGGAAGGTTTCAACATCGTTTTTGCCACCGATGGGATGGAAGCCCAGACCATGATAGAGATGATGACTCCGCCGGATCTGGTCCTTCTCGATATCATGCTGCCGTACATGAATGGTTTCGAGCTGATAAAATTCATCAGGCAACGCCCGGACTGGAAGGATGTACCGATCGTCATGCTCACCGCCAGATCAGATGAGGACGATGTGGTACGTGCCTTGAAATTGGGAGCCAACGAGTACATTGTCAAACCGTTCAAACCCCGGGAAATGGTAATGAGAATCCGGCGCTTTCTAAACCTCGTTGGGTGAGGTTACCTCATCGGGTGAACTTGACCTTAAGGAGCACGATATGAACAGGCTGTCGGTCGGTCTCTCCATGGCATGGCAGATTGCCGCCGCGGCCGCCGCCAGCGGGAGATGCCACTACATCGAAAAAGAGCACCTCTTCATCGGTATTTTCAGCCTGGATAAGCTGATAGACCTTGGCGAGAAGAAAATAGGTCTCAGCATGCACTCCTGGCTGGCTCTGCAGCACGAACACGAGATTCTGCACGATATTCTAAGTATCTACAAAGCGGACATGCCAAAACTGAGACGGGCCATCAATGAACTTCTCGTGAAAGGCACATCGCAACGGACAAAGGGAGTCCTGAGCCGCAGCGAAGAGTGCAAAGCAGTGTTCCAGTACGCTGAACAGGTGGCCAAGGTGTCGGGAACCGACTACCTTTCGTGCCTGCATGTCCTGATAGCAATTCTTCGAAATCCGGGAGCGCTCATCGAGGAGGTGCTTAAGGACGCCCACATCCTGCCGCTTCTCTTCATGCAGAAGGTGACCAGTATAGCCACCAACAAAGCCCTGTATGCCACACAACTTGACAAGAAAAACCTGAACACCATGAACATGTTTGCCTGCTCACACAAGGTTACTACCCTGACACTCATGTTTGATGAGTTGGTGGCATCCTCGATGGTGGTCAAGAACATGAACAAACAGTCGTTCACGAACCTGCTTGAGCACCACCGGGCCACCGTGTCCGGTATACTCAAAAAAGAGAATCGGGGGATCATCGTTAAATCGGTGGGGAATGGGCTTCTCATGATATTCAGCTCTCTGAAAAATGCTCTGGACTGCGCCCTTGAAATACAGATGGCGTTTGAGGAGTTCAACGCTTTCAAGATCCGCCTGGGTATCGATACGGGGGAATTCGAATGTGCGAGTTCCGTCGCTGCACCCGACATGGGCAGCCTTCCCCTGGAAAAGACCTACCGTATCATGAGATGTGCAGAAGGAGGACATGTCCTTACCAGCAAAGATGCTTTCCAGAGAGCGAAAACCATAATGCAGCCGGAAATTTTGTGGAAACTCATCGGTACATGCTCGACTCCGCAGGACGGCCGGTTGGAGATCTACGAAGTTTTCAAGCCCGGCGCCCTGGAGCCCATGTCCCAACTGTTGAGTGAAAAAGCCGAATCTGACTACGTGGTGATGAAAGAAAGCTGACCCGCACTCACAGTATTCCGCACGGTTCTCCGCGGAGGATTATTGTTTGTCCTCAATAACTTTCAGACGGGCCTGCGCTCCCAGATCATCAGGATTGATTTCCAGAAGCCTGCGGTACATTTCCGCAGCTTCACTGAAACGTCCGGCCCCTTCGAACAGCACACCGGCGTTCAAGTAAGCAGCAGTCATTCGCGGATTCAACTTGATGGCTTCTTTGTACTCACGAATCGCTTCCGTGCTCATTTCCCGCCGCTCGTAAATAACCGCCAACTCAAAATGGGCTTTCGGACTGTCCACCTTCTCCAACAGCGCAAGTTTGTACTGCCTGACAGCTTCCTCGTACTCACCCATGGTCGTGTAGATTTTACCCAGGCTATGGTGGGCATCATATGATCCCGGGTCAACCATGAGAACGTCTTTCAATATCAGGATTGCCTGATCGCGAAAACCTTGAGACCCCAGGATCATTCCCAGCCTGACACGCGCCCGCAGATGCTCCGGGTCGAGACGCAGCGCCTCAATGTATTCCCGGTTCGCTTTCTCGTACAACCCATAATCCGCCAGGGCGTTGGCAAGACTGTAGTGAGCCTCGGCTGATTCCGGATCACTGTGAATCGCTTTGCGATACTCCTCCATGGCTTCCTTTGTCCGGCCCGTAAACTCGTATATCTGGCCCAGTTTGATACGCAGATCACAACGGTTGGGACGAAGCTTGACAGCCGCCCTATACTGTTTTTCCGCATCTTCTTCCAGCTTCATCTCCGTGAAAATATCACCCAACTCAACCCTGGCTTCGTACAGATGCGGTTTGAACTTCAAGGCGCAGCGGTACTCCTTGATGGCCGAATAGGTATCTTTCTTCTCCTGGTATAATCGTCCCAGTTTAAGATGAAGCGGCACCAGGCTGGGATCTATGTCGAGCGCCTCCCTGAACTCCTTGATGGCTTCTTCTTCCATTCCCTGGGTCTCAAAAATGTGTGCCAGTTTCCGGTGCGCTTCAAGGCTGCCCGGATCGAGTTTGATACACTCCATATACTCGCTCATGGCCAGGTAAAAATTTTCCTTATCCTCATAAAGCCGGGCCAGCTTGAAGTGGCCATCAAAAGAGGCCGGGTCACGGTTAAGCGCCTGACGATACTCTTCTATGGCTCCATCGAGATCACCCAGCTTGATCAGAAGGGTGGCAATCATAAAGTGAATGGTGATTGATTCGGGCTTTGTTTCCAGGGCGCAGCGGTATTCTCCGATGGCGTCTTTGTAAAGACCCAGTGCTTCCGAGATAGCACCCAGCCTGAGAAAAGCTTCGGTGAAACCCGGGTCTGTTTCCAGGGCCTGCCGGTACCGGTACTCGGCAATTTCATATCCATCTTCTCCCTGCTGGGAAAGAACGATATTACCGATGAGCACGTACGCTTCAGCAATAGTGTCATCCAGCCTCAGGCTCATCCTCAACTCTTTCAGCGCTTCCTTGTACTTCTCAAAATGAATCAAGATACGTCCCATCCGCAGATGCCCCTCGACCAGGTCCTGATTCAAACGCAACGCTTCGCGGTACTGCTCGAGCGCTTCACCATGCAATACTCGTTGTTCCAGCATCCGTCCCAGGCACAGGTGAGCTTCCGCCAGGGTGGAATCGCACCTGAGAGCTTCACGATAGAGCTCTTCTGCTCCGGCGGTATCTCCCTGCTCTTCCAGGATGTTCCCCAGGTACAGGTGTGGCTCGGCCAGTTTGCCCGTACCTTCAAGTGCCTGGCGATAATGCTGTTCGGCTTCACTCCGCTTATCCTGAAGATCGTAGAGACGGCCCAGATGAAGGTGTACCAGAGGATCATCCGGACTGGCCTCCAGGACCTTCATGAATTTGTCCCGGGCGGCCTCGTAATCACCCTGTGCCGCCAGTATCCGTCCCATGTAAATATCGAGCTCCAGACGGTGGGGATCGAGATTCACCGCTTTGGTTATTTCACTTAAAGCCTCTTCGAGATGACCCTTCTCCAATAAAGCCACTCCCAGGCTGGCGTGAACGGCTGGCAATTGAGGGGCAACCCACAGGGCGTTCCGGTATTTTTTTTCGGCCTGGTCAAACTGGCGGCACGAAGCATACCTGTTCCCCTGCTCCACCAGTTTTTCGCCCAGGTTCTGCTCCAGCCGGAGCGCTTCGGCGCGTTCGGCCAATGACTTCTCGTGATGGTCCGATTTATCAAGAATCACTGCCAGGCAAAGGTGTCCCTCAGCACTGTCGGGATTTATTTCAAGGGCTTTCTGGTACTCCTGCCTGGCTTCGACATTACGTCCCTGCAGTTCCATCAAACCTCCCAGGCGCAAGTGAGCCTCCGCCACTTCAGCATCCAGTTGAATCGCCTTTGCGTATTCGCGCATGGCTTCTCGTTTCTGACCCAGGTACTCCAGGTTCCTGCCCAGGCCGAGATGCGCTTCAGCTAATTTCGGATTGAGGTTTAAAGCTTCAGTGTACTCCTGCTGCGCTTCACGGTGACTACCCTGCGCATCGAGCGCCTGGCCCAATTTGGCGTGGGCATCTGCACTGTTGGCATTGAACAGCACCGCCATCCGGTACTCCTTGACAGCGTCATCGATCAAGCCCAGAGAGAAAAACGATAAGCCGCGATAAAAGAATTCTTCCGCTTTGAGACCGGCAGCATCAGGAGGTGAGGGAGGTGCTGATCCGATCTTGAGCCGGTACAATTTCTCCAGGTCCTCCCGCAGCTCCTGGAACGTCTGATAACGGGCATCTGGGTACTTGCGCAGGCAGCGGGCAATGATCGGGTACAAGACCGAATCCAGTCTGGGAACTTCGAATTTCCGGTGTGCCAGCGAAAATCCCCTGATCGTCTGGGCGGTAAAAGGCAGGTCTCCCCGATTGGCCAACTGGTAGAACATGATACCGAAAGAGTATATGTCGCTCCGGGTGTCGGCCAGGCCATCGAACTGCTCGGGAGCCATCCAGGGAAGCGTTCCCACCACGGCCTTGCCCTGGTCCACCTTTATGAAACTCAGCTCGTTGGCGGGAGATTCCTCCGGCATATCGGGGTTGTAAATCTGGGCGAAGCTTAATCCCGGTTCGACCTCCTCGGTTTTTCCCATTACCGATGTCTCGGTTGACGGATTATCCCACATCTTGGCCAGGCCGAAATCCGTAATCTTCACCGTCAGGTTACGGGCGATCATGACATTGTCCGGCTTGATATCACGGTGGGGCGTAACACCCCGGGAATGCGCGTGCTCCATTCCGTGACAGAATTGGATGGACCACTCCAGGGCCCGGTACAGGGTAATTGGTTTCTGGAGGAAATGGGTCAGTGTGTTTCGCCCGTAATCATCAGGAGCGATGTACTCCAGGATGATGAACAGGCGGTCATCGAGGCTTTCAACCCTCAGCGCTTGCACCATATACGGATGCTTCCGCAGAAATATCCAGGCGTAGGCTTCCTGCTTGAAACTGTTTCTTATTGCTTCGGAAAAAATGAATTTGTCCTGGAATGTTTTCAAGGCGTAGACGGCGTTATCCTGCTTGTCATGACAGACATAGACGACTCCCATCCCGGTCTGCCCTTCCCCGCCGATTACGTCGTGCACCTCGTAGCGCCCGCCGATGTAATCACCCACACCTATGCCCGAGGAAGAAGCAGTCGGGGCTGCTGGATGGCTGTCCACCACGGATTTTTCGCCCAGTCCGGTAATTTCAAATCCGATATTGTCCAGGTCAAAATTAAATGAATCGTCGGATGTACCCACGAACGCAACCTCCGTATACGGTCAACTGCTGCCGCACCGAGTAACCTGCCACCAGATTTAACTATAACACATAGACTGTAATTTTATAAAATATGCAATGCAATTCAATCCATTTCATTTTTTCTGCTCTCCATCTTTCAGAAAGGTCGATAACACGCATCGTTGCTTTGTATATTTCTTTTGAAACTTATTCAGGCGCTCCGCATAGTACAGAATGAAGCGCGGGAAGAATCGCGTTCCATTCTTTGAACTCTTACCACGTCAGTGGACTAATACCACATCAGTGAACCATTACCATGATTATAAGTTTCCCAATTTACTTTGAGAGGTGAGGTGAAAGGTGTGATCAGGTATTTACGGGGTGAAAAACGGTGTTTCATGAAGGCAGTCTACCTGGTACTAGCCACGGCCCTAACCGGCAGCGCCGCGGCGCCGGCGTACGGCTTCAACCTGCTTGAGGCCATCCGCAACAAGCGGCAGCCCAAGGAGGTCGCGTCTGCCCAGGGCAGAGGGGAACCTTCAGTGATTCCCCAGAGGTACCCGGCCGGCGAAACCACCGCCGGGGCAGCCGGATTCGACTCGTGGGTGAAAAAGGCCATCGGGGGGGCGGGGAACCTGAGCCGTATGCCGAAGGGGATAAAGAACCGGTACGGCCATAGCATCACCCCGGAAGACGTCATCAGAACCATCATCTGGATCGAGTCCAAGGGCTATCACACCAGGGGTGGGAGACCCCTGGTCAACTCCCGGGGCTTCACGGGCTTCATGCAACTCGGGCAGCATTTCGGCAACGCCAAGTACGATCCGGCTAAGAACATCGCCCTGGGAACAAAGTATTTCAACGACAAGTGCCTGCGAAGCGCCACCTCCGGAGGAAACAAGCTGTTTACGTACAACGGGACCGATTCCAGGGAAGACCGGCTCGTTAAGGGCATAACCAACTTCAATCGCGGCCCGTACGCCACCACCGGCAAACTGCGGGAAAAGGGTCTTCTCCAGGGAGGCATGGTGGGGCTGGACCGCCCCTGGGACGAGGTGATAGCCAGGACGCCCAGCACGGGGCACAACTATCTGCAGGAAGGCGTCGATTACGGGCTTCAGGGGAAAGCGGCCCTGGGCTTACCCTTGACCCCTGCGGAAAAGGGCTGGATAAAATCCTACCGCGGGCTGAACTCGAACGAAGCATTTGATGCCTGGGAGAGAAATATCTACGGTTCCGTCAGGGGAATGTAGCACTTTAAGGAAAGGATGCGAGAAAAATGAAACGATTTTTTACAGGATTAACCATTCACGCCGTCCTGCTGACGGCCATTGTGCTGGGAGGTGCCGCTGGAGCTCTGGGAAATGAGGTTTTGGGGGTCGATCTTCCCGAGGCGGTAACCGCCTCGCTCAAAGACACCGAAGAGGTTGTCAGCTACCTGAAACGGGACATCAACCAGGACGGTCTGGCGGATTTTATCATACACACCATGGAGACGGTCCCCGACGCACCGGTAAAAGTCGCCGATACACTGGCGAAAGCGGCGCTGCTGGTATATCTCGCCCGGGAAAGCGACACCGGGTACAGGATCAAGGTGCTGGAGTCGGAAGCAGGACTGTACTTAAGCGATTACGTCTTCATAAAAGGCTCCAAAGATATCTCGGCGGTTATTTCGCTGTGGACCATGGGACGGGGAGGCGCCCAGATACCCTCCGTCTACCTGGTCTACCAGGACCGCCTGGTCAAGTTCTCTAAACTCCATAAGTTTCCCGGGATTGATAAGTTTCCCGGGATTGATAAGTTTCCCGGGATTGA
>CAYSPT010000046.1:13692-35088 GCA_964432985.1 uncultured bacterium
ATAAGTTTCCCGGGATTGATAAGTTTCCCGGGATTGATAAGTTTCCCGGGATTGAGAAGACGGGGACGGAAGAATTCTCCATAAGCCAGGAACGAGGCAGTTTCTATCTGGTAGCCGATCAGATTATCGGTTTTCACCAAAACGGCGAGGCCTTCGCCGTCAGCAGCACGGTGTACGGACTCAAAGGGAACCGGTTTACCGTCATCGCCCGGGAGAACAACGAGGCCACCACTCCCGGTGAAATGATCAACCAGGCGGCCAGCTATTTCAAGTCTAAGGATTATAAAACAGCGGCCGTCCTTTACCGCCGGCTCTACAACCTGGTGCTGACAGAAGGGACCATCCCAGAAGGACTTCATGACCTGGCGGTGGAAACCCTCTTCTACCTGGCCAAGTCCCTGGAGCTTGACGGCGAGAAAAATTCGGCCATGGAAAACTATAACCGGCTGGTAAAGTACTTCCCCGGACACTGGATGGCGAAAGCGGCGCAGGGGGAACTGAAAATGCTTCAGTAGAAACCAGAGCAAACAGCTGTTTCAAGTAACGGCAGTGGGGGAATCCTGCAAGATTCCCCCACTGTTTGCTTTCAGCCGTCCTCTTTTTGTTCGTATCCGGCGCCGTCCATCCTGTTGGCGCGTTCACTGAGCGCGAAGCGGATATGCCACGGCCCCAGCCAGATGTTGGCCAGCACCAGGGTGACCAACCAGATCCACCGATAATATGGCCACCGCATGATGAGAAAAATATACGACACAAACACCGTGCCATTGATGATTTTGCTCTGGAGACAATGGGGCCACTGAAAGGTTTCCTGGTTCCGTGTCAGCAGCACCCCGGCGGCAACGAACTGACCGATGGCCGTCACGGACAGCACGATCATATACGCCGGAAGCAGCCCCGCCACGGTAAAACCGATAAAGGGGAAGATGATCAAAACGGTGTCGGCACAGATATCCAGGTTGGCCCCGATGAGCGAGACCTGCTTGAGCTTGCGAGCGATGGTGCCGTCGATCATGTCGGTGAATTCCGCAACCAGGAAGACGATCAGAGCGGCGAGCAGATACCCCTTGATGATAAGGACCATAGCGGCAACTCCGCCGATGAGCCTGACAAGGCAGAGCATGTTGGGGATGGTCCAGAACCTGTCGGTGGGGGAGGTCGGTGCCCCGCATTCCGGCGCTATTGCTTCAGATGTATGATTATCTTCCATTATGAAAAACTCCAACCTTACTTTCTACACTACTTGCTGGAGGGCGGGAGCGTCAACTGCGTCTGAAATTGACGGGGACAGACCTCCTGGCTATAATTGAACTGAAGGGAGCGCCTTTTTGTGACAGTACACCGGATGAATCTCGGATGGGGCGAATTGTTCAGTTTCTTCTTCAAAAAAAAGGTATGCAAAGAGTGCCGGGTAAAACTTGAGAGATTCAAAGAGACCGAGGATATGGGAGACGGCTTCCATGTTTACAGTAAGGGCCCTCTCAGCTTTGGCGCGACGTTCGGTCACCGATACGAACATACAATAAAATACAGATGTCCAAAATGTGAAAAAGTGTACTCCCTGGAAGATTTATGAGGAAAGGAGCAGGCTGAGTTGCACATTCGTATTGTCCGGGTGCTTCTGCTGGCTGCCATCCTGGCTGTTTTCGCACCGGCTTCTATCCGGGCGCAGGTAGCATCACCCCGGGACTTCGACCTGGTGGTCTACGAAGAAAAACCGATGTTCACCAGAGATGTTCTTTCGCCGTCGCTGGTGGAGGCCATGGAACCGCTCAGGGAGACAGTGGATGCACCGGGCCTTTTCGAAGCTATCCTTTTCATTGTTGATTTCAGACGTGCCGTCAACCTGCTAGGGTGCGAAGATGACATGCGTGATTATCTTATCACTACCCGGAACCTGGACATCGGTTCGGAAACCACTCCGCTCGAACCATACATAGCCTTTGACCTTCAGAGTTATGATCCGCAAGCAATTGCCCAAAAACTGTCCAGCCTGCAGCAAGAAAACGAAATTTACACTTATTCTGAGAAGTGTTTTCTCACCATCATAGACGGAACCTTTATCTTCGCTCCTTCATCCGGACAGCTGCACCGGGATCCCACCGAGCTGCTCATGGAATTCAAGCAGCAGCAGTCCCTGCTGTCGGAGAACTATCAGCATTTCGGTTTCGTCGCCAACCGCCAGCGGCTCAAAGAGCTGCTACAACAGTGGGTGCGCAAAAGCTACCTGGTCGGTCTCGACCGCTGCCTGGACACCACCATCTCGTTTGAAATCTCCGGGAACGACCGGACCGGACTCTACCAACTCGTAGTGACGTGTGCATCAGAAGCCGACGCCGAAGCTCTGGAGCGACTTATTCACGGTTACAACGACCTGTGGCTGGCCCACCACCTGGCATGCGGCCGGACCCACGAGAAATCCAACCGGGAACTCCATGACCTGTTTGCTCCCCTCGGCAGAATTCTACAAGACCTCCGTTTTGCATCGGAAGGAACAAACACAACGGTTTCCCTGTCAAACATCGACGAGCACATGGACGACGTAAAGGAGCAGCGGTGTATCCTAAACAAGATGACCGTGGGCGAGGCGGCCAAACGGTACATCTATGCAAAGCCGGAAAATAAGGATCTGGTGATGGACAAGCTCCTGGAAGCCGGGCTGCCGGCAACCAACATGCGGTGTCCGTCGGACAACAAACTTTTCACCATCAAACCAATTCACACGGAGGTGGAACGGGGATTCGCCGGGATGCCAGGTGTCACCGATCCCTACGGCCACACCAAGATAGAACTGGAGGTGATCTGCCCGATCCATGGCGCTCTCAAACCCTAGATCAAAACGTTTGTTTCACACGCTTTTCTGCTACGGACTCGTACCCGCCGTCTTCTGCCTGGCGGCCGTGTTTGTCCGGCCGATCGCCGCCGCGCCCGGGCCGTCGGGCGGGCCATCCAGGCTCGCGTTGTACTCTTCGTTGATGACCCGGCTGTCCGACAAGCCATTCACCGAATCTGATCATTTCCGCACGATACAGCACTTCTGGAGACATTACCGGACCCCTGATGACAATGACCCGCTCAAAACCGACCTCATCAAGGAGTATGAACAGGCCCTGGAGCAGATGCCGAAGTGTGTTGGCCTTCTGAACGCCGCCCTGCAGAATTCCGGCTGCCTCAAACACACATTGTCCACCGAAGAGAAGGCCGCCTTCGCAAAAGAACTTTCCGCTTCCATGAAGGCCAGGAGCGGTGTAATTAGGGAGATCGTCCGCACTCTTAGCGGTTATTCCCTGTTTCTCGATAGCCGGAAGAAAAAGAAACAGGGCATTCTCTGCCTGATGCTCTGCTTCTCGCTGCTCGGCGACATAGAATCACTGTTTGATTTTCTGCCGGAACCGGACAGTACGAGTCTCGGGACAGACCCGTATTTTGCCCACGTCATGGTGATCTCGACGCTGGCGCACTGCTATGATATTCTGGCCGGAAAGGTAACGAACAACGCCTATAGCGGAAAAATACTGCAACGTCTGGCCACGCTGCCGGACAGTGTCACCAGGCGCCTGACGCCGTGGGATTCCATCCTGGATGGTCTTTATCGGTACAACAGCAGCATTATCCGCCTGATGAGAACCCTGAAGCCCATGCCCGGCGGTATGCACTTCTTGTGCAGGGACAAGGAAACGGAGGGACTGTTCCTCCACGAAGTCAAGCAGCGGCCCTGCGCTATCGAACTGGTGACCATGTACATGAACCACGCCATCGGCGAGTGGGCGGACATTATAAGGCGCGCCAAGGAAGCGTTCATCCACCCGTATGGTAAACGCCAGGAGCTGCTCAAATCGGTTTACGACGACCTACTGGCCTACAAATACCACAATCTGATAAACCACATCATCATTCCCAACTTCCAGCGCAGCGACCAGAACGTCGTACGCTGCCTGACCATGGGGCGGTTTGCAGAAACAGCCTGTCTGCTCGAACTGTACCGGGAGCAAACCGGTACCTACCCGGACAACCTCGAATCAATCATCGAAGGTACCGTACCAGACGATCCCTTCACCGGACAGCCATTTGTGTATTACCGCTTCAACGACGAGTACGTGCTGGTAAGCGGCAGCGGCGATTCAGCCGTCACGCTGACAGAAACACAAGTACTGGAATCTCTGGCAAACAGGCATATTGACGCAGAGGGCGACGATTTCATCTATTCCAGCACCAGTGGTCTTCTAAAAAACTACGGCAGCTATTGATTGACAACCGTCTTTTCATTTCCAACCCAAACGGTATCCTAAAAGGAAATATTTTGTTTAATTTCTTTACATGTCATAGCGTTCATGATACACTATGATTGGCTAGCCAAGAAAATATGGTTTTGTTTGTTTCATGAGTTACCGTTACCAGTGCGCGGATGTGCATCTATCTGTGCCTGCAGCAGGTAAACTCTTGAAAAAGCTGGTATCAAAAAGGAGGTTGCACCATGAATAGTGAGAAAAAACGTGACGGTCAGCAGGAACCGAACGAGAAGATACAAGGCAAACAGGATGACACGGCATCGGAATCGGGAGATCTACTCGACATGAACCAGGCCATCGAGGCTTTGAAGACCACCCGGTCCACCTTCTACCGCTGGCTGCGGGCGGGGAAGTTAAAGGGTATGAAGATCGGCCGGCAATGGAGGTTCTATCAGAAGGAAATCGACCGGTTTCTTAAGGGGGAGGAACCAACCATAGAGCTGACCGCCGACATCAATCCGCTGCTAAAAACCATCAACGGCCACCTGAAAGAGCTTACATCAAGCAGTCACCACAGTGATAAAGCCATTGAAGAGAAAAGCCTCGTCATCGCCACGGTCAACCAAATGCTCGCCCTGGGCCATGAACTGAAAGCTTCGGACCTTCACCTGGAACCGCACATGAAAGAGACCCTGGTCAGTCCCACCGGTATTCTCCGGTACCGCATCGACGGCGTCCTTCACACCTATGCCGAGTTCGATCCCAGGCTCCTGTCTCCGCTTATAGAGCGGTTCAAGATTCTGTCCGCCCTGGACCCGCACGTCAAGAACCGGCCCCAGGACGGGCGGATCCTGCTCAAGATCAATTTCCAGCGGGTGGATCTCAGGGTGTGCGTTGTCATGTCCTCCACCGGCGAATCCATCGTGGCCCGCTTCCTGTGTGCAGACACCATCGATAAACGACTGAAGATAAACTCTCTGGATTTCTCCACGGAAACAGCGGGGCTCCTGCAGAAGCATGCGGGTTCTCCCTGGGGATTGATCGTGGTCACCGGCCCCACCGGCAGCGGTAAAACCACCACCCTGTACGCGGCTTTAAACGAAGTGGCTGGGCCGAATGTCAAGACCATGACGGCGGAAGACCCGGTGGAGTTTGTGCTGCCCTGGGTCAACCACCTGCAGGCTAACAACCGTGAAGGAATCTCCCTACCGGGACTGGCCAGGACCATCATGCGCTCCGACCCCGACGTGGTGATGGTGGGAGAAGTCCGCGACTACGAAACCCTGGACATCATTCACAAGATAGCCTTGACCGGGCACCTGGTCCTGACGACACTCCACACCCTGGACACCCCGGCGGCCCTGCGCAGATTACTCGATATGGGCTCTTCCCCCTACGTTATCGGCGAATCGGTCAAACTGGTGGTGGCGCAGCACCTGGTCCGGAGGCTCTGCCCCCACTGCAGTGAAAAGGCCGATCTGCCCGACGATTTTCTCTATACCGTCAAGAAGCGGGCGGAAAAAGGCGGGCTCAAGGAGGGAGAGGGTGGCGGGGGGATCAGGTGGACCTTTAAAAAACCGGTGGGATGCGAGCGGTGCTCCAACATCGGCTTCAAAGGACGGGTTCCCATTGCAGAGGCCCTGGAGATGTCCCTCGAACTCTTCTCAGCCCTGCGGAGAAACGCCTCGACGGATGAGATCCGCTGCATCGCTGTAGGACAGGGAATGACCACCATGCTGGCCGACGGCATCCGGGCCGCCGCCAACGGCGTAACATCTCTGAGTGAGATCATGCGGGTCTTCGGAAACGGTTGGAGATGTTAATACCGGATCCACCTGATAATCTCTTTGAACGACGGCCGTTTACCGTACATCAGAATACCGGTGCGGAACACCCGGGCGGTGATCCACACCAGGACGATGTCGGTGATAAAAACCAGCAGCAGCGATAGGCTGGCCTCGGTGAGGATACCGGTGTAAACCTGGGCGCTGGGGGCGATGAACATGATCCGCATCATCATCATGGTAGGAGCGCAAAACGGTATGTACGACGCCACCTGTGCCCAGGGGATGTAGGGATTCTGAGCCACCGAGGAGCCCACCATCACCGGCAGTATCAGCAGAATCGATACGGGGAAGATAAAATGCTGGGCTTCTTTATCGCTGGTGACGATGGAACCTATCAGGGCGAACAGGCTGGAATACATCAGGTAACCGCCCACGAAAAACAGCACGAAGAAAACAGCGATAAGCGGGTGAAAAACTATTCGGCCGACCGATGGATCTATGTCGAGTGAGGTCGATTTCCCGACAAAATAGATGAACGCCCCGATGACCGTCCAAATGCTCACCTGGGTAACCGCCGCCGCTCCCAGCCCTATAACTTTACCAAGCATCAACTGGAACGGCGAAATGGATGACACCAGCACCTCCATGATCCGGCTGCTCTTCTCCTCGATGACCGAGCGCATCAGCGTGGTGCCGTAAGTCATCAGCATAGTGTACATCATCATGATAAAGATGAGGGCGGCAAAGAACTTGACCATGAAGGGGATGGATTCTCCCCGGGTGTCCTTGACAGTGAGGCTGAGCCGCCGGGTGAGGTGCAGGACGTCCTTGACCGGAAGGTTGATCTTTTCCTCCTTGAGCCGCCGTGAGGCCAGGATAGTGGAAAGCTCTTTTTCAAATCGCCGGAAGGTGTGGAAGTTGTCCGAGTTGGTAACCAGGTAGAGGTTGCCGTCATCACGGTGGGGCTCAGGCAGAAGCACCATGAAGTACTTGATCTCCTTCTCGGATACCTGCCTGGAGAGTTCATCATTCAGCTCTTTGAAACGGTCCGCCTCCGTCATGGGCACATCCAGTACTTTGGTGACCGTGTAAGACGCTTTGTCGGTATCGCCGATGGTGTACTTTTTCAAAGCTTCAATCAGCTCATCCGCCACGCCACCGCTGCCACGGTCGATGATGGCCAGCTTCTCGCTCACCGCCTCCTCCTTGGTGGCTAGGGCGGCGGGAAGCACCATGAGTGCGGTCATCAAGGCGGGCATGAGAAAGGTCATGATCAGGAATGTCTTCTTTTTCACCACCTGGGCAAACTCGTGCTTGAGCACGACGACGCATTTATGCAAGGGAGGCACCCCCTGCCTGCTCAGGCGGCTGGTCCGTTTCGGCCCCGGCCAGGTTGATGAAGATGTCGTACAACGACGGCTCCATCACCTCGAAGCGTCTCACTTTGACCCGATTGACGATTTCCTTGATCAGGCTGTCAACTTCCGCCTGGTCGGTCAGACGGACCTCGATGTAGTTGTTGAACTCGGTCACTGCCCCGACCCCGGGAAGTTTCCTGATAAATGCGCCGTCCCCTTCCATGACCACGTGCAGCGAGTTTCGGCCGAAGGTGGCCTTGACCTCGGGCATAGACCCGTCGATGACCTTTTTACCCCGGGAAATCATGCAGATGGAGTCACACAGCTTTTCCGCCTGCTCCATGACGTGGGTGGAGAAGAGAATCGTTTTGCCCTCCCGTTTTAAATCGAGCACTACATCTTTGATCAGCTCGATATTGACCGGATCGAGCCCGGAGAAAAGCTCATCGAGAATGATGATTTCAGGCTCGTGCATGATGGTGGTGACGAACTGGAGCTTCTGGGCCATCCCCTTAGACAGATCTTCCACGTTTCGGTGGCGGTACTCGAGAAGTCCCATCCGTTCGAGCCAGGGATCGATCCTGTCCATGGTTTTTGCACGCGGGTACCCTTTCAGTTCCGCCATGTAGATGATGACGTCCTGAAGTTTCATCTTCTTGTACAGCCCGCGTTCCTCGGGAAGATACCCCACCCTGTTCTTGAAGGAGTCATCGATGTTCTTCCCGTCGTAGAAGATAGATCCGGAATCGGGGGCGATGATGTTCATGATCATACGGATGGTGGTGGTCTTGCCAGCACCGTTGGGACCGATCATACCGTAGATCACACCGCTGGGGATATCCAGGGACAGATCATCTACAGCTATCTTATCATCAAACCGCTTGCAGACACCTTCGATTTTCAGGTCCATTGTATCTCCAGTTCGTTTCTGCCACGTGTACGACCATGCTGCCGTTCAGCAAGGATACCAGCGGTGCTTCAATACCTGCTCACCAGATACTCGTAAAACGCCTGGTAATCAGCGGGCAGTGAGTCGTACTGCTCATCTAACTCCCCCAGCGCAGCCAGGCTTTCGGGAACACGGGGGGTGATGTCAAGAATTCGTGTTATTTCCTCTGGAAACTTGGCCGGGTCCGCCGTTTCAAGGCTGACGCACAACGAGTGCTCATCGAGGGGATTGGCCGCCAGATACCGAAGCAGTCCCTGCCATCCCACCGCCCCGTGAGGCTCCAGTATGATACGTTCCTGCCGGTAGGTATCCAGGATGGTCTGACGGGTCTCCTCGTCGTTAACCGAGGTGGCGTAAATGAGATTGTTCATGGCCTCCATATCAGGCTGCTTCTTGATGACGCCGTTTTCATCCATGCTCCCACCGAAGATCTCCATGAGACGGGGCAGATTGCTAGGATGCCCCACGTTCATTGCGTTGGATATACACTTAAGTGACGGCTCGATTTTGCCGTATTCACCGGTACTCAGGAAGCGGGGAAACTCGTCGTTGGCGTTGGTGGACACCAGCAGTTTCCTGATTGGAAGTCCCATTTTCCAGGCAAACACGGCCCCCATCATATCGCCGAAGTTTCCTGACGGGACGGAAAAAACAATTTTTTCTCCCGGTTTGGCCAGCCTGGTGTACGCCCAGAAATAGTAGACCGCCTGGGGTACAAGCCGGGCGATGTTTATGGAGTTGGCCGAGGTCAGGTTTAGTCCGCCCAGGCGCTGATCGGCAAAGGCATCTTTGACCATTGACTGGGCATGGTCGAATTTACCGTCGATGGCCACCGCCTGGATATTGCTTCCCAGGGTGGTCATCTGCTTTCTCTGGTTGGCGGTTACCTCGTCGAAGGGGAAGAGAATCACCACGTCGATGTCCGGCACCCGGTAGAAAGCGTTGGCTATGGCGGACCCGGTGTCGCCGCTGGTGGCGGTCAGAATGAGTAGTTTTTCTCCCGGTTTCAGGCTGAAGCCCATGAGTCGAGACATCACCTGGGCGGCAAAATCCTTGAACGATGCGGTGGGACCGGTGTCGAGCCGCATGAGGTATTTGTTGTCCCTGACCATCTCCAGGTTTGGTTTGAAGTCATATGCTTCACGGCACAGGGTTTGTAACTGCTCACCTGGAATATCTTCGACGTACG
Organism: uncultured bacterium; assembly: GCA_964432985.1. Taxonomy (GTDB): domain Bacteria; phylum Muiribacteriota; class CAYSPT01; order CAYSPT01; family CAYSPT01; genus CAYSPT01. The sequence goes on from CAYSPT010000046.1 coordinate 23,205, forward strand.
GACGCAGAATGGCACAGGCCACTTCCCAGTAGTCCATCTCTACCATTCTGGACAGCAATTCCTCATCCAACAGCGGGATTTCAACAGGCATGTAGAGCCCCCTGTCGGGGGCTTGACCGGTGCGGACGGCGGTGAAAAAGTCCACTTCTGGAACATGATGGTTGGTACTGTAAAATTTAAGACTCACCAGATGTACTCCTTATTCCGCAGTAATACCAATCACTGTTCCGCTAAAACAGGAATCTCCGGCTCCCTGGGCAGCTGTTTGGGCTTGGCCAGAATACCAGTGTTCATAGGGGAATCTCCGGCTCCCTGGGCAGCTTGCGGCTTTCCTCAACCCTGATGATGGAATGGATGGCCTCCACGCAATCAAGAGTGCCGATAGCCGAAGCCGCCTGGCGCATGTTGAGCTCTTTCTCTTCGGTGGTGAGCAGCACGTACTCACAGCCTTCGCCGTACTCACGGCCCTGACGGTGGGCCAGAGAAGCTATACCAATTCCGTGCTCGGCCAGGACCGCCGTAATCCGCGCCAGCGCATCGGTGGCCGGTCCGAGCCGGAGCCTGACGAAGTGATGACACAGCACATCGTAGATGGGTACCACCTCGACTTCCCCGGTAAAATCAATCTCGACACCGGTGCTTTCAACTCTGATTCCCCGCTGGTAGCGGGCAGCGGTAACCACGTCCCCCAGGACTGCACACGAGGTGGGCCAACGGCCGGCCCCCAATCCGTAAAGAAGCAGGGGACCGCTGGTTTTTCCCCTCATGTACACGGCGTTGAATGCTTCCTGAACAGAAGCCAGAAGGTACTCTTTGGGAATGAGCGTCGGGTGGACCCTGACATCCAGCTTCCCGTCCACGCTGCGGGCGATAGCCAGGAGCTTGATGACATACCCCAGACGCTCGGCTTCCTGGTGATCTTCCGCTGACACCCGCTCGATACCTTCGACATAAATGGTGCTCCAGTCAACCCATCGCCGGAAAGCGGAACTGGACAGGATTGATATCTTTTGGGCGGCATCAGTTCCGTTTACATCCAGGGTTGGGTCCGATTCAGCGTATCCCCGCTGCTGCGCAACGGCCAGGGCCGAGTCGTAATCAAGCCCGTCACGGTTCATCATGGTCAGCATGAAGTTGGTAGTGCCGTTAAGTATGCCCATGATGAATTCGACCCTGGTTGCGACCAGTCCCGAACGGATGGTCCTCAAGACGGGAATTCCGCCGGCCACGCTGGCTCCATAGAGGACCAACCGGCGGCACCGGCTGGCTTTTTGCAGGATCTCCCGTCCCCGGGTAGCCATGAGCAGCTTGTTGGCGGTAACCACGTGTTTGCCGTGTTCGAGCGCTTCAAGCACCAGGGAGGCGGCCGGTTCTTCACCGCCAATGACTTCCACCACGATATCCACGTCCGGATTGGTGATCACCTGCGAAGCATCTGCCGATACCAACTCGGCCGGAACACCCAGAGCCTCAGCCTTAGAAGAATCCGACTCGGCCACCGCTGCCAGGCGAAGCGGACCAGCGGAGCGCTCCTCAAATAAACCGGGATCGGCCATCAGCTGCGAGGCAACACCACCCCCAACGGTTCCCAAGCCGAGCAATCCTACACCGATAGACACATTATCAGTCACTAATCAAACTCCACTTTCTACGCCCGGTCAATGTCCACCGGACATTGTCCGCACTTGCTTGAGGGCGGGATTGACAGACCCTGATACTGAATCATGTCCTACAAACCAATAGATTGTGAATACTTTCTTGGGTTTCCACTCTTCACAAAAACGCTAAAAAGCAAGACCTGACCCCATTATGGATTGGCGTCGAAGGCTACCAGGTCGTGAAATGCCTGGTATCGGACCATGAGCTCTTCGCGGGTGACTCCCAGCAGACGGTCGGCACTGAAGTCCTCTACGTTGAACGAGCCCATGATACTTCCGAAAACCACCGCTTTTTTCAGCTCCTGCCAATCCAGGGAACCGCTGTATGCCAGGTAGCCCACAAATCCTCCGGCGAAGCTGTCACCGGCGCCGGTGGGATCGGCGATCTGGTGTACCGGGAATCCGGGCGCCACAAAGAAGCGGTCCCGAGACGCCAGAAGCGCTCCGTGCTCACCTTTTTTGACCACCACTACCTGTGGTCCCATATCTATGAGCTTGCGGGTAGCCCGAGCCAGGTTCCAGCAGCCGGTAATGTCCCGGGCTTCCTGGTCATTTGCCAGAAAGATGGTGGAGCGGGCAATGACCTCTTTAAGACTGTCGAGCTTGCCCTGAATCCAGAAGTTCATGGTGTCACTGACCACCAGCCGGGGAGATGCTACCTGCTCCAGAACGTGGAGCTGCAGATCGGGATCAATGTTGGCCAGGAACACTACCGGGACGTCCCGCCAGCCACCGGGTATTTTAGGCTTGAAATCGGCGAACACGTTGAGCTCTGTGCTGAGGGTGTAGGCGATGTTGCAGTCACCTTCATATTTGCCTGACCATTTGAAAGTCTCGCCGGGAACCACCTCCAGGCCGGCCAGGTTTATGTCCCTTCCAATCAAACTCTGCTTGTGCTCCTGTGGGAAATCCTCACCGACAATACCCACCAGGCCAACCTTCGAAAAATGGGATGCGGAAACTCCGAAATGGACCGCTGAACCACCCAGAACATCATCGACTTTTCCGCTGGGGGTTTCAATGGTATCCAGTCCAACCGAGCCAACTACCAGTATATCCATAGTATTGCAGCACCTTACCTTCCATATGAGCACGACGGCTGTGTGCTAACCCGAAAAATACAGTAAATTTTTATTACGGTTAGGAATCAACCGCATTTTCCGGATTAATCAACATCCCTAATTTCGTCTTTTTCCATCATTCGGTCTCTGCCTTTCCTAACCGTCCTGGCCGGAGCCGCATTGCAAATCTGATTTACGGAAAGCCCAACCTAACCACCCTGGCCTAAACTACAATTCCAACATACATCGGGTTTACGCGAGGCCCCAGCCTCGTCGAGCCTGGTAACGGGTGTGGTGCGGGGAGCACCCTGTAAAGCCTCGGGATTCTCCGCTGCCTCCCGCGCGATTTGAAGCAAAGCTTCGGCAAAAGCTTCAAGTGTTTCCAGGGCTTCGGTTTCGGTGGGTTCCACCAGCATAGCCTCCTCGACGATCAAGGGAAAATATACCGTCGGCGCATGAAATCCCTTGTCGAGAAGACTCTTGGCAACGTCCAGAGCCTTGATTCCATATTTTTTCAACGCCGCAGCCGACATGACGAATTCATGCATGCAGGGAGAGTCATAGGGAAATTCATACTCGCTTCCGGCCAGAAGGGACGCCAGATAGCGGGCGTTGAGAACCGCGTCGGTGCTGACCTCCTTGAGTCCCTCTCCCCCTAGTGACAGCACGTAGGAATATGCCTTGAGCACCACCCCGATATTGCCGTGAAACGCGCTTATTTTACCGATACTCTGGGAGCGGTCCCAATCCACCCGCCAGGTACCGTCCTTCGCTTTTTCCACCACCGGTACCGGTAGAAACTGTACCAGGGGTTCGGTCACACAAATCGGACCGGAACCCGGACCGCCCCCGCCGTGGGGAGTGGCAAACGTTTTGTGCAAATTCAGATGCACCACGTCGAAACCCATGTCCGCCGGGCGGGCCATTCCCATGATGGCGTTCAGGTTGGCGCCGTCGTAATAAAGCAAACCGCCGCAGTCATGGACAACCCTGGCAATTTCAAGAATCTCCTCTTCAAACAAACCCAGAGTGTTGGGATTGGTAAGCATGAGTCCGGCCAGGTTTTCATCCGCCACGCCTTTAAGCGCCTCGAGATCGACCAGTCCCCGCGAATCGGAAGGAATCTTTACCATCTCGAAACCGGCCATGGCAGAGCTGGCCGGATTGGTCCCGTGACTCGAGTCGGGTACCACCAGGCGGGTACGGTTCTCACCGCGGGACTTGTGCCAGGAGCGCATGATCAGCAGCCCGGCGAATTCACCCTGTGCCCCCGCAACCGGCTGAAAACTGACGCCGTCCATCCCCGTTACCTGGCAAAGAATGTCCTGCATTTCCCCCAGTACCTGGAGCATTCCCTGTACCATCCGGTCCGGCAGCAAGGGGTGCAGACCGGTAAAACCGGGCAGACGGGAAATATCCTCCCCCAACCGGGGATTGTACTTCATAGTGCAGCTTCCGAGAGGGTAAAACCCGGTGTCGACGCAGTAGTTCTTTCTCGATAACCTCAGATAATGACGCATCAGGGCGCCTTCGGTAAGTTCGGGCAGCGACAGATTATCGCGAAGGTAACGCGGCGGAATCAGGTCCGCAAGGTCTACTTCGGGAACATCCGCTGCCGGAACACTCCACGACCCGCGGCCCGCGACACTCTTTTCAAAAACTAGAGGTTCCGGTTTTATCTCCATGCGCCCACCTCCCTTACCAGGGCATCGATGTCATCCCTGGTATTCATTTCAGTAACCGCAACCAGGAGACTGTCGCCGTATTCCCGGTAGAACCTACCCAGGCCGAGGCCGCCGATAATTTTCTTTTCCGCCAGATGATCAAGTAAATCCTCCACGGGACCATCTTTCACACGGAGAGTGAATTCATTGAAAAACGGCGTCGAAAAGCGTTTTTCGAGCCTGCCGGTGGCTACCAGCTCACTGCATGCGAAGTGGGCCCGCCGGGCGTTGAGAGCGGCCAGCTCCCTGAGACCTCGCGGACCGTACCAGTTCATAAAAACGCTGGCTGCCAGGGCGCACAGCGCCTGGTTGGTGCAGATGTTGGAGGTGGCTTTCTCCCGGCGTATGTGCTGCTCCCGGGTCTGCAGCGCCAGTACGAAACCGTCTTTTCCATCAAGATCCTTTGTCCGACCGGCGATGCGTCCGGGCATCTTTCGCATGAGCTTTTTCGTCGCCGCCATGAATCCCAGGTAGGGACCGCCATAGGACAGTGCCAATCCCAGGGGTTGACCTTCTCCCACAGCGATGTCGAAACCGCATTCTCCCGGCGGCTTGAGAACCGATAGAGATACGGGCTCCACCACCGCGGCGGTCATGAGCTTTTGGCCGGCGGCCCAGCCGGCAGTGGATTCCAGGTCCTCGATTACTCCCAGAAAATTCGGCTGTTGAACCACCACACCAGCCACCTGGTCCAGCGTGATATCCTCCCGGCCCTGAAGATCGGTGGTACCGTCTTCTTTCAAGGGGATCTCCTCGATTACCGTACCCGAGGGCTCACAGTAGGTCGTTATGACCTGACGGTACAGCGGGTGGACACCTTTCGACACCAGGACGACCGGTCGACGCCGGGCTGAATTCTTCATAAGCAGTACCGCTTCGGCGGCAGCGCTTCCTCCTTCGTAGAGAGAGGCTTGCGAAACCTCCATACCCGTCAGGCTGCAGATAAGGGTCTGGTACTCGTAGATAGCCTGCAGGTTTCCCTGGGACACTTCGGGCTGGTACGGCGTGTAGGAAGTGAAGAATTCAGGCCGGCTGATAACGTGATCGACAATGCTGGGAGCGTAATGACTGTAAGCTCCCGCACCGAGAAACGAAACGCAGTCAGCGGCTGTATTCTGCCGGGAAAGCCGCTCAAGTCTCTGCTTGACCTCAAGCTCACTTAGCGGTCCCGGAATAGTCCAGTTAAATCCCTTGAGAGAATCGGGAATTACTGAGAAAAGCTCATCACAGGACCGGCACCCGATTTTGGCAAGCATCCTGGAGCGGCCCTCATCAGAGTGAGGGGAATACGGCATGATCTATCCTTCCTCCTCACACTTCTTTTTGTAGGCCGAATCGTCCATCAATTCATCCAGTTCTGAGGAATCGCTTATCTCCATCAGCACCATCCAGCCCTCGTCGAAAGGCGATTCGTTAACCTTTTCCGGGTTGTCCTCCAGGCCGATATTCACTTCCTTGACCGTACCGGAAACCGGGGAGTAGACATCGTTTACCGCCTTGACCGATTCCACCGTGCACAGGGTGTCTCCTTTTGCCACTTCATCTCCCTGGGACGGAAGCTCTACGAAGACAATGTCGCCAAGTTCACCCTGGGCGAAGTCGGTTATACCCAGACGGACCAGATTCCCATCTGCGCTAATCCACTCGTGCGATTCAGTAAACTTCTTTCCTGAAAGATCCATTATGTGTACGCTCCTTTCGCCATGATCATTTTTTATTTCGTCAGTTTTTTCTTTTTCTTGCGTTTCCGCCGGTAAAACGGCGTTTTCACGACTTCCGCAGGCATCCGCCGCCCACGCCGCTCAACTTCCAGCGTCGTGAGAGGTTCGGACAATTCGGGGGGAAGATACGCCAGAGCCAGGTTTGCTTTAAGGGTAGGAGCCCGCGTACCGCTGGTCACCTGTCCGACCTCCCTGTCCCCGTGGAACACCGGATATCCCTGCCGGGGAGGGGCTCCCGAGGAGAGACGAAGTCCGGTGAGTATCTTTGTCAATCCCTGCTCGTTTTGCCGTACGAGAGCTTCCCGGCCGAGGAAGTCCTCTTTATCAAACTTGACCGTCCAGCTGATTCCCGCTTCCAGCGGTGTGGTGTTTTCATCGATTTCGTTACCGTAGAGCATGAGACAGGCTTCAAACCTCAGCGTGTCCCGGGCTCCGAGCCCTATGGGCTGAAGCCCCAGAGGCCGGCCGGCCTCCATGATGGCTTTCCATACGGTAGAGGCGGCTGCTTCACCATGCTTACTTATGTTGATATATATTTCGTAACCATTTTCCCCGGTATACCCCGTTCTGGAAACCAGGCAGGGCACTCCCGCCACGTCCAGATCTTCCTTGAACTGGAACGTTTTCAACTCCAGGTGGTCAACGGCTCCTGCTGCGGATAGGATTTTCTTGAACAACGGACCTTGCAGGGCCAGTTGGCAAAAATCGTCGGAAGCATTTGCCACGTCCGCACGGTCTGACAGCTGCTGTTTTATCCACTTACAATCTTTTTCCACGTTGGCGGCGTTCACAACAATGAAAATCCGCTGGGGAGAACACCTGAAGACGATGGCATCGTCCACGATGCCCCCGGAGGGAAGACACATCGGTGTGTAGAGCGCCTTGCCGTCAGGAATGGCGGAAACATTGTTGGTCACCAGGTAATTGACTGCCTCCAGGGCGCCTGTACCGGTCACCCAGAACTCTCCCATGTGCGACACGTCAAACAAGCCCGCCCGTTCTCTGACAGCTGTGTGCTCGGCTAGAATGCCGGAAAACTGCACGGGCAGCTGCCACCCATGAAAATCGACAACTTTAGCTCCTTCTTCAGCATAATGAGGAAAGAACGGTGTCTGCCTGCTCATAATCTCAGACCTTTCCATAACCTGCTTAAACCGTTCATCCAAAAAGCAAGTGATTTTCTCATTTCGAGTTGCTTAAAAAAGCAATATGGCGGGCTGGCACATGATTTGGCCTAACACTTGATTTGGCCTAACACAAGATCCGGCCGAAAATGTTTTAAGCCGCACTAATGTCCGGTCAACTGATGTCATGTACTATACCGCCACTAAATAGCGCTGATTTCAGCCTAGTGCTGATTTCAACACTCACGGTCAATTGATCACAATCAGAGGTTAGTTCAGTCCGTACCCCTCTCCGCCACATCATACCCGGCGTCAACCTCCCTGACCGGCCAGGAAGCGGACATCTGCTGAAACGTTTCCATGAGGATTTCACTCATCGTCGGATGGGCGTGGATGACCTGTCCCCAGTCCTCTACGGTAAGCCCTGATTTAAGAGCAACGGTTATCTCGCCCGCCATGTTCGAAACTCCCGGACCGATAGCATGGACACCGATGACTACACCCGAGCGGACATCGGCAACGACCTTGAGAATCCCGTCCTTTTCTCCGTCAACCCAGGCCCGGGATGCCGAAGAAAACGGGACTTTTTGGGCGATGACCTGGATTCCCCTTTTCACGGCTTCTTCTTCGGTCATACCAACCCAGGCCACCTCGGGATCGGTAAAAACCGTCCAGGGAACGAAACGATAACTCATTCTTGTGGAAGCCCCGGCGGCATTTTCCGCGGCCACACGACCTTCCATGGCAGCCACGTGGGCCAGGAGTTTGCCCCCAATGCAGTCGCCGACGGCATAGTGCCCCGGCAAAGAGGTTTCCATATGTGCATCAACGGATATGGCCCCTTTTTCTGTAGCAACTCCCGCTTCTTTAAGCCCGATACCGCCGGTTTCAAAGGTGCGGCCCACGGCCAGAAGAACTTTTTCGACGGACAGTACCTCGGTACCTGATGTACCTTTGGTACCTGATGTACCTTTGGTACCTTTTGATGTTTCCACGGTGACCTGCAAACCATCCCTGTGGCCATCCGGGGATTCCGTTGGGGATCCCGCTGAAGCAATTCCAGCCACTCTGGCACCGGTCCTCACAGCTATTTTCCTTCGTTTCAGCAGACTGACCAGCCGCTTGACCACGTCCTTGTCCGCTCCCGGAATAAGGTCGTCCATCATCTCCAGGAGCGTGACCCTGGTTCCGAAAGCCGCGAATATGGATGCGAATTCACAGCCCACCGCGCCGCCGCCGACCACCACGATAGAGGCGGGGCGTTCGGGGATTTTGAAAATGTCATCGCTGGTGAGAATAGATTCTCCGTCGGGAACGACTCCGGGAATGGATGCGGGGGAAGAGCCAAGCGCGAAAATTATTTTATCCCCCTTTATGCGGCAGGCGTCCGGCCCGACTATCTCCACATAATGCGGCTCCCGCAAAAAACCTTTTCCATTTTTTATGACGACCTTTTCACGTTTCAGCCGCGCGAGAAGCCCTTTCTGAAGTGAACCGACCACGCTTCGACACCTGTCCAGCAACATCGGCCACCGGTGAGACACGGGCTGGTCGAAGTTAAATCCCATTTCCGGGTAAAGCGACGAGAGGAGCCGGGCGGTGTGAGCCGCACCCGCCATGACCTTGGTAGGAATGCAGCCCCGGTTGAGGCACGTTCCCCCCATGTCACCGGCTTCAACCAGGCAGACGCTGAGCCCGAGTTCCCGGACCCGCGAGGCAGCAGCCACTCCCCCGGTACCGGCGCCGATTATTATTACGTCGTAGGATTCCTGACTTTTGCTCGTCACCCGAACTCATTCCTTCCTTCAGGCGAACATGATCCCATCATGCCGGATCAATTAAGAACAGTTTCTGACCGGCGACCACCGGTTCTCCATTTTTAATCAGAATCTTCTTGATCGTACCACGGACATGGGACTGAATTTCATTCATCAGCTTCATGGCTTCGACTATGCACATAACCGTCCCAACCTCCACCAGATCGCCTTCCACTACGAAGGGAGGAGACGTCGGTGAGGTGGCCCGGTAGAACGTACCGACAATGGGAGACTCCACCGCGGTAAATTTAGCGTCTTCGTCTTCTTTCTTCTCTTCCACCGCGGCAGAAACTGGTTTAACCATGGAGGCAGCGGGAGCCGCTGTCGGTGTATACGAAATCCCGGGCACAGCAGACATGGAAGCTTTTTTCAAATGGTAGGACACATCCCCCTTGGTCCATTTCACCTCGATCAAACTGTGCTCTTCCATGTAGGAGGCCAACTCCTTGAGAACCGGCAGGCATTTGCGCACCTCGCCGGAACCGGTAGTGTCTTTCTTCCTGGATGATGTTTTGCTGCCTTTCACCGTTCTTTTCTTCGCTGTTTTTTCAGCCATGGTTATCGTCCCTCCAGAACATGTAAAACTATGCTCACCCGCCAGTTTGTTAAACGGGATTGCTCCTGTTTCAGGTTTCCGCTATAATACACCCGTGTTGAAGACCATGTCAAATCCTTTCACAAGAGAACAATTAGCACGAAAAGTGGCGTATTTGCTGCCTTTAAGGCACCATCTGACACTGGTATTTTTAGCAATTTTACTGTTCATCGGTGTGATTTCCCCACGGTTGTCACAACCATATGGCGGATTTCATTCGACCAATGAAACATTTTTCTCTACTATTGCAAAAAACTACTCGATCAAAACTCTTTTAGAACCAACCACCTATCATGGCGACACCGACTATACACTTCCACCGTTTCTTTCACACCTTCTATTCATTTTCTTTAAGTTTTTTGGTGACGGTGCATTGCAAGCCAGGATCGTAATCGTCTTTTTCTCGTGCCTTTGCATTCTGTTAACGTATTTGCTCGGAGCAGAAATCCACTCTCCCCCTGCAGGCGCCATCGCCTCCCTGATGCTGGCCACCACCCCCATGATGGCCCTGGTAGGAAGAAACGTCCAGACGGATCCCGTTTACCTTTCACTGACCATGGGTGCTCTCTGGCTCTTTTTCGTGGCAGAACGGAAAGGCAGCCGAAAACTCATGATCTCCGCAGGTATCGTCTTCGCCCTGGCGCTGTTCACCAAGCAATTTCCCGTCTTTTTCACACCGGTTATTCTTTTCAGGGCAGTCCATGGGCTGATCATCAAACGCCATGGATGGCGCTTCTATTCCCTCTTTCTTATCGGAATCCTGATCATCCCGCTTCCCTACTATTTGATACATATTATCAAGCACCCCGAAGCGTTTTTTTCCGTTCAACAACGGGTCCACATGCAGAAGTTCAAGTGGCCGAATCAGACCACCGTTTCGCGTTTGACCCGGGAAGCATATTTCGGATTCTCCATGATATGGAGCCCGGTGTTTGCCTGGGGAGCACTGTGGATTTTGTTCAGAAGGAAACCAAAGGAACTCTGCCTGCTTGCGGCTATTGCCGTCCTCGCCGGCTTCAATCTGGTCTGCTACTGGCACACGTATTACCTCCTGGGCCTGGTGCCGCTTTTGGCTATTACCGGCGGGATATCCCTGTACCATTTTTTTGGCACCAGGGGTGTCTGGGGGACCCTGTTGCTGACGCCTCTGGCAGTCTATTTCTGCTTCTCACTTCTGAGCGCCAACAAATACGACTGGCTTTATTACCACCAGGTGTGCTCTATCCTGAAGTCGCTCGATCCGGCGGCCACCATCCTCAAACCCGAGGGAGACAGCTCCGGACCTATCCTTCATTATTTCCTGCCAACCCTGGATGTCCGCAAGCTCAACCAGACACCCACCGATAAGGCAACAGGCAGGCTGGAGTTGAAAAAATATCATTACCGCTGTTTCTTTGTAAAAAAGCTTACATCCAACAAGAAATCAGACGTCAAAGTATTCCAGCATACGCGGGGGGCACCGGCACCCATGGCTTTCGGAATCGCCCTGGTGCAGGAACCGGCGAACATAAACTTTTTCCGGGCCAAGTCCATGACATTTCACAAAGCGGGTCCGATCTGGAAATTCGGTATCCACATCATGCCTCAGAAGCTCATCAGTGTCACCGTGTGTGTCCCCCCGTACCTGGACATCTTCAAGGTAAAACCTCAGAAGCCCGGAGACGAGCTATCGTACAAGGTGATCGATCCAAAGGTTGACAATCCCACCACCTTCATCAGCCGGTAACACCGTGGACTTCAGATGGAATGCGCGAGAACACTTTCTTAACCGGTTGGCCACCCTTTGAAAATCGGGAGTAGAAACCAAGGTGGAATCTCACCAGCTCAGGCTCACGCCCAGGTGGGCGCGGGAGCCGGAGCGGTCGTACATAACGGCGGAGACGCCGTTGATAAACCTGTCGGAGTCATCAAGAAGCGCTTTAACTGTTAACGCACCAGTTTGCCCTTCGTAAAGCATCGAGACTGAAGAACGATGTGGCGAAAAAAAACGGCAAGCACTATCAATCAGATTCGGCAGCTAACTCGTAATTATCGATCCAGTCATAACCGAAAAAGCCTGGTTTAATTTCCAGGAGCATCCGTCCGCGGCAGGAAAGCGGGTAGTAAAAGGATTCCTTCACCTTGATCTTTCTGGACAATGTGTTCGGCAGGTGGGCTGCGGTCGAGCAATCCGTTTGTAACAGT
>CAYSPT010000046.1:35188-39801 GCA_964432985.1 uncultured bacterium
CTCCCAGGACTGTAGCCAGTTGGGAAATTTTCTGGCTGGATGTTTGACTTGGAACCGTTTTCTTGAAAGTATATACAATGGCTACCAGCGGCACGATAACCATTAAAACAGTGAGAATGTTCACGTAAATCTGAATAGCGGCCATGAGCTATTAAACTACCTCGATCCGGTCCGGCATCACTTCGATAATACTCTCCGTCCTATGGATATGATACAATCATGGTGTCCGCCGGTCAAAATGTTGGCCAAAATTAAGAATCTCCTTCTTCGCCTGAAAGCTTGGCGAATCAAACACTGCGCGGATTATTTATTATATTGTTCATAAAGAAAAAAAAATTATGTTGGAGAACATAACAATGGTAAAAAAGCTTCAACAGGTGTATCCATGGCCTGGCAACTTGCGGCCCGCATTGCGGTCTCTCTAAAGCACGAATTCATCGAAAAGGAGCATTTGTTCATCGCAATCTTCAGCCTGGAAAAACTTATCGAGCAAGGGAGCGGTCCTGATGGAACCGGGAAAATTGATATCAGTCTCCGGTCAAGTCAAGCCCTTAAAAAAGAGTGCCAGGCTCTCGAGGAATTATTGACTGATTTCGGAGTCACTTGTGACCAGTTGCGGAAAGGTGTCCTGGTTCAGTTGAGGCCGGGCACCAGCACACTGACCGAAGATGTCATTCACCGAAACTATAACTGCAAATTGATATTCACCCGTGCCGAAGAGCTGGCCAAATTAGCCGGTGCTTCCTTTTCGTGCTTGCATCTGTTGACAATTCTCATGAAGAATCCCAGCAGTATTATCGATAATGCCTTGAACAGAGTCAGAATCCTGCCTCGCCTGTTCTGGCAGAAACTACTCACTGCTACCGGGCAAACGAACGTATACGCAACCACGTTTCAAACACCGGAGCTTAATACTTGTTTTATGTTCCAGGAGGATAAGACGGCCAAGCACCATACCATCCTGGCAGGCAGAATCATCGGTTCAAAAGACCTTATTGAGGAACTGGGCGAGCTTCAGCTCTGCTGCCTGCTGGAAGAGCGCAATGAGCTGATCAAACGAATAGTCGAACGCAACGGCCGGGGAGAAATGATTAAATCTGTCGAAAAGGGTTTGCTGGCCGTGTTTTCAACCTCCATGGCGGCAGTGGAAAGCGCGGTGGATATCCAGGAGGGAATTCCCAAACAGGACCAGCTTCAAATGGGATTTGGACTTGAGCGCGGTGTAATCAACCGCAGCGAAGCCGGCCGGTCGGTGGAGATTTCTGGAGATGCGGTGACTCTGGCACAAAAAATGGCGAAAATAGCCACCGGCGGTGAAATCCTGGCCAGTGAGGAAGTATTTAAACAGGTTGGCTCCACTTCTGTGGGAAATGTCAAATGGGAGCCGGCTGGGTCGTGTGAAGTCGCCCCCGGCAAACCAGCCATCAGCGTACACAAAGCTACCAGTTCATTACTATTCAATCCCAATGTAATATAAACTCCTTAAGGAAGCCGCTTTTCGCGGCGGCCGCGCCGCACGTTTCCATCCAAAAATCAGGGTCAGTGCTTTCAGTGGAGACTGTCCAGTCTACCGGTTTGCCTTCATTCGTAAAGGTAGACCTGATAGTTGCTCTTCAACGCAGCGATGAAATTCGCCTGCTCATTTCGGTCAACGGTCTTTTCCTTCAGGGCTTTATCCAGCAGGCCGGGAAGGTCGTCAAGTGTTTTGCAGTGACCCGCAATCAGACCGTCAATGTTGTAAAAAGCCTGTCCGAGGGTGATGACGGGAATCCCTTTCTCAATGGCTTCGATTCCGACAGTGGAGTTTACGGTGATTACCAGGTCGCATCGTCCCGACAGGATGGCGGGCACCGGTACTGTCCTGATGAGAAAGCAGTCTTCGTTGTCGATCTTGACGGCTGAGGCTGATTCGGGATGGGTTTTGAACAGCACACACGTTTTTTCACCTTGGCGGGCGTTGAAGGAGGTTACAGCCGCACAGATACCATCAGCCAGCTCCTGCATGGTCGAAAGCAGGGGAGAGTAGAGCAGGATCTGGGTATCGGTTTCCACCTGGAACGGGCAGAGGATGACGTACCGGTAACGCTCAAGCTCCGGAAACGGGTACTCTTCTTTTTTACGAAACCGCGGTATCCTGATCCGCTTCTTGATACCCGCTTCCAGGAGGTCTTTCCCTTCGGAGTCCCTCAGAAATATCATCCGACGCGGCTGCCGTTTCATGGCCAGGTAGGCGTTCAGGAGAGCCGCTTTGGGAACCCGTGCCTTGTAGTCGATCATCTTCTCCCGCTTGTACGGAATGAGCGTCATCAGGTCATGGTACAGATCCGTTTGTTGGTATGGAAACGGTTGTTTTTCGTAAAGATCGGCCTGGGAGGAGATGGAGTTGAGCCTGTTGACACCCCGGCCGTCCACGGTAACGTAGTGGGGTCGGAACAGCCCCTGCTCGAACACGATTTTTTTTATTCCATACCGTTCGCTCAGGATATCGAGTACCGTGATGAAAAGGTTCAAACGCCCGTTGAACAAGATCACGTAATCGAACCGGCCCTTTTCCAGAAACGAAACAATCTCCCGGGCGTAGTGGTTCGCCGCCTGTTGCAGTGTTTCCAAAAATGTCGCATGGCAGTGCTTCTCCGCCACCCTGGCACTGAACCGAACGGCTTCATCGAGCTCATGGGAGGAAAGAAACGTGCCTGTCTCTTCTCCCGGGGCGATGTGAACCGACTTGGTCTCAAGCTCATCATACATGAGGCGCCCATAGTCGGTGAACGACACGTAGGTGATCCGGTATTTACCCGGATATTGTTCGTGCAAGTCCTCGAATAAGTTCAGGAGCAGGTTAGCTCCACCGAACGGACAGACGAACACGTTGATCATTCGGGACGCCCTTTTTCTTAAGTACGTTGTTTGCGCGGTTATCACGCTAACATATTCGGGTAGCTACTGCAAATGGTTCAGGCTGATCCGGCAGCAGGCAAAACGCTGGACAAGAACCGGCAAACAACTGTAGACTTGCCAGGCATGCATCATGGAATCCCGGGAAGAGACAGGCCGCCGAATGAACCTGAATATCGAGCGATTCCAGTTTGCCGTGACCTACCGGTGCAATTCGAAGTGCGCCATATGCGGTATCTGGAAGAAGGAGAAAAAGCCTGAGCTGGCCCTTTACGATCTTGAAAACCTGGTTAACTCCGGGCATCTCAAGAAAGTGAAATCTATCGGTATCTCCGGGGGAGAGCCCTTTCTCAGGGAAGACCTGGCCGAGGTGACCGCTTTCCTGTCCGGGCACCTATCGCGCCCGGCGGTGTGGATATCCACCAACGGTCTGCTGACGATGAAAATCGCCGGTGCAATAAAAACATTACAACAAAAAAACGTACGTATAGGTCTAAACATCTCGGTGGACGGATGTGAGAAGACACACGATCGTCTCCGGGGCGTGCCTGGCGGCTACCGGAAGGTACTGGAGACCCTGGAAGCCTGTAAAGACATCAGTGTCCCGCTCACTGTGAGTTTTACCATCTGCCCGGAAAACCACCGGGAGCTGCCGGATGTCTTTGCACTGTCGTTGAGATATGGTGCCGCTTTTACCTTCAGACTGGCCGCTTCAAGCTTCTTTTACAATAACGATCCGCCCCGGTGGACGCCTGAAGACCTGGATGCGGTGGAAGACATAATCGGCAGCGTGCGTGCTGCTGGCGGCGTGAGCTGGCTCGACTGGTTTAAACACCTGGTGAGTGCCAGGAGGATCTTTGAGATGAAGCAGATCGACTTTGCCCGGAAACCACGGAGGATGATTCGCTGCCACTCGGGGTTCACCTCGTTTTACCTGGACCCCTTCGGTGACGTGTTTCCGTGCATAATGCTTCAGCGGACGATGGGGAACATCAAGGAAACCTCTCTGGATGCCCTGTGGTGCTCGGAGCGGGCAGAAGCTGTACGGTCCCATATCCGTGATGAGCGTTGTTTCTGCTGGACGGACTGCGAGACGCTGCCGGCCATTCGAAAGGAGCTTTGGCGGTTGTGAAAAAGATCCTGTTTGCCACCGACAACCGATTCTGGCTCACCAACCAGGGAAGCAAGTGCCGGATAGCCGCCTTGCTGAAGCACCTGACCGGCAGCGGCTTCGAGGTACACCTCTACTTCGTCGGTTTCATGCGGTCAGCCACCAGGCGAAAAATACGGGAAACGTTTGGTATCGAGAGGATTTACCCGAACCCCCTTTCTCCCGCGTACCTGGTGTTTGAAATCTTCCGGATAGTCCGCTGGTTGACCAGACGGCGTTTTGGAGAACCGACTCTCGGACATTTCCGTTCCCCGCGGCAGCGAAATCATTTCCAGACCGTCCTTCAAACAGTTGAACCGGATATCATTATCATCCAGTACATCCACCTGGCTTACCTGCTGGAAAATCTGCCGGTTCTTCCCGGCAAAGAGGCGCGTGTCACGGTCATCGACACCCATGATCTGATGTTCAGGCGCAGGGACGTGTTTCACCGGCACGGCCAAAAGCACTGGATAGCAATTACCAGGCAGGAAGAAAAAAACGTCCTGGAGCGCTTTGATCTTATTATGGCCATCCAGGAAAAGGAGGCCTCACTCATCAGGCAGAT
>CAYSPT010000047.1:0-28936 GCA_964432985.1 uncultured bacterium
CCGAAATTTCGGCGTACTCAGTTTTGATCTCGAATCCATTCCCGTGGACGAGCACCTGCAGATGGATATTCGTGGTTTGGACCGTCTTATCGCCCGCAAGAACAAGGCAGACAGGTGGATGGCGGAAATAATCTATCCTGAAGTATTGACCCGGCGTCTCAAGGTGTTTGATCAGCTGAAAAGTCCTGAGAAAATGGCTGCTATTGCCGCCAAAGCGGTGTGCCACCACACATCTTCCTGGATTGGGCTCTCCTCGCCTGATTTTTTTACAGGTATCATTCCTCATTCTGATTATCCTCTGAGGAGGGCCGATGTTTACTCCACCTTTATTAATCCGCAGCGATGTGTTGTCGTATCTTTTTCAGTCGCCTGGGAGGCGCGGGACCGGGTCATGAAGATTTTTTCTCCCTACACGGTTTCGCCGCCGTCCCGACACCAGCGCCACCCCTATCCAGAGAACCGCTCATGGGAGCATCTTACCGTAGCCATGCCTGAATCGATGGTACCAGATATAAAGGAAAAACTCCTGGTGGACCCATTCGTTAAAGATATCAAGGTAGAATTTCGCTCTTTTCATGATATTCGAGAAGTGGTAACCTGTTACATGGGCACTGCTCTACCACCCAAAGTCCCTATGAAGAGAGGAGTCAGGTCATGGAGATAAGTAAGCGTATATGCATGCTTATCGTGGCTTTGTCACTCATCATCGCCGTCAACGGTCACCCGGCTGCGGGCAGCGACGCACTTGACAGGATGGTTCTGTTCAAGGATTTCAGCACCGGATCATTCGGACTTCTGAAGCAAAAGTTGTATACCGGGATGATGCGGGAATTAGACAGCGCCGAAGGGATCACCATTGAAATCACAGCAAACAGTCTATCTCACAGTCTGGGCGGCAGATTTTCCCGGATAACCATTACCGTTACCAACGCTGTTATTGAAGGCATGTGTGTTCGTGAAGCCTTTTTTGATTTTAAGGAACCCGTCGTTGATCTGAAGATTCTTTGGAGCGAGGAGAAACTTCGTCTGCAGTCGTCCGGTGAAATAGGGATGAATCTGGTGGTCTATGAGGATGATATCAATACATTCCTCAGAGAAAAAGCTGCAAAACTGAAAGTACAGAAACCGGAAATCAGTCTCAGGAAGGGTAATATTTACCTGAAAGGATCTGCCAGATGGTGGATAATCCAATCATCGTTCTGGGCCAAAGGCACCTTTTTCATTCAAGATGGTAAGAAGATCTTTTTTAATCCGAAAAAGCTGGAAATATCCAAAGTAAAAATGCCATCAATAGTGATCAAGAAACTTGTACAAAAAATAAATCCCGTTCTTGATCTGAGCAAATTACCTTTTGACGTAATTCTTAAAACTATTAAGCTTGAAAACAGTAAAATGACTATTACCAGTTTTTGATAAACTAGTACGAGCTTTTGATATACTTGATGTGAAAGGGGTACAGGAGCATGAGTGAGGAAAACAAGGACCAGGTTGAAGAAATAGAAGAACAGGACGTGAAAAAACCGCCGCAAGAGTCAACTGACACTGCCGGAGAACCGGAAGCGAAACCGGAAGCGAAACCGGAAGCGAAACCGAAAGAGGAACCTCAAGAGGGAGCCCAAGAAGAAGAACCGGCAGTAGATGATTCTGACGACCGTATAGATCTGGACGAGGTAGTCGAGAGCGAAAACGACTTCGAGATGAAGAACATCATCGGCTTCATCATCGGCTTCCTGGTACTCGTCGCAGGCTTTATCACCCTTGGGATGGGTTCCACCAGTCTCAGTCCATTCTTGATAATCGGCGGATATATTATTATCGGGGTATCCCTTATTATTTGATGCCAGTTACTCGACATCCCTGATCTTCACGCTGGCAGTATCCCGATTGCTACTGTCCGGGAAATGGACTATGGTATTGTATTGTGAGTATCCTGTATCACAAACACCTTCTCCTTCGCGGGGGAGCAGGATTGTTCCTGGTTCTCCTCATTCTTTTTTTATCCATCTCCCGCCTTCAGTTCGAAGCTACCGACAAACAGATTATCCTGGCTGTAGATTATTCTGATCTCCGTGATCTGTCGCTGTACCGAGGATACTCTCTCGATAGACTTCTCAACGATCTTTCCGCCGGCGGTTTTACCACGCTGCTTCTTCACGAGGAAACTATAGAAACGGCCATCCTGAGCGGACGCGCCACCGTTCTTCCTCAAATCGACAACACCTGCACCAGGCTTCTTGTCTCCGACAGTAACCTTGCCTTGGACATCAAAGACATACTTACCTGCCGCTACCCTGGAGTAACAGCCAGCGTCTCCAGTACACCACAGGGATGGTGTATCGATTTACCCCTGGCTCTGTCTCTTCAGGTTGAACGATCCGCCAGGAAGGTCTCCTGGCCTCCTTTCAAACGAAGTGGGATCGGCTTTCACGCAAGCCTGATCCGCGACCTGGAATCACGCGGTTTTTTTCTCATCCCGGCTTACGTTTCACATCGTGGAGAAACATCTGCCACCATTGGGAGAGTGCTTTCAGCTATACCATGGTCTCAGCCGTCGTTTCCCTTGATCATGTCCGGGCACAGTCTTCCCCCCTCCCCTGTCATGCAGAAGCAGATAAAACGCTTCAACCTGCGTCCGGTGACAGTCGAATTCGGCTCTTCCCGCGGATGGCGCAGTTTAAAAGAAACACTGACACCGGGGACAATTCTCAAAGCTCATCTTATCTCCCGGGAGGAGATGTATAAGAATCCAGAATCAAGAATCGTGCTTCGCCTGGCACGGGCAGCCCGTGAACGGCGGGCACGGATACTCTGCCCCGCTTTACATTTTCTGCCCCGCAACGCGGGGGATGTGTGGGAAGAGAACCTGCGGTTTATGAACACTGTTCGAACGACTCTCGAGAAGCAAGGATTCTCGGTTATCAACGAAATGCCCGGTGAAAAACCTGTGCGACTGGTGGTTTCATCGATGATAATTATTCCGATAATGGCAGTATTCCTGGCTGCCTGGCCCGGCCCTGGAGCCCTGGGAGGTTTTATTCTGCTGTTCATACTCTCGCTTTTCATGGTTCCGGAATACGTTCAGATACGTCAGGTTTTTGCCCTGTGGGCTGCTTTGTTTTTCCCCACAGTAGCTATAGTAAGATTCTGGAAAGCTCCTGCGAACAAGGCTAGATCAACTGGTCAAACCGGTGTTTTGGTGGAGGCGGTGAAAACGTTCTTGACCGCAACCGGTTTCACCCTGTTTGGTGCCATGGCCGCCGGAACCTTATTGGCCACACCGGAGACTATCTATGGAGTCCACCTGTTTCGTGGAGTCAAGCTAGCCTATTTGTTTCCGCCCCTGATGGTCGCCGCTGTGCTGTCTTGCGCCAAAGAGAGCCCGTTGAAAATCATACGCAGGGCCTGTAAAACCCGCTTGACTGCCGTACACTTGCTGCTCAGCCTGGTGGTAATCACCGGCGTAGTTCTTTACCTGACCAGGTCTGGAAATACTCCGATGATCAAGACTAGCCTCCTGGAGCGCAATATTCGTGATTGGCTGGAAACACTGCTTTTAGCCCGTCCCCGAACCAAGGAAATGCTGCTGGGCCATCCTGCATTTATCGTCGGGATGGCATTGCTGTTGCGCCAACCTAAAAACGGCAGGATATTGCTGGCCATGCTGGCTACGGTCGGTCAAGTATCATTGTTTAACACATTCTGCCATTTTCAGACACCACTTGTTCTTTCACTACTCAGATCTATTAACGGGCTGTGGATGGGAGTTCTCCTGGGGGTCGCCGCTGCCTGGCTCATCATGTCAGCGGGAGCCGGACGTGATAAACCGCGTTTCCTGCTGTCCGGTTATTTCGGGAAAGGGAATCTTGGCGACGACCTGATTCTGGCTGGCGAGATTCTTGCTTTACGAAACGCTGATCCCGACTGTGAAATCGAGGTATTGAGCGGTTCTCCCCGCAACGTGGCCTGTAAATTCGATGTGGAATCCGTCAACCGCTTCAATCCCTTCCAGGTGTTATCTGCCATGATACGAACGGACTGCCTGATTACAGGAGGAGGGGGAATCCTGCAGGACGTCACCGGGCGGCTTTCTCCTTATTATTACCTCACGCTGGCGAAAATGGCGCGGTTGCTGGATAAACTCGATGTCCACTGGGGAATTGGAATAGGTCCTTTTAAAAGCAGCACCGTTACCAGGATGGTCGCAGATGAACTCACGCAAGCTGACCTTGTTTTTATCCGGGAAAGGTTCTCTCTGAGCTGGTTCGATCGTCCCACCATACCCTATCCGGATGTCACCACTGGAGCAGATCTGGCTTTCTTTCTGGCAGACATGCTGCCCGCACCCCGTCAGCCCGTGTCCGGTACTCCCGTCACCCTGGGATTGTCAATCAGACCGGGGCGCTTCTTCAATTCGATTAAAGGTGATTTGCTTAACAGTCTTGCACAACTGCTCGAAAATACGGTAGACAAGATACTCATTTTTCCTTTTGACAAAGCAATGGATGAGGAAATTTCCCGGGACATGGCCGGTAAATTGGGAAAGCAGGCAGCCGTGCTATCAGGAGGGATCACCCTTGAGAAAGCTATTGAGGCTATGGATGAAGTGACGGTGATGATCGGGATGAGACTTCATTCGCTTATACTGGCGTGCCTCAGGGGGCGTCCGTTTATCGGAATGCCCTACGATCCCAAGGTCAGCTCTTTCATTGATACTCTTGGGCTGCCCGAACATGCAAAGGCTATGAGAAGGATACAACCGGAAACTCTCAAGACCATGATACGCGAGTTAGTCGATAATCAGAGTGAGTCATTCCAGCAACTTACTCAGGCCAGCAGTGATTCAGGCAAGAAAATTAAAACAGAGGCACAGCAAATAGTGAAGTTAATCAAATTACGTCAGGAACCTGCCCCGGACCAGATGCCTTGAGGCAATTTTCACAGATCCATTGATCACCGCATTTGTGGAATCCAAAAAGCGTCTTGTTGCCGCATACTTCACAGGTCATAGTATCAGTAAAAAAAATGGTTTCGTACGTCACTGTGACCCCTCCTTTCCGGCACCATCTCTATTGTAGCCTATTTTTCCGCTTTGGCAAAGAGATTCTCCACTATTTATCGACAAAACAGGTACTGTCCTTTATATACGTTCCAGGATAATTGTTCTCTGCTGCTGTTTTGATACAAAATCTCCTGTCCATCAAGATTTCATGCAATTTTGAGTTAAACTCAATCTCCCCGGCTACCGATACTTTTCGAGGAAACAGCTTGAATGAGAGATTGTATGTCTCTTTGACAATATTGCAGAGAAAGGATGAAGTGCCCCATGTACGAACTTGAAGAAGTTGCAAAATTATCTGATCTCAGTGAGAGAACTCTTCGCCGCTATATCAAGAAATTTAAACTTCGTATTGGTAGAGGTTCATTTAATAAGTACCGATTTTCTGAAGAAGACGTTAAAAGACTGGTTCTGGTCAGAACCATGCTGAAGGACGGATACTCCGACGCCGAGATAATCAAAACCCTGCAAGGTGGGAAACAAGAACAGCAGCAGAAGGTAAAGCAGGAGAACCTGCCATCAACCAGAGTTGATAAATTCAAAGAACTGATGCGTACTATCAAGGAACAGGACAGACGTACGGGGACAGTTATGGAAAAGATGACCAGAGAACTCAAAACATACGAACTGTTGCTCAGACAACAATTGCGGCAACAAGCAATGCTAATGCAAAAAATAACCACTCTGGAAAGTCACATCAAGCCCGGTTTTTGGCAGCGATTATTCAGCCTTTTCACCAGTAATAAGGAAGTGGAAACTCCTCCCTGTACCCAATGCGGAACGCCAAACAGCAGGCTGAACGCCTTTTGTATTGGATGTGGCTCTCCCTACATGGCGCAACCCCAGCCCTGTACCGGCTGATCAACGAAGCCCTCATCGTATGCAGGCTCCCTCATGAAGAGGCCGGGAGCTCTGTTCATTCAAACATGTTTGACAATGGACTGTGTGTGGTCTATCAACCCGCCTCGTCTTCGAAGATTCTTGATATTGCTCCCAAACGGGTTACTGCAGGCTTTCCACCCAATTACCATGAGAATTAAAAGGGTAAAAATTATAGGGACTTTGTATTTCTCCCACTTTTTTTGGAAGGCAGTTTTTTTCTTTTTTGCCATAAAGGCTCAACCTTTCCCCAATGAATAAGTTTATCGCTTTTTTCTTTTTTAATCAATACTGGAGTCACATGCATTCTTGGGATTCTTCTCGTTCATTGCCGCTACGCCCACTATCATGATTGTCATCGTAAAGTGCTAGCGTTGCCGCCCTCGACTCTGTGAGTGTGGAAAGTAGTGAAGATTGTCCAGTATACGTTGCAGAAGTACATTCTACAGGCAAATAGGAAGTGTACGTGAATGAGAAGAGAAACGTATCTTCGAGCGTTCACAGGTTCTCACGCGGTTCGTGATGTTTTACAGGCAACGGCGCCGAATACCATTGACCAGAAGCGCAACAGCATCGAGGTTGCAATCATCATCACCGGTAAGGCTCTTGAACATGTCGATTTCTTCATCGGTGCCGTAGAGATATACCACAAAGGTTTCCTCTACCAACATGCATCTGTATCCCCGTGCAATCATCCAGAGGGTTTCCTTCCCGAGAAGCTTAGAAGCTGCCCTGAGAAACACCTTCATAATTATGTATCGGCATATACATTAAGGTAACTTTCAATTTCTTTTTCTTTGGTATACAATGGGTGCAGTTCTTGTAACCCGAAAAATGCATTAGCCTTTCTATTACGGCTAGGAAACAGCCATATTTTCCGGGTTAGTAATCAGGAGGTGCCTTCATGGAGGTTGATAAGTCAGATATCACAAGAGCCGGAAGGGATTTGAACAAGGAACCGCTGGATGGTGCCGCTTTGTTCCAGGATGAGACTTTCATTTTGGGAATACAGGAAGGATATATCATGGGATCACGGCATTATCTGGAATCTGAACATTCCAAGGTCATGACCGACCCAAATTATTCTGACGGCCGTTTCTTTGTGCCCCAGAGAGTCACTATAGCAGAAAACAACAGTTATACGCTGGTCTTATCAGGCGGAATCTCTTTGCAGATTACGATCAGTACTATCAGCCACATGACACAGGATGGATACCAGGCTCTCTTTGAAGTAACGACCTGATTCATCATTGACAGGTCAACATCTTTCACTTTAGAATTACGTTAGTATCGATATCTCTAATTAATATTGTACAAAGGAGACTTGCTTTATGAACTCGCTCAATGCTTGTTTGCATTCCAATGCTTGTTGGTATTCCAATGCCTGGCGGCATTCTTTTGCCAGATCCTGTTTACTGTCAATTGCTTTTATCCTTCTGTTCACTCTTTACTGTGAACCCGGTCACGCCAGGGATGTAGAAACGATGTTTTACGAAGCCGTCGAGCTTGAGGATGCCGCCCGCACCAAGGCCGACTATATCAAGGTAATCAAAGCATACCGGGCGGTCATTGCCAGCGGGAGTGAAAAGACTCCCAAGGAGACTCTTGCCACCTCCCAGTTTGCCATCGGGGAAACTCTCTATTCAAAGCTTAAAATGTATGAAGAGGCTGCCGGGGAGTTCAGCAAAGTTATTGAAAAATACCCTCGTTCCAGCTGGGTGGAAGAAGCCCTGAGAAAGATGGAGGAGTGCCATAAAAAAGCGCAATCTTCCTCCTCGAGTTCAGTTTCTCCCAACTGGCTCCAGGGGACCCAGCCCGCCGGTACGGGAGGGGCCGCCGAGGAAGTTGTATTCTACGACCCGAAACTGCTCACACCTGATATGTATGAAGAAGTCGATCCCGCGGTGGCGAAAGCAGAGCTGGAAAAACTTGAAAAACTGGCTTCGATACCCCATGTACCTCCTATTCCCATAGAAGAGGTCGTTACCGGTCCCACCATCATCGCCGACCTCTTCGAAGCAGCTAGAAACCGGGATCCGAATAAGTCCATCCGGGACTACAGCCTGACCCTGGATGTGTTCTTTGGTGATTATCCTGATTTCACCATTGAGCTCAAGGTATCAGGAACCATGGTCCGGATTGAAGTGGGTGATGACCTGGTTTTCCTTTCTACCAGCGGGCCATTTCCCCAGAAGAACATGATCCTCTATTTCCCGTCTACCGGCCAGTACCTGGATCTTGCCAAATCGGGCTCCCGGGAAGGTAAATCGGTTGCGAAAAACCTTAAGCTGGTAGGGTATTTCCTTGATTCCCTCCACCGGGCTGAAGACAGCTTCTATCTGGATTACTCAGCTTTCGAGGAAGAAGAGTACCTGGTGGACATCATTCCCAAGGACGTAAAAGCACAGGTTTCTGCAACCGTTGGTGTTCACGCCCTGAACAATATCCTCACCAGGATCCAGATCGATAATTTCAACACCAGCCAGACTCTCGTTTCAGCATACTGCCGCAACTGGCGTTTCAACAGCAACCTGTCGCCGGATAATTTCAAGGTCCCGGCCGGGACATCGCCAACCGGCGGAATTCCGTCCTCTGTTCCTGTCCCCGAGGCTCTCCTGCAATGAGATGTCCCATTATTCAAACACTGATAATTCTGTTGATGGGAATGGTTCTCTTTATCAGTGGATTTCCTCTGGAAGCAAAGCCGACAGTACATCGTGATTCGGCGGTCCATGCAGAGTTTGTATTCAATACCTGGTCCGATTCCGACAAAGTCATTCTCTGGACAGAGGATGAAACGCTTACCGTGGGATGGTATATCAGCGGCACCGTCTGTTTCTATGGGTCCGATCAGGCCAACGAAGAGTACTGGGACGGCGCATGTTACCCCGACGCCCCTGAGTGGGACTCCATCGAATACCGTGTTGTGCTGGAATGGAACGCCTTCGACGCCAACGGAAATCGTATATCCTCAAGCGGCTCCAGCCGCTACCGTGAAATAATCACTCGCGGAACACTGGCGGAAACCTCCAGCAAACGCCGTATTGGCGCATTACCCGGAGAATACTCCCCTAAACAAACGATTTGGGTGTTTTACATACCGCTGGACAATCTCGAAATCACCTTCCCGGTGCCAAATCAATGCAATACCTGGCCCGGCGCCTCTTACGGTGAGGAACCGGTTTTCGTTGATATCTCTTCGCTCTCGAATTTCGAGGAAGAGCGATTGTATCGGATGTACTGTGAGATCACGTATACCCACGCCACCTGGAGGGAAGACGGAGGAGGTATTTCAGCCTATCATAAGCAGACCGTTAGCAGCGAAAAACGATATGCCCTGATCAGGGACATTGAAGGGGGATCTCTTGATGAGACGCCGCTTACGCCCTTCATCCATCAGAAACTCACCACTGACGACCCATTACCAGAACGTACAGTCACTTGCGCAATCCTCGATAATAATCCCAACCAGGAGGTCGAAAAAGTCACCATAAGCCTGGGGGGAGAAGAGAGAGACATGAAGCCTGTGCCGGGAAGTATCGATAGGCATTATGAAAAAGCTTCATCATATGCCGGGGACGAAAACGCCCGCTACAAAAGTCTGTGGACCCTCAACCTGGATGAGAGTGAACCGGACGGGTTCGGTCTCAACAAACCCCGGGCTCCCAATTGGCGGGACCAAACATCCACCACCGGCCCGCCATTCCACATACAACCTCTGGTGGTAACCGTCAATGCGACCTTGAAATGGGGCGACACAACATCACTACAGTGGGAGAAAAGCATAAGTGTTAAAGACAATGATGCTCCCGGGACATCACTGATGTTCCGTTTATCCCCGGTCGACCCAAGATCCGCCAGCACATTGCGGGTTTCTGAAGGGACAGAAGATCCTCCCGGAAAGATCAATATCAGCGTGAGCAGACCCGGAGTAGCACCGCTGACTGCAGAAATCTCAGACCCGTGGGATTACAATGACTATGTTGATGTGGCGGCTACTTTTCCCGGCCAAGATACTAGAATCAGCATGATAGAAGGAAAAAGAGTATGGATAGAATTAACACCAGATGATAACATTGACGGTGCCCAGGTGAAATCTGTCATGTTTCGGGTTGAAAAAAGTAGGTTCAATGATTTATTATACAATTCTGACCGGGATGCCTATGAACGGGTTTTGATCTTCCGTCGTCCATCAGAAGATGTTCCGGGTGAATTGATTCTTACAGATCATTCTGATAATATCAGACGGATCAAGTTTCCGCTGGAAATCATCGATACGCGGTTGGACGTGTATGACCTGGACACGAATACCAGATCCGGCAGAAAGTGAGGAGTATCGTGGCAGAAAGCGCAAATATCAAAACGCAACTGAGCCAGCTTCAAGAAGAAAACACTCGGCTTCTTGACGAACTCAGACATAACAGGATGCGGTTCTTCGGGCTGCTTGATGCCTGTACTCTCCTCAATGCTACGCTAAACCTGGACAACCTGCTCGATCTCATCATGCGGATAGCCAAAGAAGTCATGAACGCAGAAGCTTCTTCTTTGATGCTGGTCGACGAAGAAAGCCAGGAACTCCGTTTCGAGGTGGCCCACGGAGAAAAAGGGGAGCAGGTCAAGGTAATCCGGCTGAAGATGGGTGAAGGCATTGCCGGGTGGGTTGCTCAAACCGGTGAGACGTTGCTTATCCCCGATGTCAGCAAAGATCCGCGTTTCTATAAGAAAGCCGACGAGAAAACCAAGTTTACAACCCGTTGCATGATTTGCGCTCCACTGAAGACAAAAGAGAGAATTGTCGGCGTGGTAGAGGTTATCAACAAACGCAACAACCAGATTTTCAACGAAGAAGACGTCGAGCTTCTGGAAGCGTTTGCCAATCAGGGCGCTGTAGCACTTGAAAACGCCATGCTCTACGACCAGCTTTCCCGTGAGAAACGTCGTATTGAAGCGATCGTCAACAGCATGACAGATGCTGTTATCGTTACCGATAACAAATTCCGTCCCGAACTTCTCAACCCCTCTGCCCGAAATGTTTTTGGCCTCGATATCCAGGAAACGGAGACCGAAGGGGAGTACAAGTTGTGGATACTGCTCGACGAACTGGCCAAGCTGCAACGGAATGCCACCTTTGATATATGCCTGATGAAACCGGAAGGGCTCATCCTGTCAAACAACGTCACTATGATGAAGGATTCGGAGGGGGAACCGACCGGATCCATTATGGTGATGAGAAACATTACCGAACTTAAAGAGCGGGAGCGCGCCAAATCCGAGTTTCTCGCCCTGGTAGCGCACCGGCTCTATGAACCGATGGTTCGGTACCGGGACAAGTTGAAAAAGCTGTCAACTACCTTGCCGGCCGAACTTTCTGAAGATCAACGGATTTTCTTTGAAAAAACGACGAGATTTATCGATTCACTGTACAACATGGTGGTCAAGCTGCTTTACTTCTCCGAACTGGAGGCCGGACCTCTGCGGATCGAACGGTACCGGGTCGA
Organism: uncultured bacterium; assembly: GCA_964432985.1. GTDB lineage: Bacteria > Muiribacteriota > CAYSPT01 > CAYSPT01 > CAYSPT01 > CAYSPT01. The sequence goes on from CAYSPT010000047.1 coordinate 11,434, forward strand.
TCTTAACGAGATGGTGGACCAGGTTCTGGAGCGTGTTTTACCAATGACCGTTGATCGAAACATTACCCTGGAAAAACAATTACCTGCAAAGGGACCGGTCATCAGCCTGGACGAAGAGCGCATACACCAGGTCATGTACAACCTGATGGTTAACGCTATCAAGCTCTCAGATGCAGAAAAGACTATCCGGGTGAACCTGGAAGATGATGTTGAACAGGCGCGGTTTTCGGTTATTGCAGAAGGAGAAAAGTTGCCCGTCGAAGATTTTTCTTCCATAATGAAGCAGTTCAGCGCTGAAAAGGACCTGATGGTCGAAAGCGAAACTGAAATCGGCCGCAGCAGCCTGGAATTGGCTTTTATCAAGCATATAATTGATGCTCACGGAGGCAAGATCCAGGCAGAACAACAGGAATCGAAAACCATTTTCTCGTTTTCCATTCCAAAGATATTCTTTTGAGGGAGATGATGTGTTCATGACGTTGCTGCAAAACCAGCTACAATCTATCAGTCTCCCCTGCCATCCCAGATTTCTCAAGAAGGCACGGGAGTTTGTCAGCACCGTCCTCAGCGATATAGACGTCTCCAACAAAGAGCGCTTTGCCATCGAACTGTCCCTGGATGAAGCCGCCATGAATGCTATCGACCACGGTTCAGCCATCAATGCAAGTATGGATTTTGAAATTCAATGTGGTTTGAGAAACGGCAAGCTGATATTGCTTATCAAGGATTACGGCGGAAAACCTTTCGATCCCAATTATTTTGAGAAACTGGCCGGAAAAAAGAGTTGGGGATACGGCGGCCGGGGAATTTCTATCATCAAGCAGTTGATGGACGAGGTCATGTACTCTTTTCACACGGGTGAAAGCACAACGGTGTGCATGATCAAACAATTGCAGGCCACGGCGACCCAAAAAACTCCCGGTGACGATTGGACTTAATCTCGCTCATTTACATCCACTACAACGCCTGTTGGTTTAGCCTTGTGTCTGGTTGACCAGGCTAAGCATCGGCAGGAAGATAGCCATAACGATACCGCCGATGATGATACCCATGACCACGATAACAACCGGCTCGATGATCGATGTCAGCGCCTTGATAGCGGTATCGACCTCGGAGTCATAGAAATCGGCGATCTTGCTCAGCATGCTGTCCAGTTCACCGGTTTCTTCCCCGACAGCAATCATCTGCACCACCATGGGGGGAAATACCCGGCTGTTTCTCAGCGGTTCGGCGATTGACTCACCTTCCCTGATGGATATCCTGGTTTTGTGAACAGCGTCGGCAACTACCACATTACCTGCCGTATCGGCGGTCACCTCCAGCGCCTGCAGTATCGGCACACCGCTGGCAATCAGTGTCCCCAGGGTGCGCGTGAACTTGGCCACCGCCACTTTACGAAGCATAGAACCCATCTTGGGAATTTTCAGCATATTCGTGTCTCTGAACCTGATACCCTGCTTGGTGCCCAGAAACCTCTTGAGGAGAAAAAGAGCGACACCGACACCTATCAGGAGTACGATAAAATAGCTCTGCATGAATTCGCTGGCCGACAGCAGTAATCTGGTCGGAAGAGGCAGTTCGCCCTGACCTTCGAATATATTCTTGAAACTCGGCAGAACGAAGGTAACCAGGAATACCACAACTGCGAAGGCAATAGTCATAACGACCACCGGATAGGTGAGCGCCCCTTTTACCTTCTGACGCAGTTGCTCTGATGATTCCAGGTAGTTTGCCAGACGGTCGAGGATTTCATCCAGAACACCGCCCGCTTCGCCGGCTTTTACCAGGTTGACAAACAGATGCGAAAACACCCTTGGATGTCTTTCCAGTGCCTTGGAAAATGTCATACCGGCTTCTACATCTCCGCGGATCGTGTTGATAATATCGCGCATCCTGGGATTCTCGACCTGCTCACTGAGAATAGTGAGGCACCTCACCAGAGGAACACCGGCTCCGATCATGGTGGCAAATTGCCGTGCAAAGATGGCGATTTCCTGCGGAATGATCTTTTTCTGGAAGAACACGATGTCCTTCGGTTTTTCCTTGATACTGGTTACAAAATAGCCTCGCTCGCGAAGCTTTGATACAACGGCTTCCTTGTTTTCACCCTCATATTCCTGGGTAATGATCTTGCCTTCCCAGTTACGGGCTTTACAAATATACTTAGGCACAGAGCTTCACCTCCCACCAATAATTAGCTCTTTGCCTGAATCATACGTTTAAGTTCGTCCGGATTCAGGGTGTGGGCCAGTGCTTCCGAAAGTGTAATATCCCCCCGCAGATAAAGATCTCTAAGGGATTGTTCGAATGTCTGCATTCCCAAATGCTGACTGGTCTGCATAACCGTGTACAACTGGTGTACTTTCTGTTCGCGAATCAGGTTGGCTACCGCCGGGGTAGAGCCGAGCATCTCGATTGACGGAGTTCTCCCCTTGCCGCTGGCCAGGGGAAGAAGCTGCTGCGCCACTACTCCCTGGAGAACGAACGACAGCTGTGTTCTGACCTGCTGCTGCTGAAAGGGCGGAAAAATATCGATGATACGGTTAAGGGTTTGGGCTGCGTCAGTGGTGTGCAGCGTGGCAAACACCAGGTGACCGGTCTCGGCCAGGGTAAGGGCGGCACTGATGGTTTCCAGATCCCGCATTTCGCCTACCACGATAACGTCGGGGTCCTGCCTGAGAACGTGCTTCAGCGCGTCGCCAAACGAATAGGTGTCAACGTGCAACTCCCTCTGGTTGATAATTGATTTCTTGTGATAATGCAGGTACTCGATGGGATCCTCCACGGTAATAATGTGGCACCTTCGAGTGCGGTTCACCAGATCAGTCAAAGCGGCCAGCGTGGTTGACTTTCCTGAACCGGTAGGACCGGTGACCAGAACGAGCCCCTTGGGTAGAGCAGCAAAATCCTTTATTTTTGACGGCAGGTTGAGCTCGGCCAGACCCGGTATTTTTGAGGGAATAACACGGAAAGCAGCGCCGATACATCCTCTTTGCTTGTAAACGTTCACCCTGAACCGTCCGAATCCGTGCACGCTGTAGGAAATATCGAGTTCGAGCTTTTCTTCGAACTGCTTCTGCTGTTCCGCTGTCAGCATGTTGTAGACGAGACTCCGGGTGTCCATCGGGGTGAGAACGTCCAGGTCGGTCGAGATTAGCTCTCCGTCAACCCGGATAACGGGAGGGGTCCCAACAGTTAAATGCAAATCAGATGCATCATTCTCCACCACCAGATTAAGCAGGTCATTCAGTACGAACATCGATTATTCCTCCCGCATTCCAGTCTGTCCAAACATCATCCAGAAACTACTTTTCAACTTATGTTTTTTCAGCTTACGATTTTTCAGCCGTTACCCTGATAACCTCGGCGGCAGTTGTTTTACCGAGCATCAGTTTTCTCAATGCACTTTCGCGAAGCGTGAGCATACCTTCCTCCCGGGCCACCCGGGTCAGGTTGGCCGTCGACTGCCCTTCCAGGATCATCCTGCGGAGCCTCTCTGAAATCGGCATAACCTCGTATGCACCCAGCCGGCCCCGGTGGCCGGTATCACCACATAGCTCGCAGCCGCGGCCCTTGTAAAACAACAGCTTGTTTAGATCCAGGTGCGGCAGCTCCAGCTTCACCAGTAGTTCGTGGGTGATGTTGAGATTTTTTACCAGTTCACTCTTGGGCCGGTACTCGACTTTACAGTCTTTGCATATAGTCCTGACCAGGCGCTGAGCCTGGATAAGTATCAAGGATGTGGCCACCATGAACGGCTCTATTCCCATGTTGAGCAGACGGCCGATGGTGCTGGGAGCGTCGTTTGTGTGCAGCGTAGACAGCACAAGGTGACCGGTCAACGATGCTTTAATGGCGATTTCTGCCGTCTCGTAATCACGGATTTCGCCGACCATGATGACGTCCGGATCCTGACGGAGAAAGGATCTCAGAGCACCGGCAAAGGTGAGTCCGATCTCGGGACGGCATTGTACCTGATTGATTCCGTGCAGGTTGTACTCTACCGGATCCTCGGCAGTCATAACGTTGACGGTGGGCTGCGAAACCTTATGCAGCGCCGAGTAAAGCGTAGTGGTTTTCCCGCTCCCGGTAGGCCCCGTAACCAGCACGATTCCGTTGGGCTGCGCAATGGCAAAGTCAAATTTAACCAGGCTGGCCGGCTCGAAGCCCAGATCTTCCATGTCCAGCCTGAGACTCGACTGATCCAGAATTCTCATGACCACCTTCTCACCGTACACCGTGGGGATTGACGAAACCCTGATGTCGATGGGACGGTTGTTCACTCTGATCTTAATACGCCCGTCCTGGGGCAGACGTTTCTCGGCGATATTAAGCTTGGCCATAATCTTGATTCTGGACACGATGGCCGCCTGTGCCCGCTTGGGAGGGGTCATGGCCTCTGCTAAAATACCGTCGAGGCGATACCGAATTCTGAGATCGCGCTCGTAGGGTTCCACATGAATGTCACTGACGCCTCTTTCCACAGCCTGGGAAATTATCAAGTTTACCAGCCTGATAATAGGAGCGTCGTTTTCACCAAGATCACCGAGAGCGTCAAGATTATCATCATCGGAAGCATCCTTGCCGATGTCACCCAGGTCTTCCATGAGACCATCCACTTCCCCCTCGGTGCTGCCGAAACATTTTTGTATAGCGTCGTTGACGTCGGCGCTGGTGGCTACCACCGGTTTTACGATCAGGCCGGTCATTAATTGAATGTCGTCGATGGCCAGAATATTGAGCGGATCGGTCATGGCAACAGTTAATTTGTTACCTACCTTGTTAATGGCAATCAGGTTGTGGCGGCGACAGATATGTTCCGGGATGATTTTGGCGGTTACCGGGTCAATCAGGTAGTTTGAAAGGTTGATAAAAGGTATTCCGAGCTGACGGCCCAGAGCTTCAACTATGTCCTGCTCGGTTACCAGCCCCATTTCCACCAGGATGGCACCAAGCCGTTTCCCGTCCTTTTTTTGGATGGCCAGAGCTTTTTCCAGCTGTTGCTGGTTGATGAGACCGTCCTGGATCAAAGTATCTCCAAGACGCATTCGAGTTTTAGCTGGCTTTACCACGTCTGGTTTCCTCCACTACCCCGTACATGACTTCCCGAGGAGCCGGCCGGTCCTGCCATATTTCAAATGCCAGGGCTGCCTGCTCTACCAGCATTCCCCGCCCATCCATCGCCAATGCTCCGCACCGGCGGGCTTCCTTGATCAGCCGTGTCTCTCCGGGACCGTACACCAGGTCAACCACCACCTGGTTGTTCGATATCCATTCTCCCGGAAAGAGCGGGGAGTCGCTATCACTCATTCCTACCGGAGTGGCATTGATGACCAGCTCCGCATCTCGCACCGTTTGCTCGAGTCCCGGATCACCGGGGTCTATGACAGCCGGCCCTCCGGTAGTATCATTATCGGCCACCCATGGTTCTAAAATAAGCTTCCTGGCGCGGCTGATATCTATATCTGTCAGAAAAATCCGTTTCACACCACGTTTGAGAAGTCCGAGTAAAACTGCCCGAGCCGCGCCGCCGCACCCGAACATGACGCAGGAACGAATCTGCCTGCTGCCTACCAGAACTTCTAAAGCTCCGGTAAATCCAGCCGAATCAGTATTGAACCCGATCAAGTTTCCGCCGGTGAGTGTCACTGTGTTGACAGCCTCGATCAGCCGGGCGTCTCCCTCAAGACCATCAAGACTCTCAATAATCCGTTCCTTGTGAGGAACGGTTACATTGAATCCTTTCACACCGAGCGTTTTGAGTCCCGCAACCGCTTCGGGTAGATACTCAGGTTTCACCGCCCACGGCACATACACCGCGTCAACTCCCGTAAACCTGAACGCTTCATTGTGTATAGCCGGTGACAGTGAATGCTCCACCGGCCACCCAATTATCCCGAAAACGGATGTCGTACCATTAATACTATGACACACGTGCACTCCATCTAAATTATAACAAACCCACTAGAAAGAGTAAAGAGGTTCGGCGGGAACAACCGTTTGTTACCGTTCGGTTTCCTGTCCGTTTTCCGCTGAAACTCCCTTTATAATTCCTCCTGCCAGTGCTGCTTTAATCACTTTGGCCAGACGTTTGATTCCTTCATCAATTTGCTCTTCGGAAGAAAACGAGAAATTAAGCCGCATGGTATTCTTGCCGCTGCCGTCACAGTGGAACGCCGACCCGATGACGTAGGCGACATTGTTTTCGACAGCCACGGGGAACAGTTTTTCCGCATCAATCGATTCGGGTAACACCAGCCAGAGGAACAAACCGCCCTGCGGCCTGGTCCAGCGGAGACCTGGAACATCGGGCATATACAGATCGAGCGATTTCAGCATAAGATCCCTCTTTTTGCGGTATATCGCCCGCACGTTTTCTATGTGCTTCCATATATATCCCCGCCGGCAGAACTCCGCGGCGATGAACTGTGAGAGCGCCGGCGTACAAAGATCAACCGCTTGCTTGGCAATAATCAGTTTTTCTATAATGTGCGGATGCGCTTTTATCCAGCCTAGTCTCAAGCCCGGGACGAATATTTTCGAGAATGTGTGGAGGCACACCACGTTGTTGGTGTCGTCCATGGAATACAGCGTCGGGGGGGCTTCACCCTCGAAGCGGAGTTCACGATAAGGGGAATCTTCGATAATGAGAACATCAAACTTTTTTGAAAGCCTGATAACATCCTTCCGACGCGCCGCTGACAATGTCACACCGGACGGATTCTGAAAATCGGGAACGAGATAGATGAATTTGTAGTGCTCTTCTTCTAGCATCAACTGGTGGAGCGTCTCTTCGAGCAAATCGGTCCGTATCCCGTCGTCATCCATGGGAACACCGATCATCTGGGCGCCATAGGTTTTGAATGCTTGAAGTCCGCCAAGGTAGCTGGGAAGCTCCACTATGATGGGATCAGATGGGTCGAGAAACACTCTTCCGATGAGATCCAATCCCTGCTGGGAAGCAACTGTCACCAGAAAATTCTCCGAAGTCACATCCTCCCCGTTTGCCCGAGCCAGCTTGATAAGTTCGTCTTTGAGAATTGTCTCCCCCTCGGTAGTGCTGTACTGCAGTGCCTGCTTTCCATGATCCTGAATGACCGTGTGAATGATCTCTTCTACCCACTCGATGGGGAAAGCCTCCGGATCCGGCAGACCTCCTGCAAAACTAATTATGTCTGGTTTTTGAGTCAATTTCAAAAGTTCCCTGATAACGGATTTTTTCATTCGGCGAGCCATAATAGAGTAATTCTTAACAAGATCGATCATGTTTCGCGCTCCTATCTCTTTCTCTTTATATTAGTAAAGGATACCATATTTGGAACTTACAAGACAAAAAGGGAGTTCGTTGCATGCCCACAGCACGCACATGCAACTTCCCGATTCCTGGTGGGGATGGTTCAAGGCAAAAGCAGGAGGGATCTTGTACCGAAGCAGTTGATCGTTTAGATTGACTATCAGGGCATGGTTACCGATGCAAGGTGCGCTTATACGCTTCCCATACCTGTGATCTAACGTGCGTAACTTCGTGACGGGGGATCTTCCACACTTTTGAAATAACCCAGTCAGGAACTGGACTTATCATGGCGTGACAGCGTCCGCACAGTGTCATGAGATTGCTCATGTCGTGAGTACCGCCGCGCTGACGGGCAAGAATATGGTGAACCTGGTTGCTTCTTCCCCAACCGCACACCCAGCACGTGTAATTGTCTCTTTCTAGTACTGCCCGCCGTATATGATTCCAATGAGACATTGCGTTTATCCTCACTTTCTCTTAAAGGCCCTAAAGACATCACTCATTCATTTCACGAGCACGCCTGCTGCCACTATGCTTATAAATGAAAAAAGCGGGGAAGGTCCGAGTATAAGCCGAATTCTGTCCCCCGCTTGCGCGGGGTGGTAATCATCCATCTGGGATATGGTTCACACCGTACCTCAAGCGACCTACCCGGGACTTGTCGGAAGCGAGCCACTTCCATCGTGTCCTCTATTTGGTCTTGCTCCGAGTGGGGTTTACCATCCACGCGTGTTACCACACGTGCTGGTGGGCTCTTACTCCACCGTTTCACCCTTGCTTCTGGCTGCGAACCATAGGCACACAACCGAAGCGGTCTATTTTCTGTGGCACTTTCCGTCGCCTCTCGGCGCCTGGGCGTTACCCAGCACCCTGCTCTACGGAGTTCGGACTTTCCTCGACGTGCGCGCCGCGATTGGCGCCCGCGCCGCGATTACCCTCCGAACGCTTCCCCGCCCTTCCGATTTTTCCAGTCACGGCCGCTTACCCTATATCGCTTGCCCTCATGCCGGGCATCCCTGATAAGAAACCGTCTCAAATCATAATAACCGCAGTAACTGCACGATTTCAACTTCCGGCCAAGACCATGCCTGCTCCCCGTCGGTTTTTTCAGCACTTCGACGGAAGAATGTATGGGCACACCGCATTCAGGACAGGGCTCCCCTCGGGCCACGTGTACAATCATGTAGAGACCAACCATCAAGCCCATCATGACGACAAAATTAAACAATTGCTGCCTTTTGGCGCTGCGGGTCTGCTGCTTCTTCACCACTTGCTGGATTTTCTCCTCTATCTCCTGCTGTTTCTGCCCAATTTGAAACAGCCGGGAATACAGATAATCCGCAACTTTGAGAAAAGCGTCATCCACCAGTCCCCGCTCTACCAGAGGAACCATGGTCCGGTCAAGCAGGTCGGAAAGCTCCTGCATGGGAAATATCAGCATGAGTCCCTCTCCCATGTACAGATGTACCTTGCCTTTCCGGGCGCCATCGGTTTGAAGAGTCCCCGTTTCAAATACGATAACCAGATCGTTGTCAGGGTATTTTGTGTGTCGGCTCCACCGTTTCCGCACCTCTGAGGCAAACAGGTCCGCCCCTCCGTAGATTGACAGGTCTGGAACTACAATAAATAAGAGATCATCACCAAATTTTTCATGAAGTTCACTGGTCTGACTGTTGATCTTCTCTACTGTAGAAGAACGAAGAATAGCGGATAAATCTGTAACCCCCAGCTCGATTTTTGGGAGACGGGTCTTTTTGTTGATCACCATACCCATCCTGAAAAGAATAACAACGAGAAGAACAAGAAGAAAAAACACTTTCCACTTCATCGTTACTGATCCTCTCCATCCCAATACAACAATCGGCCGCAATTAATGCACCGGGTAAACTTCGCGTTTTTGCGTATTTCATTAATGGTGCCCTTGGGCAAATCCAGATAACACCCTTTGCAGCAGTAGTCGGTAACCACGACTATGGCCTTGCCGCCTTTTTCCTTGCGGAGATTCTCGTACATGGTGAGATATTTTTCTTCAAGCAGCGCAGCCCGAGCCATACGTTCTTCACCCAGCTCAACAAATTTTTGCTCAACGCTATTTTTTTTACTGCCGTTGGCCGTAATCTGCTTGTTTATCTCTTCTGTACCAGCCTTGTTACTCTCCCTGACCTGCTTGAGAGAAACCTGCATATCCTCCAGCGTCAGCAGAAGGTTGAAAATGTCTTCTTCATGCTTCTGCTTCGAATTAATCACATTCTCGAGCTCCTGCTGGACAGCCATCATCTCTTTAGCATTGGTCACCTTCAACAGCTTGGCTTGTTCCTTTTTGAATTTTTCTTCAAAATCTTTGAGCTCATGTTCCATGATCTTGGACCGCCGAGTTTGCTCTTTGAGTTTCTGCTCCAGTTCGACTTCGTTCAACCGGAGGTTCTCCATCTCACGATCAAGCTTCTCTCTTTGCATTATCAGCTTTTTCCTGGTTTTCCTGTTATCGGAAATTTTGAGATCAGTGGACTGAAGATCAACCATTTTTTTCAACATCTCTTGCAGGATGCTCACCGCCCTTTCACTACTGTGGATTCTCTTTCACCGTTTACATGACGGTAAAAGTTTACATGACTGTAAAGATGTCTTTCTCCGGGTAAAAAAACTCAACATTACAGTGCAAACCTGCTTCTTTCAACCGTGAATCAAGAAGCTCCGCCAACGGTTTGAGGACAACTCTCTCCGTTGCCCGATGACCAGCATCGATCACTACCACTCCATCAGCAGCGGCTTCCAGAGCTACATGGTAACTAACGTCCCCGGTGACCAAAACCTGAAAATCTTTATTTCTCGCATGCCGGTAAGCACGGCCGCCGCTGCCACCCATGAACGCAACTCGCTGAACTTCACCGTCCATCGGGCCGACCACCCGAACATGATCTACTCCAAGTGCCTGTTTCACCGTATAAACGAACTCCCGTACCGTGACCGGGGTTTTCAGAGTTCCTACCCGGCCCATACCGCAAGCGGTATCATCCGGACATGATGCAGCAACAACCGGCTCGAGGACCTCACTGCGCTTCAGGTCGAACAGACCGGCCAGAACATCATTAACACCTCCGTGGGCAGCGTCCAGATTAGTATGCAAAGCGATAGCCGTAATATCGCTTTTCAACAATGCTCCTAGAATGCGGCCTGAAGGCTCATCCAGAGATATCCTCTTCACCGCCTTGAACAAAACGGGATGGTGGCTGACAATCACGTCCACACCACTGTGAGCGGCCGCTTGAACAACATTCTCATCGATATCAAGGCAAATCAGTATCTTGTTGATCTCTCCCCGGCGTGTTCCCACCAAAAGACCGACATTGTCCCAGGATTCGGACAACCTTTCCGGAGCTATCCGTTCAAGAATACCGATCAGCGTTTCTGTTTTCATCGCTTCACAATCTCTCCCTGTGTCACAGGACATCACAGCGGTGACAAGCAGAGCCTACATGACAAATAAAAAAGGTGCCAGAGACACCTGGCACCTCAGTCGGCCCCGTATTCTGGGCCCCAAATTCGTTTCGGCCCTGAAAACACTTCCGTGTTCCTCTCTACCGTTGTCCTGCTTATTTATCAATAGCCCCAAGGGGATTTGAACCCCTGCCGCCGGCTTGAAAGGCCGGTGTCCTCGACCTGGCTAGACGATGGGGCCACATGTTCTGCATTTGGGCCCGGAGGGAGTCGAACCCCCGACCGCCCGGTTATGAGCCGGGAGCTCTACCAGTTGAGCTACAGGCCCATTGTCGTAACAAGGTTAATCAAGTCAGGGTATTTTACATCCAGACAGGTGAAATGTCAAGAGCAAACACGTCTGTAAATCAGTATTCCAACCAGCAACCCGACGCAGTCTACCCCTACGTCTCCCCATGACGGATGGCGGCCGGGGACAAAGGATTGGTGTAATTCGTCGGAGAGAGCATAGAAAACCCCCGTAAAAAAAGCAGTAATTCCAATCCTGTGTGGTTTACCCTCGGCAAATGCAGTACAGCCATGAAGAACATAAGCCCTGCTTATCAGAAGCCCCAAAACTAAATACTCGACAAAATGCCCGCCTGTTTCAAGTATAAATCCGGGAGCAACACCGACCTTACGGCACACCCACAGGAACAGGGGAAATATCGGAATAGAATCAGCAGGAATGTCGCTCATGGAGGACAGCCAGAAAATAAGCGCAGCCCAGATCACCGCGGGTCCCCAGGCCACGGTGCGCTTCCACCACATATCTGTTATCATGCCAGGTCCCCTTACCCCGGAATTTCAATAAATTGTATCATACAAACCGGTGAATGATTTCTTGTGATTCTCGACTGAGTGCGCAGGTACTTTACATTCCTTAATAGTGCACAGTACAATGAAGCAGTTTAGCTCACAGCGCCACGAAAGGAAATACACCATACCATTATGACTTCACCTATGAACGACTTGGGATTTACCGGCTCCCGCCCAGCGGCAAAGAAACTGCCGGCCATGGACATGAGAATGGATCTGGAGACTCCTCTGGAGACGGCCGGCAAGGCTGTTTTGGTAATCGGTATCCTAATGATTCTTTTTGCCGCCTTCACCTGTTTTTCCAGCGGTGCAGGCTCAAGCGGTCGTAACCTGGCCTGGTTTTTCCCGGGTGGTGCTTCAGTAATCATCGGTTTTTTCCTGATCAAGAATACCGACTGTTATTACGTGCTCAAACCCCGCCTGGCAAAAATAATCTACCATCGTAAGTTCTTCGAGTGGACCTGGCGGAAAGACGTAGCGTCATTTGCTATGGTTGACCGGATAGAAATCCAGGGAGAAGAGCGATGCCACCGCCGCTCCCGACGCTCCGTGTTCGGAGGACATCGACACTACGAGCGTGAATACTACAACATGTTCTGGATTTCCCTGATACTCAAAAGCGGCAAAGAAATCGTATTTTCAAACAGAGTAAGGGGAAACGGTCACATTCCTCCCGAATACAAATCCCGGGCCCAGAAAGCAGCCGAACTGATTGGCTGCCACTTCGAATACAATGGACGATTCAAGGAGTATGGCACATTCCGGCTACCCTTTTAATTCTACTATTATTTGAGAATTTCAGCTAAAAACCCATTGACCATACATATGTAAGGCTGTATACTATAAATTGAGGGCTAATATATTCTTCGAAAGGACCCTGTTTATGGTCGTACACCCGAGTAATCACCCTACCGGTAATCACCTTACGCCTGCTCAGAAACGGGTACTGGACGCTCTGCTTTCCCTTATTAACATACATGGTTATCCGCCTACTACCCGGGAACTGGCCGAAACACTGGGAATAAGTGCTCCCAGCGTCCACGAACATCTCACCAGGCTGGAGACAAAAGGATATATCAGGCACACACGACACAAAGCCCGGTCTATCGAAGTACTGCATCATCACCCCGGGCTCTGGGATGCAGGTGATGATACCATACTTCTGGTCAGAGTACCGGTAGTGGGTGAAATCGCAGCGGGGCAGCCAATTTTGGCTGAAGAAAATGTCATTGGCGAAGTGTGGGTAGATTCACGAGCCGCTGCCGGAAGCCGCCTTTTCGCTCTGAAAGTAAGGGGTGACAGTATGGTTGATGCCGGAATACGAGGCGGCGACCTGGTTGTGGTCCGTCAGCAGCCGGTGACCGAATCCGGCGAAATCGTCGCCGCTTTGCTTGACGACGAAGCCACTATAAAACGGCTTAAAATCGAGGCCGGGCAGGTTCTGCTTTGTCCGGAAAATCCTGCTTACAAACCCATGGACGTGACGTTGCGCGAGGACTTCCGGGTGCTCGGTAAAGTGGTGAGCCGGCTAACCGAGCAGCAGGCTTGAGTGCGGGATTCTGTCGAGACGGTTCACGTTCAGATACACAGCCCCGTGGTCACGTTCCACCCGGCCGGAGACCAGGACCGCTGACGGTTCATCGCCGTGGCAGCTCACCAGATGGCTGAAGCGCCGGTAGGGAGACGGGAACAAAACCGTTTCATATATGTCAGACTCGTCTTCAAAGCTGACGAACTCCATGACTTCCCCCCGGGCGGTATAGATTGTTTTCCTTGTTACCGGCCATCCGACGACCGTCACCTCTTGACCGTTGTAGTAATGGAGCTTTCGCGCCATTATGGGACAGTGGCCCTTAATGAAATCACGGGCCTCAGGACTGCCTTTCACCAGAAACAGAGGATGCCGGTCGCAGAGAAACCCGAGGCTGCGGTACTCCCTGAGCAGACGTCCCAGCTCATCAGGTCCATCAAACGAAGGCAGCTCCGGTACCGCTGTTTTCGTGGCAAACAATGTCCCCTGAGTATCGACTGTGTTTTTGTTCCGCTTATGAATAACTGCGCTCCAGAGCTGTGCGGGACGGGAACCAGCTCCCGGAAGTGAGTCCAGAGCACCTGCATCCACCAGGGATTCAATTTCGTCCATGGATACGGAAATCCTCCGCAGAAAATCAGCCAGGGTTGTGAAATGGCCGTTGCGGGCCCGCTCAAACTCTATCTCCCGGGCGATTTCATCCCTGAAGCCGGACACAGCCATGAAACCCACCTGGATGACACCGTTTCGCGCCACGTACCGGTACTGGCTGCGGTTGACATCGGGAGGCACGACGGTTATTCCAAGACGGCGGGCTTCACTGATATAGGCGGCACTGGAGTAATAGCCGCCGCCGTTTGACAAAACGGCTGCCATAAACTCCGCCGGGTGATGCGCTTTCAGATAGGCGGATTGGAATGACACCTGGGCGTAGGATGCCGAGTGCGGTTTGCAAAACGAATACCCGCTGAACGATTCCATCATATTCCATATTTTTGCGATTGTCTCTTCAGCTATTCCACGCTGCCGGGCACGGCGGGAAAACCGCTCACGATAATCGGCCACCGTGGAGCGTTTGTCTTTCTTTGACAAAATTTTCCGCAGCCCGTCCGCTTCGCCCGGAGAAAACCCGGCCAGAGCCACGGCCGCCTTCGATACGTCTTCTTGATAACACATCACACCGTACGTTTCGCTCAGCAACTCCCCCAGCGCCGGATGAAGCGGTTCGTAGTGCTTGCCGCCCAAGCGCTCGACATATTCGTTGATGTACCGATTGGCAGCCGGACGGATGATAGAGGAGTGAATCACCAGGTGCTCGAAATCGCCCCGGCGGGTTTTTTTCTGAAGTTGACGCATGGCGGGCGACTCGACGTAAAACACACCGATGGTATCCCCCCTGGCCAGGAGAGCCTGCGTTTTTTTGTCGTCGATTGGATTCCAGGAACCAGGATCGATGACAACCCCGTTTTGCTCTACGTTGGCCAGGGTATCGCGCACGACACCCAGGGAACGGTTGCAGAGCAAGTCTATCTTGACCAGACCGGACTCTTCGGTACCGTCTTTTTCCCAGGTTATGATCGGCACTCCCTTGGGGGCCGTTTCAACCGGGACATAGCATGACGTCGGCCGGGGGGTGATAACTACTCCTCCCACGTGAACACTCAGGCACCGCGGAAACCCGGTTATTCGCCGGGCAATTCGCATTATTTCGGGCCACGGGTCATCCAGCGCTTCGGGAAGCGCGACCCGCGCATCCGGAGTGCCATGTCCCTGCAAATGCCGTAACCGGGAAATGTATCGTGAAACCCTGGTAATCTCCGTTTCCGGCATACCGAAACAGCGGGCCACTTCCCGGAAAGCGGAACGGCGCTTGAAGCCCACGTGATTGCAGACAAACGCGCAGTGCTCGTCACCGTATTTCTCACGCACCCGTTCTACGATCGCATCACGCTCATCCCAGGCAAAATCCACGTCGATATCCGGGGGGTCCTCCCGTTCCGGGTTCAGAAAGCGCTCGAAGTAAAGATTGTGACGGACCGGGTCTACGTTGGTAATACCCAGAGAGTAGGCCACCAGGCTGGCAGCGGCGCTGCCACGCCCGCAGGTCCTGGTAGCAAGTGCAGCAATATCAGCCACTACCAGAAAATACGAGGCAAATCCTTTTTTGATAATGATATCCAGTTCATATTCCAGACGCGCTTCCACCTGGGGGGGACAACCGCCGTACCGTCGCCGGACGCCGTACCGGGCCTGCCGGATAAGAGTATCAGCCGGGGACTCGCCACCAACGGGTACACTGCGTGGAAATACAAGCCCGTTGTAGATGCTGGAGAACCGGCAGGACCGGTTTATGACTGCGGTGTTTTCAAGCGCCTCCGGCCACAGAGCAAACCGCTGTTCCATCTGCTCCGGAGGCGCCAGACAGGCACGGAGGTTGGCCAGTTCATTGTCCGCGATAGTTCCCAGAACCGTCCGGCGGGCGATAGTTCTCAATATCCGGTGAATTGCCCGATCGGCGGGAGTGACGAAGGCCACTTCTCCGGACGCCGCCAGCGGAAGTCCCAACGTACCGGCCAGGTTCGGTATTGCATTGGACAGTCCGGTCAGCATTCCATAGAGTTCGGGCACCCGGCCGGCACAGGCCTTCAGCAACGCAGGGGAGTCGCTCAATACCACGGTGCCGCGGCCGTATTTCTGCAGTAGAGAAGCAAGGGGAGAGGTGGCACCATAGGCGTTGCATTTGGCGCCGGCATTATTTTCCCGTCGTTTCGGCGCCGGATGATTCGCCCTTTGTTTCAAAGGGCGGGCCCTTTGTTTCAAATGGCGGGTCAGAAGAGTAGACAGATTGGAGAACCCTTCCCTGTCTTTGACCAGGACCACCGCCCGCTCACCGTTCCCCTGCACCTCAGCGCCTATCACCGGCTTCACCCCTTCACGGCGGCAGGCAGCGACAAACGCGTGCACCCCGTAAAGGTTGTTTATATCGGTGAGAGCCAGGGACCGGTATCCCATGGCTCCGGCGGCAGCGACCAATTCGTCAACGTGGTTCGCCCCATACAGCAGAGAATAATTCGATCTTACATGCAGATGTGTGAACGTCATGTCGTCTTACTTTCTGCATTACTTATTGACAAGTCGCCCTGGATCCAGCATGAAAGCTGGTCTGATCGCCGCTGCTCCGAACCTTTTCTTGATTGCGTCAACAGCAGCCTGGATCCGGTCACAAAATTTTACCCGGATCGGAGAAAACAACTCCAACTGGCGGCAGGCCGGCCTCAAGCGCGAGAAACCGACCGTCATTGACCGTACCCGCACTCTCCGGGTGAATGCCTGTTTCAGCAGGGCGCGGGTGTAGTGGAACAGTTCGTGATCGGAGGTGACCCCCTGCCTCAGAGTCACCTGGCGGTTGGAGTGAACAGAATCGGTATACCCCAGGCGGAGGCGTATTCTACGCGACTCCATGTTTCTGCTTCGGAGCGTGAAACCGGCCGTTTCGATAAGACCATACAGCTTGAGCTCCAGTTCCCGTGGATCATTACTGTCACACCTGAATGTGTCGGACACCGTCACCGGGAGTTCTTTCTGGTCACGAGTGGTGACCGGGCTGTTATCTATTCCCCGTGCATAGTCCCTGAGCCGAAGCCCGGGACGACCGAAGGCGGCAGACGCCAGTTCATCAGGCAAAATTGAAAGTTCCCCCAGAGTACGTATACCCAGAGAAGACATGCGGACCACCAGTTTTTTTCCTATCCCGGGAAGCAGCTTCACGGGGTGCGGGCTGAGAAAATCGATTTCGCTTCCCCAGGCCACCGAGGCAAACCCGTACGGTTTGATAACCCTGGTGGCCACCTTGGAAACAAGCTTGTTGCTGGCCAGGGCCACACCGGGATCCAGGCCGAGCTTCCTCGAACATTCCCGCTTCAGGCGGGCTGCCAGATCGATCGGTGCTCCGAACAGACGCCCCATTCCGCTCACATCCAGGAAAAGGTGTCCTCCGGGAGATAATTCCACCCGGGGAGAAAATGCTCCGGCCAGCCGGGAGAGAGCGTAATCAGCCCGCTCGTAGAGAGCCGGCCGCGCCGGCAGGATCTTGGCCTTAGGCATGACGCGCCGGGCGGCCTTCAGCGTCATACCACGCCTTACTCCCCCGTACCAGGCTTCCACCGAGATATCACACACGAAACATCGGCCATGGCGGGCGGTGGCTACAACCAGAGGCCGGGTCTTCAATTCGGGCTGTGTCACCCGTTCCACCGCCACGGCAAAGTTGGTCACGTTCAGGTGTACGATTTCTCTTGGGTTTCCAATCACACCAGTCTCCGCCTGGGTCACGTTCAGGTGCCCATTTCTCTTGGGCTTCCAATCACACCAGTCTCCGCCTG